>NZ_JBWZNF010000002.1:0-753752 GCF_056945715.1 Rhodococcus sp. MurmanLake-1 | reverse complement strand
CGTGGGCTCAGTCGTCGTCGTGGGCTCAGTCGTCGTCGTGGGCTCAGTCGTCGTCGTGGGCTCAGTCGTCGTCGTGGGCTCAGTCGTCGTCGTGGTTTCAGTCGTCGTGGTCGGCTCAGTCGTGGTCGGCGTCGGAATTACCGTTGTACCGCAGTTGTGATGGTGGCAATGCCAGCCGTAGTTGCCGTTGCCGTTGCCGTTGTTACCGCCACCGTTGTTGCCGTTGTTGCCGTTGTTGCCGTTGTTGCCGTTGTTGCCGTTGTTGCCGTTGTTGCCGTTGTTGCCGTTGTTGCCGTAGTTGCCGTTTCCGTTGCCATTGTTTCCACCGCCACTGTTGCCGCCAGGTTGGGCGGCGACGATGGCAGGGAAGACCGATACGGCAAGGACGCCGATACCCATCAGGCACATCACAGCAACAAGCATCATCGCTAGCCGTCGTGGCTGGCTCATCGACATTCCTCCCCGACACATACGTCCGACCTGCGGAAAACTGCGGCAGACTCATCGTGCCTATCGCACCGGACACACCCTCGTTACATTTCCGGCAAACATGTATCCGCCCAAGGATCATCCCTCACTTGGAAGCTCAACGGTCCGGATCAGCGGTCGCAATCGTATGAAACGGCGCACACTCGAGCTAAATCTTCACAATTCGGGCAGGCTCTGAAAATGCAGGAAAGGGCCGTTCAACTTTCGTTGAAAGACCCTTTTTGCTGGTACTTCTTGGTGGAGCTGAGGGGAATCGAACCCCTGACCTCTTCGATGCGAACGAAGCGCGCTACCAACTGCGCCACAGCCCCGTGCCACCGCCTCAGCGGTGCTCGGCAACTCTAACAGGAACGAATACTCCCGTTGGAATCACCCGACACGAACTTTCGGCCCGACAAGATCTGCCCAGAAGATCGACGGAGAAAGGTCACTGACCGGATGCGCGACGCATCTCGGTGTGCCTGACCTCTTCTTCGTAGTGATCCAAGTGATCGAACACCGGATCTTCGTCGTCGACCTCGAGGACAACCGCTCCTGGCCGGCGCAATCGCGCTGGAATCAGGCGCAACTCTTCGTCGGTGTGCGATTCGACTCCGAGTCGCGATCGGTTGAGGCGCTCGGTGCGACGACGGCGAATCTCCTGCTCGATACGAACCTGCCGACGTAGGTACGCCATGTACCCACCGAGGCCGCACACGGTCAGCACAAACAACCACCACACCATCGGCGAGATGATCAATGCGAGAGCGCCCGAGAGAATCGCGACGAATGCCAGGCCCAACAATGTCCGCTGACGGAATGCGTACCGCGCCTCCCGGGCGATGGCATCCGCTTCGGGGTCGAATCCGCCTCGGCCGCGCCGAACGGGAACAAATTCTCCGACCGGTGCACGACCGCCGGTGTAGTCGTCTTCTGCGTGAGTGTCCATCTGGTCCTCCGCGTCGTAGCTGCTGCGCACTGGTTCTGGTTGCCAGTTCGGATCGCTTCGATGTCCTGCTGCCGGCCCGCGCTGAACAGGGTTGCTGTCGCCGCGGTGGAGTACTCGAGTCGCGAGCGCCGCGTCACTCGTCTGCCGGATCCTGGGGCGCTTGTTGACAAGCATCGGCACCAGGACGAACAGCCACACGGCCACCAGCCCGATCCACACGAATGAGCTAGGCATGCCGCGGCCTCCTCCCGATCACCTACCAGCACCTATGCCAGCCGTTGACGAGTCAAGGTTAACGGCCGACGCCCTCGCATCGTTGCCGACGCGCCGAACCCCACCATACTCATGTGTCACACGCGTACCGAACTGAACTTCCGGTTCAGTCCCAAAAGTCTCAAGTTCTGGTTGAATCAAAAACCACATTTTTCCGGCCGAAAGTAGGACTACTCAGCGGTAACTGCCGTTTAGCTCGCATTTCTCACGCTCGTGGCGCCGTATTGGTCACACCCACGAAGCGCGTCCGGACCGCACCAATCTGTCGACGACGGTGGTGGGTACTTCCTCGATGGTCATTCCGACCAGAAGATGATCACGCCATTGGCCGTCGACATCGAGATAGCGCTTGAGAAGACCTTCCTCCCGGAACCCAACATTTCGTAGGACTGCGCGACTCGACGCGTTCTCCGGCCGAACGGTCGCCTCCACTCGATGCAGACCGACCTTCGAGAATGCGTGATCGAGTGTGAGCGCCACGGCCGCTGTGGCTACGCCCCCACCGGTGACGTGCGAGGCGACCCAATAGCCCACCCAGGCGGACCGCAGAGCGCCGCGCACGACATTTCCGATGGTGACCTGCCCGCAGTACTTCCCGTCGAGTTCGATCACCAAGGGAAGGATCCGGCCCTTGCGCGCCTCGGAGCGAAGATTCCCGCACAGGGACGGCCAGACAGTAATGTGGTGGCGAGCATCCCAGGGCGACTCTCCGGTGGGCTCCCACGGCTCCAGGTGCTCGCGATCGCGAATGCGGAGGCGACTCCACACAGCAGCGTCACGGAGCTTCACGGGGCGGACGGTCACCACTCCCGCGGGCACTCGCAGTGGGCCGAGATCTTCCGGCCATCCTGGATGGACTGACATCACACCCCACTCGGGTCGGCGTTACCCACGTTGGGCGAGAAAAGCTACGTCGACTTCTTCACCGATGTGCACTTCGGTGACGTCTCGATCGACAAGAACCAAGCAATTGGCTTCCGCCAAGGTCGCGAGGAGATGTGAGGACGCACCGGGCGCACCCCCGAGTGCCTGCACCAGGTACTCCCCCGTCGCTTCGTCACGCATCAGCTGACCACGCAGGAAACCCTTGCGATCGGCAATCGACGTGATCGTTCCCACCGTGCGCGCCTTCACTACTCGCCGCATCGGTTGGCGGCGTCCGAGCGCGATTCTGATCAGCGGGCGAACCATGACTTCGAATACCACCAGTGCGCTGACCGGGTTGGACGGTAGGAGAAAGGTCGGAACCTCGTCTCGTCCCAGCTTGCCGAAGCCCTGCACTGATCCCGGATGCATGGCAACGCGCTCCACCTCGAGTGTCCCCAGGTCGGCAAGCGCCTCACGAACCTCGTCGGACGCTCCGCCGCCCACGGCACCGGCGATGACAACGATTTCCGAGCGAATCAGCTGTCCCTCGACTACTTCGCGAAGACGGCGCGAGTCGTTGCCTGCGATTCCCACACGGTTGACGTCGGCGCCGGCATCGCGCGCTGCGGCGGCGAGGGCATACGAATTGACGTCGTAGACCTGACCAGGCCCCGGCGTGCGATCCACGTCGACAAGTTCTCCACCGACGCTGATGACGGAGAGACGCGGACGCGGATGGACGAGCACTTTGTCGCGACCGACCGCAGCAAGCAAACCGACCTGCGCGGCTCCGATGATGGTGCCTGCCCGAACGGCCACGTCGCCCGGCTGGACGTCGTCACCTGCACGGCGAACGTAATCGCCCGAACGCACCGGCTCGAAGATCCGAACGCGAGCGCGACCACCGTCGGTGTTTTCGAGCGGGAGCACGGCGTCGGCCAGCGTGGGCAGCGGCGCGCCCGTGTCGACTCGAACGGCCTGACGCGGTTGCAACCGGATCGGTTGGCGTGAGCCCGCCGTCACCTCGCCGACCACCGGCAAGCTGAGGTCCGTAGGCTCGCCGTCCTCGCCGCGGAGGTCGGCTCCAGCGCCGGCGACATCGACACTGCGAACCGCGTAACCGTCGATGGCAGCTTGATCGAATCCCGGCAATGGGCGTTCGGTCACCACTTCCTCGGCACACAGCAGTCCCTGCGCCTCCGAGATGGCGACCCGAACCGGACGGGGTGCCACTGCAGCAGCGGTAACCCTGGTCTGCTGCTCCTCAACCGACCGCATCTGGTCCGCGTCCTCCTGTGTCTGGAAATTCGGTGATATCCGTCAGCTCATGATGCCTTGCCTTCGAAAAGGGACAAGCACATTGATACTGCGTTATCGGGCGATCAACCACCGTGGCGACACGCTCAGCGGTCGAGCCGATCCGCGAGCCACTTACGCAAGGACGGACCGTAATCGTCGCTGTCGAGTGCCAGGTCAACCGAAGCGCGGAGGTACCCGCCGGGGTTGCCCAGGTCATGACGCGTTCCGCGGTGCACCACCACGTGAACCGGATGACCCTCGGAAATCAGGAGAGCGATGGCGTCGGTGAGTTGCAACTCACCGCCGGCTCCCGGCTTGATGCGACGAAGTGCGTCGAAAATCGCACGATCGAGCAGATAGCGACCCGCAGCGGCAAAGGTCGACGGCGCGTCTTCCACAGCCGGCTTCTCGACCATGCCGACGACCTTGAGGACGTCGGGATTGACCGCGTCGGGAACGATCTCGACGTCGAAGACGCCGTAAGCGCTCACTGCGTCCTTGGGAACGTCGATTGCACAGAGAACGGACCCGCCGCGCTTGGCCCGAACTCGCGCCATGATCTCCAGGACGCCACGCGGGAGTACGAGATCATCGGGCAGAAGGACCGCGATGGCATCTTCGTCGTCGTCGAGAACCGACTCGACGCAACCGACTGCATGCCCGAGGCCGAGGGGCTGCTCCTGAATCACGGAATCGACTTCGAGCAAACCCGGCGCTTTGCGCACCTTTGCCAGGGCAGCAAGTTTTCCGCTCGCTTCCAGCTTGCTTTCGAGCACGAGATCCTCGACGAAGTGCGCAACCACTCCGTCTTTGCCCGGGGACGTCACGATGACGAGCCGCTCGGCTCCCGAGTCCGCAGCTTCACCCGCCACCAGTTCGATACCCGGTGTGTCCACGACCGGCAGCAATTCTTTCGGAACCGTCTTGGTGGCAGGCAGGAAACGCGTACCAAGTCCGGCTGCGGGAACCACGGCCGTACGGAAGGCCCTCGTGCTGCTAGCGACAACGTCTGTCATGCCAACACCTTAGCCGCCGCTTGTTACCGCTCGGTCAGCACGACGAATATCGTTGCGGGGTGACACCTCAGACAAAAGCACAATGGCGACAAATCGCACTCGCAGCACGTGATGCAGTCTCCGAGCACACTCGAAACACGGAAACTGCGGCGTTGATCACGCACATACGTTCAGTGATTGTCGACGGCTCAACCGTCTGTGCGTACGTCCCCACCCGCACCGAACCAGGATCCACCGACTTGCTCGACGCCGTTGCCGAGATCGCGCAGCGTGTACTACTTCCGATCACCGGAGAACCCGGACCGTTGTCCTGGGTTCAATACAGCGGTGCCGACGGTTTGCGCCCCGCGAAGTACGGCATTCGGGAGCCCGTCGGACCCGTCCTACCACCGGAAACCCTGTCCGACGTGGAATGCATGCTGATCCCTGCTCTCGCGGTGGATCTTCGTGGAACACGCCTCGGCCGCGGCGCAGGCTTCTACGACCGGACGCTCGGGTCGGTCGGACCGCAGACTCGGCTCGTGGCAATTGTCAGAGACTCCGAACTCGTCGAGACCTTGCCGGCCGACGACCACGACATTCCGATGGGATGGGCATTGACGCCGAGCGGCGGTCTCACGCGGCTCCAAGGCGATTGATCTGCGGGAATAGATCCCTGATTAGCGCTGTTGGCACTGTCACTTGTAGAGTGCTAAAGGCTGCGGTGTAAATACGCGGCTGCTCGAACATCACAGTGCGGAGGAAGCCCGGTGCCCACCTACTCATACGCATGTACGGAATGTGACAACCGTTTCGACATCGTCCAGTCCTTCAGCGAAGATTCGCTGACGGTCTGCCCAGCTTGCTCAGGCAAGCTCCGCAAGCTGTTCAACTCTGTTGGCATCGTGTTCAAGGGCAGCGGCTTCTACCGCACCGACAGCCGCGGCGGCTCCGGGACTGCGAGCGAGCCCGCCAAGAGTGATTCGGCACCCGCTGCGAAGTCCGAGTCCAAGTCGGACTCCTCTTCGACATCGAGTTCGTCGACCAGCACGCCGGCGCCCGCGAAGGCTGCCGCAAGCTGATTTCCACAACCTCCGGGTTGTCCACAGTTTCACATCGTTAGGGCCGGAAGCACCGCTTCCGGCCCTAACGTGCATGAATGCCGTCAGCACGTTCTCGCTCGCCGAGGCGCTCCGATCCACTGCGCGCCCAGCTCGATCTCACCCCGAGCACCTTCGATCGCGTCGTCGAACTGACGCGCGGCACTCGGTTCCGCACGGCGACAGTCCGCAAGATCGCAGCCGTTGCCCTGGCCGCACTCGGCGTCGTTCTCTTCTTCCGAGGCGATCCCGCGACCGATACGGTCGCCGTAGTTGTCTCGAGTCGCGATCTCACTCCCGGACAGGTGATCGCGGATTCGGATGTCGAGATCCGAGAGATCGACTCGAAACAACTTCCCGAAGGAGTTGTCTCCGATACCGACCTGGTAGTCGGGAGAACCGTTGCCGGCCCGATTCGCTCCGGAGAAACCGTCACCGACGTGCGCGTTCTCAGCCCACGGCTGGCCGGGTTGTCGGTAGGAACCGACGACGCCCGTATCGTCCCCGTTCGATTGGCCGATGCAGCCGTCGCGGACATGTTGCGCACCGGGGATGTCGTCGACGTCCTGACCGTCGGCCCTGACACATCCCGCACTGACACATCCCGCCCCGACACACCCAACGAATCAATTGCCGACAAGGCCCCGCAGATTCTTGCGGCGGGAGCAGTAGTCGCGCTGGTCACCACGTCGGAAAGTACACGTAACCAGCAGGAACAGGTGATTCTGCTGGCTCTGCCGACACCGGCAGCCAACGTCGTTGCCGCGGCATCCCTGTCCAATGCGATCACCGTGACATTCCGCTGACCGCACAAAGCGTCCGAAGCTCCTCTAGGATTTTTCCAGTCGGTTCGGTATCAACGAACCATCTGGCACTTGCCATCGGAGACTCGAGGGGACACCGACATGCTCAAGGGATTCAAGGATTTCCTGCTTCGCGGAAACGTGCTCGACCTGGCCGTCGCCGTTGTCGTCGGCGCAGCCTTCACCGCCATCGTCACGGCATTCACCAGTAACATCATCAATCCACTCATCGCCGCAATCGGCGGTTCAAACGAGTTGGGCTGGGGTGTCGAAATCATCTCAGGCAACCCCGAGACATTCTTGAACATCGGCGCCGTGGTCACCGCGATCATCAACTTCATCATCATCGCGGCGGTCGTCTACTTCGTGCTGATCGTTCCCGCGAATGCGGCAAAGAAGAAGTTCGTCTCCGAGCCTGAGGACAAGGAAGCCAGCGAAACCGATCTGCTCATCCAGATCCGCGACATCCTCTCCGCCAACGGAAGCGGCGCCGACACAGGAGCCCACGCCAAGACGCTCGAATAGGCAGCGCTCACAGAACAAATCAGGCCCTCGGACATTGTGTCCGAGGGCCTGATTTACTTCTCAACCGCCGTGGTGCGGGGGCCGCTGACTGCGCAGCCAGTCGTCGTCCGAGGATCGCGAGGAACCTTCAGGCCCCCGCTCGTCCGACGTCGTCTCGGGAAAGACGTCCCCGAAGATGCGCGCCAGGCGCTTCTTGTCGACTGGCGGCTTCTTCGGGGTATCTGGTTGCTCCGACAAGCTGTCTCAGCCCTCGAGGCTGGACAGCTCGGCGATGACGTGACTCGCCAAAGCCGTCAGGGTTGCCATGCCGTCGCGAATTGCCGGCCTGGTCGACGCCAGATTGGCGACCACGGTGCTTCCCGAAACCCCGACGAGGCCGCGGGACAAGCCTGCTTCGAGCGATCCGGCCGACAGACCGGAAGCGCGAAGTGCTTCGGCAATTCCCGGGATCTCGCGATCGAGAACCTCTGCGGTCACGTCGGGAGTGACGTCACGCGGGGATACCCCGGTACCGCCGACCGAGATCACGAGGTCGACGCCACCGATGACTGCGGTGTTGAGAGCGTTGCGGATCTCCACTTCGTCGGCGGCGACGGCGACCGTCGCATCGACGAGAAAACCCGCTTCGTTCAGCAGTTCCGTAACCAGTGGACCGATGGAGTCGGTGTTGTCGCCGTGGGCTGTGCGATCGTCGACGATGACGACCAGAGCGCGGCCGGCCGATGTGGCTTCGAGTTCCATGACACCTACCGTAGTGTCCGATCCCGACGCCGTTGCGATCTGGCCGAAGATCGGGTCGATCGTCTGCTGATCGCCGAACATCATCGGCCGCCCTGCGCTGCCGCGGTTCCCAACGTGACGTCGACGGTTTTGGTCTGCCCGCCGTCGCTGTACGTGATCGAGACCTTGTCGCCGGGAGCATGTGAACGCACTGCCGCGATCAGCGAATCACCATCTGCGACAACACGATCGTCGACCTTGGTGATGACTGCACCCTTCGGGATACCGGCCTTGGCGGCCGGCCCGTCAGCAGTGACATCCATGACGGTTGCGCCGTCGGCGTTGTCCTGCGACGGTACGGTCACGCCGATCATGGCTTGAGTCGCCTTGCCGGTCTTGATCAGTTCGTCGGCGACGCGGCGTGCCTGATCGATCGGGATGGCGAAACCGAGGCCGATGGAACCGCCCTGGGTACCCGACGACGCTCCGAGCGAGGCGATCGCCGTGTTGATGCCGATCAGCTGGCCGTCCATGTTGACGAGGGCGCCGCCGGAGTTGCCGGGGTTGATCGCTGCGTCGGTCTGCAGAGCGTCGATGACGGTGTTCTGGTTGCCGGACTCGCCGCTCGTGGACACCGGGCGATCGAGTGCGGAGATGATGCCTTCGGTGACCGTGCCGGCAAGGCCGAGCGGGGACCCGACGGCCACAACCTGCTGTCCGACCTGAACGTCGCCGGAGTTCCCGAGATCGATGGGGGTGAGGTCGTTGCGGCCGTCGACCTTGATGACGGCGATGTCCGAGACGGGATCGGCACCGACAAGGGTGGCCGAGGCCTTGGTTCCGTCGGAGAACGCGACGCGAAGTTGCGCTCCCTGAGCACCGGCAACGTGGTTGTTGGTCAGGATCAGACCGTCGGAGGACAGGATGACACCGGAACCCTCACCGCCCTGTCCCTGCGCGGTGGCCACCTCGATCTGCACGACGCTCGGCACCACCTTCGAGGCAACGGCCTGAACCGAGCCGGCGGGAGCATTGGACGTGTTGGTCGCAGTGGGCTTCGGGGCGTTCAGAGAGTTGGTGACCGTCGCGGTTCCACCGTTGCGGTCCGCGACGACGGCACCGACCACGCCACCGACACCACCACTGACCAGAACCAGCGCCAGAGCACCGGCAACCAGCGCCATGCGTCCCGACTTCGGCTTTGTGGTGGTCGAACCGGAGTTCGGCCCCTGCAGCGGTGCGGGGATCTGGTTGTGGCCGCCCGGACCGTTCGGGCCGCCGGGGCCACCAGGGTTGGGTGCGCCGTACGGGGCGCTCTGCTGGTACGCGGCCTCATGGGCACCGTGCGGGTGGCCGAAAGCCTGCGTGGGCTGCTGCGGCGCCTGCCCGAAGGCTTCGGTGGGCCGGCCTTCGGTGGGTCGGCCTTCAGTGGGTCGGCCTTCAGTGGGTCGGGCAAAGGATTCGGTCGGCTGGTACGGCTGCTGAGGCGCCTGCCCCTGAGGCTGCTGCGGCGGCACGGGAGGCTGCGCCTGAGGTGCTGTCGGCTGCGCTTGGGTGGTGGGCTCGCTGTTGGGCTGCTCGGGCCGGGTCGGCCCGACGTTACGGTCCTCGGTCATCGGCTCGCTTTCGTCTACGGTGACCACCGGACGGGCAGTCACAACTGTTCTGCCGACAATGCTGCCTTGCGCTGCTGAGAAGGCGCTGAGACGTGCCTGTCACTTTACCCAGAGTTCGACGTGAAAATCCGGTGTTGTCGGCTCGGCCCGAAAGACTCTCGGGCCGAACGCATTAACTCGTGACGTCAGTCACCGAAGCACGGGACCAACGGGTCTACAGAACACGCTACTCGGCGCTCGGCCCTGGTTCGCCGGGAAGCACGATACGAACAAGCGCTCCCCCACGATCGGATTCGTCGATCGCGATGGTGCCGCCGTGCTTGACGACAACCTGACGCACAATCGCAAGTCCCAGACCCGATCCCGGCATCGAACGTGCCGCGGTCGACCGGTAGAAACGATCGAACACCAACTCCCGATCCTCCTCCGGAATGCCAGGTCCCGCGTCACTTACGGTCAATTCCAACAATCCTTGGCCGACCGGACGCATTTCGACGCGTACCTGTTCGCCCTTCGGACTCCATTTCGCAGCGTTGTCGAGGACGTTCAGCACCGCACGCGACAGACCCGCTTGATCTCCGTAGACGTACCACGGAGTGGTGACCGCTTCGAACTCGATTTCGTTGCGCCTGCGCCGCGCTCGTTCGAGCGCACGCTCGACGACGTCGCTGACGTCTACGCGCTCGTACACGGTTTCGGGCGCGTCTTCGCGGGCCAGATCGACAAGGTCACCGACCAGAGTCGACAGTTCCTCGATCTGCGCGACGACGTCGGCACGAAGTTCCGCCATGTCCTCGTCGGGAATCTGCGGCGCACCGGGGCGACTGGACGCGATCAGCAATTCCATGTTGGTACGCAACGAAGTCAACGGTGTGCGCAACTCGTGTCCGGCGTCCGCGACGAGGCGCGACTGACGCTCACGTGACTCGGCGAGTGCCCGCAGCATCGTGTTGAAACTCTCTGTCAGGCGCGCTAATTCGTCGCTGCCGGTAACGGGGATCTGCGTCAGATCGTCAGTCCGGGCGACTCGTTCGGTGGCGGCAGTCAGCCTGGCGATGGGCCGTAAACCGGTGCGGCCCACGGTAGTACCCGCCACCGCAGCAAGTATGACGCCACACCCGCCGACCACGAAGAGAACCCAGGCCAGCCGATCCAGTACCGCAACGGTCGGCGCGAGCCGCTGACCGATCACCAAAGTGCTTCCGTCATGCGTCCGTTGAGCCAGCACTCGCTGACCGTCGACGGTTCGCAGCGAAGAATCCGATTCGCCACGCGCAACGGCATCTTCGGCCTCTCCGATCGGCACGTCGGAACCGGGCGGCTGGTACGTGCTCAGGTCCGAGAAGATCAGGGCCACACTGATGTCGGTGGTGTACAGCGTCGCACCGGAGATGTAGCGAGGATCGAATCGCACGACATTGCTGTCGATGAGCACCGCCGCCCTGGTACGCAACTGGTGATCGACGTCCGCGTAGAGCGCACGCGAAACCACCGCGTACGCCGCGATCGCCATGACTGCGACGGCAATGGCCACCACCGACGCAGCGAGGAGCGTCACACGCCAACGCAATGACACCGAACGGGTCAGTGGCATCGGCGGGCGCATTTCGACGGACGCTTGGGTGGTGGAGGATTTCTTCGGTTCGGCGTTCTTGCCGAACGGAGCGGTGATCACGGAGGCGTCTCCCGCAGGACGTAGCCGACTCCGCGGACAGTGTGGATCAACCTCGGTTCGCCGTCGGCTTCCGTCTTGCGACGCAGGTAGCCGACGTACACCTCGAGCGCGTTGCCGGACGTCGGGAAGTCGTACCCCCACACCTCTTCGAGAATGCGTCCACGGGTGAGCACGCGGCGCGGGTTGGCCATGAGCATTTCGAGAAGGGAAAACTCGGTACGAGTCAGGCTGATCGATCGTTCACCGCGCTTGACCTCACGGGTGACCGGGTCGAGGGTGAGGTCCTCGAACGCCATCATTTCGGAATCGGCGTCCAGATCGGGCGCGGTGCGACGCAGTAGTGCACGCAACCTGGCAAGCAACTCTTCCAAAGCGAAGGGCTTGGGCAGGTAGTCGTCCGCTCCGGCATCGAGGCCGGCGACTCGCTCGCTGACCGAATCGCGGGCGGTGAGCACGAGGATGGGCAGGTCGTCACCGGCACTGCGAAGACGACGGCACACTTCGAGTCCGTCGAGTCGCGGCATCATGACGTCGAGCACGACGGCGTCCGGCCGGTTGGCGAGGATCTTCTCGAGTGCGTCGAGCCCGTCGACCGCGAGCTCGACCGTGTAGCCGTTGAAGCTGAGCGACCGCCGAAGCGACTCGCGAACCGCCCGGTCGTCGTCGACCACCAAAATACGCATACCGACAGTTTGGACTGAAGTGCTGAGATGCGGCTGAGAGGGTCCGATTCCGGCCTCCGGCGTGTCGCGGTCAGTCCCGGGTTCGCCTGGGCCCGGGCAGGCTCCAATGACGCCATAACGCAAGCAGTCTGAACACCGCGGCGAACGCCGTGCCGCACACCAGCGCGGCGTTGGTGGACAGTCCGGCTTGCGAGACTGTGACCACCAACGCAGCGCCGAGCAGTGCGGGAACCGCGTACAGGTCTTTGTGCAGGAGCAGCGGTACCTCGTTGACGAGGACGTCGCGGATCACTCCGCCGCCGATCGCCGCGGTCGCACCGATCAATGTCGCCGCCAGCGAACTGGCGTTGTTGTCCAGCGCGATGACGGCGCCGGTACTAGCGAACAAGCCCATCCCCAGTGCGTCGAGCGCCAGGATTTCACGACGCAGTCGATTGAGCGGCTCGTGTAGGTAGAACACGGCGAGTGAGGTGGCGGCGGCCGTTCCGAAGTACGGCCAACTGCTCAGCGAACTGGGCGGATGGACGCCGAGAAGGACGTCGCGGACGATACCGCCGCCGATGCCGGTGAACACACCCACCGAGCACACCCCGAAGATGTCGAGTCGCTTGGTGACGCCCACCAGGGCACCCGAGGCCGCGAACGCCACGATGCCCACCAGTTCGAGGATCCTCAGCAGCACCGGCCAAGGATCGCACGGTCAGATGCGGCTCGGGTCGATCACCCCGAGTCGAACTGCTTTGACCAGTCGCCGAGGAACCCGGTGGGTCTGGCCGAAGGCCGTGACCTCGACCAGATCGGGCGCCGTCGCCTTCCACTGAGCACGGCGACTGCGGGTGTTGGAACGCGACATCTTCCGCTTGGGAACGGCCATCAGAGTGCCTTGCGCTTTCCGTAGCGACGCTCGAACTTCTCGACGCGTCCGGCGGTGTCCATCACTCGTTGTGCTCCGGTCCAGAACGGGTGCGAGTCGCTCGTGACGTCGACGACCAACAGCGGGTATGTGCCGCCGTCTTCCCATTCGACGGTGCGCTCACTCGTCACGGTCGACCGGGTCAGGAAGCTCTTGCCGGTGCTGGCGTCCTGGAACACCACGGGGTGGTAGTCGGGGTGCATCTGCTTCTTCATTCGTTTCCCTCTCGCGTTGATTCGGTTTCGGCATAGGGTGATTCGGATTCGTCGCACGGGTCTTCGTGGAACTCTCCGAACGGGTCTTCCCAGGTGGTCCACGACGCTTCGTCGGCCAACTCCTCGTCGGTGACCAGGGCGTGCTGCAGTGTTCGGTCGATCTCGAGCGGGTTCGCACCGCACGTCAGAACGACCATCGAGGTGTCACGGTCGCCGAAACGCTCGTCCCATTTCAGGGCCGCGAGCGCACGGCGCTCGGCTGGAACGCGCTCGCGTTGCTGCGCCGTCATCGCGGCCAGCCAGGTGTCCGCGCTGGCAACCCGCAGGCCACCGCCCGCCGATTCGAGCCAGAGCGCTTCGCCCGGTTGCGTCGCCACCCAGACGCGCCCGCGGGAGTACACGACACCTTCGAGCAGGACGTCGATCGCCTCGTGCAGACGCCCGGGGTGGAACGGCCGGTTCGCAGTGAACTCGACGAGCATCACTCCGCCGTCGTCGTCGAGCGGCGGCTGACGACGCAACAGCGGTGAGTGAGCGTCGGCCAGCTCACCGCGTCGCGCATCCGCAGGCACCTCGAGGAGCAGTGCCTCGATGTCGTCTCCCTCATCGAAGACGGGTACCCGCGGAGCAATGCGCGCGAGAACCGCGTTCAAGCGGGACCGCTGCCAGCCGTCGAGTCCATCGGACCCGCGCAGTACGAGAGCGTCGGCGAAGTCGACCTGCCCGACGACGACCTGAGCCAGGGTGCGGTCGTCGTCGAGAGCTTCGTCGCCGGTGGCGTCGGCAAGCCAGGTCTGGGCGTCGATGCATGTCACGACGGCGTCGACGCGGACGTCACGCTGTGCCGGTCCGTCCAATTGGCCGACGACGCCCGTCACGACGACATGCTCGATCGCCCAGCACAGCGCTTCGGGTTCGAGTTGGCGGTCAAGCAGCAAGACGATCCGCTGGACCGAACTGTGCGAGTGAAGGCGACGCAGCAGCGGCAGCAAATCTTCGCGCAGGGTGCAGGAGACGCAGCCGTGCGCGAGCTCGAGGATCGTCTCGCGTTCGGACACCGTGCCGGCAGACCCGGTGCCCCCGGTCATCGAGGTGACCGTCCGCCGGACCACCCCTTCACGGACGTGGCTCAGGTCGTGGTGAACCAGAACAGTTCCGGTTCGCAGCAACGCTCGTGCGGTGTGTGGAGTGGATTCGCTCATGCCGGCGACCAGGACCAGCGGAGTCCTGCCGTCCAAGATCGTGTTCACAGCGGGCCTTTCTGGGAATGATTGTCATTACCGAGGTTGAACGCTACATTGATCTCACCGCATTGTCGAAAACGATTGTCATCTGCAAGTTGAAAGGAACACCCATGTCGGCTCACTGCCAAGTGACCGGACGTGTGCCGGGGTTCGGAAAATCCGTCTCGCACTCCCACAAGCGTTCGAATCGTCGCTGGAACCCGAACATCCAGCGCAAGACATACGTATTGCCCAGCGAGGGTCGTCGAATCACGCTCACCCTCTCGACCAAGGGCATCAAGACGATCGACCGCGACGGCATCGAATCCGTCGTCGCCCGGATCCGCGCGCGCGGCGAGAAGGTCTGAGCAGATGGCACGAAACGAGATCCGCCCGATCGTGAAACTCAAGTCCACGGCAGGCACCGGGTACACGTACGTGACCCGCAAGAACCGTCGCAACGACCCCGATCGACTCGTACTGAAGAAGTACGACCCCGTGGTGCGCATGCACGTCGATTTCCGAGAAGAGAAGTAGGCATGGCCAAGAAGTCCAAGATCGCCAAGAACAACCAGCGACGGGTCATCGTCGAGCGATACGCGGAGCAGCGATCGGCGCTCAAGGAGGCAATCCGCTCTCCGAAAAGCTCACCCGAGGAGCGCGCGAAGGCCCAAGCGACCCTGCAACGTCTACCACGCGACGCCAGTCCGGTACGATTGCGCAATCGAGACGCTGCGGATGGACGTCCGCGTGGCCACCTGCGGAAGTTCGGGCTCTCCCGGATTCGCGTGCGAGAAATGGCGCACCGTGGGGAACTGCCTGGCGTACACAAGTCGAGCTGGTAAGGAAGTCGGATGGCAGTCAAGCGTTCACCGTCGAAGAAGCCACGCCCCGTAGAGGGTCGTAAGCCCAAGAAGAACCCGTTGTTCGCAGCGAAGATCACGCATGTCGATTACAAGGACATCAACTTGCTTCGCACGTTCATCTCGGACCGCGGCAAGATCCGCAGCCGTCGCGTCACGGGCCTGACCCCGCAGCAGCAGCGTCAGGTCGCCGTTGCAGTGAAGAACGCACGCGAAATGGCGTTGCTTCCCTTCACCGCCGCACGGTAGTCACACGTAGAAGTACCGAAGAGGTCGCGCAGTCAATCGGCTGCGCGGCCTTTTTGTTGCCCGGACTAAGATTTCCCGAAGTCGTTCATTCCAGTCGAGAGGTGCCCGCAGCGTGTCGGGAGTTGTTGCGGGTTTCACCGTCATTTTTGTCGTCATCGCGGTCGGGTATCTGCTCGGCCGTCTCGGCACCCTCGGTAGCCAAGGACAGTTCGTTCTCGGTCGACTCGTCTTCTTCGTCGCGACGCCTGCCCTGCTGTTCACCACCCTCGCGTCGTCCGATCTGTCGGTGATCTTCTCGCCGACGCTCGCGGTTGCGTCGGCTACTGCCTTTGCCGTCGGCGCTCTGTACGTCGTCGTTGCAAAGATCTGGCTCAACCGGCCGCTGCCCGAACTGACTATCGGCGCGCTGTCGGCGTCGTACGTGAATTCGGCCAACCTCGGGATCCCGATCGCGGTGTTCGTGCTCGGCGATGCCACGTTCGTCGCGCCGCTCCTGCTCTTCCAGATCGTCGTGTACTCCCCGATCGCCTTGACGATCCTCGATCTCACGGCATTGCGGGGCGAAGCCGAAAAACTGTCACTGATCGACACTGTCACCGCTCCGTTCAAGAATCCGATCGTGCTCGCGGGCGCTGCGGGGTTGATCGTGGCGTTGATCGGTTGGGTACCGCCGAGACCGCTGATGCAGCCTTTCGAATTGATCGGCGCCACGTCGGTCCCCGGCGCACTGCTGGCATTCGGGCTCTCGTTGTACGGCGTACGAGTGCTCGAGAAGGGCTCCAGTCCGCGCCGCGACGTCGCGCTTGCGTCGACCCTCAAGATCGTCGTCCAACCAGTGCTGGCTTACCTGATGGCGCACTTCCTACTCGGCATCGACGGCCATCAGTTGTTCGCCATCGTGGTCGTCTCGACGTTGCCGACGGCACAGAACGTCTTCATCTACGCAAGCCGATATCGGCGCGGGATGGTCCTCGCCCGAGACAGCGCCTTCGTCACCACTTTGGCGTCGATACCGGCGATTGCGCTGGTCACGGCGCTACTCGCTTGAGCAGGGTTACGGTGGATTCATGCGTGTACTAACCCTCGCCGTTCTGGCCTGCCTTGCTGTGGCCGGATGCTCCGTCGGGGCCCAGACAACGGGGCCGGTTGCTGCGCCGAATCCGATGGCGGCCAACGAAGCAAGTCCCGCCGACTGGTCGCTCGGAACCCCCGTTCCCGACGAGGTCGACGACAGCGAGATGGGCACGGAGTTCGACAGCCGCACCGACATCGTGGGTGCGACGGCCACCATGTTCGAATCGTGGTCCGAGGTCGACGATCACACGGTGGCAGTCCACTTCGTGACCGGCACTCCGGAGTGCTACGGCGCGTACGCAACCGTCGAAGAGACCGATACGACGGTGATCGTCACGCTCCGAACCGGAGCATTGCCGGAGGCCGCGGACAAGATGTGCATCTTAGTTGCCGTGTTCGGCAGCCTGGACGTTCCGCTGAGCCGACCGCTCGGCGATCGCCACGTCATCAACGGCTAGCCGCGCCTAAACGGCACAAGATCAACGATCGAACACTCCGTTTCGTCAGGTGTGGTGTGCGTCTCGTCGGGACAGACTGAAAACCGACACCCGTGCACTCGCTCGTCGGCAGCTTTCGACTCGAGCGGTGCTCAACATGAAGGAGCTCGCAAGTGCCTACTCTCCAGAGAGACGTTGCAATCGTCGGCGCCGGCCCCTCTGGCCTGGCAGCTGCAACCGCGCTGCGCAAGGCCGGTTTGACCGTCGCTGTGATCGAAGCGCGCGACCGCGTCGGCGGCCGCACGTGGACCGACACCATCGACGGAGCAGTTCTGGAAATCGGCGGCCAGTGGGTCTCCCCCGACCAGACCGCGCTGATCTCCTTGCTCGACGAACTCGGCCTGAAAACTTTCGAGCGCTACCGCGAGGGCGAGTCCGTCTACATCTCGTCGGCAGGTGAGCGGACGCAGTACACGGGTGATTCCTTCCCCACGAACGACACCACGAAGAAGGAGATGGACCGTCTCATCGACGAGATGGACGATCTCGCAGCACAGATCGGCGCCGAGGAACCGTGGGCACATCCCCTCGCCCGCGATCTCGACACAGTCTCCTTCAAGCAGTGGCTGATCAATCAGTCCGACGACGCCGAGGCACGTGACAACATCGGCCTCTTCATCGCCGGTGGCATGCTCACCAAGCCCGCCCACTCGTTCTCTGCCCTGCAGGCCGTACTCATGGCCGCTTCGGCAGGCTCGTTCTCCCACCTTGTCGACGAGGACTTCATCCTCGACAAGCGAGTGATCGGCGGAATGCAGCAGGTATCGATCCGCATGGCGGAGGCCCTCGGTGACGACGTCTTCCTCAACGCACCCGTGCGAACGGTGAAGTGGAACGAATCCGGTGCAACGGTGTTGGCGGACGGCGATGTTCGCGTCGAGGCAAGCCGAGTGATCCTGGCCGTACCGCCCAACCTCTACTCCCGGATCTCGTACGATCCCCCGCTGCCGCGTCGTCAGCACCAGATGCACCAGCACCAGTCCCTCGGCCTCGTCATCAAGGTGCACGCGGTGTACGAGACGCCTTTCTGGCGCGAAGACGGCCTCTCCGGCACCGGCTTCGGCGCGTCCGAGGTAGTGCAGGAGGTGTACGACAACACCAACCACGAGGACGATCGCGGCACCCTGGTCGCTTTCGTCTCCGACGAGAAGGCCGACGCGATGTTCGAGCTTTCCGTCGAGGAGCGTAAGGCCACGATTCTGGCCTCACTTGCCCGTTACCTGGGCCCGAAGGCCGAAGAACCGGTTGTGTACTACGAATCCGACTGGGGCTCGGAGGAATGGACCCGCGGTGCGTACGCGGCCAGCTTCGACCTCGGTGGCCTGCACCGATACGGCGCGGATTCCCGCACACCCGTCGGCCCGATCCACTTCTCGTGCTCCGACATCGCGGCCGAGGGGTACCAGCACGTCGACGGTGCTGTTCGGATGGGGCAGCGAACCGCCGCCGACATCATCGCCCGCAGCAAGGCCTGACGGCCACTTTGCCAAGTCTCGATCATTGCCCGGCAGTCACGACTGCCGGGCAATGATCGAGAGCAGCAGTTCCGCACGAACTCTCGCTACCTCGAGTCGACAGTCGATCAAGCTCTCCACCTTCGCCATTCGGCTTCGCAGCGTGTGCCGGTGGACGCCCATCGTGATGGCTGCCGCTTCCCAGTGCCCGTTGGCCTCGAGAAATGCCCGCAGCGACGCCAGCAGTTCGGTGCCGTTGTCACGGTCGTAGTCCTCGATCGGTGTGATCATCGTTTCCGCCAGCGTGTTGAGCACTTCACGCGTCGAATCGAAAGACAGCAGCACACTTCCGGTCAGCGCCGCGAATTCCAAAGGCTCGCCACCGATTTCCGCGGCAGACGCACACAGCTGCGACTGTTCGACGGCGACGGCCAGCGCAGCGACCACCCGCCGCGCGCTCAAGCCGACTCGAAGCGCGCGAAGATCCGACCTCGATACCCCGCCCAGTAGCTCTCGGGCAAACTCGACGTCGTCGGTTCCACGCAGCAGCACTGTGACGCGAGTGTCGTTGATCCGCGAGAACAACTGCCGCCCTGCCTTGTTCATGAACTCGGCAATCTCGACTCCGACGCGTCCCGCTACGTCGGACGTGTCGGCAAGAACTGTCAACCCTCGGATCATTCCCTCGCCGTCGGCGGCTTGCCGGATCTGTTGCCACGCCGGCGCCGGGTCACGGTCTTCGGTGAGCAGCAATCCGAGGGCATGCGAATTCAACTGATCCTGAGTGGCGCGCAGGCGCGCAGGTTTCTCGAAGTCCAACGCCAGCAACGAGTTCGCGTGACCGAGCAGTATCTGATCGACGTAACTCAGCGCCGAAGCGCTGATCACCGCCAGGTATCCGTACGGCGTTCGCCCGACGCTGATCTGCTGCACCGCGATCGACGCTCCAGACCTTGCAAGCGTCACGCTGCTGGATGCGCCGCCCCCGAGAGTTGCTCGCAGTTCGTCGATCACGTCGTCCGTCGGCAGTTGAGGTGAGCTCTCGAGAACTCGTCCGGCGACGTCGAGAAGAAGCACCGTCGCCGAGGTTGCGATCGCCAGTTCACGCACGGTTGCGGCAGTTCCGCCGGAAATGACGGCACGCGTCATCCGCGGTTGCGCCCGCGACGCCCGGAGGACAGCTTCATATTCCTGCTCTGCCAACCGGCTCATAACGCGCTTGACGACGGCAGCAAACGGCGTCGGCAGCGGCACCTCGATCAGCGGGAGTCCGATCTCGTCGGCGACGGCCACCAGATCGGCCGGGACCTCGGGGTACGAGAGCCCGGTTCCGAATCCCACCGCCGCTACACCCGCCGCATCGAGCATCCGGAGATAGCGGCCGCGCTTTTGCTGAGTGGACGGCAATCGGATGCCGGTGGTGAGGATGAATTCGCCGCCGGTCAACCATCGAAACGGGTCGAGCAGCTCCGTGGCGTGCGCAAATGTGATTTCGCGACCGACACCCTGCGCCCCACCTTTGAGTTCCAGCGCGAGATCCGGCTGCGCCAACATCCACCGCACAGCGATCGTCATGGGCAGGACTGTACAACTCGGCGCGTCGGGGATCAAAGATTTCACCTTTTTGGCAGCTGCCTTTACTTGTGAGTCAGCGCACACTTGCTCACACACGCCCCACAAAGTGCGAGTTCCGTGCTGATCACCTCGGCCGGAACTCGTTCGACCTCGAGAGGAACCGGTACCGATGTCGATCGTCGTACTCGAGAACTACATCAACGGTGAATTCGTCGCCTCGGCCGCGACGGAAACACTCGACCTGATCAACCCCGTGGACGAGAGTGTGGTCGGGCGTACGCCGGTCTCCACCAAGGAAGACGTCGACGCCGCCGTCGAAGCAGCACAGCGCGCATTCGAGACCTGGGGTAAGACGACACCAAGCGTGCGGCAGGCCGCACTCCTCAAACTCGCCGACGCCATCGAAGCGCACAGCGACGAAATCGTCGCAGCCGAAAGCGCCAACACCGGCCAGGCCCACCAGATGATCGCCGACGAAGAGGTCAAGGTCGGAGCCGATCAGATGCGGTTCTTCGCCGGAGCCGCACGACTTCTCGAGGGCAAGGCGGCCGGAGAGTACATGGAGGGTTTCACCTCCTACGTCCGTCGTGAGCCGATCGGCGTAGTCGGTCAGGTCACTCCCTGGAACTACCCGTTCATGATGGCGCTGTGGAAGATCGGGCCCGCCCTCGCGGCCGGCAACACGATCGTCCTCAAGCCCAGCGACACCACACCGGGCAGCACGCTGGTCCTGGCGAAGCTCTCGAAGGGCATCCTGCCGGACGGCGTGTTCAACGTCGTGCTCGGCAACGGCGGAACCGGCGCGACGTTGGTGGAGAACCCGGCCCTCGGTCTCGTCTCGATCACCGGTTCGGTGCGGGCGGGCATCGCTGTCGCCGTGTCCGCAGCGCAGCAACTCAAGCGCGCGCACCTCGAACTGGGCGGCAAAGCGCCGGCGATCGTCTTCGGCGACGTCGACATCGAGAAGACCGCCACCGGTATTGCCGAGGCAGCGTTCTTCAACGGTGGCCAGGATTGCACCGCGGCCACTCGCGTGATCGTTCACGAGTCCGTCCACGATCAGCTCGTCGAAGCCCTCGTCCGGAACGCCGAGAAACTGCGCCCCGGCGCGCCTTCCGATCCTGATGCTTTCTACGGCCCGCTCAACAACATCAACCACTTCAACGCCGTGAGCGACAAGATCGCGAACCTGCCGGCGTCGGCCAAGATCGTTACCGGCGGAAAGCGTTCGGGCGAAACCGGATTCTTCTTCGAGCCGACGGTCATCACCGGCGTCGCACAATCCGACGACATCGTGCAGGAAGAGACTTTCGGTCCTATCCTCACCGTCCAGAGCTTCTCCGACGAGAAGGAGGCGATCACGCTTGCCAACGACGTTCGCTTCGGCCTCGCCTCGAGCATCTGGACCAAGGATCACGGTGTCACACAACGCGTCTCCGCTGCTCTCGACTTCGGTGCGGTGTGGATCAACTGCCACATCCCGCTCGTTGCCGAGATGCCGCACGGCGGCTTCAAGTACTCCGGCTACGGCAAAGATCTCTCGGCATACGGAGTCGAGGACTACACCCGCCTCAAGCACGTCATGAGTTCGCACGACTGAGTTGCCGCCCCTCCTGCTGTGCGCCTTTATTAACCCCCCGCGGTTAATAAAGGCGCACAGCAAGATTCCTCCAATCCGGAAAAGAGCCACCATGCGCCTTATCGTCGGATACCTCGCCACACCCAGCGGTAAAGACGGGCTGGTCCTCGGGGCCCAGCTCGCGCGCAGTCTCGGCGCGCAACTCGACATCTGCATGGTCCTCCCGCCGGATCGGACACTGCCGGCCAAGGTTCCCTCGGAAGCCGGCTACGACGACATTCTCGCCGCACGTGCACACGACTGGCTCGCCGAGGCGAAAGCATCGGTGCCCGAGGACATCCAGGTGGAAGTACACCTGAGCTTCCACGAGTCGTTTGCTCAGGGCCTGCTCGACGAGGTTGACCGATTGAGCGCGCTGGCGATCGTGGTGGGAGCTTCCGGCGACGGTCTGCTCGGCCGTCACGCGATAGGTTCGGTCTCGACCGAACTGCTGCACTCCGCCCACGTCCCGGTAGCACTGGCTCCTCGCGGAACGCGGCACTCGTCGGCTACCGCAATACGAGAGGTCACCTGCGCGCTCGGCACCCGCGTCGGCGCCGACGTCGTCTTGAACACCGCCGTACGGACCAGCGAACTGATGCAGGTTCCGCTGCGACTGGTCTCGCTCGTGGCACTCGACCCCCAGAACGATCTGCGCGATCACCGCGACACCGCCGAGTCCGCCAGGGAACGTGCACGAAACCACGCTCAGGACACGCTTGACATCGCAAGAGCGGCGCTCCCCGCCGAGTTCCCCATCGAGGTCATCATCGCCGACGGTTCAACGGTGGAATCCGCAGTGCGTCAACTGGACTGGCAGGACGGCGACCTCGTGATGGTCGGTTCCAGCCGTCTCGCGCAGCCCCGCAAACTTTTCCTGGGCTCCACCGCCGCCAAGATGCTGCGCGTGCTGCCCGTTCCCATGGTCGTAGTGCCCAAGCACGAATTCACCCAGCCGGAGGCACTGTCATGACCAGCACCGAACTGAGTTCCAAAGGACTCGCTACCGGCAAGATCGGCATGATCTCAGGCGCCGTACTCGGAATCTCCTCCGTGGCACCGGGTTACACCCTGACTGCCAGTATCGGATTGATCGTCGCCGCGGTCGGCCTCAAGATGCCCGCCATCTTCATCGCCGGCTTCATCCCGATGTTCCTCACCGCGTACGCGTACCGCGAATTGAACTCCGACACACCTGACTGCGGCGCGTCATTCACGTGGTCCACCAAGGCATTCGGGCCGTACGTCGGTTGGATGTGCGGCTGGGGCATGGTCATCGCCACCATCATCGTGCTCTCGAACCTTGCTGCCATTGCCGTCGACTTCTTCTATCTGTTCATCGCGCGAGTGGTCGACAATCCGTCGATCGCCGATCTGCCGGGCAACAAAGTTGTCAATGTCGGCACCACACTCGTCTTCATCGCCCTGGCCACCTGGATAGCGAGTAGAGGAATCACTACCAGCGAGCGGGTACAGTTCGCGCTCGTCGGCTTCCAGATGGTGCTGCTGGTCGTCTTCGCCGTCGTTGCACTGGTTCACGTTGGCGCCGGCGATGCCCCGGCCGGATTGTCCTTCGACCTGAGTTGGTTCAACCCGTTCAGCGGACTCGCCATCGGTGCGTTTGTCATCGGACTCACCGGATCGATCTTCGCGTTCTGGGGCTGGGATACCTGTCTCACGCTGGGCGAGGAGTCGAAGAACCCCAAGAAGACCCCGGGCCGCGCCGGTTTGCTCTGTGTCGCAACCATTCTCCTGACCTACCTGCTGGTCGCCGTTGCCGCGATGATGTACGCCGGCGTCGGCGAGGAAGGCCTCGGTCTCGGCAATCCCGACAACTCCGAGAACGTCTTCGGCGCTCTGGCCGACCCGGTCCTGGGCAACTGGGGCGGAATGCTCCTCTTCCTCGCAGTCTTCGTCTCTTCCGTTGCGAGCCTGCAGACCACGTTCCTGCCCGCCGCACGAACGATGCTCGCCATGGGCGCATACGGAGCTTTCCCCAAGAAGCTCGCCGAGGTCTCGCCTCGATTCCTGGTGCCGTCGTACGCCACTGTCGTGGCCGGCGCGGTGACGGCAGTGTTCTACAGCGTCGTCACGTTCCTCTCCGAAAGTGCGCTGCTCGACACGATCGCCGCACTCGGCATCATGATCTGCTGGTACTACGGCATCACGGCATTCGCGTGCGTGTGGTACTTCCGCAAGACGCTCTTCGAAAGCGTACGAAACTTCGTCTTCCGGCTCGCGTTCCCACTCATCGGTGGTCTCATGCTGCTTGCGGTGTTCGTCATTTCGGTCCAGGAGAGTATGAATCCGGACAACGCCAGCGGAGCATCCATCGGCGGCATCGGCCTGGTCTTCTTCCTCGGCTTCGGAATCCTCATCCTCGGCGCGGTACTGATGATGGTCATGCGAGTGCGCAATCCCGAGTTCTTCGAGGGCAAAACCCTCAACCGCGACACAGAGGCTCTGCGCGACGAGAACGACCTCAGCGTGTCTTAGGAGACAGTAGGTTCGGGGGCCTGAGCGATCAGGCCCGCCATCAATACGCGCAAGCCGAATTCGAAGGCGGCGTCGGCACGTTCGGGATTTTTCCCGGATGTTGCCAACGCCGCCTTCATCGCGTCGTTGGCCTCGGGCCCCGATGCCCACTGGACATCCGGCGCCGCCAGATCCAACGCCGAACCGAGAACAAAACTGTCGACGGTTGTGATTGCGTGCAGCGTTTGAGCCGGGTCGAAGCCACCATCGGCGAATGCCTGCGCCAACGCGTTGTACAGGGTGAACGCCACACCGGCCTGCACCGTCTGGGCGGTGAAGAGCGGAATCAGGCGAGGATGTGCTGCGTAGCTTCGCCGGTACTCGGCTGCCAGCGCAGAGACGGTCTCGCTCCAGGATCCCGAGGCCGACTCCACGTCGATTCCCGCCATCAGCTGAGCCCTCATCAGTTCGACGATCTCGGCCCGTCCGGAAACGTGGTTGTAGAGCGACGACGGTCGCACCTTCAGTCGTGCGGCGAGTCCCGGCATGGTGAAGTCGCCGGATTCGTCCACCGACTCGATCGCTGCCTCGGTGATGATCGCCGGTGAGAGCAGTCGTTGCGATGGCCGCGGCATATGTCCTCCTGTAGTGATCCACACCGTTCGGGGCGCCGCAAAAAACAATTCCTCGAAAGTCCTTGATCAATCAGCGCTCACCCACCATACTTAACGAATCACATTCGTTTTACGTTGAACGTCGAATACCCGAGCACCGAGGAAACCCCATGCTGACGATCACCGCCCTCACCCCACCCGAGTCTCTGGCCGCGACTACGCCGTCCACGTCCACACCTCTGCGTGTAGGTCTCGTGCAACATCGCTGGCACGAGGACCAAGACGACCTCTACACCGAATTGAGCGAGGGCATTGCGTCCGCAGCGAAGCTGGGCGCTTCCGTGGTCTTTCTTCCGGAGCTGACGCTCAGCCGCTACCCCGCCTCCACCCCGGCCGGCGACAATCCCGGACGCGAAGCGGAAGACCTGCTCACCGGACCCACTCTCGCCTTCGCCGCCAAAGCCGCCGCCGAGAACCAGGTCCTCGTCCACGCATCGCTGTACGAGCGCAGTGAGGCCGAGGACGGACTGGGATTCAACACCGCGATCCTCGTCTCGCCCGAAGGTGAGCTTCTCGCCAGAACCCGCAAGCTCCACATTCCGGTGACGGCCGGATACTACGAGGACACGTACTTCCGCGGCGGTCCGGCGCAGGACGCATACCCCGTCCACGAAGCACTCGGCGCGAAGTTCGGCCTCCCGACATGCTGGGACGAGTGGTTCCCGGAGGTCGCACGTGCATACTCCCTCGCCGGCGCCCAGGTTCTGGTCTACCCGACGGCGATCGGCTCCGAGCCCGATCACCCGAACTTCGACACCCAACCGCTGTGGCAGCAGGTGATCGTCGGAAACGGTATCGCCAACGGCACCTTCATGGTTGTTCCCAATCGCCACGGCAGTGAAGGTCTCATCACCTTCTACGGTTCTTCCTTCATCTCGGATCCGTACGGACGCATCCTCGTTCAGGCTCCCCGCGACGAATCAGCAGTGCTGGTCGCCGATCTCGATCTTCGGCAACGTGAAGACTGGCTTGCACTGTTCCCGTTCCTGGCCACTCGCCGACCCGACACCTACTCGGCTCTGACCGCACCGGTGAACACTGTGGGAGCCAACCGATGACCTGGCGAATGCCCGCGGAAAGTGAACCGCACGAACGCACTTGGATGGCGTACCCCAGCGCCGGATACTCCCTCGGCGACACCGCCGAGGAACAGCACGAAGCGCGCTCGACGTGGGCGGCCGTCGCCCACGCCGTCGCCGAATTCGAGCCGGTCACCGTCGTCGTAGATCCCGCCGAAGTCGAAGAAGCACGAAAGTATCTGTCCGAGAAGGTCGACATCGTCGAGGCACCTCTCAACGACGCGTGGATGCGCGACATCGGGCCGACGTTCGTCCTGTCCGACGAAGGCCGTCTCGGCGGAGTCGACTGGGTGTTCAACGGCTGGGGCGCACAGGGGTGGGCGCAGTGGGACAAGGACTCGAAGATCGGCGCATTTGTCGTCGAACAATCCGGTGCCCAGTTGATCGACTCACCAATCATCAACGAGGGCGGCGGTATTCAGGTCGACGGTCTCGGCACCGTCTTGGTCACCGAAACCGTCCAACTCGATCCGGGGCGCAATCCCGACCTGACGAAGGCCGACATCGAGGCCGAACTCGCCCGCACCATCGGCGCCAAGCACGTGATCTGGCTTCCCCGCGGGTTGACTCGCGATCAGGAGACCTACGGAACGCGCGGACACGTCGACATCGTCGCTGCCATCTCTTCGCCCGGAGTGGTACTCGTCCATGACCAACGCAATCCGGTGCACCCCGACTACGCCGTCAGCAAGACGATCATCGAGTTGTTCGAAAGCTCGACGGACGTCGGCGGCCGGCCGTGGAAGGTCATTCGGGTGCCTGCACCCGAAATCCTGCGCGACGACGAGGGATTCGTCGACTACAGCTACATCAACCATCTCGTGGTCAACCGTGGAGTGATCGCCTGCAGCTTCGACGATCCGGCCGACGCCGAAGCGGCCCGGATCCTGTCAGCCGCTTACCCCGGACGCACTGTCGTCACCGTCGACGCCAGACCGCTGTTCGAACGTGGCGGCGGCATCCACTGCATCACCCAGCACCAGCCCGCTGAACAAGACTGACGGCGGCAGAATTAACGGCGACCTCGCATGTAGTCACTCACGACGGCTGCGCCGAGGCCGTCCAGGTCCGGCGCGATGACGCGTCCACCCACCCGGTGCGCCATCCGGTCGACCACCCTGGCCAGACCTGGATCCTCACCGAGACGGAAGAACGTGACCTTGGCGCCCAGCCTGGCCACGGCGTCGAGTGCTCGAACCGTCAAACCGAGGGTTCGCGCACTCGGCGGGTAGTCGAACCTGGCTTCTCCGTCCGCTTCGAGATGAGCCGTCGGCTCACCGTCCGTGACGATCAACACCACCGGCTGCGCATTGGAATGGCGTCGAAGGTGTCTGGCCGCCAACAACAGTGCGTGGTGCAGGTTGGTTCCCTGGTCCCACGCGCCGTCCAAACCGGCGAGCTCCGACGGGCTCAGTACGTGCGCGTGGCGTCCGAAGGCGATCAACTGCAGCTCGTCGCTGCGAAACCGCGTGCTCACCAGATGATTGAGTGCCAGAGCGGTGCGCTTCATCGGCACCCACCGATCCTCCATCACCATCGAGAACGACGTGTCCACCAACAGAGCCACCGCAGCCTGACTACGCTGTTCGGTTTCGGCCACCTCGACATCGACGACGCTCAGCCGCACCGGCATTCGGCCAGGGTCACGTAGGACGGCGTTGGTGATGGTTCTCGTGACGTCCCACGGTTCGGTGTCCCCGAACTCCCATTCGCGGGAAGCTCCGGTCGGTTCGCCCATCGCACCTGCCCGACGCGTATCGCGTTGACCGGTTCGCGACGACAGTTGCCCGGCGACGTCACGCAGAGCGGTCTGTCCGAGCTGTCGCATGGCTTTGGGCGACAAGCGCCATTGACCGTCTGGTGCGCGATCGAAGAAACCCTGTTCCTGCAAAGCCTTTTCGAGATCGGCCAGGGTGCGAGCATCAGCGGCCGCTTCGTCGCCGAGTTGCCGCGCGAGTAGCTCGGGGTCGATGTCGTCGAGCGCTGCGCCTGCATACTGCTGCGACAGTTGATCTGCCAGCGATTCCAGCTCGGCGATATCCTGCAGGGCACCGGTCCCCTCACCCAACCCCATTCCGTTGTCGCCGCGGAACTGTTGCGAACCTTCCCAGTCCTCACCCGGCCGAGCCGCCTGAAGAAACTGGTCGAGTTGACTCAGCTCACTCATCAGACTCGGATCACCGAACGCCTGCTGCGCCAACGCATCCAACTCGTCACGCTGCTCCTGCGAGAGCGAGTTACGCAATCGTTGTGCGGCCGCCGCGCGCTGCGCCAACGAATCCAGAAGTTCGTCGACGTTGCGCGGGTTGTCCGGGAAATACTGCCTGTGCTTGTCCATGAACTCCGCAAACTGCTCCGGAGTGTCGACGCCCCGAGAGTGCGCATCGAGCAGTTGATTCAGATCTGCCAGCATCTGGCGAATCTGCTCACGATCCTCGTCGGTAGCGTCCTCGAGTGCCTGCTTCATTCCCGAGAAGCGTTGATCGAGGACCTCACGTCCGAGCAGATCACGAATCTTCTCGTAATCCGCGCGAGCCTGTTCGCTGCGCCAGTTGTAGTCGGCCAGATCTTGCACGGCCTGAGCTGTGGACGGTGGCAACTCCTCGATCCGCATTTCGTTGAATCGTGCGTCGTCGTCGAGAGCACGTGCCAGTTCTTTGCGCTCTTCGAGCACCGCCTTGTCGAGAAGCTTACGAACCTCGTCGAGCGTTCCGTCGAGATTGTTGCGGCGTAGCAGCTCACGTCGACGCCGGTTCGCCTGGGCAGCAAGGTCGTCGAGCCCGCGCATGTCTCGGTTTCCGCGGCGCAGGAGTTCCCGGAGGGCATGGCGCGGCGACGTGCCTGACAACACGTCGTCGCCGATTGCTGCCAAGGCATCGCGCAGATCTACCGGAGGCGCCAGCGGATCGGGACCACCGTCGTACGGCCCGTACCGCGGATTGTGGATCATCACTGCCCCTTACGAATACACCGAGCGGCCGCCCGGGCCTTGATCTTTGGAGATCCGGCGCGCGAGGTAAAGCCCTTCGAGGGCAAGTTCGGCACCGGCGGCACGCTCGCCGTCGGATTGCGCGCCGAGGCGTTCGGCTACTTCGTCCAGGACCTCGAGGTCCGGAAGCTCGTCGAGAAACGCCTTGGCCGTGACAGATTCACCGGTGACGATCGTATTGCCCGTCTCCACAGCAGCAACCAACATCCCGAGGTCGATTCCGCCGAGTCGTACCCGAACCGTATCGGCGGTCGCGCGACGCAGCAGGTGCTCGAGCACCTCCAGTTCCCGTCCCTCTTCACCGGATTCGAATTCGACCTTGCCGCGAAGAACCTCGACCACGGACTCGAGATCGACGGGCCGTGCAACAGGATCGGCCTCGCCGAGCACCGCCGCGCGTCGTACCGCCGCAGCACTGACGGTTTCCGCGCCGGCGACGGCAAATCGTGCCGACACACCCGATCGCTGATCCACCGAGGTGGATTCGCGTAGCAAGCGCGTGAACCTGGCAAGAATTTCGAGAAGGTAGTCAGGCACCTCCGCGGCCAGGTGCGCCTCCTGCTCGATCACCGCGATCTCGCCCGCCAACTCGACGGGGTAGTGAGTGCGGATCTCGGCGCCGAAGCGGTCCTTGAGCGGTGTGATGATGCGCCCGCGGTTGGTGTAGTCCTCAGGGTTCGCGCTCGCGACCAGAAGGACGTCCAACGGAAGCCGAAGCGTGTACCCGCGGACCTGGATGTCCCGCTCTTCCATCACGTTGAGCAAGGAGACCTGGATGCGCTCGGCGAGGTCGGGAAGCTCGTTGATGGCCACGATTCCGCGATGCGCGCGGGGCACGAGACCGAAGTGAATGGTCTCCGGATCGCCGAGGCTCCTACCCTCGGCCACCTTGACCGGGTCGACATCGCCGATCAGGTCGGCGACCGAGGTGTCCGGCGTTGCCAGTTTCTCGGAGTACCGCTCGCTGCGGTGTCGCCAGGCGATCGGGAGGTCGTCACCCAGTTCCTTGGCTCGACGTATCGAAGCCGGTGTGATCGGCTCGTACGGGTGCTCCCCCAGTTCCGAGCCTTCGATGACGGGCGTCCACTCGTCGAGCAGGAGCCCGAGAGTGCGAAGCAACCTCGTCTTTCCTTGACCTCGTTCGCCGAGCAGAACCACGTCGTGGCCGGCGATCAGCGCCCGCTCGAGTTGCGGGGCGACCGTGTCCTCGAACCCGACTATCCCGGGCCAGGGGTCACGGCCGTCCCGCAACGCGGCGAGAAGGTTCTCTCGTAGTTCTTCCTTGACACTTCGCTGTACGTGTCCGGAGGCGCGTAGCTCTCCGAGGGTTTTTGCGACAGTCACCACTCCACGCTACGAGTGTTTGCGGGGTTTCGCCTCTCGCCGAGGAAGTTCGGTCGCTCAGCCCTCGATGTTCTCGGGATTCATCCAGATGATTTCCCAGATGTGGCCGTCGGGATCCTGGAAGCTGCGGCTGTACATGAAGCCGTGATCCTGCGTCGCGTTACCTTCGGAACCGCCGGTCGCGAGCGCCTTGTCGACGAGGGCGTCGACGGCCTCACGGGTCTCGGCCGAGAGACCGAGCAGCGCTTCCGTCGACGTCGAGGTGTCGGCAATGCCCTTGGTGGTGAAGGTCTTGAAGAAGGGCTCGGCCAACAGCATCACGACGATGGTGTCACTGATGACCATCGACGACGCATTCTCGTCGGAGAACTGCGTGTTCTTGGAGTATCCGAGGCCCTCGTAGAAGGTGGTGGCCTTGCCGAGGTCCTTGACGGGCAGGTTGAGGAAGAACATCGGCTGCGGGTTTGTCGCCATGAAGGGTCCTTTCCGAGACTTTGCTGTGCGCCTTTATTAACCGCCGGCGGTTAATAAAGGCGCACAGTAGACCTAAACTCCACCCATGGATACCTGGGTGTTGCCCGCCATGCTCGGTCTCGGACTCGCCGCAGCGTCCGGAATGCGAACCTTCCTGCCGCTGCTGATGCTCAGCGCTGCCGTCCATTTCGAACTGTTCGGGATCACCGTCGGCGAGTCGATGCGGTGGATCGGATCCACCGGCGCGCTGGTGGCATTGGCAATAGCCGCTGTGGTCGAACTGGGTGCCGACCTCATTCCCTTCGTGGACAACGCACTCTCGGTGATCGGGAACGTCACCGGACCCATCGCCGGAGTGATCGCGGCCTGGGCGGCCTTCAGCCATCTCGACCCTGCGATGGCCGCGTTGGCGGGCATCATCGTCGGAGCGCCGACGGCGCTGACATTCAGCGCCGCCCAGACCGGCACTCGCGCGGTCAGTACGGCCACTACCGGTGGACTGGCGAATCCCGTCGTCTCCGTCATCGAGGATGTGCTGACTTTCTTCACCTCCTTGATCGCGATGATCTTGCCGCTCCTGATCATTCCGCTGCTCGCCGCACTCTTGTGGTTCAGCTGGCGCGGATGGCGACGTGTCCGGAGTCTGCGCACCGCCTGAACCTGTGGACCTGGTAGACAAGTCGTCATGTCCGACACCGAGATCTCGTTCCAATCCGGCGACGTCACCCTGTACGGGAGTCTTCGCCTGGCAGCCTCACCCGACTCCCCGGCGCCGGCCGCGCTGATTCTGGCCGGCAGCGGCCCCACCGACCGAAACGGCGACAGCGCACTCCTCGAAGGCGACATCGGAACTCTGCGGTTCATCGCGGATCTTCTTGAAAATCAAGGCATTTCAAGCCTGCGTTACGACAAGCTCGGCAGCGGCGAAACTGCCCTCGGCGACTACGAGATCGAGGACATCGCCGATCTCGGCTTCAACACATTCGTCGACGCCGCCTCCGACGGACTTGACTACCTCGCCGGACAACCCGGCGTCGATCCCGAGCGCTTGTTCGTCGTCGGACACAGCGACGGCGCCGTCGTCGCGCTGGCACTTGCCACGGCGAAAGAGGGCACAAGAGTCAGCGCCCTCGCACTGCTCGAGCCACTGAGTGTCCGGCTTCTCGATCTACTCACGACGCAGATTCACCGCCAGCTCGACGCCGTCGTCGGCGCCGGACAGTTGCCGGTCGAACTGGCTGACGAACTGCGCGTCGCGCTCGCCGACGCCGTCGAGTCTCTTCGGACCGAGGGCACGGTTCCGGATGATCTACCCGAACCGCTGCAGAACGCGGGACTCGTTCACGCCAATGCCAAGGCACTCGCCGAGGAAGACGCACTGGACCCGGTTGCGCTCGTAGCGGCGCTGCCGGCAGGCATGCCCGTTCTCACCAGCTGCTCGGACAAGGACATCCAAGTAATTCCCTCCGACGTCGCGGCACTCGACGCCGCGCTCTCACATACCGCGCTGACTTCAGTGCGGATGCGCAACGCAAACTTCGTACTCAAGGACATCGGCGAAGAACAGTCCACCGGGGCCGACTACGTCGCTCCGCTTCCGTACTCGGCAGAGTTCGCGGAGCCCTTCACAGCGTGGGTCCGCTCGTTCTCCTGATCACGTACAGACCGAACGTCCTCTTTTCCGGGTAGAAAGTTCCCTCCGCGAACCATCGCGGAGGGACTTCTGCTTTCTACGCCTGACCTGCAACGAAGGCTCTCTCAATCCAGCGAACCCGGGGATAGAAGTCACCCGGAGTTTACGTTCGCGGCGCTTTTTATTGGTGCGAACCCTCGATCCGTGCTGTACGGTCATCCATTAACCAGCAACGCCACACAGAAAGGAACGGACGTCATGTCGCTAGACCCGAACTTTGCATCCGTACCTTCGTGGCGCAGCTGCACCGCAGGCAAGCACATTTTTTCGGCCGCAATGTCGGCCAAGCACATGGGCAACAAGCGCGGTGTACCCCGAGAATGATCCCCAGTTTCACCGGATTCGTTCTCGGGCACCCAGGGCAAACGCCTCGGGTGCCTTTTCTTTTACCTTTCACACGCAGGAGCACCACATGAAACTTCGAGTCAACCAACTGTCCATCGCGCCGCCGTATGTCGATCTGCCCGGTGACCTCACCGGATACGCCGTCACCCTGGATCTTTCGCACTCCGATGCTGCCCACGAAGCCACCCTCGGCGCACTGATCAGCGAAATCCGCAGTCGCGGAGCCTCACGCGTGGTCATCACCGGCTCACCCCGCGAACTCCAGGGCACCCACAGCAGCGCAGCCTGAAAGAACCGGGCCAGCCTGAATGCAGAACGGGCCCCGAACTCCCGTTGAGGAGTCGAGGCCCGCTACCGAAGCAGGGAATCAGTGCGCGAAGTGGCGCGCACCGGTCAGATAAAGAGTGACACCGGCTTCCTTGGCCGCGGCAATCACCTCGTTGTCGCGAACCGAACCACCCGGCTGCACAACAGCCTTGACGCCGGCGTTGAGAAGAACCTGCAGACCGTCAGGGAACGGGAAGAACGCGTCCGAGGCCGCAACCGAACCTACGACGCGGTCACCGGCTCGCTGAACAGCAAGATGCGCTGCATCGACGCGGTTGACCTGGCCCATACCGACGCCGACGGACGCGCCGCCGGAGGCCAGCAGGATCGCGTTTGACTTCACCGATCGGCTGGCGCGCCAAGCAAATTCGAGGTCAGCGAGAGTCTCGGCATCTGCAGCCTCACCGTTGGCGAGAGTCCAGTTGGCCGGGTTGTCGCCGTCAGCGTCCAGAACGTCGCGCTGCTGGAGCAAGGTACCGCCAGAGATCGGACGCAGTTCGATTCCGGTAGCGGTCGGAGCCGCAGCCTTCAGAACACGAATGTTCTTCTTACGCTGCAGAACCTCGACAGCCCCGTCTTCGTACGAGGGCGCGATGACAACCTCGGTGAAGATATCGGCGATCTGCTCTGCCAGTTCGACGGTGACCTCACGGTTGGCTGCGATGACACCACCGAATGCACTGACCGGATCGCAAGCATGCGCCTTGCGGTGGGCGTCGGCAATGTCGGTCCCGATGGCGATGCCACACGGGTTGGCGTGCTTGATGATTGCGACGGCCGGATCAGTGAAGTCGTAAGCTGCACGCCACGCTGCGTCGGAGTCCGTGTAGTTGTTGTACGACATCTCCTTGCCGTGCAACTGCTCCGCCTGAGCCAAACCTGCAGGCGCAGCCGGGTTTTCGTACAGCGCGGCGTCCTGGTGCGGGTTCTCGCCGTAGCGAAGGACAGCGCTGCGGTTCCAGGTAGCACCGAACCAGGCGGGGAACAGCGAACCGTCCTCGTCAGCTGCGATCGTGCTCGTCATCCAGCTTGCAACAGCGACGTCGTACGACGCAGTGTGCTGGAACGCCTGCGCCGCAAGCACAGTGCGCTCACGCAAGGTGAATCCGCCACCGGCAACGGCAGTCAGGACATCGGCGTAACGAGCCGGATCGACCACGACGGCAACCGACGGATGGTTCTTGGCTGCAGCACGCACCATCGACGGGCCACCGATGTCGATCTGCTCGACGCACTCGTCCGGGCTAGCGCCCGAGGCAACCGTCTCGGTGAAGGGGTACAGGTTCACGACGACCAATTCGAAGGTCGCGATGCCGAGTTCCTCGAGCTGAGCGAGGTGATCCGGCTTGCGGGTATCGGCGAGAACGCCGGCATGGACGCGCGGATGCAGCGTCTTCACGCGGCCTTCGAGGCATTCCGGGAATCCGGTCAGAGCCTCGACCGGCGTCACGGGGATTCCGGCGTCGGCAATCTTCGACGCGGTCGAACCGGTCGAGACCAACTCGACACCGGCCTCGTGCAGGCCCGTGGCCAGCTCGATCAGACCACTCTTGTCGTAGACGCTGACAAGTGCACGGCGCACAGCCTTGCGTTCACTCACTGGGGATCACGGCCTTTCGTCCATCGGAAACCACTCCGCGCGTAGCAACAGCGGCGATGACGTCCGCCAACAACCGTCGCTCCACAATTTTGATGCGTTCATGCAACGAAGACTCGGTGTCGTCGTCATGCACCGGCACAGCTTCCTGCGCCAAGATCGGCCCGGTATCAACTCCGCCGTCGACGAGATGCACCGTGGAACCGGTGACCTTCACGCCGTACGCCAGAGCGTCGGGAACCGCGTGCGCGCCGGGAAAGGCAGGCAGCAACGCGGGATGAGTGTTGATGATTCGGCCGCCGAAACGCGCGAGAAAGCTGGGGCCGAGGATTTTCATGAAGCCTGCACTGACCACGAGATCGGGTTCGTGCTCGGCCACCGCTGCTGTCAGCGCCTCGTCCCAGGCGGCACGATTTTCATAAGTCTTGATCGAGACCTTGAAGGACGGGATCTTCGAATCCGCAGCGTGCTCGGCGGCGAGGCAGTCACGATCTACCCCGACGGCAACGATCTCGGCCGGGTATCCCTCGGCGTGCGAAGCCTCGATCAGCGAAGTCAGCAGGGTTCCCGCGCCGGAAGCGAGTACGACTACCCGCGCGATCGAGTCGCGAAATTGGACCCCGTCGGGCATTGTCGGCTGCGGATTGTCGGCCGAGGCAGTCAGCGCACTACTCCTGAGAACTGGAAGATGATGCGGCCGGAGTATCGGCCGCATGACAGCCTAGTCGCTGGACTTCTGCGGCTTCGAGGGCAGGTCGGTCTCCGGCTCGGCCCCGGCTGCGGAGTCGGCTGTGGGGTCCGCCTCGGGTGCCGCGACAACCTCGGCGTCGACTACTTCGATCTCGACGGTTTCCTCTGTCACTACCTGCACGGGTTCGCCTGATTCCTCGACGATTTCCGCTTCGACGACCTTGGTGACAACGACCGCAGATTCCTGGGCCAGCACTTCGCCCGTATTCTCGTCGTCCTCGTCTTCCGGTGTGGCCGCAGCCGTGATCGCAAGTTCGGGCTCGACTGTTCGAGCCGGTTCAGCCGTCGGGGGCGCTACCTCGTCCTTCATGTGTCCGCGGTGTGAGAACCACATCGCGAACAGCGCCGAGACGGTTCCGAACAATCCCAGCCACGCAAAAGTCAGAAGACCGAAGCCCCACCACAGCACCTCGACGGTGCCGAACTGCCCGAGGTCTCCCCCGGCAGCAAGAGCGAGCAGCGCCATGACGACGCCGGCACCAGCAGCTGCCGTCAGCACTGCGAGCACGCTGTCCTGCCCGGCGATGCGTCGAGCGCAATCACGGCCGAGCATCATGCCCACCGCTGCCGGAACGATCAACAACACGGGCCAGATTCCACCGGCGACGCCTTCCGGAATCGCTCCGAGAAGGGGCAAGGGTGGCAGGTCACCGCCGATGTTGCCGAACACACTGATGGAGACATTGCCGAAATCGGCCGTCGATCCCGTCATCACCGCGGCTGCGCCGACCACGAGGTTCGGCAGGTAGAGCAGCGACAACACCGTTAATCCCAGTACGCCGACAAACCCGTTGCCGCGCGCGAGTAGGTCACCGACCGTCGACCACGACACGAGTAGTGACACCACGACGGCCACGGCGCCCGCAGCCAACAGCGCTGCCGACGCAGCCGTTGCCGGTCGAAGAGCGGCAGATGCCCACGGCGGAATCTCGGCGACGACGCGATCCCAGTGCGCAGCAGCAACACCGACGGACGCGGCGATCAGGTGAATCCCGGCGACCCAGCCGAAAGCGGCCAACGTGTTGGGGCTCGACAGCGGAATGGCTGCGGAGGCGTCGGCAACCACGGCGAGAGCGATTGCCGTGATAGTCAACGGTCCGGCCACCGCGGCCCCCACCAGGCGGAGGGTGTCGTCACGGGAGTCGGTGTGCACCGCAGTCGACGCGCATCGGCGTGCAACCACCCACATCATGACGGCCGTCGGAAGCAAAGGCAGTACACCGAGTTGGACGCCGCTGATAGTCGCCGGCACCTGGTGGATGACCAACCATGTGGTGGCAATGGCGCCGAAGGTTCCGGTCAGGTCGCTGCTCGCCGATACCAAGGTGACCACAACGACAGCCGCGATCAGCAGCATCGTCAGACCCGACGGCCGGAAGGCGACCGTCAGCAGCTTGCGCGCCAGGTCCGGGTTCGGTGCCGGGCGACCGCCGCCGACGCGGCCGCCGCCAGTACGACCACGTCCGGGTCGTGAGGACGTGGGACGGGACCGGGTGCCATCAATCAAAGAACTCATCCCCTCGAGGGTTTCACTCGATAGTGCGCCGCGCACTCAGGCGCGCCGTCGGGCTCACGGAATGTGGCCTCCACCCGCAGCGGGTCGGAGGCCACATTCATGTTCGTGAAACGAAGTAGTACTACTGCTGACGCTCGTCGGGGTTCTGCGAGCCGAAGACCTTGGTCTCGGCCGCGGAATCGCTGCTGCCCTGGTCAGGCTCAGCAGACGGCGTCGGCGCTTCGAAAGTGGGCGGCTCGAAGCCCGTCGGCTGCTCGGTCGAGCCAGTCTGCTGCTGGTTGTACGGCTGGCCGTAACCGCGCGGAGCGGTGAACTGATCCGACGAGTAACTCGGGTTCGGCTGACTCGCGGGCTGCGAGGTCAGCGGATAGTAAGACGACGTCGTCGCGGCCGAGTCGGTCTGTGCGGGATTCTGTACCGGGTTCTGACCGTAGGGAGACGCAGTCTGGCCGTAAGGCGGCTGCGAAGCAGTCGGGTCGGCGGGGGCGGCGTGCGCTCCCCCGTATCCCTGCTGCTGCGCCTGCCCGTACTGCGGGTTCTGCTGGTACTGGCCCGGCTGCTGAGCCTGCTGCGGCTGGCCGTACTGAGCCTGTCCGTATCCCTGTGGCTGACCTGGCGCCTGCCCCGGCGCCTGGCCCTGGGGCTGGCCATAGCCCTGCGGCTGACCGTACTGCTGAGCTACCGGACGCGGCGCGGGAGCCTTCAGGATTCCGATCTCGAACAACAACGCGGCGACTGCGACGACCGTCTGCACGAACGAGAGGATCAGCACGATGATCAGACCCCAACCGAGGCTGATGTCGACGTAGTCGCTGGTACCTACGGAGAACGCGGCGAACACCAAAGCGAAGAAACCCGTGAGGGTGAGCGCTGCGGCAATGCCTGCATACGACTGCTTCGGGAGGAGCGATACGCCTGCGACCACACCGCCGGCGAAAACGAATCCGAGGCCGTAGATGCTCGACTCGAAGAAGCTCGAACTGGTGTCCAGACCGCTACCGATGCCGCTGCTGCTTCCACTGATCGACGTGAAAGGCGCAAAACCGAGTAGGAAATTGATCAGGCCGAGTGCCGCGACGGCGATGAGCAGGATGAATCCGAGATTCTTGGTTCCACCGCCCGCTGCCGGCTGATTCGGTGGCCCGAAGCTGGGCCCTTGCGGCGTGAACGTCATGACTTCTCCTCGTAGACGGTCTTCGATGGTTACCAGCGTATGTGTCTCGACTTCGCACGCTAACACCGACAGGAGACAATGGGCAGATGCCCTTCACCCTCGCGCCCGGCGCCGACCATGTCGTCGAAACCGAGGTGAAGCACTCACGATTCATCGCCGCGCTTCGCCGGATCGACGACGCCGAGGCCGCCACGGAGTTCGTCGCGGAGCAGAAGTCGCTGTATCCCGATGCGCGCCATCATTGTTCGGCTTTCGTGATCGGATACGAAGCGAACTCACGCGTCGAGCGTGCACACGACGACGGCGAACCAGGCGGGACAGCTGGGGTGCCGATGCTTCAGGTTCTCAAGTCTCGAGATCTGGTCGATGTGATTGTTGTCGTCACGCGCTACTTCGGCGGAATCAAGCTCGGCGCCGGTGGATTGGTCCGCGCGTATTCGGGAGCCGTCTCGGTTGCTCTCGATTCGGCCGAGCTTGTGGCCAGGGAGAGGAGGATCCTGCGCACTTTGGCGATCCGGCACTCAGAGGCCGGTCGGGTGGAAGCGGAGCTGAGAGCGCGGGGCGTCTCGGTGCTCGGAACTGCGTATGGATCGAAGGCGGTGATGACGCTCGCCGCCGGTGACGCCGACGATCTCGACTCGATCGTCGCATCCATCACATCCGGTGCCGGGCAGTTGGAACCTGCCGGGTCGATGTGGGTCGATACCACTGTGCGTGGTTAAGGAGTCCGGAGACTCCCTAACCACGCACGGGGGCGAAGCCCCTTACAGGGACTGAAGAATCTCGCGAGCGAGAGCAGCAGTGGCGGACGGCGTCTTGCCGACCTTCACGCCTGCAGCTTCGAGAGCTTCCTGCTTTGCCTGAGCCGTTCCCGAGGAACCGGAGACGATGGCGCCTGCGTGGCCCATGGTCTTGCCTTCGGGAGCGGTGAAGCCAGCCACGTAGCCGACGACCGGCTTGGTGACGTTGGCCTTGATGTAATCGGCTGCACGCTCTTCCGCGTCGCCACCGATTTCACCGATCATCACGATGACCTTGGTCTCGGGATCCTTCTCGAACGCCTCGATGGCGTCGATGTGGGTGGTTCCGATGACCGGGTCGCCGCCGATGCCGATGGCGGTGGAGAAGCCGAAGTCACGGAGTTCGTACATCATCTGGTAGGTCAGGGTGCCCGACTTGGAGACCAGGCCGATGGGGCCGGTGCCTGCAATGTTGGCGGGCGTGATGCCGACGAGGGCCTCACCCGGGGTGATGATGCCGGGGCAGTTCGGTCCGATGATGCGCGTCTTCTTGCCCTTGGACTCGTTGTACGCCCAAGCGTAAGCGGAGTCCTGAACCGGGATGCCCTCGGTGATGACCACGAGGAGCGGGATCTCCGCGTCGATGGCCTCGACGATGGCGTCCTTCGAGAAGGCCGGGGGAACGAATGCGATGGAGACGTCTGCGCCGGTCTCCTTGATTGCCTCTTCGACCGTCGCGAAGACGGGGAGCTCGACAGGGGAGCCGTCAGCAGCAACGTGCGAGACCGTGGTGCCGGCCTTGCGAGCGTTGACGCCGCCGACGACCTGGGTGCCGGCCTTGAGCATCAGAGCGGTGTGCTTGGTGCCCTCGCCGCCGGTGATGCCCTGGACGATGACCTTTGAATCCTTGGTGAGGAAGATTGCCATTGTTCTGTGAGTCCCTTACTTCGCTGCGTGAGCGAGTTCGGCGGCCTTGTCGGCGGCCTCGTCCATGGTTGCGACGACCGTGACCAGCGGGTGGTTGGCCTCGGCGAGGATGCGACGACCCTCTTCGACGTTGTTTCCGTCCAGGCGAACGACGAGCGGCTTGTTGGCCTCGTCGCCCAGGGTCTTCAGTGCGCCGACGATGCCGTTGGCAACTGCGTCACACGCGGTGATGCCACCGAAGACGTTGACGAACACGCTCTTGACCTGTGCGTCGTTCAGGATGACGTCGAGGCCGGCAGCCATGACTGCAGCGGAAGCTCCGCCGCCGATGTCGAGGAAGTTGGCGGGCTTGACGCCACCGTGGTTCTCGCCGGCGTATGCGACGACGTCCAGGGTGGACATGACCAGGCCTGCGCCGTTGCCGATGATTCCGACCTCACCGTCGAGCTTGACGTAGTTGAGGTCGTTTTCCTTGGCCTTGAGCTCGAGGGGATCGGTAGCGTCGCGATCCTCGAATGCCTCGTGGCCGGGCTGACGGAACGCCGCGTTCTCATCGAGGGTGACCTTGCCGTCGAGGGCGAGGATCTGATCGTCAGGCGTGCGAACGAGGGGGTTGACCTCGACGAGGAGTGCGTCCTCGTTGATGAAGACCTCCCACAGCTTCTGGATCGTGACGGCCGCTGCGTCGAGCACCTCTGCGGGCAGCTTTCCTGCCTCGGCGATGCTGCGCGCGAACGCGAGGTCGACGCCCTTGACTGCGTCGACGGGGATCTTGGCGAGGGCGTCGGGGTTCTCCTCGGCGGTGACCTCGATCTCGACGCCACCCTCTACCGAGCACATGGCCAGGTAGGTGCGGTTGGTGCGGTCGAGCAGGAAGGAGATGTAGTACTCCTCGGCAATGTCACTTGCCTCTGCGACCAGCAGCTTCTTGACGACATGGCCCTTGATGTCCAGGCCCAGGATTGCCTCGGCGTTTGCCACTGCGGCATCCACGTCGGGCGAGTACTTGACGCCACCGGCCTTGCCGCGGCCGCCTACCTTGACCTGTGCCTTCACCATCACGGGCTTACCGATTTCTTCGGCAATCTCGCGTGCGCCGGCGACTGTGTCTGTAACACGTCCAGCCGAAGTCGGCACTCCGTGCTTGGCGAAGAGTTCCTTCGCCTGGTATTCGAAGAGATCCATCTGCTCACCGTCTCGTCTGCGTTGTCACCCGCTCGAGGGGTAGGAGCGGGTCTGTTCTGGACTTTAACCAGTTGCCGCGTTCGGTTTGCGCCCGCACTGATGCTATGTGGCCCAAGTCACGCGCAAATGCGCAATGAGGCACGCCTCACCGATCGAGCAAGGTGGCCACACCGAATTTGTCAAGCATCAGTCTCACTGATTCTTGCGCTCGAGAACGCTGCAACGAGAAGCAACACTATGCCCGTGGCCGCTGTGATCGCACCCACCCCCACGGTTGCGTCCGATATGCGCGATGACGTGAGCGGCCACTCACTGACGTACACCAGAGCTGCCACGGCAGATCCGATCAGCAATGCCGCGCCTCGAGCCGGCCGCGCAGACGCTGCGATCACAGCGGCGATCACGACGGTGACGCCGACGAGCAGTTGCCCCCAGACGTCAATTCCCCACGGCCACTCCAGAACTGACGCCGCTGTGTAGGCGTCACCCCGATAGAGGGGAAGCGCGGTCCCGATCAGGACTGCGACTGCGCCGATCCCACCGACGAGAAGCACCAGCCCTCTCGAACCGCCGTCTACCGACGTGTCGACGTCTTCACGTTCTGCGCTTCCCGCCAGCCAGACGAGCAGTCCCGTCGCCACAGCGAGGAAAGCCGCGCCGCAGAGCACGAAGGCGCCGGCCCCCAACCCGACGCCCGGCACGTCCGTCGCGATGACCGCCGACTGCATGACAGCGGCGACTCCCATCACGACCGTGGTCCACAACACTCCGACGGCCGGACGCACCACGGCGGCGCGGCCCGGGGCAAACAGGCCCAGCGCGGCGACCAGCAGTACAGCAGCCGCGAGCAGGACAACTCGAGACGACAGCATCGACGGCTCCGGGATTCCGTCCGGCAACGACAGGACAGGCAAAGCCGAGCCGACGCCCGCAACAGCCGCAGTGATGATTGCGGCGGTACCGGCGACGCGGTGAAGTCTGTCGACCCGCGCTTGCGCCGCCCGGGACTGAGCCACCATCGCTGCTTTGAGCGCACCCTTTGTTGTCTTCGCAGGTGCGCGGACCACACTTTCAGCGGGAATCGCATCTGCTTCACGCCTGGATGCGAGGTAAGGCGCTGAAACTCCGATCACGACGATGACCACGGCGGCCAGCGCCCCGACCACGGATCCCGAACCGACGCCGATCCGATCGCCGGCCGCGAACCCAGCCACCACCCTGGTTCCACTGACTGCGAGCGCGCCGAGGCCGACACCGATCAGAGCGCCGCAGCCCACCGGCAGCGAGATGGACGTCAATGCCGCCGCGACCGCAACGAGCACCGCGACGCCGACCAATCCTGTACCGACGGCGGTGGCCGACGCCGAGTCGACGAGCGGTTTGACCAGAAAGATCGGATCCTGCGAACTGAAGGACGGCCCGAACAGGGAGAGCACGAACACCACTGCGGCCAGAATCAGCAGCGCTGTCGGCCACGCGCCGATCCGTCCGCCAACCGATCGCCCGTCGAATTCCGCGGCGCGAGCGCTGCCGTATCCGTCCCGTTCCGATTCACGATGGACGGCGACAAGTCCGAGCACCCCGGACAGGACAAGAATGCAGTGTCCCGCGAGCGCGAGATAAGCGCCAGGACCCGCATCGATCGAACCCGCCGAAATCGGACGGAAAAGGTCCAAGCGGTTTGCATCGATTGCGTCGACGAACAACTGGACGTCGAGAATCGCCGCTCCGAGAGACACCGCTCCGATACCGGCCAGGAGTCCACCGGCCAAGGCAGGCCTGCGGCCCGAGGTGAGCACTGCAACCAACGGCACGATGATCGTGCAGACGGCCGCGAAGAGAGCGGCAGAGGTAAGAGCCCCCGTCGTGTCGACCCCGCGGCCACTCCCGACTCCGACGACGGGGCTGGCCGCCACTCCGACGGCACCGAGCAGTCCGATTACCGCCGCGAGTGGCGCCCCGGACTTCACTCCGGGGTCGTCGAAACGCGCCTGCGACGTAGTTCCAGGTGTTGTGGACACTCGATCGACGGTAGTGCCTGAATGGACCGGTGATCCGGTTGTGACACGCGTGATCACGAAACGAGATGATTCGTCCGTTTTGCCCGTATCGACATATTCCCAGGTCAAGCTGTGAGGCACGTCACATAATCGGACAGGTTTCCGCTACGGCTTGCGCCCATCGCAATCATTTCGTTACCGTCAGTCGGTCTAAGTCACGGGCTGATCACGAACTCGAGGAGAGAACCGGCATATGCATCACCGCAGCCAGTTCACCGCTAGTAGGTTCTCGAACTCAGCTCCAGACGAGGTCACGACCACTTATCCAACGCACTCGGCCAGGCGTTACACCGAGACCAAAAGTTCTGAGATCTCTACCGATATGTTCACTCGAAATTCATCCTCCACGTCGTCAGATTCCGACTCTCACGAGTTCGTCGAGTCCGACGTGATCAGCACCCCCACTTACGCCTCTTCCGCACCGACAGTCGATGTCGAATCTCCGGTTCGCCGCAGCGGTGCTCACCGACTCCCCACCCCTCCCTCTGCTCTCAAGGGCCGCGCCGCCGTTCTGGCAGTTGCAGCCGGCGCAGTTGTCGCCGCGGGCCAGGCAGTTGTCAACGACGGTTCCTCTTCCGCCGCCGACCACTCGGAAGTTGCACTCGCCAACGAGTCCTCCGCGATCGGCACCACCGCAGAACCGCAGGCCGCTCAGTTCGCTCCGGCCACCTCCACGGCAGCCACCACCGAGGCCGACGCTCCCCAGGTCCTCAACGTCGCAGCACCGACCGACCTCTCCCAGTTCAGCAACCTGCTTGCCAAGGGCCAGCGTTTCAGTGACGAGCGCGCAGCACGCGAAGCAGCTGCCCGTCGCCCGCTGTTCGTCCTGCCGGCAGTCGGCACGTTCACGTCCAACTTCGGCACCCGCTGGGGCACCCTGCACGCCGGCGTCGACATCGCCGCCCCGATCGGGACGCCCATCGTCGCAGTCGCCGACGGCAAGGTCATCGATTCAGGTCCGGCTTCCGGATTCGGCATGTGGGTACGCCTACAGCACGCAGACGGAACGATCACCGTCTACGGCCACATCGACACGTCCACCGTCACCGTCGGTCAGCAGGTCATGGCCGGCGACCAGATCGCCACTGTCGGCAACCGCGGCTTCTCCACCGGCCCCCACCTTCACTTCGAGGTTCACCTCGCCGGCGAGAACAAGATCGACCCCCTCCCCTGGCTCGCATCACGCGGCATCAGCCTCGGTATCGAGCAGGACTGACCGCAAGCCCAACGCTTCTGACAAAAAACTTCCGGCCCGCACCTTTCCAGGTACGGGCCGGAAGTTTTTTGTCTGTCTTCTACAGCTTGACCATCGGCACACCGCCGATGAGCATCAACCGCACCTTGCCCGCGCTACCGAAGTCGATGGTGACCGTCGCGGTGGGTCCGGTGCCCTTGGTTTCCAACACGGTGCCGAGACCGTACTTGTCGTGACTGACGCGGTCACCCGTGGCAAGGACCAGAACGTTGTTGCGGCCACGCGCGGCACCGAAACTGGGACTCGACGCAGCCTTGCCGGACCCTCCCCCGTAGTTCTGCCCGCCACCGTATCCCTGGCCGCCCTGGCTGCCGTATCGGCTTCCGCTGCCGTAACCCGGCCTGCCGCTTCCGAATCCACCACCGGTGCCCGGATCCTCACGGCGCCAATTGATCAGGTCCTCCGGGATCTCCTGGATGAACCGCGACGCCGGGTTCTGGATCGGTTGTCCCCAAGCCGAACGCATGATCGCGCGCGTCAGGTACAGGCGCTGCCTGGCACGGGTGATGCCGACGTAAGCGAGTCGACGCTCTTCGGACAGCTCTGCCGGATCACCGAGGGCGCGCATGTGCGGGAACTGCCCGTCCTCCCAACCGGTGACGAAGACGACCGGGAACTCGAGGCCCTTGGCGGTGTGAAGCGTCATCATCGTCACGACGCCGTCGTCGGAGTCCGGCAGTTGATCGGCGTCGGCGACAAGCGATACCCGTTCGAGGAAGGCGGCGAGCGAACCCGGATCGGGTTCGCCTTCACGCATTGCTGCGGTTTCCTCGTCGTCCGGATCGATCAGCCCGGCCGCGTTTCGTGCGTCGGAGCTGAATTCTCTTGCCACGCTGACGAGTTCGTTCAAGTTGTCGAGTCGCGCGCCGTCCTGTGGATCGCTGCTGGCCGCAAGCTCGGCGCGGTAGCCGGTTCGCTCGAGCACTGCCTCGGCGACCTCACCGATGTCACCGAGTTCGAAGGGTTCGTCCTCGTCGGCGGCTGCTGTCGGCAGCAGGGCCCGCAGCCCGTCCATCATCTCGAGGAACGACGCGATGGCCTTCTGTGACCGCGTATTGAGCAGCGCCACTTTGCCTTCCGCGCCGTCACGGAGAGCGGCGGCGAAGCTGATGTTGCGATGCTCGGAGTGCACGGCGACACAGGCTTCGGCTCGATCACCGATACCGCGTCGTGGCGTGTTGAGAATGCGTCGCAGGCTCACGGTGTCGTCTTCGTTGGCGAGGACGCGCAGATACGCGACGATGTCCCGAACTTCCTTGCGCTCGTAGAAGCGAACGCCGCCGACCACCTTGTACGGCACACCGAGTCGAATGAAGATCTCCTCGAGCGCGCGTGAGGAGTTGTTGGTCCGGTAGAACACCGCGATGTCGGCGAACTTGGTCTCGCCCTGGTCCACCAGCCGATCGATCTCCGAGGCGACAAACGATGCTTCGTCGTGCTCGTTGTCTGCAACGTAGCCGACGATCAGTTCGCCTTCACCCGAATCGGTCCACAGACGCTTTTCACGTCGGCCGGTGTTCTTGGAAATCACGGAGTTGGCCGCAGACAGAATGTTCTGCGTCGAACGGTAGTTCTGTTCGAGAAGGATGGTCCGAGCGTCCGGGTAGTCGCGTTCGAACTCTTCGATGTTGCGGATAGTGGCTCCGCGAAATGCGTAGATCGACTGATCGGCGTCACCGACGACGCACAATTCGGCCGGGGCAACGGCATGGTCGGACTCTCCGGCACCGCCGACCAGTTCACGCACCAGCATGTACTGCGCGTGGTTGGTGTCCTGGTACTCGTCGACGAGCACGTGACGGAAGCGGCGGCGGTAGTACTCGGCGATCTGGGGAAACGCCTGGAGAAGCGCAACGGTCTCACCGATGAGATCGTCGAAGTCGAGTGCGTTCGCCGCACGCAACCGCTGTTGGTAGTGGCCGTAGACCTTGGCGATCAGTCGCGGCAGTTCGGCCGGATCCTGATCGGCTGCGACAACCGCCTCCTCCGGTCCGACGAGTTCGTTCTTCAGATTGGAGATGTGAGTGGCGAGAAGCCGCGCGGAGAATCGTTTGGTGTCGAGCTCGAGGTCCTTCGAGATCATCGTCAGCAGTCGACGCGAATCGTCGGAATCGTAGATCGAGAAATTCGAGTTCAAACCGGGCAGGAGCGCCGCCTGTGCTCGCAGGATGCGCACGCAACTGGAGTGGAACGTCGATACCCACATGGCGTTGGCACGCGGTCCGACAAGAGCTGCCACACGCTCGCGCATCTCGGCCGCAGCCTTGTTGGTGAACGTGATGGCCAGGATCTGACCGGGGGTGACACCCCGTTCGGCCAGCAGATAGGCGATGCGACGCGTCAGCACTGCCGTCTTGCCCGAGCCGGCGCCCGCGACGATCAGCAACGGCGAACCGGCATGGACCACGGCCTCGCGCTGTTGCGGGTTGAGACCCTCGAGGAGGGCGTCCGAACCCGCGCCATGTCCCCGCGCGCCGCCCCCGTCGTGCTGGGAATGTCCGTCGTGCTCACCGAGTGCTGGGTACGTGTTCATCGCCTGTCCACGCTACCGGCGTCCACCGACACGGTCGTCAGTGCGTCCACCTGCTGGTAGAGGCACTTGGATTACCTGTGTCGAGCATGGCAAACTGGACGCTATGTTCAGCATTTCCGTTCGCGACAACACGGCCGACCCCGTCGGCCCGCTGTGGCGTTACTTTACGTGCCCCGGACCTCGGTGCACGTGATCTGAACAGCTCACCCGCCCCTGGTCCGAATCGGATCCGGGGCATTTTCGTCAGTGTGCCTGGATCGGTAACGACCCGAGCCGAGACCACGATCCACGCAGTAGGAAGAGGAGACGAATAGCAATGAGCACCCAGGCTGCAGCCCCCAATGGAAATACTGTAAATACTGTAAACACTGCTCCGACAGACGTCGAGATCCCCCAGAGTGAGGCGGAGATCGACGAACTACGGAAAGAAATCGACCGTCTCGACGCCGAGATCCTCGCGGCCATCAAACGCCGCTCCGAGGTCTCCCAGATCATCGGCCGTACCCGGATGGCATCGGGTGGTCCGCGTCTTGTCCACAGCCGAGAGATGAAGGTCCTCGAACGGTTCAACGAGCTGGGCCAGGAAGGCCACACCCTCGCGATGCTGCTCCTGCGCCTGGGCCGCGGACGCCTGGGCCACTAGCGCACACCCAGATCACTTGCGAACGGCTACATCGGATGCCTCTGGCAGTCCCGATGTAGCCGTTCGTGTGTGTATCAGTTCTCGAGCGCGATGTACTTCGTGTTCAGGTATTCCTCGATCCCCTCGGTCCCGCCCTCGCGGCCGAATCCGGATTCCTTCACACCGCCGAACGGCGCTGCCGCGTCCGAGATCACTCCTCGGTTGACGCCGATCATTCCTGATTCCAGTGCGTCGGAGACCCGAAGCGCACGGTCGAGATCCCTCGTGAAGATGTACGCAGCCAATCCGAACTCGGTGTCGTTGGCGGCCGCGATGCCTTCGGCTTCGGTGTCGAAGCCGGTGATCGCGGCAACGGGTCCGAACACCTCTTCCTTCAGTATCCGCGCGCTCGCCGGAACGTCGGCCAACACCGTGGCCGGATAGAAGTAACCCTCACCACCTGGCGCTTTACCGCCCAGTCGAACCTTCGCCCCGGCATCCACCGCATCTGCAACCAACTCTGCGACCGTGTCGAGCTGGTTCTGGTTGATCAGCGGGCCGAGCTTCGTCTCCGGGTCGGTACCCGGTCCCATCGTGAACGCCGCCATCTTCTCGGTCAGCTTGGTCGTGAACTCCTCACGCACGGCGTTGGCGACATGGAACCGGTTGGCGGCGGTGCAGGCTTCGCCTCCGTTGCGAAGCTTGGCCAGTACCGCACCCTCGACTGCCTTGTCTACGTCCGCGTCGTCGAACACGACGAAGGGCGCATTGCCACCCAATTCCATCGACGTGCGGAGCAATCGCTTCGCGGACTTCTCCACCAGCATCTTGCCGACGCCGGTGGACCCGGTGAAGGTGAGCTTGCGCAGTCGAGGGTCGTCGATGAGAGGGCCGGTCACTTCACCGGATTTCGATGTCGGCAACACCGAGAGGACTCCGTCGGGCAGCCCTGCTTCGGCCATGAGCTGAGCGAGCAGCAGCATCGTCAACGGGGTCTCCGAGGCGGGCTTGACGATGATCGTGCAGCCGGCGGCCAACGCCGGTCCGATCTTGCGGGTGCCCATCGCCAACGGAAAATTCCAGGGAGTGATGGCCAGACACGGTCCGACCGGCGCCTTGGTGACAAGGATCCGGCCGTTGCCCGCCGGCGCCGGCGTGTAGCGCCCGCCGATGCGAACGGCCTCCTCGCTGAACCACCGGAAGAACTCGGCGCCGTATTTGACCTCGGCACGGCTCTCGGCGAGTGCCTTGCCCATTTCGAGGGTCATCAGCAGCGCCACGTCCTCGGCGCGCTCGGTGATCTTCTCGAAGACGGCTCGCAGAATTTCACCACGCTCGCGCGCAGGTGTGCTCGCCCACTTCGACGAGACGGCCACGGCTTCGTCGAGAGCGCGCAGCGCGTCCGCGGGGCTCGCATCGGCGACGTCGGTCAACGATTTTCCGGTCGCCGGATCCGCCACCGGGAAGGTCGCGTTGTTCTCCGCGGGCACGAACCGGCCGCCGACGAACAACTGGGTGGGAACTGATCGAATGAATTCGAATGTGTCCATGGGTTCCATGATGCTCGTCGGAGCCGCGTCCGTCTGCCCGCCAGCGAGACTCACGCGGAAGTTTCCAGCTTGTGCCACTAAAGTCGATGATCGTGAGCACTGACATCACCGGAACCTCAGCCTGGCAGAAACTGCGCGCTCATTACGCCGACATCGAAGGCGTTCACCTGCGAGAACTCTTCCAGGACGATCCAGCCCGCGGGCGAGAGCTGACGATCGACGCCGGTGATCTTCACATCGACTACAGCAAGCATCGCGTCAGCCGCGAGACTCTCGCGCTACTCGTCGAGCTGGCCCGCGAGGCCGGCGTCGAGGCACGACGCGACGCGATGTTCGCGGGCGATCACATCAACAGCTCGGAAGACCGAGCCGTGCTGCACACAGCACTGCGTCTGCCGAAGGATTCTGCTCTGACCGTCGACGGTCAGGACGTCGTCGCGGACGTTCACGAAGTTCTGGACGCGATGGGCGCTTTCGCGGATCGGGTGCGCAGTGGCGAGTGGACGGGCGCCACCGGCAAGCGCATCCGCACCATCGTCAACATCGGCATCGGCGGTTCCGATCTCGGGCCCGTGATGGTCTATCGCGCGCTACGGCACTACGCGGACGCCGGGATCAGCGTTCGGTTCGTCTCCAACATCGACCCGGTCGACCTGGTCGGGCAGCTCGACGACCTCGATCCGGAGACGACGCTCTTCATCGTCGCGTCCAAGACGTTTTCCACCCTCGAGACGCTCACCAACGCGACGGCGGCAAAGCGTTGGCTGTTCGCCGGTCTGGGCAGCGAAGACGTCTCGGCCGTAGCCAAGCATTTCGTCGCAGTCTCCACCCATGGTGATCGCGTGGCGGAGTTCGGCATCGACACCGCGAACATGTTCGGATTCTGGGATTGGGTCGGCGGGCGCTACTCAGTCGACTCGGCGATCGGACTGTCGGTCATGTGCGCCGTCGGACCCGTTCGTTTTGCCGAATTCCTCGACGGTTTCCACCAGATCGACACGCACTTCCGAAACCAACCGCTCGAGCAGAACGCGCCGGTTCTCCTCGGGCTCATCGGGCTCTGGTACTCCAACTTCTTCGGCGCTCAGTCCCGCGCAGTGCTGCCCTACTCCAACGACCTGTTGCGCTTTCCCGCGTACCTGCAGCAGCTGACCATGGAGTCCAACGGCAAGTCGGTGCGCGCCGACGGCTCACCGGTGACCACGTCCACCGGTGAAATCTTCTGGGGCGAGCCGGGAACCAACGGCCAACACGCGTTCTATCAGCTCCTGCATCAGGGCACGTGGCTCGTGCCCGCCGATTTCATCGGCTTCGCGGAATCCACCGACGATCTGCCGACGGCGGACGGCACCGGATCCATGCACGATCTGCTCATGAGTAACTTCTTCGCTCAGACAAAGGTTCTCGCGTTCGGCAAGACGGCCGAAGAGATCGCTTCAGAGGGCACGGCACCGGAGTTGGTGCCGCACAAGGTGATGCCAGGCAACCGGCCTTCGAGCACCATCCTGGCCAAGGAATTGACGCCCTCGGTCGTCGGTCAGTTGATCGCACTCTACGAGCACCAGGTATTTGTCGAAGGTGCTGTGTGGGGTGTCAATCCGTTCGATCAGTGGGGCGTCGAACTCGGCAAGACGCAGGCACTGGAACTGGGACCTGCACTCTCCTCCGAAGAGGCACCCGACGACCTCGGCGACACGTCCACCGATGCACTCGTGCACTGGTACCGCAAGGAACGCGGACGGGCCTGATTCACGCGGCAGCAGGGCCGAACCAACTCTCCGTCGCGTACACACGTCCGGATCGGTCGACGAGCCGAGCGCGAAGCTCTTGCTGTTCAACCCATTTGATGGCGCTGATACCCCGGATCAACGCTGCTTCGCTCGCGGCGTACGCCCACACCGCGTCGTCCGCGATCACCGAGACTTGCGCCCATTCCGTGGAGGGCCGCTCCTGGTTCGGCTCCCAGGAGGGCAGCTCTACCGCCCGCGCCGTCGCCATCGCGGTTCCGTTGATCAGTTCGACTTCTTCGCTGCCCGGCACCGGAATCTGCCAGCCACCGGCCGGTGCATGGCCGGCCGTGGCGATCACGTCGCCGATCCGTACGGCAACACCACATTGCAGTTCGGCAGCCACGATCTGCGCGGCGCGATCGACGGTGTCTGCCTTGGCAACTCCGGTGATGTCGAACGACGCACCCCAGGGCGCGTACACCACGTCGCCGTCGAGCTGTACGTCCTCGAACGTCGGGGTCGGGTGGACCGGAGGGATGGACTCGTCCTCGGAGTAGTTGTCGGCAAGCGGATTGACTGCGCCGCCGGTCATACGGGCCGCCCACAGCGCCGACCGCAAGAGAGCAGACATACGCCGAGTCACTTTGACCGGAGTTCCCTGAGCGAGGTTGACGGCGTGAATCTCGGCGTCGCCCCGGCGAAGGTCGCACACCGCCTCGGTCTCGTCGATGGCAGCTGCGATCAACGCGTGCGCAGTGGGCAGCGCAGCGCCTTCGGTGACATCCACCTCCACGGCGGAATCCCACATCGCCCACTTCTCGACACTGACCATGTCAGTCCTGCCCTTCGAACACACCGCGTTGTAACCAGTATGCGCCGGTCAGCAAGCCCCGTGCCATAAGCCGCTTCCGAGGCCGAGGCACGCATCCTGCAGGAGGAGCAGCGCACGGCAGGGGCTGATGGTAGATCTGTGCGACAGAATTGCCGCCCTCCCTGTGCAAGCCGCGTAGTCCTTCGAAGGGTCCTGACACGCACCCGATGTCGACGGACGTCGACTACTACCGGCGCAGCGGGCTATTCCGATCCGAAAGACGCAGAGGCGACGCTCGACATGTCGTGCCGGGACGCTGCGCCTCGATCTCGGTCTGCCGCAAAACACGTCCGGGCGACGCTGATATCACCGCAGGAGATAGCGGCGACTGACGAGAAGCACTGTGTTCCAACGTCGATGACATACCAATCGGCCGCTTTCGACGCGCGCCACTTTCGACAGGTCGACACACCTGCCCGCTCACTCTCGACTGCCGAGAAAAATACGCGCCCATCACTACGCGCGAGCGTCGAGCAGAGCACCGAGAAAGAGTTCCGAACACGCGGCGCGCCAACCGCCGGAGAGAGTGACGCCCGGCGCCCGGCGGCAGCGCTCGCACGTTACAGACAGGGCCACAATGCATCGACGCAGCTACATAGGACCGGCCGAAAGAACCTGCAGCGCAACGGCGTAACCACTGACATTTTGCTTATACGCCACCCGCACGCCCGTTGGCAAAACGAACGGTCAGTACGCGGCGTAAATCACATACTTTACAAAGTCTTTGGAATCTCTCCGCGCCAAATATCCGCAGGTGAAAGGACTTTCGACCGGAGTCCAGAATAACCGTGTCGTCTACTATGTGAAAACTGCGAAGTAGCTGTGACGCTGGGTCACGCTCGAGGGAGGAATTGTGACCGATTCATTCAAGGACCGCTTGAACGCCTTGTACCCGGCCACAGCACCGAGACTCACCAACGCACAAGTTGTGGAAGCCCTTTCACAACGCGGATGCAAGATTTCGACACCGTACCTCTCTCAGCTCCGGAGCGGTGTGCGCACAAATCCGTCAGAGCAAGTCGTTTTGGCATTGGCCGATTACTTCGGCGTAGCAGCAGAGTACTTCTTCGGCCCGACGCCTCGCCAAGATCCCGAACTGATTCCGGAAGAAGACCGTTCGGTTGTCGAAGAGTTCCACGACAGCGAATTGCGTTCTCTGGCTATGAAAGCGGTCGACCTCTCCCCTGAATCGCAGGACCTACTCTCGTCGATTGCGGAGAAACTTCGCTCGTCCGAAGGACTCCCGGCCGTACCTCCGGATTGCAGCACGTACGCCCCACCGTTCACTCGTGACTGATCCAGCGCGAAGATCAGCGAGTCAAGCGGCCCAATAGTGCCGAGGCGGTGACGATTCCGAGCAGCGCTGCCCCGATCAGCACGCCGAAGTCGACGACATAGTTGGTCGGCATTCCGATGAGTAGACCGCGCAGTGCTGACACCTCGTAGCTCAGCGGGTTGATGCGGCTGAGCCACTGAACCCACGTCGGCATGAGTTCGACCGGGTACAGCGCGTTGGACGCAAAGAACAATGGCATGGTGATTGCCTGCCCGATGCCCATCAATCGATCTCGTTTGAGCACGATTCCCGCGATCGCAACCGACAAGCAGGCAAAGAACGCGGAACCCAGGACAACGACCGATACGACCCCGAGCAGTTTGAGCGGGTTCCACGTCATACTCACGCCCAACAGCGCCGCCACGATGACGACCACCATTGCCTGGGCGACTGCGCGGATCCCGGCGGCGAATGCCTTACCTGTCACCAATGCTGCGCGCGGCGTCGGCGTGACCATCAATTTGGTGAGGACTCCCGCGTCACGCTCCCAGATGATCTGGATTCCGTAGAAGATCGCAACAAAAAGAGCGGACTGCGCAATGATGCCGGGCGCGAGAAAGTCGAGATACGGTACGTCGCCAGTGGGGATCGCTCGGATATGACTGAACGTCTGGCCGAAGATCACCAACCAGAGGATCGGCTGGATTGCGCGCGTGACCAATTCAGATCGGTCGTGCCGCAACTTCTGAACTTCCACGAGGCAGAATGTGTAAATTCTCGAGAGCAATCGAGCGAAACCGTTGGTAGTGGGATCAGCCCAAGCGGCGCGCTGTGCGACGGGCACTGCGGACATCGCGGAGACCTCCTGACTTGTCGCCGGTGAGATCGTCGCCGGTGTAGTGACGGAACACGTCTTCGAGAGTGGCCTCCGGCCCCAGTTCGGCGGCCAACTCGCTCGGCTCGCCCACCGCTCGAAGTTCACCGTGATGCATCAACGCAACACGATCACACAGCTCCTCGGCTTCTTCCATGTAGTGCGTCGTGAGCAGCACAGTCATGCCGTACTGCTTCTGCATCTCCGCCACTCGCTGCCAGACGGATTCGCGGGCAATGGGATCCAGCCCCACCGTCGGTTCGTCGAGTACCAGCAACGACGGTCGGTTCACCAGCGCCTGCGCAAGTTCGAGACGTCGCACCATACCGCCGGAGAAACTCGACGCCAGACGATCACCTGAATCGAGCAGGTCCACCATCTCGAGCGCCTGGTCGACGCGCTCGCGTCGTTCGGACCGCGGAACGTCGTACAGTCTCGCGAACCAGGTCACGTTCTCGCGTGCGGTCAATGCGCTTTCGATCGAGAGCTGTTGTGGCACGTACCCGAGGTAGCGCCGAATGGTCATCGCCTCGGTACGAACTGAGCGACCGAGAATCCGAATATCACCGTCTTGCAGAGGAAGTAACGTGTTGAGCAATCTGATCGTCGTAGTCTTTCCTGCACCGTTGGGACCGAGCAGGCCGAAGCACTCCCCCGCGTTGATGACCAGACTCAGGCTGTCCACCGCGCGGTGGTCGCCGAACTTGTATGTAACCGAGTCGATCTCGACCGCGTGTGCGCCGGGGTCGGGTGAACCTGCCGCTCGGCTCTTCCACCACTGTGTCAGCATCTCACTGCCCCTCACCTTCTGATCCGGCTGCTGCCAGAGCGCTCGCCAATCGCGACAGGGCTGGTAGCGCAGCCTCGATCCTCGCCCTGTCTTCTCCGGTCAGACTCGACAATGCCTGACCGACAATCACACTCCGGCGATCACGCCACACTTCGACGCGGGCGCGCGCCTCGTCCGAGAGGACCAATCGCGCGACGCGTCGATCAGCCTCGTCGGCAACCCGTTCGATCACTCCATCGTCGACGAGCTGCCGAACCAGGGTGGACACCGTGTTTGCCGCGACACCCAATCGCCCGGCAGCCTCAGCCACCGACAGACCCGGGTTGCGCCGTAGCAGCCTGACGAGTTCGATTTGGGCGCCGCCGAGCGGTCGTTCTGCAAACGGTCGCCCCGATGCCTTCCTCGTGCCCCGGCGCAATTGCCCGAGCGTCTCCAGGACATCATCCGAAAGCCTGTGATCTGCTCCGATTTCATCCACACCTCACAATAGCTCTGCAACAGAGCTATTGTCGAGGAATCCGGACGCCCGGCGTTTTCAGCTCGTCCGCAACGGGTATCCCCGATTGCTTGTCCCGAGCACTCCCGCCCAGAACGGAGACGTCATGCGCAGACAGTGGTTGTTCGCGACGGTTGCGAGTAGCGCCCTGATCCTCACCGGTTGCTCGCCCGACGCCCTCGATTCCGGGGACAGCGCAGACAACGTCACTGCCATTGCGACGTCGCTGTCGCCACCCGCCGCCGCTGATGCACCCCTGCTGAAGACCGCCGACTCCCCACTCGGGACGATCGCCGTCGACGGCGAAGGCATGACCGTCTACGTCTACAACCCGGACGAGGAGAACTCACAAGCCGGGTCGTGCGACGAAGCGTGCCTGCGTTACTGGCCGGCGGTCACCTCGGTCACGGATTCGCCGATCGTCGAAGGAATCGACGCCGTCATCGACACTGTCGACGGGCCTGAAGGATCTTTCCAGATCACCGTCAACGGCAAGCCCGTCTATCGGTACCTCGACGACAAGGTTCCCGGAGACATGCTCGGACAGAGCGTCGGCAGCCTGTGGTGGATGATCGACGCCGCCGGAAACCCCGTGTTCAAGACTGAGTAACCCTCAGTTGTACGGCTGCCGCGCGGTTTCGGGGTCGCCGTACGTGATTGCCCGTTCCCGACGCGTTTTCGACGCCAGGGTTGCGCCCCAGTTCAGCACCGTGCTGGCGCGATTGCGGAACCCCGCGAGGAACGCGATGTGGATGATTCCCCATGACACCCATCCGATGAACCCGGACAACTGGACCGGCCCTGCCTGAAGCAACGCGTGGCGTCGCGAAATGTAGGCCGCGGTTCCAAGATCGCGGTACTTGAACGGTTTTCGGCTGGGCACGCCGTTTTCCACGGTTGCAGCGATCCGGGCACCGGCGTGCCGACCACCCTGCATCGCGACCTCGGCCACCCCGGCAAGTTTGTCCCGCGACATGAGGTCGCCCACCACGTAGACGTTCGGGTGGCCGGGAACGGTCAGATCGGCTTCCACCTCGATGCGGCCTCCGCCGACCTGCTTCACACCCAGCGCCGTGGCCAGTGCCTCGGCGAACGGCACTGCTTCGACGCCCGCGGTCCACAGAATCGTGCGGGTCTCGTACTGCCGCTTCTCTTTTGTCTTCTTGTCCGTCGTCTCGATGCTGGTCTCGCACACGTCGGTGACGTGCACGCCGAGGTGAGTCTCGACGCCGATCCCGTCGAGAGTACGTTTGGCGGCGGCCGAGAGCTTGCGACTGAACGAAGGGAGCACCCGATCGTCGCCGTGGAAGAGCAGTACCCTTGCCTCGTCCGGGTCGATGGACCGGAACTCGTTTGTGAGCGCGTGCATCGCCAATTCGCGGATCTGTCCGGCCAATTCGACGCCGGTGGGTCCGCCGCCCGCCACGGCGAATGTCAGCCACGGTCGACGTTCTTCCGCTGTCGGGAGCGATTCGGCCATCTCGAACGCAGCAATGAGACTGCGTCTGATCGCCAAAGCGTCGTCGAGGGTTTTCATGCCGGGCGCCCATTTGATGAACTCGTCCTGGCCGTGGTACGACTGGCGCATTCCAGCCGCCACGATCAGGTAGTCGTACGGCAATTCGAAGGTCGACCCGTCGAAGCGACTGGCAGTCAGTATCCCGGCGTCGGCGTCCACCGACTTGGCCTCGCCCAGAACGACGTTCGTGTTCTTGTTGTCCTCGAGCAGATGTCGCAGCGGACTTGCGATCTGCCCTTCGGAGAGCAGACCCGTGGCGCACTGGTAGAGCAGGGGCTGGAAGACGTGGCTGGTCCCTCGGTCGATCAGAACCACCTCGACGTCGGCCTTCTTGAGTCGTCTCGCTGCGTACAGTCCACCGAAGCCGCCACCGACGATCACTACGCGGGGCTTACCGTTCGAGATGTGGATGCTCATCAGACAAACCTCGCTGTCACGGAGTTGGGCAGGAATCGTAGGGCCACATCTATCCCTTGCCACTTGAGGCCGGGTAGCGCCGCTCGGGTGGTTTCCTTCTCGATGGCGTCGACCATGGCACTGACGCCTTCGTCCAAACTGGCCATGAGCGCTGCGTCGTCGCCGGCGCCGGCGGACATGTCGGTCTTGATGAAGCCCGGCAGCAGGGTGGTGACGCGAATAGGTGTGCGCGCCAACTCGATACTGAGCGCCTCACCCAGAGCCGCTACCCCGGCCTTGCTTGCCGAATAGGCCGCTTTTGGCCCTGGTAGCCCCCGATCCGCGCTGATCGAGGACACGAGAACCAGGTGTCCGGCGTCCTGCGCGCGGAAGATCTCGAGCGCAGCTTCACACTGCGACAGCGCGCCGACAAAATTCGTCTGCGCTGTTGCAAGATTCGCGTGCGCTTTTCCGGTGCCGATCTTGGCGCCCTTGCCGAGCCCGGCGTTCACGATCACCCGGTCCAGGCCACCCAACTCGTCGCGCAGCTCACCGAAAACCCGGACGACGGAATCGTGTTCGGTCACATCGAGTTCGCGCACTGCGACGCTGATCGACGGGTACTGCGCCACCAGCTCCCCACGCAGCGTGTCGAGACGATCCGTCCGCCGGGCACACAACGCGAGGTCGCGACCGGCCGCGGCGAATCTCCTGGCCATCTCCTCACCCAGACCCGAACTGGCACCGGTGATCAAAATCTTCTGCCGCGTCATGGGTGCAACTGTAACCATCTTCGAGTTCTCGTACCCGGCGGTAACCGAGCGAACTCGGACCGATCCGACATACCGTGGAAGCATGACCGACGAATTCGATGTCATCGTGATCGGCGGTGGGCCCGCCGGCGAGAACGCCGCCGCGTACGCCATCGCCGGAAGTAATCGCACCGCCGCAATCGTGGAACACGAACTGGTCGGCGGTGAATGCTCGTATTGGGCCTGTATGCCCAGCAAGGCGCTACTGCGCCCGGGGCAGGTCCTCGAGGCGGCCGACGCCTTGCCCGGGATCCCGGCCGGACCGCTGGACGTCGAGGCCGTCCTTAAACGCCGCGACTCGTTCACCCACAACCACGACGATTCGTCCCAGGTCGACTGGGCCACCTCCGCGGGAATCACAGTGATCAAAGGCCACGGGGTGATCGACGGCGAGCGCGCTGTGACCGTCGACGGGACCCGTAAGCTCCGCGCCCGCCAAGCCGTCGTACTCGCCACGGGCACAACTGCCACTGTCCCGAAGACGCCGGGGTTGCGTGAAGCACTCCCGTGGACGTCGCGCGATGCGACCAATCTCCACGAGGTTCCGTCGCGGGTGGCGGTCATCGGCGGCGGAGTCGTCGCAACGGAGTGCGCAACGTGGTTGTCGTCGTTCGGCGCTCACGTGACACTGCTCGTGAGAGGCGATGCTCTGTTGAAATCGGCAGAACCGTTTGCCGGAACGATGGTTGCCGAAGCACTCGGCGCCCGCGGCGTCGACGTTCGACTGAGCACCGCCGTCAACTCGGTGTCGCGACCCGACGCCAAGGACACCGGTGAGGGCCACATCCACGGTGGACCCGTCAGCATCGAGACCTCTTCCGGTGTGATCGAGGTCGACGAGGTCATCGTCGCGGCGGGCCGCGGGCCGACATCGGCCGATCTCGGCTTGTCCGTCATCGGCCTCGAGGACGGCAAGTACGTCACCACTGACGATCACCTCTGTGCCCAAGGTGAGTGGCTCTACGCCGTCGGCGACATCAACGGTCGCTCTCCCCTCACCCACATGGGCAAGTATCAGGCGAGAGTCTGCGGAGACGTCATCGCCGCGCGGGCCGAGAGCCGCGGACTCAGGGGACCTCGGTACACGGCGTCGGCGGACAACGGACAGGTCCCCCAGGTGGTGTTCACCTCACCCGAAATCGCGTGGGTGGGACGCACCGAGAAGAAAGCTCGCGACGACGGCTACGACGTCGAAGTCGTGGAGATCGAACTGGCCGTCGCAGGATCCTCACTGTTGCGCGACGACTACTCCGGGCGCGCGAAGTTGGTCATCGACAAGGCCACCGAGGTGATCCTCGGCGCTACTTTTGCCGGGCCCGAAGTGTCCGATCTGGTGCACGCGGCGACAATCGCGGTCGTCGGCGCCGTCCCACTCGAAACTCTCTGGCATGCGGTGCCCTCGTATCCGACGGTCAGTGAGGTCTGGCTTCGATTGCTGGAGGCTCGCCGCTGACGCGATCCCGAAGTACGTATAGTCGCGACATGGCGTCCGACATACTTGTGACCACGGCCGACGGCACCCTGCGCGGCCGCCGGGTGGGAAAACTTCGTGCCTGGCGCGGAATTCCCTACGCCCGGCCGCCGGTCGGAACACTGCGTCTGACGCGGCCACAGCCGGTCACACCATGGACCGGAGAACGAGACGCGACCAGGTTCGGCGACGCCTCGGTCCAGCACAAGAAGGGGCTGCTGCTTTCGCCCGGGAAGTACCAGCCGAGCAGCGAGGACTGTCTGACACTCAACGTGCTCGCTCCAGCGAACGCCGGTAACACCCCGCTTCCGGTCATGGTCTTCATCCACGGTGGGGCAAACACCATCGGGACCTCGGCTACCGGCTTGTACTCCGGTGTGTCCCTCGTCGAACGCGGCGACATCGTCTACGTCTCGATCAACTACCGCCTCGGTGCTCTGGGGTACCTCGATTTCACACCCTTCTCCACGGCCGAGCGGGCATTCGATTCCAACCTCGGACTGCGCGATCAGGTCGCGGCCCTGCAATGGGTGCAGCGCAATATCGCTGCCTTCGGTGGGGATCCTGAAAAAGTCACGATCTTCGGTGAATCCGCCGGAGCCACTGCCGTCACCACCTTGATGGCTACTCCGGCTGCCAAAGGACTGTTCGCTCGTGCGATCGCCGAGAGTTCGGCTCCTGATCTGGTCTCGAGCACGCAGCGATCGCACGCCTGGGGTGCGCGTTTCGTCGAGATCCTCAATTCCGGTCTACCGCCCGCGAAGGCTTTGACCTCGGCGACTGCCGTCGAATTGGGCCGAGCAGGCAGCAGACTCGGTGCCGAGGTACTGGCGAACACGCCTGGACTACATCCCTTCGGTCCAGTCGTCGACGGCGACTTCCTGCCGCGCTCCCCCTTGGACGCATTCAATGAAGGATCGGCACACCAGGTTCCGATGATCATCGGCACCAACAGACGGGAGGGAACGCTGTTCCCGAAGGTGCTCGACGCACTCCCGACCAACCCGTCGCGCATCGACACCATGTTCGCTCTCACCGATCCCGAGGCCGGAAAGCGCATCCTCGCAACCTATCCCGGCTATCCCGACGAGCAGTCCGCGATCGATGTCGGTGGAGACGTCACGTTCTGGCACCCTTCAGTGGAGTTGATGCAGGCTCACGCACAATCGGCGCCGACGTACGCCTACCGATTCGACTTTGCGCCGACGATGATGCGTTGGCTCGGCCTCGACGCCACTCACGGTTTCGAGATGTTCGCGGTCTTCGGTATCGGCGACACCCTTGTCGGGCGCGGCCTCACCCTTCCCGGCGGTCGGCGCGGACTGCGCGCAGTCACCGAATCTGTTCAGGGACACTGGCTTCACTTCGCCAAGCACGGCTCGCCGCGTGGGTCGTGGCCGCGTTACGACGCGCAGGAGCGTCGGACCATGATCTTCGACGAGATCGTCCGCGTCGAGAACGATCCCAGACGTGAACAACGCTTGGCCTGGTCGGGATACAGCGGTTACCGTAGCCACGGCACCGACATCTCCCTACCGTGACGAGCCCCCTCGAGATCACTCTCGATTCCGGGGTCGTACGCGGGCGCCTCGATCGAGGACTGCGCACCTGGCGAGCAATCCCCTACGCAGCGGCCCCGACCGGCCGCTGGAGATTTCGCGCACCACAGCCGGTCGAGGCTTGGAATGGTGTCCGCCCGGCGGAAGCATTCGGCTCTCCGTCTCCGCAGCGCAAGAGCAACTTCGACGAGAACTCACTCTTCGTCAATGTCGTGGCCCCGCAGGTACCGTCGGATTCGTTGCGACCGGTCATGGTCTTCATTCACGGCGGCGCGTACAACGGCGGGAATCCGTCGACGCCCATGTACCGCGGAACGAGCCTGGTCGAACGTGGCGACATCGTCTACGTCTCGATCCAATATCGTCTCGGCGCGTTGGGCTACCTCGATTTCAGTGAGTATTCCACTGCTGAACAATCATTCGACACGAACCTCGGATTGCGCGATCAGATCGCCGCGCTGACGTGGGTCCAGCGCAACATCGCCTCCTTCGGTGGCGACCCGAACGCCGTCACCGTCTTCGGTGAATCGTCCGGCGCCAACGCTGTCACCACTCTGATGGCAACGCCCGCGGCCCGAGGGTTGTTCGCTCGGGCCATTGCTCAAAGTCCGCCGGCTGCTTCGGCATACGGAAAGGATCGAGCGCAGCGATGGGCGCGCGAGTTCCTCGAGATCGCAGACGCACCGGAAACCGATCCTGCCTCGTGGCTGCGCTCCGCTTCGGTGAAGGAACTGGTCGACGCCGGCGAAGAACTTGCGCGACGCGGCGCGGACGAAGAACCCGGAACACGGGCATTCGCCCCTGTAGTGGGTGACGACATTCTTCCCGAACACCCGCTCGACGTGTTCGCCGCCGGACGGGCCCACCCCGTTCCGCTGCTCGTCGGTTCGAATCTCCATGAGGGGCGGATCTTTCCGCGCGTTCTCGACATCTTGCCTACCAACCCGGTTCGGATCGAGAAGATGTTCTCCCACACCACCCCTGAAGTGAAAGCACGTGCGCTCGCGGCGTATCCCACGTATCCGCATCGTTTCGCTGCCGCCGATCTCGGCGGCGACATCACCTTCTGGGAACCGGCAATACTGTGCGCACAGGGCCATTGCCAGGTAGCTCCTACCTACAGTTACCGCTACGATTTTGCGCCTCGCCTGCTCAGACTCATCGGCATGGGCGCTACCCATGCCACCGAATTGCTTGCGGTCTTCGGCCGTTCGGATGCACTCACCGCGGCCTTGACCGCGGTCGGTGGACGTCGCGGACTGGCCGCGGTGACCTCCACCGTGCAGCGCCACTGGATCCATTTCGCCCGACACGGAGTGCCGGACCAGGATTGGCCCGCCTACTCCGTCCCGGAGCGGCAAACGATGATCTTCGACGAGACGTCCAGAGTGGAGAACGACCCGATGGGTGAGCGTCGACGCGCCTGGATCGGCTACGAGCACCGACGCTGAAGCCCGGTCAGAAGAACTGGCCTTTCACGAAACCTGCGAGCAGGACCGCGAATCCGCCCACCTCACCGAGAATCAGCAGGAACATTCCGAGGTGCAGGGGCGGACCGGCGGACTCGAACTGATTGTCGGTGTCCTTCATCGCACCGTGAGCGATGTAGCTGAAAATCGCTGCGAGAAAGAAGAACACGACCACTGCGGCACTGGTCAGGTTGATCCACGTCGGCCACGCACTGAGTTCGACGAACACCGCGATCAGCAGCGTCGCAAACGAGTACATCAGGGCTGCGCGGTGGGCGATGTCGACATACGGATGGGCGAGGTGATTATCCGAGGTGGCCATCTGTCGGTACTTCCAGATTCCCAGGCACAGGGAGAGAAGGAAGATCAGACCGGCCGCGAGCAGCGTCAGTGTCGTGTCGATCCCCAGGGTCATCTGCTCACCCCGCAGTGCGCTTCCAGTGAGTCACCGCTGGGTGATCCAGTCGAAGGATTGTCGTAGACGACAACCAGCACCACCGCACGATCTGCCGACACCGATCGCATCCGGTGTGGCGTATTCGCGTCGAAATACAGGCTGTCGCCGGCGTCGAGGTGCATCGTCTGTCCGGGGATTTCGAATTCTACGGATCCGGAGTGCACGAACACGAACTCCTCTCCCGTGTGGTCCATGAACTTGGGACCCATCACCGACGCCGGATGAACCACGAACGGCTGCATGGCCTTTCCGACCATGGAGGGCGCGATCGGATCGTAGACGGAAGACTGCACGGAGGAAGCCGGGTCGATCACGCGGTCCTTGGCGCGCACGATCGTCATGGCATTGCCCTCCATACTGTCCGAGAACAGTTGTCCCACATCGGCATCGAGCACCCGTGCAATTTTGAGCGCCACCGCGATCGACGGGGTACTGATACCCCGCTCGACCTTCGAGAGATAGCTCTTCGTCAGACCGGTCTGCTCGGCCAGGCCCTCGAGCGTCAGACCGGCGCGACGCCGATGTGTTCGCAAAAACGCTGCCATTCGATTCCCCTCACGAGACTTTGTGTCATCACCCTACCAACACATTGACCTGCGACGATCACCGACGCTCGTCCTGAGGGTTGCACATTTCCGTCCTATATGACACTTTGTGTCCTATAGGTGACTGAATGTCATTGATTCCGGGCCCCGAGAAAGGCACACCCCATGACCGACACGATGCATGCGAGCAAGCAAGAACTCATGGCCACCGCCGAGACGAAAATGCTCACCGAAGTAACCACAGGCAGTTGGACACTTCGACAGAAGATCGCACTGACCTGCCGCGCGCTGTCGGACGCCGGCCACGATTCCGGTCTCGCCGGCCAGATCTCCGCCCGCGGTGAGCAGCCTGGCACGTTTGTCACCCAGCGACTCGGCCTCGGGTTCGACGAGATCACCGAGGACAACCTCCTGCTCGTCAACGAGGACCTCGAAGTCCTCGACGGGGAGGGCATGCCGAACCCCGCCAACAGGTTCCACAGTTGGATCTACCGCGCCCGACCCGACGTCAACTGCATCGTCCACACACACCCACTGCACGCGACGGCGTTGTCGATGCTCGAGATTCCCCTCGTCGTCTCCCAAATGGACATCGCGCCCCTCTACGACGACTGCGCATTTCTCGCCGACTGGCCCGGAGTTCCCGTGGGAAACGAAGAGGGCGAGATCATTTCGGCTGCGCTCGGCGACAAGCGGGCAATTCTGCTCGCCCACCACGGCCAACTCGTCGTCGGCAACACGGTCGAAGAAGCATGCTCCCTCGGGCATCTGATCGAGCGGGCCGCGCGGCTGCAGTTGCTGGCAATGGCTGCCGGCGACATCAAGCCGCTACCGCCTCGCCTGGCGAAGGAGGCTCACGATTGGACACTGACCCCTCGGCGCAGCGAGGCGAACTTCGCGTACTACGCCCGTCGGGCTCTCCGCAATCATCCCGACGCACTGACCAACTGAATTTCGTTTCCCACCAACAGAACAGAGAACCCCATGAGCAGCACAATCAAGGGAATCGTCGCCTACCCCATCACCCCGTTCGACCGGGACACCGGAGCATTCGATCCCAAGCCGCTACACACGCTCCTCGACAGCATGATCAGCAGTGGTGTCGACGCGATAGCCCCACTCGGCAGCACCGGCGAGAGCGCCTATCTCGACGACGCCGAATGGGAGTCGGTCGCCCGGGAAACTGTCGACTTCGTCGACCGACGAGTCCCCACCGTCGTCGGAGTGTCGGATCTGACGACGGCGGGAGCACTCCGCCGAGCATCGATCGCGGCAGACGCCGGTGCCGACGCAATGATGATCCTCCCCACGTCGTACTGGCATCTGGGTGAGCAGGAGATTCGTGAACACGTCAGTGCGGTCGCCGATTCCGTCGACATTCCCACGATGATCTACAACAATCCCGCGACCACAGGGATCGACATGTCGCCGGAGTTTCTCGTCGACCTCGTCTCCACCGTCGACGGCATCACGATGATCAAGGAATCCACCGGCGACATCACCCGGATGAACCGCATCAACGAACTGAGCGGTGGCACGATTCCCTTCTTCAACGGCAGCAATCCTCTTGCACTGCAATCTTTCTCTGCCGGTGCAAGCGGATGGTGCACGGCAGCCCCGTGTCTGGTCCCCGAACAGGTGGTGCACTTCTGGCGTCTACTCGAATCCGGTGATCGGTCGGGTGCCGGCGCTGTATTCGACAAGATCGAGCCACTACTGAAGGTCCTCGTCAGTCGCGGACTGCCGTCGACGGTCAAAGCCGGGATGGAATTTCTCGGCGTCGACGCCGGCCTTCCCCGCCGGCCCCTGCTGCCCCTCGACGACAACACCAGGACAGCTTTGTCCGACGCTCTGTCGGTGGCTCGCGGTGTAATCGTCGCGTCGTGACCTGACGTGGGAGTGGGTTCCGGCAAGATGGGATGCACACCGACCGAAGGAGGGGCACCATGTCCGTAGATTCACGGTCAGCGAGGATCGCCGTCACCGGCGCTACCGGTCATATCGGCGGACTGGTGGCCCGGTCGTTGGCCGACGCCGGTGTCCCGCAGCGACTGATCGCACGGTCGGTCAACCGATTACCGCAGCTCCCCGGTGCCGATTCGGCCGAGACCACGTACGGGGATCAGGAGAGCGCTCTCGCGGCTCTGGCCGGAATCGACACCCTCTTCATGGTCTCGGCGGCCGAAAGCGCAGATCGCCTGGATCAGCACCGCACCTTCATCGACGCCGCAGCGGAGGCCGGGGTCAGGCACATCGTCTACACGTCTTTCCTCGGTGCCGCTCCGGACGCGACGTTCACGCTCGCTCGCGATCACTGGATCACCGAGGAACATATCCGCGCTTCCGGACTCGCATTCACCTTCCTGCGCGACAGCTTCTACCTCGATTTCCTACCCGCTCTCGCCGGTGAAGACGGTGTGATCCGCGGACCCGCAGGTGACGGTCTTGTCGGCGCGGTAGCGCGGTCCGACATTGCTGCCGTCGCCGTGTCGGTTCTGCAGGATCTGGATTCTCATGTCGGACAGACGTACAACCTGACCGGACGCGAGGCACTGACGCTCTCCGAGGCCGCGAGCATCATCACCGAGGTCACCGGCAAGCGGACCACGTACGTCGAGGAAATGCTCGAGGAAGCCTACGAGTCGCGGGCGTCGTACAACGCACCCGATTGGGAGCTCGATGCTTGGGTGTCGACGTACACCGCAATCGCGCAGGGTGAATTGGCGATGATCACGAGCACCGTGGAGGACCTTGTCGGCCGGCCTGCGCTCACGCTGCGTGAATTCCTCACAGCAGAAACCGCCTGATGCCACCACGCAAAGCAACCACGGCACGCAAGGCTGCCGCAAAGAAGGCTGCACCGAAGAAGGCTGCACCCAAGAAGAGTGCAACCAAAAAGACCGCCGCAAAGAAGACTGTCGCAAAGAAACGATCACGCGCTGTGATGCCCGACGTTCCGACAGCCGCTCCGGGCGAACGAGTCTGGCTTCTCGACGTACCCTTTCGGACGCCGGCGCCTGGTGCGCAGTTCGTCAAGAGATGGAAGAGCTACGCGTGGGTCGGCACTGAGTTGCCTGTAGAACTCGCTCCGTTCAAGGCACTCCCCTTCTCATATCAGCAGTGGGTCGAGGACGACATCAATGACAGCACCGGCGAACGCCCGGTTGCTGCACCCAAAATTCCTCGGCCCGAGCAGGTTTCGGGGGCTGCGGCCGTCGTCGACGCTGCTCGGGCCGGCAAACGCGGATTTCTGTTGGCAGACAATGCCGGCCTGGGTAAGACGCTGATCGCAGTGATGTCGGCCAAGACGATTGCCGAGGAACGCGGCGAAACCAACATCCTCGTCCTCGTCGATCGACCCGCACAGATCACCATTCCGCATTGGCGCTATTCCATCGCCTCGGTGGGCGACGGCGGATTCCGCTGGCTGATCATGTCGCCTGACCAATTGAAGAAGCTGATCGCGCGGAACGGCCGTCCCAAGTACACCTTCGGTGTGGTGATCGCGGACGAGGCCCAGCTGTACAGCAACGACACACAGCGCACAGCTGCCTTCGAGAAGGTTGCGCGCTTTTCCAATTCACACGAGCAAGCGCCGTTCGTCCTGTCCGTGACAGCAACACCGGGACATACGCCGGCAGATCAGCGTTACCTGGCGCCGCTTTTTGCGCAGCTGCATTCAGAACCTTCGGAGTACTGGTCCGACCTGGGTGCCAGGCTTGTCGAGTCCGGCATTCCGCTGGACAAGTCCTACGGGAAGTGGACGTGGAGCGCAGAGGCGAAGGAATCAGCGACCCTGCAATCCCAGGCGCTCGAGACCGTGCGTGGATGGATGTCGAACAGCAAACCGCCCTTGATGATTCATCGACCGACTCCGTGGGGACCCGTTCCGCTCGACGGTATGCCGATCGACCTCACGCATGCCCAGCGCGCCGAGTACGAGACCGAGTGGGCCGAGTACGCCTACGAAATGGGATTGGCCCGCAAGAGCCGCAACATCGCGCGGGGCCGTGCGCTTGTTCTGCGCTATCGACAGAAGGCGGGCATGATCCGCGCCGAATCGACGGCCCAGTGGGCGCAGGCGCAGGTCAAGGCAGGCAAACAGGTGTTGGTGGCCGTCGAATTCGTCTCCACGGCAGGCGATCCACTGGTCGAGATGATCGAAGACGCCGGGATCTCGGTGGCAAAACTGTTCGGCGCGGTGCCGGACAAGGAGGGTCAACGTCTGCGGTTTCAACGCGGGGATGCACCGGTCATCGTCTTCAATGTCACGACCTCGATCTCGCTCCACGCCAACGAAGCACTCCCCGACGGCACTCACGCGTCCTCGTTGCCACGGACGGGAATCTTTCATCAACCGCGATACTCAGGGATCGCGGCAGAACAGACATTCGGTCGGTCACACCGCGACTACCAGACGTGTCCATGGGTCATACCCTTCGGCGTGGGCACCAAGGAAGAGGACGTCGCCACGGTCATGTTGCGCAATCTCAATTCGGTCACAGGTCTGAAAGGCGGTGATCGATCCGGTCTGCGGTCGCTGTCCGAACTGCTCGGCGTCGAATGGCTAGAGCCCGATGTCTTGACCACAGAGACTTGACCTCGGAGGCTTGACCTCGGGGGCTTGACCACGGAGGCTTGACCTCGGAGGCTTGACCTTCCAATGGCCATCCAACGCGCGCACACGAACGGTTTCGGAGGTATGCCCCAATTCCACTCCACCATAACCGAATTCGGCTGACCGCTTCATTCCTTTCGGGACCTTGGGACTCAGGTATCTGTGACCTGACGTGGCAGACTCTTTCGAGTCGAGGTGCACCAGCCTCGAAACAGTGCCGAGAAACCGAGGGGTCCTATGCGCAATATCTACCGGTCATTGATGCGCAATGTCGGCCATACACAATGGTTCTCGGATCTCGGCAAGGATCTGGTTCCGCTCGATCGAGCAGTGCAGAGAGTGTCGGGCGGCAAGCTCTCACTCGTCGGCGAGAACACGGTGACCCAGCTACTGCTCACCACCACTGGCCGCAAGACCGGCCGTTCTCGCACCACACCACTCCTGTACGCACCCGACGGCGATGCGTTTGTCGTCGTCGGATCCAACTGGGGGCAGGATACGCATCCAGCGTGGACACTCAATTTGATGGCAAATCCCACCGCAATCGTGACAGTGAAGGGCGTCGAAATACCGGTCGGTGCGAGTCTGGCGGAGGGCGCCACGCGTAAGAAGTTGTGGAAGCTCGCGACCACCACGTGGCCACCGTACGAAACCTACGCCGATCGAGCATTCGGGCGCCAGATCCGCGTATTTCGACTCCAACCTGTCAAATAGCTGCTGGCGAGCGCAGGATGGGAAGGACCACCCTGCCGATCTCAGGAGCATTCGCGAATGTCCACAGCACTGACTCACGCAGAAGACACACAGATCACAGCTTCCAACGGGCGGATCGCACTGGAGCCGAACCCCCGCCGCATTCGAGCATTCTTCGCTGGTCACGCCGTCGCGGACACCACTCGTTCGGTGTACCTTTTCGAACGCGGCCGCCTGCCGATGTACTACATCCCTCGCGCGGACGTTCGCACCGAATTCCTCGTCCCGACGTCGACGACCACCCATTGCCCCTGGAAAGGCGACGCCACCTATTGGACGATCGAGATCGGGGATCGCCGGGCCGAGGACGCCGTCTGGTCCTACCCTGAACAGTTCGACGGTTCCCTGGACCTGAGTGAGTACGCCGCGTTCTATTGGGATCGCATGGACGCCTGGTACGAGGAGGATCAACAGGTCTTTGTCCACGCCCGCGATCCATACGTACGTATCGACGCACTCCCCTCGTCCCGACACGTCCAAGTTTTTGTCGGCGACGTACTGGTCGCCGAGACGACGCGACCCAGACTGCTGTTCGAAACCGGACTGCCCACGCGGTACTACATTCCGAGAATCGACGTTCGCAGCGAGTACTTTGTGCCGTCCCCGACCACCACGGCCTGCCCGTACAAGGGCACTGCGTCGTATCTGTCCTTCACCGGCACAACCGAACTCGCACCGATCGAGGATCTGGCGTGGTTCTATCCGTTCACCACCGCCGAAGCGTCCGGGATCGACAACCACGTGTCGTTCTATCCCGAACGCGTCGGCAAGATCCTGGTGGACGGTACCGAAATCTGACAGGCGCCGAAATCTGACAGGTGCGGGGATCCGAGAAGGTGCGGGTGCCTATCCCACCGAGACAAGGGATTCCGGGATTCGCAGTTCAGTCTTTTCCAGCCGGCGATCGTGCATCCACACCAACGCCGTTGCAACCGAGAAGACCAACCCGGCGATGCATACTCCGTTCCAGCCGTACGACTTCCACACCATCGACCCCACAGCCGAGCCCACGGCGGCACCCACGAAGTAGGTGGTCATGTACACCGAGTTCACACGCGAACGCGCTTCGGGGACAAGGGCGTAGATCACGTTCTGGTTGCTGACGTGCACTCCCTGCAGCGCGAGGTCGGCAAGAACGATGGCAACAAGAAACCACACTATATGCGTGGCACCGGAGGCAAACGGAAGCCACGAGACCAACAGAATCGCGATAGCTCCGCCCGTCGCCACCTGACCCAGTCCCCGATCGGCCAGCCTGCCCGCCACGGTCGCCATCAACGCTCCCGCCACGCCGAGTAGTCCGACCAGGCCGATTTGAGTATCGCTGTAGCCGAATTCGCCGGAGAGAAGAAAGGCCATTGTCGTGAAGACTGTGCTGACGGCAGCAAAAGCCAGCCCGCCCATGGCCGATCGAGTTCTCAGGCGCGGCAAGGTCGCAGCCAACTTCCCTACCGACACGAGCGTTGCGCCGTAGCTTGCCTTCGGTCGATCGGCGGAATCGGAAGGCAGAGATCGCCACAATGCCACGGCCATCACCACCATCAGAACCGCCGCAACCTTGTAGACCGTCGACCAACCTCCCAGTCCGGAGAGCACGCCGGCAACACTGCGCGCCAACAGGATTCCGATCAGCAGTCCACTCATGATCGTTCCGACCACCCGGCCGGACCGCTCAGGTTCGGCCAGTGAGGCGGCAAACGGAATCAGCACCTGTGCAGCAACCGAAAAGACCCCTGCCACTGCGATTCCCACGGCAAGCGTGGCAAAGTTGGGCGCAAATCCGCTGACCGCTTGACCGGTAGCCGCCAGCAGCATGAGCCCTACCGTCAGCTTGCGTCGGTCGACCATGTCGCCTACCGGAACCAGAAGTATCAATCCGAGTGCATACGCGACCTGTGCGATGGTCACCGTCGCGGCCGCTGCGGAGGCCGAGACGTTCAAGTGGTCCGAGATGGAATCGAGGAGTGGCTGATTGAAGTAGTTACCGCCCGCGCACAGACCCGTCGCTGCAGCCATCAGCAGCACTATCGGTAGTCCGAGCCTCGGACGCGCGTCGCTTGAAATCATGTCGTCAAGCATGACCGGCAACACCGACGTGCGTCCAATAGATAGATATGCATGATCTATCTCCAGAAGCGATAGATTGGTGCGATGGAACTACGTCACATCCGCTACGCCCTGGCAGTCACGGAAGACAGACACTTCAGCCGTGCTGCCGCGCGGTTGCACGTTTCACAGTCCGCGTTGAGTGCCCAGATCAGAGACCTCGAAAAGGAACTGGGAGTCGAATTGTTCAACCGCAACAGTCGAAACGTCGGCCTGACTGCTGCCGGGGAGGTTTTTGTCGCCCGCTCCCGTGAGGTGCTCGGCGCCGTGTCGAGACTGGTCAGTGATGTCTCGGCACGGAGCAACGAGCAAGTGCGGCTGACGGTCGGCACCATCACCTCGGCGGGGCGCGTCGACGTCGGCCGTGCGCTGGCAGATCTGACACGCCGCCACCCTGCAATCAACATCACCGCGCGACCGTACGGCAGTGAAGTAGTTATCGAAGGAGTCCGGTCCGGCGCCATCGACGTCGGCATCGTCGGATTGGCCGCAGGCCGCTTACCCAAGAGCTTTGCCGCCGCACCGTTGTGGAGTGAACCCACCGCAGCGTTTGTTGCTCCCGACCATCCCTTTGCCCAGGCCTCGTCGATCAGACTCGAAGACCTACGGGATCACACTCTCGTGGACTTCGCCTCCGGCAGCGAGGCCCGTGTCCAAACCGACCAAGCCTTCGCCGAATCACAGGTCCCACGCGGAAAAACGCTCGAAGCCAACTCGGTGGACCTGATCTGTTCACTGACCGCCAACGGCCTGGGTGTCGGTTTGCTCCCCCAGTCCATGAGCGCCCTACATCCCGAACTGGTCTGTATTCCGATCACCGATGCGCCGCATCGGATCGTCCACGCAATTACCGAACCCACCCATTCGTCGGCGCTCGCCCGCGAATTCGTCGAACTACTCGCGGCGCAGTTCGCTACTTGAGCAGTTTCGACATTCGCCTGTCCGCCAACGGCTTACCGCCTGTCTGGCACGTCGCACAGTATTGAAAAGAACGCTCCGCGAACGACACCTCGCGTACGACGTCACCGCACACCGGACAGGGAAGTCCGGTGCGAGCATGTACTCGCATCCCCGAGCGTTTCTCACCTTTGAGCCGCGCCGCGTCCTGACCTTCCGAACGTTCGATCGCGTCGGCCAGCGTGGACCGCATCACGGCATACAGCGTCGAAATCTGCTCCGGCGTCAGCCGCGACGAGGTCGCGAATGGCGATAGTTTCGCGGTGTGGAGGATCTCGTCCGAGTAGGCGTTCCCGATGCCGGCGATCAGCGACTGATCGACTATCGAGTTCTTGATCCGCGCCGACGTCCCGCCCAGAATCTCTGCGAACTCAGCTTTTGTCACAGCCATCGCGTCCGGCCCCAACCGGGCGATGCCCGGAACCTCCTGCGGATCGTTCACCACCCACACGGCGAGGCGCTTCTTGGTGCCGGCTTCGGTGAGATCGAACGCCGGCGTCAACCCTTCAGGTGTGAAGAAATGAACGCGCAGCGCCAACGGCCCCTTCCCCGGTTTCGGCGGCGTTGGCGACGGATTATCGAGCCACCGCATCCAACCGGCACGGGAGAGATGCGTGACCAACCACAACCCGTCGCAATCCAGAGCCAGATGTTTCCCGAAGCGGGCGGCGCCCGTGACGTCACGCCCTTGCAAAGCCGTGATCGGCGGATCGAAGGTCTTGAGCACACTCAATGCAGCGATATCGACGCGTCCCACTACTGCGCCGACCGCGTGCTGACGAAGGAACCCTGCCAGCGCTTCCACCTCGGGTAGTTCAGGCATGGCATCAGACTAACGCCGACCACGGACACTCACCGTGTGCTCAGTCCGTTTCGGTCAGCAGAACCACCGAGTGTCCACCGCGCGCCTTCGCTGCGTACATCGCGCGATCTGCACGTCGCAGCAAAGTGGGATAGGCGATGAGTGCATCGTCCGGCGATTCGAAAGGACCTGCGACCTTCGCGATTCCGACGCTCAGGGCGACCTCGGAATGGTCGGGAGCAGCGACCGTTGATCGCTGAAGTTCTTGTTCGAGTCGATCGACCGAGCGTTGATCGCCCGAATCGACGATGATGAACTCGTCGCCGCCGATCCGTGCGATCAAGGCCGCCGGGCCGGCGCATTCGACCAGTCTCGATCCGACCTTCTCGATCACAGCGTCCCCGACTGTGTGCCCGTACTCGTCGTTGATGGTCTTAAATCGATCGATGTCGACAGCGGCGACAACGACAAGCGCCGAATTCGCGTACGACCGCTCCAGTAGCAGTCGCACCTCGTCGGCCAGTCCCCTCCTGTTGAGTAGTCCGGTGAGCGGGTCCAACTGCGAATTCAACGCATCGGTGCCGAGAATGGAGAAGATGAACTGACAGGCAAAGGGGATCACGTAGATCGCGGCGCCGACGAGAACTGTCAAAGCGACCAGAACCGGAACATCCGAATAGTTCTCGACAACGGAAATGCGCGTCACAATGCCGATGACTACGACGAATACCCACAGCATGTGCAGGCTCTGTATTCGAGCATTGTGGAAGAACGCGATGTATCCACCGATCACCGAGAACATCACGGCATGGGCCAGTGCCGCAAGTGGATTGGAATACAACAGCATTGCGGCCGCTATTCCCACTTCCGAATAGAGCACAAAGGCGTATGACCAGGAACGGGAGAGGTTGCGCCTCGTCGAGAGGGCGACGGCCATCATCACGGTTATGACGATGATGACTGCGTTCGCGGTGCGCGCGTGCGGAGTGGTCGGTCCCTGTGGACTGAAGCGAGTCAAGAACATGATCACCGTGACCAGCACCAACGAGCAGACGACAAGAAACCGCGAGGCGACGGTCAACCCTTTGTCCGCGAGATAGCGATTGAAGGTGTCGAATTGGTCCGGACGCCGATACCAATCGACAAGTTGAGAAGAGATCAGCCGGAATGCGGGACCGGAGAGCGGCCGTTGAGACGCGACGGCGTCCGAACGCTCCACACCCTCGGCAGATTCCATAGGGTCAGGGTAATCCAGTCAACTCCCCGCAATCAGACAATTCTCACTGTTTGCCGTCCCACATCACAACTCGATCGCCGCCGGCGGCCTTCGCGCGGTACATCGAGGCGTCTGCTACTCGAAACAGTTCCGTCAACTCCTCGTCGGAAATGATCGAAGACCATTCGGCAGAGGTGATCGCGACTCCGACGCTGGTCGTCACCGCCGGATCACGATCGTCGATTCGCAGGTGCCTTCGCAGATTGTCCTCGAATGCGGGCGCTGCACCGACGTCGATCGTGTCCACCAAGACGAACTCGTCCCCACCGAATCTGGCGAAGAGCGCCTTCTCACCGCCGCACCACCGCAGTCGATCAGCAATCTCACGAAGTACGAGATCGCCTTCTTCGTGCCCCCGCGAGTCGTTGACGCTCTTGAACGAATCGACATCGACGATCACAACGACATACGACGACTTGCTCGACGCATGCCCCGTTGCCCCCATTTCGACAACAGCTCGCTGCAGCCCGCGCCGATTCAGAAGGCCGGTCAACGGATCCACATCCGAACTGTCCGCGTCGGAGCCGAGAAGTGAGAGGACGAACTGGCAGGCGAACGGGATGACCACGATCCCGGTGGCGATGATCAGACACAGTGCGGTGGCCAACGCAGGATCCGCGTAGACCGCGACCTTTCGTCCGACCACTGCCAGAACCACGATGGACAGGGCGATGTGAATCGCCTGGAGTCTCGCGTTGTGAAAATACGCGATGTACCCACCGATCAGTATCAAGAGCACGCACTGGATCAACCCGATGAAGGGGTCGCTGTTCAAGAACACACCGACGAATACGCCGACCTCGCAGTAGGCGACAAAAAAGTACGACCACCGACGCGTGATTTCGGGCAGAAGGCAGAAGAGCACGATCACCGCGACCGTGACTCCGATGATGACGGCGTTGACGACGCTGGTGACGTGGTTGTGCACGCCCGCGTCGCTGAAGCGCAGCAGAGTCATCGCAACGATGACCGTCGTCAGGGAACCGATGACCAGCAATCGGACGGCTAGCTCCAGGCCCTTCGTGGCGAGGTATCGATTGAAACTGTCGAACTGATCAGGACGCCGATACCACTGAACGAGAAGGTCGAAAGCCGACTTCACAGCTGATTTTTCACGGCCACGCGGAGCGGGCAGAATCGACTGCAGTCGGTCCTGCCCGAACGATGTCATGCGCAGATCATAGGTGCGCAGACCGTCGTTCGGGATCAAGAGCGCAGGATCGAGGCCGCAAATCCGCGGTCGGTGTCAGCGCCGAACGAGGTACGTGTCCATGATCCAACCGTGCTTCTCGCGCAGCTCCGCCCGGCGCGCGACGATCCGATCTTCGACGTCGCGCAGGTTGCCGGAAATCAACTCCTCGTCCGCGGTTCCGAGGTATGCCCCCCACCAGATTTCGGCATGGTCTTCGGCCACCTGAGTGAAGGTGCAATGCGCGTCGAGCATGACGACGGCGTTGTCCACGCCGTCGGGCAATCCCTCGGCCAGTTTGCGGCCGGTCGTGATGTGGATGGGTTCGCCGATTCGGTTGAGGACGATTCGGTGCTGTGCAGCCAACGACTGCACGCTGGTGATTCCCGGGATGACGGAGTAGTCGAACGTCACTCTCCCGCGAGCGAGCACGCGCTCGACGATCCGCAGAGTGCTGTCGTAGAGGGAGGGATCACCCCAGACGAGAATCGCTCCGACGCCAGGTTCGGCCGCGAATTCCGCTTCGAATTTCGCGGCCCGACGCTCGTGCCAGTCCTCGACAACCCCCTCGTAATCGGTCGGGGTTCGGTCCCGCGGCGGGTCCGTGATCTCGACCACCTTGTAGTCGAGGTGAACGTGCTCGTCGAGGATGCCGGTTCGCAAGTCGACCAGAGCCTGCTTCTCGTCACCCTTTCCGATGATGAAGAACGTATCGGCCCTGTTCATAGCCTTGATCGCCTGAACCGTCACCTGGTCGGGATCACCCGCACCGATACCGATCACCAAGAGTTCGCGCATGTGCCGAGGCTATATTGCCGTGCGCCTTTATTAACCGCGGGAGGTTAATAAAGGCGCACGGCAAGGCAGGCCCTAGACTGATTCCCGTGACTGTCTCCACTGCTTACGAAGACCTCCTCCGGCTCGTCATGGAGACGGGTACTGCCAAATCCGATCGAACCGGAACCGGCACCCGCAGCATCTTCGGTCACCAGATGCGTTTCGATCTTGCCGACGGCTTTCCGCTCGTCACCACCAAGAAGGTCCACCTCAAGTCGATCGTCAACGAGCTCCTGTGGTTCCTGCGCGGCGACTCCAATGTGGCGTGGCTGCACGAGCACGGCGTCTCCATCTGGGACGAGTGGGCCGACGAGAACGGCGAACTCGGACCCGTCTACGGCGTCCAGTGGCGTAGCTGGCCCACCCCTTCGGGCGAGCACATCGACCAGATCACGCAGACCGTCGAGACTCTGCGCTCCAACCCCGATTCGCGGCGAATCATCGTCTCGGCGTGGAACGTCGCCGACATTCCGCAGATGGCGCTGGCTCCATGCCACGCTTTCTTCCAGTTCTACGTCGCCGACGGCAAGCTCTCCTGCCAGCTGTACCAGCGCAGCGCCGACATGTTCCTCGGCGTTCCGTTCAACATCGCCAGCTACGCGCTGCTCACCCACATGATGGCCCAGCAGGCCGGACTCGAGGTCGGCGAGTTCGTCTGGACCGGCGGTGACTGCCACATCTACGACAACCACGTCGACCAGGTCACCGAGCAGCTCGGTCGCGAGCCCCTTCCGTTGCCGACCTTGAAGCTGAACAAACGCGACTCCATTTTCGACTACACCTTCGAGGACGTCGAGATCGTCGATTATCAGCACCACCCCGCGATCAAAGCGCCGGTAGCGGTCTGACGATGACCGATCGCACAGTCACCCTCATCTGGGCGCAGGCCCACGACGGCGTCATCGGCGTCGACAACACGATCCCGTGGCGCGTGTCCGAGGACATGGCTTACTTCAAACGCGTCACCATGGGACATCCGGTGATCATGGGACGGCGCACCTGGGACTCCATTCCGCTGAAGTTCCGGCCGTTCAGCGGGCGTCGGAACATCGTCGTCACGCGCGATCCGCAATGGCAAGCCGAAGGCGCCGAGGTAGTCCACAGGCTGGACGACGCCTTGGCGTTGCCGGACGGTGACGTATTCGTCGTCGGAGGCGGGCAAATTTATTCGGCTGCACTGCCATTCGCGACGCATCTCCTGGTGACCGAGGTCGACCTCGACATCGCCGGTGATGCCTTTGCTCCCGAGATCGGCCCCGAATGGAACCTGAAGTCCGACGAGCCCTGGCAGACCTCGGAGAAGAGCGGGCTGCGCTTCCGCTGGCTGGAATACACGCGCTGACCGACTTCCGCCGATAACGAGGCACCTCGCGAGTGAGTCGGTCATACTCCAAGAACGACATTCACCGCTTCCGAGAGGTCTTCGATGGACAAGAAGTCACTGACCGCTCTCGCTCGTCAACAGTTGAAACTGGCGGGCTCGGCGACCAGCGGTCGCAGTTCACAAACCGTCTACGGCGGCCACCAGCGCAGCCTGCGACAGACGGTGATCGCCCTGAGCGCCGGCAAGAGCCTCGCCGAACACGACAGTCCGGGCGAAGCCACACTGTTGGTCCTGAGCGGGAAGCTGAATCTTGTGTGTGGGAGCGACCAGTGGAAAGGATCCACCGGTGATTTCCTCACCGTGCCGGCCGACCGCCACAGCGTCGAAGCGCTCGAAGACGTTGCATTTCTGCTCACCGTCGCCATGAAGGGTTGAAGTCGGTACCGTCTTCCGGGTGAGCGAAACCGTGATCGAAGTGTCCATCGTCGCAGCCCCGTCCGTTCTGTGGCCCGCCCTGCGCGACCCGTCGCTGATTCGTCGTTGGTTCGGCTGGGAGTACGACGGTCTCGACGACGAAATCGCCCAGATCTACTCCACCGCTGAGGCCGATCCCGAGGCACTGACGCTGAAACTCGGAAACGGTGACCGCTTCTCACTTCTCGAACAAGACGGCAAGACGGTCGTCCGCATCGATCGGCCGGCCAAATCTGCCGACGACGACTGGTACGACGACATCACCGAGGGATGGACGACGTTCCTCCAGTTGCTCAGATTCGCAGTGGAGCACCACGGACTCGCTGAGCGAAGAACCATCTATCTCGACGGCCTGCTGCTCCCTGGCGAGAATGCGGCAACCGTCCTCGGGCTCACCGAAATCGGTTTGGAAGCGGGAAGTCGGTACGCGGCGACAATCGCTCCCGGCGACTATTTCGAAGGCGTCGTCGACTACGTCACCGATCACCAATTCGGGTTGACAGTCGAAGATCTCGGTCCTGGTCTACTCTCTGTCGCGACCCAGTCGGTGACTCCGCAGCGGCCAGACGGAGGCATGTCCATCCTGCTGACCACCTACGACCTGAGCGATGACGAGTTCGACGAAATCAAGCATCACTGGTCGTCGTGGTGGGAAGGTCGCCGTCAGGAGGGCTGACGTTCCGCGAGGCGATATGCTTCGACCATGGTCGAAGCATCGGGTCACAGTCCGGCACGCACGTTCGGCGAGTTGCTCGACCGCCTGGGCGATTCCAATGCAGACATACCGACACTCCACCGTCTGCTCGAGGCGGTCCTGGTGGTCGGTTCAGGTCTGGATCTCGACCTGACTCTCCAACGGATCATCACCTCTGCGACAACGGTTCTGGATTGCCGCTACGGCGCCCTGGGGGTTGCGGCGCCGGGGGGCGGGCTCTCGGAATTCGTGTACGAGGGAATCTCCGGGTCCCAACGCGCGACCATGGGACATTTCCCCGAAGGTCATGGCGTTCTGGGTGTTCTGATGAATCACCCGCAGACTTTGCGTGTGGCGCATCTCGGCGACCATCCCGAATCGGTGGGATTCCCCGCAAATCATCCGCCGATGGAGAGCTTCCTCGGGGCGCCGATCATGATGCGAGGAAAGGTGTTCGGAAGCATCTACCTGACTGAGAAGCGCGGAAAAGCCGAGTTCACCCAAGAAGACGAGGTCATTCTCGAGGCCCTCGCCATCGCAGCCGGCATCGCTGTGGAAAACGCCCGGCTGTTCGAGCAGTCACGAACTCGTGAAAGATGGCTCACCGCAACATCTGCCATTCGCTCGCGGTTGCTGGCCGGTGACTCGCTCGAGGACGGCCTGCAACTTCTTGCCAGTCGCGTTCGGGACCTGACCGGCGTCGACGACGTGATCGTGGTGATCTGCGAGAACGGGTACGCACAGGTTCACGCTGCGGCCAGCGCCCGAACCACGTCACGTGGAGTCAGAATTCCAGCGACGACCTATCCGTTCGACGTGGTGCGGAGCACTCGAAAGCTACAGGTACTCACCACTTTAGGTGCACTCACCGAACTGGTGCCGTCGGCCGGAAGTGCGGTCGTGGCACCGATGTGCGTCGCCTCGGGTGTAGTCGGCGCGGTCATCGTGGCGTCGAACTCGACCAACACGCACTGGGATCACGACGAACTGACCCGGATCGAGTCGATGGCCGAACTCGGCTCCGTTGCAATCGAGTTCGACGAGAAACAAAAGGCGCAACGCCTGTTGTCGGTTCTCGCGGACCGCGACCGCATCGCACGAGACCTGCACGACAACGTCATCCAGCGACTGTTCGCTAGCGGAATGAGCCTGCAGAGCACGCTTCCGGACGAGACCCTCCCGGAGTCGGCGCGCGCGATTGTCAAACGATCCCTCGAACAGCTCGACAAGACAGTCCGCGAGATTCGGACAACCATCTTCGATCTGCAGACTCCCACAGCCACCGATTCGTCGAGCCTGCGCCGACGCCTCCTCGATGTCATCGGCGACGCCACCGCACAGTCCGCCGTGACCCCCAGCGTCCAATTCTCCGGCGCCATCGACACTCTGGTGAATCCCGGGATCCACCAGCACGCCGAAGCTGTGCTGCGTGAGGGGCTGAGCAACGTCCTTCGGCATGCACACGCACACCACATCACCATCGCAGTCACCGCGGACGTCGAATTTGCGATCACGATCGAGGACGACGGCGTCGGACTGCCCTCCGACTTCCACAAGAGTGGACTTCACAATCTCGAGCGCCGTGCCGAACATTGCGGCGGTACGTGCACGATCGTCAACCACGATCCGAGCGGTGCACGCCTGCTCTGGCGAGTACCGCTCGGGCGCACCAACTCGAATCGACCGAAGTCCGGTCGGTAGACCTATCGACTGCCGCTGCGGATTTCGGTGGCCAGCACCGCAGCCTGAGTACGACGCTGCATGCCCAGCTTCGAGAGCAGACGCGTCACGTAGTTCTTGACTGTCTTCTCCGCGAGGAACAATCGCGCGCCGATCTCCCGGTTGGTGAGTCCCTCTCCGATGAGGTCGAAGACTGCTCGCTCCTGATCGGAAAGTTCGGCCAACGGATCAGCTGTGCGGTCGCTACGGATCCGCTGCATCAGCGCCTCCGTCGCCCGACTGTCGAGCAGTGAACCGCCGCGCCCGACTGTGCGGACCGCAGCGACCAGATCGGTTCCGAGAATCTGTTTGAGGACAAATCCCGAAGCGCCCGCCATGATCGCGTCGAGTAGTGCCTCGTCGTCCGCGTACGACGTGAGCATCAGGCAGCGCAGGTTGGGCAGCATCGAGCGCAGTTCGCGGCACAGTTCGACGCCGTTGCCGTCCGGCAGCCGTACGTCCAGAACCGCGACGTCGGCATTGCTCTGCGGTACCGCAGCCAATGCTTCTCCCACGGATGCGGCCTCACCCACCACCACGAAGTCTTCGACCCCGCCGAGTAGGTCGAACAATCCGCGTCTGACGATCTCGTGATCGTCGACCAGGAATATCCGCGTTGTCATCGAACCCCTCCAAAAGACATCTCACGTCGAACGGTACCGGAGACGGTGGACTCAAAAGTCATTGAATGCATTCTCTTCACTTGTTGACGTGCCGGACGATGAGAACCGGGCAATCCGCAGTATGGAGCAGTGCCCGACTGGTCGATCCGAGGAGCATTCCCGCGAATCCGCCGCGCCCACGGCTGCCGACGACGATCAATTGCGCCGTCTCCGCGTATTCGCTCAGCACTCGGACCGGACGGTCACGCGCGACGACTCTCTCGACGACGACGTCTGGGTAACGCTCGGTGAAACCAGCCAATTGCTCGGCAAGAACAACTTCCTCACCTGTCTGGATGCTGCTCCACAGTGGATCGTCGGGGGTGGCGCCCAGGGAGGGCTGCACGCTCACATCGCTCCACACGTTGACGGCGATCAACGTTGCACCCCGAGCGGATGCCTGTTCGAAAGCATGCTCGACTGCCTCGATGCTGCTTTCGGATCCATCGACGCCGACGACGACAGGGCCTTCGGTCGGCGGTCGACCATCAAGCGTCCGGCCCCTGACTACCGCCACCGGAGATTCGCCGTGCGAGACGACCGACACCGTCGCGGAACCGACGACCAATCCGGTGAATTCACCATGCCCGCGGGGCCCGAGCGCAATGATGTACGCGCCCTTGGACAATTCGATCAGGCGATCGGAGACGCTGCCGTCGAGTAGTTCGGTGACGATCTCGAGGTCGTCGTCGATGCTTTGCCGCGCAAGGATCTGCGCGCTGTCCAGACGAGCGGTGGCAGTGCGGCGAAGTTCGTCCTTGAAGCTCTCGGCGAGGTACGGCTCGGAGTAGTAGAAAGCGGGGATGTGCACCACCGTCGCGATGTGCAGCGGACGACCGAGCGCCACCGCCGTTCGAGCGGCCCAGACGACAGCCGACGACGCCGATTCCGAGCCGTCCACTGCCACGACTACGGGTTTGGTTGCACTCATGTTCGTCCCTCCACGATCGACCAGAGAATCTCTTCGCCCTCACACTATTGCCCAATGACGGCAAAAAGGATTCATCAGCCGACGCGAGTCCCGAATCGGACATTCGGAGTTCGGGTGGACTGCGGCAACGGCCCCGCCAACATCCCTTTCGGGCGTCAACGAGGCCACCGGTGCCGGATTCGCACGCAAACCCTGGCTACTCAATCCACGTTAGGCGAAGAACCCGACCGGTCAGAAGTGAAAAAAGTCCCATATGAAAGCGCCAAAAATCGGGTTTCGTGCGCAAGAGATCCCGAATCACCCGCTCTGCTGTGCGCCTTTATTAACCGCCGGCGGTTAATAAAGGCGCACGGCAGGGTCAGTCACAAATCTTGCGGAACTTCTCGATCAGCTGAACACGGCCGTTGCGATCGGCCGCCAACGGCGTGACATTGAGCGTCGTGACGCCGGCTTCGGCGAAGGCTGCGACGCGTTCCTTGACGTAGCTCTCGGGACCGATCAACGACACGGCGCGAACCAGCTCGTCCGGGACCGCTGCTGCGGCCTCGTCCTTCTTGCCCGCGAGGTAGAGATCCTGAATCTTCTCGGCGGCCTCTTCGTAGCCGTATCGCACCGCGAGGTCGTTGTAGAAGTTCTTGCCCTTGGCGCCCATACCGCCGATGTAGAGCGCAAGGCTCGGGCGTACCCAGTCGAGCATGTGGTCGACATCGTCACCGATGGCCAGGGCCGGCGACGCGTACACCTGAAGCTCGCCGAGGCTCGGATCGCGCTTGGCCTTGCCCTTCGCAATCGGCTCGCCCCATACGCTTGCTGCCTTTTCCGGATGGAAGAAGATGGGTTCCCAGCCTTCGGCGATCTCAGCCGTCAGTTCGACGTTCTTGGGTCCGAGCGAAGCGATCAGGATCGGGATGCGCTCACGCACAGGATGATTGATCAGCTTGAGCGGCTTGCCCAGTCCGGTGCCCTTCTCGGCGGGGAGCGGAACCTGGTAGTACTTGCCCTGGTATTCGACCTTCTCGCGGCGCCACACCTGACGGCAGATCTCGACGACCTCACGCGTGCGTCCCAACGGAGCGTCGTACTTGACGCCGTGGAATCCCTCGATCACCTGCGGTCCGGAAGCGCCCAGGCCCATCACGAAGCGACCGTTGGAGACGAAGTCCAGGCCCGCTGCCGTCATGGCGGTCAACGAGGGCGTACGGGTGTAGATCTGGAAGATTCCCGAAGCGAGTTCGATGGTCGACGTCTTGGCCGCCAGGTAACCGAGCTGGCTGACCGCGTCGAAGGAATACGCTTCCGGAACGAAGGCGATGTCCAGGCCCGCCTTCTCCAGGTCACCGACCTCTTCGACGGTTTCGGCGAACCCGCCGCTGTAGTTCAAACCCATACCGATACGCACGTTGTAACCCCAATCCAGACGATTGCCGCCGTGTGCGACGCGCACACAGCCTTGGTACTCCCATCGAACACTTAACTCACATCGAACACTACGGAACATGAGTCCGCATTCATGTGACTACCCCGTTCGTATTCGATGACCGAAACGAACGGGGTAGCGGGAGAACCTGGAGAGGTCAGGATTCTTCGGGGCGAACCACCATGACGGGGCACTTGGCCGAAGCGATCAGAGTATTGCTGGTCGAGCCGAGGAGCATGCCACGGAATCCACCACGTCCACGGCTGCCGACTACAACAAGCTGCGCTTTTGCCGACCAGTCCAGCAGCCGTCCTCGTGGGTTATCGAGGTATACCTCGCGCCGGACCTTCACGTCCGGGTACTGCTCGGACCAACCGGCCAAGCTCTCGCTGAGTACGGCGTGCTCTTCCTCTTCGAGAGACTGCGGGGCAAGCGCAGCTGCCCTCGGGTCTTCGAATGCCGCGCTGCCGAGGTCACTCCACACGTGCAGCGCCACCAACTCGGCACCGCGGAACGCTGCTTCCTCGAATGCCGCGCCCACTGCTTGCGCGCTGAGCGCACTGCCGTCGACGCCGACCACGACGGGTCCCTCCGAAGGCACTGCGCCGTCGCGGTCCCGTACGACGATGACCGGGCACTTGCCGTGACTGGCAACACCGACCGCTGTATTGCCGAGAACTGCCGTCGCCGCCTTGCCTGAAGCGGACGCTCCGACAACGACCCGCCTGGCCTGCGCCGAACTCTCGATCAACCACTGAGTTGCGCTGCCGATGGCGATTTCGGTGTGAACTTCGAGTTTCGGATCGATCTCATGGGCGAATTGTTCCGCCTCTGCCAAGATCGCTTTTCCCGCCTCTTCGACCCATTCGTACACCCCACCCGCGTCGACGTACGGTCCGCCGAAACCGTAAGGCGCGAAGTCGAGAGCGTGGATGATGTCGAGTCGCAATTCGCGCTGGGCGGCGATCTTCGCGGCCTCGCGGAGCGCAGTGGACGCAGTGTCCGAACCCTCGACTCCGACAACAACACTGTTATGTTCGCGTGAACTCATGTGCCCACCTTCCTGAAGAAGTAACCGAGCCACTTTCACTCTAACCATCCCACTTGTCCGGCTTTTTTGGGGTCGCCCCCTCTTCATTTCGGGGACTTAGGTCCCCGAAACTGTTGACGGATAGGAGAATTAGCAGAGCAATCAGGACCAGGTGTGAACGGGATCTCCCGCCCGCATGTTCTCGACGTAACCGCGGAGCATTCCGGTGAGCGCAGTCGAGCGGTCCGCGCCCGAGGCCTCCGCGCGCGCCACGTGCTCTCGTTGCCAGGCGGCACCGGTCTGCCGATTCAGGCACCGCCCCTCGATGACGCCGAGATACCGATCGCGGGCCGCGGCGGACAATCCGAAATCCGCCAAACCCTCGTCCGCCAACGGCAGCAGCCTTCGCAGGACCAACTCGTCGGCACCGACCCAACCGATCTCCGGCCAGTACAAGGTTGCGTCGAGTCCGTACTTGGCGCCGATGTGCAGGTTCTCTTCTGCCGCATGGAACGACATGTGCGACCACAGTGGCCGCTCCGCGTTCACCAGCGCCCGAACTGTGCCGTAATAGAAGGCCGCATTGGCCATGATGTCGACGACAGTCGGTCCGGCCGGCAGCACTCGATTCTCGATACGCAAGTGCGGCTTGCCATCCGAGCAGTCGTACACCGGACGATTCCAGCGATAGACCGTGCCGTTGTGCATCTGAAGCTCGCTCAACTCCGGAACTCCGCCCGCCGCGAGCACTTCCAGTGGATCGATGTCCGACACGTCAGGCAGCAGGGCCGGGAAGTACCGTGAATTCTCTTCGAACAAGTCGAGCACCGAGTGGATCCACCGCTCACCGAACCACACCCGCGGCCGCACACCTTGGTTCTTCAGCTCGAAAGTTCTTGTGTCCGTGGCCTGCTCGAAGATCGGGATGCGCGATTCGTGCCAGAGCGCCTTGCCTGCCAGGAAAGGAGAATTGGCCGCCAACGCCACCTGTACGCCGGCCAGACACTGCGCGGCATTCCAATGCGCGGCAAACTCTTCCGGCGCAACGCGGAGATGCAACTGCATGGACGTACATGCCGCCTCCGGGACTACCGAATTGGTATCGGCCCGAAGAATTTCCACGTCGCTGCCAGGTAGCGCGACACCTTCGACGTCGAGTTCGATGTCCTCGCCTCGAGCGGTGAAAATTTGCTCGTTGAGCAATTCGTAGCGCGGGTTCGCGGTGATCCACTCTCGATCGAGATGCTCGAGTTGCAGGGTCGGCAGCATCCCGATCATCACCATCTCGGCGTCGTGCGCATGGATTCGCGCGTCTGCGACGTCGAGGGAGGCGCGCAGTTTCTTTTCCAATTCGAAAGTTGCATCACCGGTGAGTGGGCCGGGTTCGACGTTCATCTCGACGTTGAACTGTCCGAGCTCGGTTTGGAAAACCGCGGCGTCGTCGATGGATTCGAGCACTTCACGGTTGGACATCGCAGGAGCCATGTCCCCGTTCACCAGGTTGAATTCGATCTCCATGCCCAGCAGCGGCGCCGGCTTGTCGACGGCGTCTCGGAAGTCACCACCGTCGAGCATCTGCTTCATGGCGTCGACGCATGACCGCACTTTCTTGCGAAAGAGCCTACGGTCCGCCCGCGTGAATTCTCGCGCCGTGACTTCTGCACCCATCGCGCATTCCCCCTTCGACGATCAACGTCACTGAAGGCTATCCGGCCGGTGTCACCGACAAACGAGAACTGCGGTGGCACCGGGAAGAATTTCCCGACGCCACCGCAGTTCTCCGAAGGTTTCTCTTACGAGTTGTCTACCCAGGTGACAGCCACGCCGCGAGCCTGCAGCCACGCTGCGGGATCGACCTTTGCGCCGTTCTCGGCAACCTCGAAGTGCAGGTGCGGGCCGGTGGACTGTCCACGGTTACCCACTGTGGCGATCTGCTGGCCAGCATTGACGCGCTGGCCGACGTTGACCTGGTAGTCGTTGACGTGGCCGTACGTGGTGACCGTGCCGTCGTCGTGCTGGACGCGAACCCAGAGGCCGAAACCTGACGCCGGGCCGGCGTCGATGACCTGGCCGTCGGCTGCAGCCAGAATCGGCGTACCGATCGGAGCCGCGATGTCGAGACCGCCGTGGTGTGCTCCCCAGCGCGAACCGAAGGTGGAGGTCAGCGTTCCGGACACCGGCTGCACGGTGCGAGCAGAGGTGCCGGGGTTGATCCCCGCGAGGAACTGCTGTGCCTGCGTGTTGAGATCGGCAGCAAAATCGGGAAGCTCGGGAATGTCGAGAGCGGGAAGTGCCGCCAATTCAGCCGGAACGACAACGCCCTCGGGGAGCAGACCCTGCGGGATTTCGATGCCGGCGATGGTCTGAGTTGCCGGCGCCGCAGCAGCGGTTCCTGCACCCATCTGGCCTGCACCGACGAGGAGTGCACCGGTAGCCGCAGCTACGACACCCGCCTTGACACCGGCACCAGGGCCAGCCGACGGGGTGCGGTGGCGGCCGCTTGCTGCCTCGGGATCGATCTCGAAGACAACATCGTCATTGCCCGTGCGGTGGTGGTTTCCCACAGTGTGTACTCCGTCAGTCGTCGGCGTGCAGCGTCCTTCTGATGAAGCCCGCTCCTCTGTCTGCCGAAGAATGTAACAGTTTGATCAAGGCGGCCGCCACCGTTACCCGATCTTGACCAAAACTATTTCTCGCCGTTCTGTCGGCTGGCGTCCAGTTCTGACTTGAATGCGTCGTATCGTGCCCGGTGAGCGGGTCGGCGACGAATGATCGCCCACGCGATACCCAGAACCACGAACCAGATCGGCGTGACGACAAGTGCCTGCAGGGTGTCGTCCTTGGTTGTCAACGCCCAGAGGATGAAGACGAAGAACGCGAGCACGACCCAGCACATCACGATGCCGCCGGGCATCTTGAACTTCGACGCCTCGTGCAGGTGCGGACGACGCTTCCGGTACACCATGTAGCTCGCCAAAATGATCGTCCACACGAACATGAACAGCAGCGCCGAGATGGTCGTGACGACGGTGAAGGCCTCGATCACGGAATCGCCCGAGAACAGCAGGATCAGCGACGCCAGCAAGAAGATGCAGGAGAACATCAGGGCGTTCGCGGGGACCTTGCGCGAGTTCAGCTTGCCGAGGGCCCGCGGTGCGTCGCCCTCCTGTGCAAGGCCGAACACCATGCGCGAGGTGGAGTAGATACCCGAGTTGGCCGAAGATGCAGCGGAGGTCAGCACGACGAAGTTGATGACAGATGCAGCGATGCCGAGGCCGGCGAGTGTGAACATGGCGACGAACGGACTCTTGTCTGCGCTGATTTCGCGCCACGGAGTCACCGCGATGATCACGGTCAGTGCAACGACGTAGAACAGCAGGACACGAATGGGGATGGAGTTGATGGCCTTCGGCAGGTTCTTCTCCGGGTCCTTCGCCTCGGCGGCGGTGGTGCCGACGAGCTCGATTCCCACGAAGGCGAACACGGCGATCTGGAAGCCGGCCACGAAGCCCATGAATCCGGTCGGGAACATGCCGCCGTCGTTCCAGAGGTTGTCGATACCCGAGGTGGCACCGTTCGGCGCCGTGAACCCGGAGACGACCATGACGATGCCGACGATGATCAGGCTGACGATGGCGACGATCTTGATCAGCGCGAACCAGAACTCGGTTTCACCGAAAGCGCGAACGGTCGGGAGATTGAGGAGCAGCAGCGCCGCGATCGTCAGCAAAGCAGGTATCCATGCTGCAAGACCTGGCCACCAGTATTTGAAATACCCGGAAATCGCGATGACGTCCGCGATGCCGGTGACGATCCAGCAGAACCAGTAGGTCCAGCCGGTGAAGAATCCCGCCCAAGGGCCCAGCAGATCCGCGGCGAAGTCGGAGAACGACTTGTACGCCATGTTCGAGAGCAGCAACTCCCCCATCGCCCGCATGACGAAGAAGAGCATGAAGCCGATGATCATGTACACGAAGATCACGGAGGGCCCGGCAAGCGAGATCGTCTTGCCCGATCCCATGAACAGTCCGGTGCCGATGGCACCACCAATGGCGATCAGCTGGATATGCCGGTTGGACAGCTGACGTGAGAGGTGGGGGTCTTCGCCGGACGGCTTCGTCAGGTCTGGTGTATTCGCGTGGTCGGACACGGAGGATCCCCCTCGTCATACGGTTCATCCGGGGCATCGAAATCGTGCCCGTCGGGGGAACCTCGGAAAATGTGCTCTCTCAAAGTACGCGTGCACTGGCTCACATCAAGCATCGGAAAGCGGACGCCGATAACCTGTCGAGGTGAACACTGACAGCACGGCCCATCAAGACGGACATATCGCCGCGACGCTGTTCGATTTCTCCGGAACCCTCTTCCGTTTGGAGGAGAGCGACGATTGGACCGAGCACCTCGTCGATCATCAAGGCGATCCGCTCGACGTGCACGCTCAAGCCGAGTTGATGCGTCGGATGACCGCGCCGGTGGGCAGAACCGTTGAGATGGACGAAGCCGGGATCTACGCGTGGGAGAACCGCGACCGGGATCCGAAGTTGCATCGTCAGGCTTACCTCGACGTGTTGAGTAAGTCCGGGGTGCCCGATCCCGTTCGAGCCGAAGCTTTCTACGCGCTGCTGGTCGATCCGGACCAGTGGTCGCCGTACCCAGATACCGGTGAGGTCCTTAAGTCATTGTCGGAGAAGGGCGTACGCACTGCCGTCTTGAGCAACATCGCCTTCGACATCCGTCCGGCGTTCGTCGACCGCGGCTGGGACGTCTGGGTCGACGAGTTCGTCCTGTCGTTCGAGGTGGGTGCAGTCAAACCGGAACCCGCGATCTTCGAATACGCCCTGGCACAGCTGGATGTGGATGCGGCGCAGACCCTGATGATCGGTGACAGCGACGTCGCCGACGGCGCGGCCCGAGACGTCGGTTGCCAGTTCGCACTCGTCGATCCCCTGCCGACGACCGAACGTCCGCACGCGCTACTCGACGCAGTGCGGAAGTTCGGGCTTCTGTAGGGAGCGCTCAGACGCCTTCGGTGAGTTCGCGCAACGACGCGTAGCGCTCGCGCACGTGGGGAGCTGGTTCGGCGTCGAATCGTCGCTCTTCCGGTTTCGGCCACACCGGCGGCTGCGTGTCCCCGGACAGTGCCCATGCTGCTTGCCTGCATGCCCCTTCGGCGACGTACTCACCCGGAGCAGGGATTACGACCGGCACTCCGAGAATTGCCGGCGCAATCTCACAGAGAGCGCGAGACTTCGCTCCGCCTCCGACGAGGAGAACTCGCTTCACCTCGACGCCCTGACGAACCAGATCGTCGACGCCGTCGGCCAAGCCGCACAGGAGCCCTTCGACTGCGGCGCGCGCGAAATGCGCCGGCGTCGAATTCTGCAGCCGGAAACCGTGCATCGCTCCCGTGGCGTCAGGGCGGTTGGGCGTCCGCTCGCCCTCGAAGTACGGAATCATGACCAGTCCGTCGTTTCCGAGGGGCGCGGTCAACGCCAACCGGGACAGTTCGGCGTGATCGACACCGAGAATGGACGCCGTCGCATCAAGAATGCGCGCGCCGTTGAGAGTGCACACGAGCGGCAGGTGCAGACCGGTTGCGTCCGCGAATCCTGCCACGTTTCCACTGGGATCGTGCGTGGGGGTGGCCGATACAGCCGACACGACGCCGGATGTTCCGATCGAGATGATCACGTCACCGGGGACTGCTCCCAAACCCAGTGCGGCTGCGGCATTGTCACCCGTACCCGGTCCGATGATTCCCCCGGAGTCAGTGCTTCCGATCTTGTCGTTCGGCGATGCAACTCGGGGAACATGGGGGGTGCGATCGCGAAATGCCAACGCCAGCAAGTCGGTACGGTATTCGCGCGTCGAGGCAGCGTAATAGCCGGTTCCACTTGCGTCGCCCGCGTCTGTGGCGAGCTCCTCGATTGAACCGGACCCGCCCAATTTCCAGGACAGCCAGTCATGCGGAAGACACACCGCGGCAGTGCGATCGGCGTTGCCTGGCTCGTGATCTGCGAGCCATCGAAGCTTGCTTGCCGTGACCGCGGCGACCGGAACTACGCCAACCGCGTCGGCCCACGCCTTCGATCCGCCGAGTTCTTCGACCAGATCCTTCGCAGCCTTCGCCGAACGAGTGTCGTTCCACAGCAGCGCCGGCCTGACGACCTCGCCGCCGCTGTCCAGACACACCATGCCGTGCTGTTGAGCTCCGACGGATACCGCTGCGACGTCGCCGAGCCCACCCGCCGCGGCGATTGCATTGTCCATCGCCTCGAGCCAGCATGTCGGATCTATCTCGGTACCGACGGGATGGGCCGCCCGTCCTTCTCGTACCAGTTCTCCCGAATCGGCATCACGGACAATGACTTTGCACGACTGGGTAGACGAATCGATACCGGCTACGAGGGTCACACTGGCGTCCTTTCCGAAGGACCGTCAGCTCGCGTTGGCGACCGCGGGCATCCGGTTGCTGCGCTTACGCAGCGATCGCACATATTCTGCGCGCTCGGTCTCCGTCATTCCACCCCAGATGCCGTACGGCTCGTGGACGGAGAGTGCGTGTTCGCGGCACTGCTGGAGCACGGGGCACGTCGCGCAGACCTTCTTGGCGTTGCGTTCACGGTTCTCGCGAGCGTGTCCACGCTCGCCGTCCGGGTGGAAGTACACCGCGGAATCGTGCCCACGGCACGCTCCCTGCAGCTGCCAGTCCCACACTTCGGCGGTCGGGTACGGCATCGGAAGGTGCTTGTGCATGATGGCGACCTCAATTCCTTACTCGGGTGAAACGGATTCGGGTGACTCGGGGCTTATGCCGGGTCGGACTTATCGACGCCTGGCCGATCGGCCGAGTCGATGTGCACAGACCGTTGCGAGTTCGCCGGTGACCGGCGGAGTCAGCGCTACGACGCCGTCATCGAGAATCGCCTGCAGCCTGCGGAAATACTCGTCCGGGGCGAGGCCGAAAGTTACAAAGATCTCTTCGTCAGGTCCACCGTCGAACTGCTGCCACTTACGTGCGAACTCGACGATCTCTTGTGTATCGGTGCGGCTCATCAGGCTCTCCCCTGTTTGTGCGCCCTGCTTCACAGAAACTGCGACTCGTCTCCTCGGACGCCCGTGGCAGTGAGTCAAGACACAGACTATGCCTACTTCTGCTTTTTCACAAGACTTACTTACGTCTTTTTGTGGACAAAGTATGCCAACTTTCGCACGCTGAAGTTACCGACGAGGAATGCTTGAATAGGACAATGACCCGACCGTCCACGACTCCGGCTACCGCGGGAGAGGTATTCACGCTGATACGCAGCGGTTCCGCGACCACGCGCAGCGAGATCGGGAAGCTCACCGGCCTGTCCAGGACGGCGGTATCGGCCAGGGTTGCAGCACTTCAATCGCTTGGTTTGATCGCCGATGACGACGAGGGCCCGTCGACGGGCGGCCGGCCGCCGTCCACTCTCACCTTCGCGAACTCGTCCGGCGTGGTTCTCGTCGTGGCAATCGGTCGATCGCGGGCACAACTTGCCGTCACCGACCTGGCGGGCACGATCCTCGCGGCAGAAGACATCGACAAGTCGGTCGGGGTCGGCCCCGACGAACTGATGCCCGAAATTGCCGAGCATCTTTCGTCACTACTGGCCCAGGTCCACCGCGCGTCTACCGAGGTCATCGGAATCGGACTGAGCATTCCCGGAACGGTCGACGTCGCCGCGGGAGCGAGCCTCGACTCTCCGATGATGGCCGGATGGGACGGCGTCGCTCTTGCCCCCTATCTGGCATCGGTGACCACGGCGCCACTGTTTGCCGACAACGATGCCAACGTGATGGCCCTGGCCGAATTGAGCGAACGACGCGAGAGCGCGCCCAACCTCCTGATGATCAAGGCGTCAACCGGCCTCGGCGCAGGAATCGTCATGGGCGGAATCCTCCAACGCGGTTCACTCGGAGCGTCCGGCGAGATCGGGCATACCAAAACCGCTGCAGCGCGGGGCATGAAGTGTCGCTGCGGCGATGTCGGCTGCGTCGAAACCGTCGCCAGCGGTTGGGCTCTCGTGCACGCCCTCCGAGATCAGGGTCGAAGCGTCGGGCACGTGCGTGACGTTGTCCGCCTCGCCCTGGACGGCGACAGCGAAGCCCGCCGGCTCATCAGAAGCAGCGGCCGACTTATCGGCGACGTCATTTCCGGCGCGGTCAACCTCCTCAATCCCGAGGTCCTGATCATCGGCGGCGACATGGCCGAGGCAGACGAGCTCTTCCTCGCCGGACTTCGGGAGTCCGTCTACGGCAACGCAACGGCGCTTGCCACCCGAAAGCTTCAGATCGCTTCGGTCAGCCACGGCGCACAATCCGGGATCCTCGGTTGTGCGGTTCTCGTCCTCGACCATCTGCTCAGCGCAAGGGAAATCGATCTGCGGATCGCCGCGTCGCTCCACACCTGAGCAACTGATTTCTCGCATGCTCTGAACCAGATAATCAGACCTTTCCGGCACCCCTTGTGTTGACGCTCACACTTCTGCATAATTCATTACCTACCGATCATTCGGTTGCCAATATCGACAATGAGATCGCGCAGGAACGCTCCGAGTCAGCCAAAAGCATGCACCGAGCACACCGGCAACGTCGCAGATCGAACAGCGTTTCACCCCTGTTCCGACTTCGCAGTTCACCGCGCCGGTGAACCACGTGACTGGCAGAAAGTAGCTCGATGACCACAACCAGAACTGGCACCAAGCCCGCCGCGAAGGAGTACGACCGCGCCGCGATGGCGTCGATGGTCGGCACCACCGTCGAGTGGTACGACTTCTTCATCTACGCCCAAGCCGCAGCCCTGATCTTTGCCGACCTGTTCTTCAAGCCGATGGGCTCGGCAGGCCAGATCGTCTCCTACGTCACGGTCGGCATCAGCTTTGTCTTCCGTCCTCTCGGCGCCATCGTGGCCGGATATCTCGGCGACAGACTCGGCCGTAAACGTGTCCTGGTCGCGACGTTGGCGATGATGGGGGCCGCGACCGTTCTCATCGGCGTGCTGCCGACGTATGCCTCGATCGGCATCTGGGCGCCGATCCTGTTGATCCTTCTCCGAATCGTGCAGGGATTCTCGACGGGCGGCGAATGGGGTGGGGCTGCTCTTCTTGCCGTCGAACACGCACCCACCAAGCGTCGAGGATTCTTCGGAGCGTTCGTCCAGATGGGCGTACCGCTCGGAATGTTGCTCGCCACCGGCGTTTTGGCACTGTGCACGTTCACCCTCACGGACGAACAGTTCACCACCTGGGGATGGCGAGTGCCGTTCCTGCTCAGCGTCGTGTTGATCGGCGTCGGCTTCTACATTCGAAGCAAGGTCAGCGAGTCACCCGTGTTCGCCGAACTCAAGGAACGCCGCACCGAGAGCAACACGCCTATCCGAACTCTGTTCAAGAAACACCCGAAGCAGGTCGTACTCGCGGCCCTCTCCTTCATCGGCACAAACGGCAACGGCTACATGGTGATCGGCGGATTCATCGTCGCGTACGCAACCAAGACCTACGGCCTGGGTAAGACCGAACTACTGATTGCCACGCTCGCAAGTGCAGTCACGTGGGGCGTTTTCACCATGATCGGCGCTTACTGGTCGGATCGGCGCGGCCGCACCACGGTGATGAACGTCGGCAACCTCGCAATGATCCTCTTCGCGGTGCCGTTCTTCCTCCTCATCGACACCGGCAATCTCGGCTGGATCTACGTGGCGATGATCCTGTTCTCGGTCGGACTCGGACTGTCGTACGGACCTCAACCGGCATTGTTCGCCGAACTGTTCCCAGCTTCGATCCGCTACAGCGGCGCGTCGATCTCTTACGCTGTCGGCACCATTTTCGGCGGCGCCTTTGCTCCCACCGTCGCCCAATGGCTCCTCGGCAAGACCGGTGGCACTCTTGCCATCTCGATCTATCTCGCCCTGTTGGCCGCAGTGTCGTTTGTCGCCACGATGCTCATCAAGGACCGGTCTGGACGAGATCTGATGGTGTAATCGACCTGAATGAGAACGCCCCACGGCGTCGCGATGCCGGAGTTTGTCAGCCGAACTTTCGAATGGCGAACTCCGGCAACGTCTTCGCAGTATTCGCGGAGCGTACGATCTTGTGGTTCTTGCCTCGCATCAGCGCCAGTTGGATCCGCGATTCGATCCAGAACGCACCGCGTGGCGATCGGTTCCAGGTCTTGTGCAGCAACGTCTTCGTCGCTGCGACGGCGTCCGGCGAGCGAGTCATGATCTGCGACAACAGTTCCTGTGCCGGTTTGATCGGATTGTCACTGACTCCGCTCACGAACCCCCACTCGAGAGCCTGATTTCCATCGAACAGTTCAGCAGTCATGGCGAGGCGTTTCACGACGTCCATCGCCGCGAGTTCGCGCATCGTGACCGTTCCGGTCATGTCGGGGATCAATCCCCACTTCGCCTCCATCACCGAGAACGTGCAATCAGGGGTGGTGAATCGAAAGTCTGCGGCGAGCGCCAATTGCAGTCCCCCGCCGAAGCAGTGGCCGTGAACGACCGCGATGACCGGCACGGGCAATTCGCGCCACACCCAGCACGCACGTTGAAAGAGGTTGGTCTTCTGACCGGGAAATTTCGCGAACGCCTTGGCCATCCGTCTCGGCTGCTTACCGGCAGAAGCGAAGTCCAATCCGGCCGAGAATGCGTCGCCCGCGCCTTGCAGAACCACGCCCCGGATCGAACGATCAGTTCTGATCGTTCGAGCCGCGTCCACCAGCGCGTCGAGCATGTCCAGATCGAGACCGTTGAGTTTCTCCGGCCGGTTCAGCGTCACGTACGCCACCGACTGCACTACCTCGACACGAACACGATCACTCACGGCAACTCCTCCGATTCGACATATCCCCGACGAACTTACCTGAGAGTAAGTTCGTCGGGGATTCGTCATACCATCTCGGCAAGAAGTTCCATCGTCACTTGCCCGGCCGGATCCGAATCAGTGGATGAAGGCACGGCCACGACGGTGTCCACACCGACCGCTCGATACGCCTCGAGTTGCTCGCGCGCATCGGCCGCGGTTCCCACGATTCCCACTGTCGCGACCATCGCGTCCGAGACCTGACTCAAGATCTCTCGAGGCGCGGTCCCGGCCCTGGCTTCCTCGATCACGGATGCAAACCCTGCTCGCACGAACATGTCCGAGTACCCGGGGGCAGCGAGATACGGCACAAGCCCACGTCTGAGCTGATCGATCGACATCTGAGTTGGGCCTTCGGTTGCCACGGCCGCCGGCGCCCAAACCGACACCTGGGGCATCGGCGTTCCCATTTCAACCGCGATTTCCTTGCACCGTGCGATCAGGCGCCCCGCTTGCTCCGGGCTGACCAGATTGAGCACCAGTTCGTCGCCCAACTCCACCGCGGCGCGAAGGGCCTTGTCTCCGAAAGCTGCAACGATCAACCGCCCACCCGGCGGCTGAAGTCGCAGTCGGTATCCACTGGTCCGCATCACCGTTCCGGCGACTTCGCCCCGCTCGCCGTTCATCAGCGCTCGCACAGCGCAGGCTGACTCCGCGAGTGCACGTGCGGCCCCGGATCTGCTTCGCCCATGCCATTTTTCGACCACGACAGTGCTGGACGTGCCCAACGCTATCGACACGTGATGCCCGGTCAGGTCGGCTACCGACGCCGCCCCGATCGCGATCATCGCCGGATCACGAACCGTCACCGCGAGCGGGCCGACCACCAACTCGGAGTGCTCGAAGCCGGCGCCGACTGACGTCGCCAGAGCAAAGGCGTCGTACGTCGCCATCTCCCCCACCCACACTCGGCCGAACCCCAGTTTGTCGGCGAGGCGTGCAGTAGTGGTCACCTCCCGCGGCGGACGGTCCTGCCACAAGCCCAGGGAGATATCGATCGTCGGCAGTCGGCTATTCGAAATCGGAGACAAGACCCATTCCCTTCAAGAGTGTCGGACGGTCGTAGTATTCGAGCCACTCTGTGACCAGCCCGTCTGCCATGCTGAGGATTCCGACAACAGGAACGACGCCGTGGGTCCCGTCGAAGTGGAAATCGTCCACTCGCTGTACAAAAACCCTGCCGTCGATCACGCCGAGCGACTCGATCTTCAGGGTGATCCGTTCACACTTGCTTGCCAGCAATGCAATTCGGCCCGCTACAGCCTCCTTGCCGACAAGAGGTTCCTGCATCACGCTGTGGAGCACACCGTCTTCGGCGAACAGGTCGACGACGCGTGCCCAGTCCATGACGTCCCACGCTTGGAACATCTCACGCGCCAACGCAAGCTTGTCACTGTCGTTCATCACACTCATGCCACACTCTTCTGTCGAAGCTCACGCTTGAGGATCTTTCCGGTCGAATTGCGCGGCAGTTCTTTCCGAATCTCCAGCCGCTCGGGAAGTTTGTACGACGCGATGCGCTTGTCTTTCAGGAACGCAACCAGAGCATCGAGTTCGAGTTCCGTCTCGGGTCGAAGTGTCACCACTGCTGCGACGCGCTCACCGAGCACTTCGTCGGGGTCGCCGATGACGGCCACGTCCGCGACGGCCGGATGCTCGGCGATCAACCCCTCCAATTCGGCTGGAGCGATGTTCATTCCACCGCGGATCACCAGGTCCTTGCCTCGATCCAGGTAGCGGAGGAATTGTCCGTGATCACCGGCAATCTCGAAGATATCTCCGGTGCGCAGGAATCCGCGTTCGTCGAACGGTGACGGCCGATCGCCGAGATAGCCGGCAAAGACCGTCGGTCCGCTGATTCGCAACTCACCCGGGTGCCCGACTTCGGTGATGTCCTCGCCGGTGACCACATCGACCAAGCGAACGTCCATCCAGTCCGAGATCCTGGTGCTCCAGCGGAAGTTCTCGACACCGAAACGAGGGAAGTACCGTGCGCGGTCGTCCGGATCCGGCATGTCCGCAGGCGAGGAGAGCAGACTGATGCCTTCGTTGGACCCGAAGAAGTTGATGACTCCGATTCCATATCGCTCCTGCCATCCCCGCACCATCGGAGGTTGCAGTGGCACCGAACCCGAACCGATCCGCGTCAAGCTCGACAGATCGACCGCCGCGAGCATCGACTCGTCGGCGAGCAGCATCCACAACAGAGCAGGCGGCGCTACCGTGTATGTAACCCGCTCGGCCTCGATCTGCCCGAGGAACACTCGAAGGTCGAACGGGTGGTGCTGTACCAGTACACATCCCGTGCGGAGCCAGGGCAGGAACATTCCGTTGATTCCGGCCATGTTGACCATCGGGAACGGGTTCAGCAGGACGTCGTCGACGACGATGTCGGGAGCATCGATCGTGGCCCAGCAGATGGCCAGCCACTCGTAGTGCGAACGTGGGACCCCCTTCGGCTCGCTTTCGGTTCCGGAGGTCCAACAGATCGTCATCGCGTCGTTGGGGTCGTTCGGATCTTCGGTGTTTCGTCTGTCCAGAGCACTTCGCTGCGATTCGGTGGCTGCCCGAGGACTCAGCCCCACGACGCCGGTAGGAAGCTCAGCCGGAAGCTCTGATTCGGGAGCGTAGGCGAATACCGATCTCAGAGAGGCAATCCGGGATCTGATTGCAGCGATCTCGGTAGCCGGGAATCTGTCGCCGAAGCTGGGCACGGTGACAAATGCTGCAAACGCCGCCTGGTTGGCCATTCCTTCCACTTCACGTTCGCGGTACTGCATAGGCAAGGGTGAGACCACGATCCCCAGCGACCACGCTGCAAGGTAGACCTCGACCAGTTCGACGGTGTTAGGCATCTGAACGCCCAGAACGTCTCCCCGGCCCAAGCCTGCCTCGGTGAAGCGCGCAGCGAGCGAGATGACTTCGCTCTCCAGTTGGTTCCAACTGAGGCGTCGTGGATCTCCGCCGGACAACTCGCTGCGGTTCGCCGGATCAACTACGGCAAGCTCGTCCCCTCGGGTCCGCACCTGCACCCGGAACACGTGATCGATCGTCTCGTCGGACCACCACCCTTTCGAGGTGTATTCGTCCACCTTGACGCGAGGATGCAATCCCCTGTGTGTCTTGTTCATTCGCGCACTCGATTCAGTTCTCGTAACGGCCGGAAATGTCGATCACGTCGCCCTGCTTCTCGAACGCCTGAGTAGCGGCATTCCACTCGAACGGCTGAAAGGCCAGGATTCCCAACGCATGGTCCGCGGTCATCGTGAACTTGATTCCGTCGATGAACATCGGCGGGTGGTAGTCCTGCGTTCGCGCGGCACTCATGATGGTGGCACGTGAGAGTCCGTCGGATGACTGAGAGGCCCGAGTGAAGTTGTCCACCAACAGGTCACCGATGGCCCAGCCGTTCACGGTGTAGCTGTTGGTCGGGGAATCTGCACCGTGAGCCGCTGCACCGGCGAGATAGTCGCGCACCGCCGCGTCATCCTTGTAGAGAGCGTTGTTGGGATCCTTGAGCCACACCATCACCTGCTGCCCGTCCGCAGCATCACCGGCGGGTGCATACAGGGTCGCACCGTCGACGCAGTTCGACGGCTGAATCACGGTGTCGGGCTTCCATCCGACACGTCCGATCGCCTGAGTGATCGCGAGGCAGTCGGTAGTGACACCGGCGACCACCAAAACCTCGGCGCCGCTGGCCTTGAGAGTCGAAGCCGCCGTCTTGGGGTCGGTCAGCGCCTCCTCCGCCGCGATCTCGAAGTTGGTTCCTTCGATCGCGGACTTGAAGCCGTTGGCGATTCCCTGTCCGGACTCGGTCTGGTTCGTGGCCAGTGCGACCTTGGCGCCGTTCGGATACTTCTTCTTCAAGCTCTCGACCACTACCTCCATCTCGACGCCCGGATCCGGTAGATACTCCGTGGTCCACGGGAAGTCTTCGATGACCCGGAACTCGGGCATGCCTGCCTGCGCGAAGAGCAGCGGCACGCAGGCAGTGGTCTGATCGTCCGCGATGGCGTTCAACTGCCCGGCCCCGAAGGTGCCCAGAACGTCGACCTTGTCCTTCTGAATGAACTCTCCGACGTTGGCTTTGGCGCGCTCCGGGGAGAATGCATCGTCCTTGACCACGACGTCGAGCTTGACGCCGCCGATGCCGCCGGCCGCGTTCTCCACCTCGAACCGTGCTCGCATGCCTTCGATCACGTTGCCGACGGCGTCGGCGAGCGGGCCGGACGTCGGCCCACTCCATCCCACCGTGAGTTTGTCGGTGATCGGCGCTGCGGCACCGCTGGGATCACTGCAGTCGTCGACCGATACTGCGCCGGCCGATGTCGACGTGTTGCTCTCTGCGTCGGAGCTACCTCCGCAGGCCGAAAGGAGTAGTGCCGCAGCGGCGATGACTGCGGGAATCGTGGTCTGCCTTTTCATATCGTCCAGTTCCTTGCTGTGAGTTGAGGGAAACGAGAGTGGGCGAGGGAGACGGCACTCAAGTGCGAGGTTCACCCTCGCGATACTTGGGATGATCTGCGGGAACCACGAGGACGAACCGTCGGAGCACGCTGTTGATCCGTCCGACGATTCCGTCCGGCATCAAGAACACGATCGCGATCAGCACCGCGCCGAACACCACTCCCGACACGGGGCCGTCGGTGACGCTTCCGGTGTAGTACGGCAAGAACACCACTGCCGTTGCCCCAACGATCGGGCCGAATTGGGTTGCGATTCCGCCCAACACCAGTCCGGTGATGAACTCGATCGACTTCATCAGCGAGAAGGATTCGGGTGAGAGCGCGCCGATGTACATCGTGAACAGCGAACCTGCCAGGCCCGTGATCGCGCCGGAAAGCCCGAAAGCGAGAATCTTGACCCGCGCGACGTTGATGCCATTTGCGCTCGCCGCGATCTCGTTGTCACGCACCGCGACCATAGCCAGACCGAATCGACTCTTGACGAGATTGCGAATCAGGAGCATGACGATCGCCAGAGTCACCACCGACACCCAAAAGATCCAGAGGTAGGTGTCGGCTCGGGTCAGACCCGTCCATTTCGGCGGAACGAGCAGATTTGCGCGAACCACCATTCCGGCGGCACCACCGGTCAGATCCCCGGTCTTGCGGATCACCTCGGGAAATGCAACAGCGACGGCGAGTGTCACGAGAGCGAGATACAGCCCCTTGATCCGCAACGAGGGAAGACCGACGAGAAGCCCTAGTACAAAACACAATACGACCGCCATCGGGATCGTGGTCAACGGCGAGTATCCGCGATCGACGATCAGAACGCCGGTCGTGTACGCGCCCAGGCCGAAGAAGGCAGAATGGCCGATCGACAGAAGTCCGGTGTATCCGCTGACGATATTGAGTCCCGCAATGGCAATCGCGATGATGAAGACGCTCGTGAACTGCCCCACGCGAAACGGCGCGCTCTGTGACGCGAGAAGCAACGCACACACGGCAGCCACCAGCAGAACCAACTGGAGTATCCGGTACGACGTCGATCCGGCGACCACTACCCGCGGTCGCCTGACTGCCTTTTCGGCGACGGTGGGTTCATTTCTCTCGGCAAGCGTCGTCATACCCGCTCCAGTTTCTTGGTACCGAACAGTCCATTGGGTCTGACGAAGAGGATCACCACGATGATCAACAGGGCGGATGTCTGCTGCAGCGAGCCGCCGATGACCGAAATGTAGCCGCTGAGCATCGATTCCAGGACACCGATCGTCAACCCGCCGACCACGGCGCCGACGAGACTGTCCAGGCCGCCGAACAGCGCTGCGGCGGATGCTGCGATGAAGATCGGGAACATGGTCGTGAGACCGAGTTGTTGCGGCGAGAGCGGAGTGACCAGGACACCGGCCAGGGCACCGATGGCAGCTGCTACTCCCCAACCGATTGCGAGTATCCGGCTGGTCGGAACTCCGGCGAGAGTGGCAGATTCGGCATTGTCCGCGACGGCACGCATGTGCAGACCGACTCTCGTCTTGCGAAAGAGCAAGGACATCAACACAAGTAGGACAACGAGCGCCACCAGTACGCCCAGTGCGTCGCCGTACACGCGCGCACCGCCCACCGAGATGTAGTCGGTCGGACCGTTGGGGAACGGGCTCGGCATGATCTTCGTATCGCTCCCCCACAGCATTCCGGCCAACGAGTTGAGCCCGGTGAACAATCCCAGTGCCACGATCAGCACCGCCATGTCGCTTCGACGCTGAACCGGACGGATGAGCAGACGCTCCATCAATGCTCCGAGCAGGAACCCCAAAGCCAGGGCCGCTCCGATCGCCGACCAGATCGGCCAGGACATCGTCGTCAGCCACCAGGCGACAAAGGTTGTGAACAGGGCCAACTCGCCCTGAGCGAAGTTGATCGTGCCGGTGGCGCGAAACACCACCACTAGTGCCAGCGCGAGAATTGCGTAGATCGACCCGTTGGTCAATCCGGAGATGAGTCGTTCGAGAAAGAGTGTCACCGTTTACTCCTGGTACCCGAGGTAAGCGCTGCGCACGACGTCGTCGGAACGAAATTCCTCGGGCGTTCCGGCAGCGACGATGGTGCCTACGTCGAGCAGGAAGACCTTCGACGCGAGTTTCATCGCGAGATCGGCGTTCTGTTCCACGATCAGCAGTGCAGTTCCGTCGCTGCGGTTGATCGCACCGAGCGTGTCGAACAATTCGGCAATGACGATGGGCGCCAGACCCAGGCTCGGTTCGTCGCACAAAAGAAGGGTGGGACGGCTCATCAATGCCCGTGCGACCGCGAGCATCTGCTGTTCACCGCCTGACAGCGAACCGGCCAACTGGGTGGACCGCCTCGCGAGCACAGGGAATGTCTCACACCACCGCTCGATGTCGGCTTCGATCTCCGCCTTGTCCTTACGAAGGGCCGCGCCGACGAGCAGGTTGTCACGCACCGACAGTTGGCCGAGAGTTCCGCGGCCCTGTGGGACAAGGCTGACGCCGGCGGCCACGGCGCGTTCAGGTTTGGATCCCAACGGCGAACCGTTGAAGGTGATCGTTCCCTGATGCGGAATCAATCCGGCAAGCGCGCGCATCATGGTGGTCTTGCCTGCACCGTTCGCGCCGAGGACGACAGCGACCCCGCCGGGTTCCACGTCGAGCGAAATCCCGTGCAGTACATTGCCTCGCCCGTAACCGGCGTGCAGATCGTCGACGTTCAGCAGGGTCATGCGGCACGTCCCAGGTACGCGTTGATCACGGCGTCGTCCTGCTGGATCTCCGCCGGGGATCCCTGGGCAATTTTGTGGCCGAAGTTCAGGGCGACAACGTGATCGGAGATCCCGAGCACCAATCCCATGTGGTGTTCGACCAGAAGCGCGCCGAAGCCGAAGTCGTCGCGGAGCGAGACGATCAGTTCTCCCAGTTCTTTGACTTCACTGTGCGTGAGCCCGCCGGCAGGTTCGTCCAGCAGAAGCAGCGAGGGCTCGGACATCAATGCCCGTGCCAGTTCGACACGCTTGAGAGTTCCGAACGGTAGACCGGACGCGGGTGCGTTCGCGACGTCGACGAGTTCGAGACGTTCGAGCAGGTACCAGGCCTTCTCTCGAAGTTCTCGGACTCGCGCACGCGCCGGAGGCAGGCCGAGAAGCCCACTCGCGAGCCCGAAGCGACCTCGCGACGATCCACCGACCATGGTGTTGTCGAAGACACTCATGCCGCCGAACAGCGCGAGATTCTGAAAAGTTCGAGCGATTCCTGCAGATGCCAACGCATAGGGACGCAATCCCAACAGGTCGGTTCCTTGCCAGGTGATGACACCGCGACTCGGTTCGTAAATCCTTGTGATGCAGTTGAACAGCGTGGTCTTACCAGCGCCGTTCGGCCCGATGAGTCCGCAGATCTGTCCCGCGCGGACGTCGAAGCCGACGGCGTCGAGAGCCGTGACTCCGCCGAATTCGATCGACACATCGGAAAGCGTGAGTACGACCGGTGCATTCCCAGGTTGTGCGGGTGGTGTGTTTCCAAGCATTGGTTTCACCTCCTCGTGACACTTCAATTAACAGTGTGATAGAGATTACTACAGTAAACAGAGGCACTCCGTCAACGTGCGGCCCCCGATCCGGAGCCGAGAAGGGACATCATCGTGAGGTCCAACAACATTCACGCAGTCGACAGCGGCGGGGGCCCAGACGTCAGGGACTACAGCCCGGTCGACGCTCTCGTCGCCAAGCAGGAAATCTACGAGGTTCTGACTCGTTTCCTCCGAGCCGCAGACCGCGGCGACGTCGAGGACGCCAGGCGGTGTTATCTGCCCGGCGCAACCGAAGACCACGGGGGTGTCTTCACCGGCACCGCCGACGACTACATCGACCACATCGCCGGGGCCATCACCCACCCACGGTCACTGACCACCCACGCAATGACCAACGTCTTGGTCGAACTCGACGGGGATACAGCACACGTCGAGTCCTACGTGCTTGCCTTCGCACGAATCAAGACCTCGGACGGCATAGCCGACACACTCACCGCGGCGCGCCTGATCGACCGCTTCGATTTCGAGGACGGCAAGTGGGGAATCCGCCACCGCGCACTGCGGTGGGACTGGAACCACGACATGGCCACAGCCGAAGGCTGGATCTTCGGGATGCTCGCGCCTGAAACGTCATTGAAGAAGAGCAAGAAATTCCCCGACGACCTCATCTACACCCGACAGACACAGGAGAACTCATGACAACCTTTCGCGGAACTCCGGTCGAGGGTGCGACCGTCCTCGTCACCGGCGCCAATCGAGGCCTCGGGTTGGCCTTCGTCCAACAGGCGAAGTTGATGGGCGCAGCCAAAATCTATGCGGGGGTGAGAAATCCCGACGAGGTGCCGGCCGAACTCCGAGCCACCGGTGCGCACATCGTCGAACTCGACGTCACCGATCCAGGACTCGTCGACACTGCCGCCGGGGCGTGCGGTGACACCACGGTCGTCGTCAACAACGCCGGGCTGTTCACCGGGAATCGGCTGATCGAGGCCGACGACCGAGAGGCCGCTCGAGCCGAGATGGAGGTCAACTACTTCGGACCGCTGACGATGATCCGAGCCTTCGCGCCGGTCCTCGCCGCCCGCGGCGGAGGATCGATAGTCAACGTCTTGTCAGTCGCCGCAATCGCACCCACCGCCTTCATGGGCGGCTATTCACCGGCCAAGGCGGCTGCTCTGTCGCTCGGTGGCATCGCCCGTGCCGAACTCGAACCGCACGGCATCACCGTCACCTCGTTGATCGTCGGCAGTGTCGACACCCGCATGGCTTCACACGTGCAGGGCCACAAGGAAAATCCCCTCGACATCGCCGCGACCGGACTCGCCGCCATGCAACGCGGCGAGTGGACGTGCGACACCGATTTCATGGCAATCGACGCCCGTGCGCGTCTGGCTCGAGACCCGATTCGGTACGAACGCGGACTGGGCAAGCTCCTCTTCGCCGGCGAACTGACCACTCGATCATGAGCGATCCGATTCGTGTTGCCCAGTGGGCGACCGGCGCCATCGGCAAGACCGCGCTCCGCGGAATCATCGATCGTCCCGACCTCGAGTTGGTCGGCCTGTACGTCTACAGCGATGCCAAGGTCGGGCGCGATGCCGGCGACATAGCCAGACGCGCGCCGACGGGCGTGATCGCCACACGCGACGTGGACGAGATCATCCGCTCGCGCCCCCAGGTTCTCATCCACAGTCCGCGTTTGCAGATTCCGTACGAACGCCACGACGACGATTTGTGCCGTCTGCTGCGCGCCGGGATCAACGTGATCACGACGGCCGGGCAGCACTTCCCCCGCGCACACGGCACCGAGCGCGAGCACATGTTCGCCCAAGCATGTAAGGAAGGCGATTCGACGCTCTTCGGCGTCGGAGTGAGCCCGGGCGTCATCGGTGAGCGATTGGCGTTGGCTCTGACGGGAACATCGATCGAACTGGACCGCATCACGATCGACGAGGTGCTCGACGCTCGCGGCATGCCTGACCCCGACTTCGCATTCACCGTCATGGGAATGGGCTCGCCCCCGGAGGAACTGGACGGAACCGGGCCGTTGCCCTCGCTGTACGCGTCGCTGTATCTGGAGACCATCGCGTTCATGTGCGAACGTCTGGGGATCACCTACGACGAGGTCGTATCCGATCACAGGGTCGTTGCGGCGCGAACGGATCTCGACGTGGCCGCTGGACGCATCGCCGCCGGAACCGTCGGAACCACCGAATGGCGCTGGCACGCAATGGTCGATGGAAAGCAGTTCCTCACTCTGGCCATCATCTGGACCATGGAACCCGATCGTGAGGAATACGCGGGGCGCGATCAGTGGGAAGTCCATCTGTACGGCAAACCCGAGATCGTGATGACCGTCAATCTCGTCGAACCACAAGATCCGAACAGCCGGACAACCGCCGGTCAGTTCATCACTGCGGGCCCGGCACTACGCGCCGTCGAGCATGTACTCGCTGCTCCCACCGGCATTTTCGAACCCCCTGTCTTTGCCCCCTTCAGATTGGAGCATTCAGCATGACCACTCAGCCGACGGCCGTAGGTTCGACTGCCACCCGTGAACCCGCCACCCGCGAACCTTCTGTGAACGCGCTCCTACCCGATGGTCGCCCCGTGCAGAATCTCGAAGACTTGCTGCGCAGCCGGGCGATTGCCAGTCCGGAGAGCACCGCCGTCATCTCCGATGACGGCCGTACCAGTTTCCGCGAGCTGGACATCGAAGCAAATCGTGTCGCGAATGCACTTCTGCGCGATGGTGTTCGAACAGGTGACCGGGTGGCGTACATCGGCGCCAATGCACCGTCTTTCCTCTCCGTCCTGTACGGATCTTCGAAGATGGGCTCGATTCTGACGGCCGTCAACAATCGGCTGGCACCGGGCGAGGTCGACTACATCCTGAGCAACAGCGAGCCGACCGTCGTCGTACTCGGAGCAGGCGATGAGGGCCTCTCCGACGTCGCCGCGGCGGTCGGTAGCGTCCGGACCGTCGTCACGGTGGACGGTTCCGCAAACTCGGTCTCGTGGAACGACTGGCTCTCCGGTGCAGGGGACGACGACCCAGGAGTGTCACGCCTTCCCGACGATACCGCGCTGATCTTCTACTCGTCGGGAACCACCGGCCACCCCAAGGGAATCGAACTCACCGGCGCGAACCTCGGCCGCGCCCTCGCGACCATGTATCACCTGCTCGATCTCGACACCGATTCCGTGGCCATGTGCCCGGTCCCGTTCTTCCATGTGGCGGGGCTGGGTCTCGCTCTCGTCACGACGCTCGGCGGTGGCGCTCTACTTCTCAAGACCATCGCCGGTCCGCTGGAGCTGGTGGCGCTGATGCAGGAGTACCGGGTGACTCATGCGGTCGCTGTTCCCGCGGTGATCAGCGTCCTCACCTCCCTTCCTGCTGTACGCGAGGCGGATTGGAGTGCCCTGCAGTTCCTGGTCTACGGAGCGGCGCCCATGCCGCTACCCCTGTTACAGGACGCCACCAAGGTTTTCGGATGCAGTTTCCTGCAGGCCTACGGACTCACCGAGTCGACTGGCGGCGTCACCATGCTGACCCCCGAAGATCATCGGGCGACCGACGAGTCGACCGCGCATCGGTTGAAGTCCGTCGGGCAACCGATGTTCGGCGTACCCATCCGCATCGTCGATCCCGTGACGCTCGAAGACGTCCCGGTCGGTACCCGCGGCGAGGTGGTCATCGGCGGCGCACACGTCATGAGGCGCTACTGGCGCAACGAGGCAGCCACTGCGGCCACCATGTTGGACGGCGACTGGCTCCGAACAGGAGACGGCGGATCGTTCGACGAGGACGGGTATCTCTACCTCCACGACCGCCTCAAGGACATGATCGTCTCCGGCGGTGAGAACGTCTATCCCGCCGAGGTGGAGAGCGTTCTCTCCGGCCACCCCGACATCCGGGAGGTCGCGGTAGTCGGCATTCACTCCGATCGGTGGGGTGAGACTCCCATTGCGGTGGTCGTTCGTTCGGGCGATTCGGCTGTCACCGAAGCTGAGATCATCGAGTGGTCACGCGAGCGACTGGCGCACTTCAAGTGCCCCAGTGCAGTTCAGTTCATCGAGGAACTGCCACGCAACGCGAGTGGGAAGCTTCTCAAGACTCGTCTGAGACAGGACTTCGCTTGAGTCCATGAAAGGAATTCGGGGCCGGTCGCTTTGAGCGATCGGCCCCGATTTCTGTCGTTCGATGTGAAGCTGGCTCAGCCTGGGTGAATCCGGAATTCGACGCCGCCGACGATCAGGCCGGGCTCGACGGTGTTCGCTCCGATCGACGCCGCCAGATCGACCGCACTGAGCATCGACCGCTCGCCCGGAACGAACGACACGGCGCGCGACCCCAGCGCAATCGAGAGTGATTGCGCCGAATCCAGTTTCTTGCCGAACACTTCGGCCCACAGCGCCGCCGTCTTGGCCGGATCGGGAGAGGACACGTCGACGCCGAGAATGTCGTCGACCCGTGGATCGAGGGAAACCTCCTTCTCCGTCTGGTCCCAGAACCACTCGTCGGCGTCGGGAATCTCGTCGAGTTCTACGAGCAGTCCGAGATCACCGGGATGAAGTTGGACGATCCGGTGACCGTAGGCCTCGAGATCTGCCACCGTCCGAACATCGGCCGCAGCTGCACGTTCCAGATAGGGCTCGATGTTCGAAACCTGGATCGAGAGTGCATAGCCGCCCTCCCCTCCGCCCTTGCGGATCCATCTCGCCAGCGAGACCGTCTCGTCGAGCGGTGCGACGATCTCGAGAAATGCCTGCGGCCCGACGGCCACGGTCTCGTCGGCCAAACCGATGTCTTCGAGCAGTGGATCTGCGAATCCTGGTGCCAGATTCAACGCTTCACGTAATTGTTGACCGGTCTTGTCCAGGTCTCGTGCACCGATCACCACCTGCCGCAGGATCTCCCACGTGCCCGCGTCGTGCGTGCCCGTCACAGTCCGACCGCTTCGGCTGCGGTGTCGGCACTCTGCCAGCGTCGGAGCTCGGCACCCGGCGCCCACGTCGAGTGGGTGCCACTCGAAATCCGTTCGGGAAGGCGAAGTTTGCACAATGGTCCGTCTCCGACGCGGGCAGCGTCGAAGATCAGGCAGAAGGACGCGTCCTCGTTCATGTCGGTGGTCAACGTGATGAGATAGCCGTCGTCTTCGGCGGTACCACCCACGCGTGGTGCCATCGAGGTCTCGCTTCCATACACGCCGTCACCGAAGGAGAATCGTTCCTCGTTCCCCGTCAGCAGGTCGTGTTTGACCAAGCCGTCGAACAGGAACCACGACGGCTTACCAGAAGCCGCATAGGCGTATCGGTACTTCTCACCCGCGAAATTGCCGTTCATCATGCCGAATTCGGTGATCGAGTCACTGAGTTGCTCTTCACGCGTGGCTCCGGTGACCAGGTTCAAACGCCAGCGGTGAAGCCGGGTCTGCATGCGATCGAGAGCGAGGAAACGGAAGGCGCGCTCCCACTGATTGCCCATACCGTTGTCCGACGGCTCCGGATCACCCTGGTAGAAACCGTCCAGAACAATCTCGTCCCCCTCTTCGTAGGCGTTCACGAAGTGCAGGACGTAGGTCGGATCGGCCTCGAACCACTTGATGTCAGCGGTGTTTCCGCGGCGTGGGATGACTCCGAGACGGAGCGGGATATCGGGATGGAAATTCGCGACGTGCGCGCCCTTCTCCAGTAGAACCGGATCCCAGAACAAGGGGCAGTCGTTGAGGATCGCGTAGTTCTCCGTGAAGGCCATGTCGTGTGGCAACCGCGGACCGGGAAGCGGGACGTCGACGTAGTGGACCAACTCGTTGGCCGAGTCCACGACGCCGTAGTGCATGTACGGCGCTTCCTTGCTGTAGTTGAAGAACAGCATTTCTCCGGTCTTGTCGTCCACCTTCGGATGCGCGGACACACCCCATTCGAAGGGGAACTTGCCGTTCCAGCTTTCCTTTCCGAGTGTCTCCGCCGACATCGGATCGAGACGATACAGATCTCCGCACTGGTAGAAGCTGGTGAGAGCAGTCCCCCGGTGAACGACGACGTCGGTGCTGGACGCGTCTTTCATCCGAGTGCGCGCACCCTTGCCGCCCTCGGGGCGACTGAGTTTGGGAGACTCGGCGAGTCCGGCCCACAAGGCGCCGCCGGCATCCTGCTCGGCCGCCAACCCGTCAGTCCGTACGAATCGATTGCGGTAGAACGACTCTCCGTCACGAAAGCCCACGATGTGAATCATTCCGTCGCCGTCGAAGGGATGATAAGCCTTCATCGAGGGATGGAGCGGATTCTCGGTGTTGCGCAGGTAGACACCGTCGAGGTCTTTCGGAACCTCACCGAATACGACTTCGAGGTTGTCCGCTTTGAACTCGGTGGTCTGGGGTTGCCACGGGCCGGTGCGATACGGGTGATCGTCATCGGCGGGAAGGGTGGACAACAACTTGCCTACGATTTCGACGTCCATGGAATTCTCTTTTCGACTGATGGGGAAAGGCTGGGCTGCACTTTCAGGAAACTGCGTCGACGACAAAACTGACGGTGGTGGCCGTGCTTCCACCGAAGTTGAGCGTCGCAAAGCGGCTCGCACCCTCGACTTGGAAACCGCCGGCCGTTCCCGTCACCTGATGGGCCGCGTCGAGAAGCATTCGAACACCACTGGCACCCACCGGATGACCACCGCCGATCAGACCGCCGCTGGGGTTGATCGGTAGCTTGCCGCCCATGGCGATGTCACCACTCTCAATGGCTTTCCACGACTCGCCGGGCGCGGTCAGACCGATGTGGTCGATCGCGAGATACTCACTCGCCGTGAAACAATCATGTGTTTCGATACCGTCTATCCCGGCCAGGTCGACTCCGGCCCGGGAGAAGGCACCCATCACCGCATCCCGAACGTGTGGCATCACGTAGGGATTATCGGCGTCACGGGCCAGCTTCTGCTCGAGACCTAAACCAACAGTCCGGTGACCCCAGCCCGCGATCTGGGCCAGCGGAGTCGCCGAGGCATCAGGATGCTCACGGAGGTACTTGTCCGTCACCAGCACAACCCCGGCGCCACCGTCGGTCACCTGGCTGCAATCGAATCGTCGAACACCGCCTTCCACAACAGGATTGGTGGCGTCGTCGCCGCCTGCATTCCCGAGCAGATCGGGTACCGCCCAACCGCGTGTCTGTGCATTGGGGTTGTTCTTCGCGTTCGCGAAATTGATCTGCGAGATCGCGCGAAGGTGAGATTCGTCGATCCCGTAGCGCCGCCCGTACTCCTTCGACACACGATCGAACATGTACGGCCACATGAATTTTGCTTCCTGACCTTCGTGTCCGACCCAGGCTGCAGCGCCCAGATGTCCGGCCGCGTCATCACCCGGAACCGTCTTCTCCAGTTCGATACCCATCACCAGTGCCGCGTCGTAGTTGCCGGCGCGCAGGTCTGCCATCGCGGCGAGTACGGCGATACTGCCCGATGCGCACGCCGCCTCGTGCCGGGACGAGGGCACACCCCATAGATCTGGATGCACGGTGGCGGGCATCGCACCCAGCTGACCTTGGCCGGCAAACAATTGACCGAAGGCATTACCGACGTGGATCACCTCGATGTCGGCGGCAGGAACCTTCGCCGCGGCCAGGGTGTGGTTCACCACCTCTTCGGCAAGGTTCGCGAAATCGAGTTCCTCACGGGTGAAGTTCCGTGCGAAGTCGGATTGGTACCCGCCGAGAATCCAAATGTTCGAAACAGTCATGACCTCTCCCCTTGCCGATCCGGCATCGGTGACGTCACCGAGATACCCGTGCATCGGCGGTTGTAATTTCATCGCAACCGTACTACAACTAGCAGAGTAACTCTACTAATTGAAGGGTTGAAAATGACTGATGCTTTTGTCCTCGACTACGTGCGCACACCGCGCGGCCGAGCATCGACGCGAGGTGCCCTCCACGAACACAGCCCAGTCGATCTTGTCGTCCACCTGGCCAAGGCTTTGCAGGGTCGAACGAACCTCGCCGCAGAACAGATCGACGACGTCGTTCTCGGTTGCGCATCGCAGGTGGACGAGCAGGGCGCGAACATCGCGAGAACTGCCGCACTCCTTGCCGGTTGGGGCGATTCCGTTCCCGGCGCGACCCTCAATCGTTTCTGCGCATCCGGCGTCGACGCAGTCGGCCAGAGCGCAGCCCGCATTCGCAGCGACGACGTCTCCCTGGTCGTGGCCGGTGGCGTCGAAAGCGTCTCCCGCACTCCGATGTTCAGTGATCGCGGACCGCTGTGGATCGACCCGGCAACCATCGCGCAGATCGGCTCCATCCATATGGGTGTTGCCGCCGACTTGAATGCCACGATCGAGGGGTACTCCCGCGACGAGTTGGATGCGTACGGCGTCGAAACCCAGCACAAGGCTGCCGAGGCCTGGCGCAACGGCGCATTCGAGCGGTCCGTTGTGCCCGTTCCCGGCAGAAATGGTGAAGCCGGAATCGCGCACGACGAACTGGTCAGGGCAGAGACGACGGCAGAGGGACTCGCCGCGCTGCCTCCGGCCTTCGAAGGGCTCGGCGCCGCCGGTCAGGATGCACTCGCGCTCGCCGCCTACCCTGAGGTCGGCAAGATCGAACACCTGCACACCGTCGGATCCTCTCCCGCCATGGCCGACGGCGCAGCACTACTACTCCTCGGATCCGAGAAAGCCGCGGCCAGAGCCGGCCTGACCCCTCGCGCACGGATCATCGGATCCGCCTCGACTTCGGTGAATCCGGTTCTCATGCTCACTGCGGGCCAGAGCGCCGTGGAGGCAGTCATCGCTCGAGCCGGGCTTCGTCCACAGGACATCGACGTGTTCGAGTTCGCAGAGGCCTTCTCCGCGCTCTGCCTACGGTTCCGCCGCGATCTTGACGCCGGGCCGGACCGCATGAACCCCAACGGCGGCACGATGGCGATGGGCCATGCATTCGGCGCCACCGGAGCAATTCTCGTCGGCGCGTGTGTCGACGAACTGGTACGGAGCGACGGACGCTACGGTGTGGCCGCGGTCAGCGGCGCCGCCGGCGTCGGAGTCGCGGTGCTAGTCGAACGGATCGCCTCGTGACCGCCAGTTCACTCTCGGGCCGCGTTGCCGTCGTCACGGGAGGGGGTAAGGGCCTCGGCCGTGCCGTCGCACTGCATCTCGCGAGCCGAGGGGTCACGGTGATCGTCAACAATCGAAATCGCACACTCGACGGGAGCGGCCGGGGTCCTGCAGATCAGGTTGTCGACGAAATCCTCGAAGCCGGTGGCCACGCCGTCGCCAACCACGACGACGTCACCGACCCCGAGGTCGGTCGAAAGTTGGTGGACGACGCTCTCACTCGGTTCGGACGACTCGATTTCTGCATCACCAGTGCCGCGGTCAGCGGTCCACAGATGCTCCATCGCACCACCGCCGAGAACCTCAGCACCGTCATCACGACAAACGTCGTCGGGACCGCGCTGGTTGCCGCCGAAGCCTCCCGAGTGATGCGCGAGGCCGGATTCGGGCGCATCGTGATGATTGCCTCGACCGCAGGACTGCACGGCGAACCCACCGTATCCGCCTACGCCGCCAGTAAGGGTGCCGTCATCGCACTGGGCCGCACCGCGGCCGGCGAAGGCGCGAGTCGCAATGTGTTCACCAATGTCGTACTGCCCTATGCCACTACGCAGATGACCGAGTCCGGAATGGACCCACGATTCATCGACATCATGGGGGCCGATCTGGTAGCCCCGGTGGTCACTGCTCTCGTCGATCCCGAGTCCACGACCAACGGGCAGGTGATCGTCACCGCAGGTAACGGAGTGCGTTCGGCCGACGCCGTCGAGGGCTCGACCGAATTCTTGCCCACCACCACAGAACTCGATGCCAAAGCGCTCGACGCGCTGCTCGTGACCAGCCGGCTCGGCACTCCTCACACCTATCCGAGCGCACAGGAAGCCTTCGCGGACTTCGCTTCCGAACTGCTCGACCACCACAATCAGAAAGCGCGCGCATGACCGACATCCCATTGGGCGACCTTGCACTGAACTTCGGTGTGAGCGCACTCGCCGTACTCGTCTTCATCGCAGTCGTGATGGCCGTAGCCATCCGGATGAACAATCACTCGATCATCGACATCTGTTGGGGGCCTGGCTTCGCCGTCGTCGCCGTCGTCTCGTACCTGACGTCCATCGGATCGGACGGCAACGATCTGCGTCGCCTCGTGGTGCTGGCACTGACCGTGGTGTGGGGAATGCGACTCGGCCTCTACATCGGCTTCCGAAACCGTGGGCACGGGCAGGACAAGCGCTACTCTGCCCTACTCAAACATCAACAGGGACCGCTGGTTCCGTTCCTGATTCGCAAAATCTACGGCCTCCAGGGCGTTCTCATTCTCGTGGTGTCGCTGCCCATCCAGTTCGCGATGTACGAGTTTCGCGCCCTCGGAGTCCTCGGCGCGATCGGCATCGCAGTCTGGACCGTCGGCTTCGTCTTCGAATCGGTTGGTGACTACCAACTTTCCCGATTCAAGGCAGATCCGGCCAATTCGGGAATGGTGATGGATCGTGGACTCTGGGCCTGGACCCGGCATCCCAACTACTTCGGCGACGCATGTGTCTGGGTCGGACTGTTCATCCTCGCGCTTGGTGATCCATTGGCGCTGATCACGATCGTCTCGCCGATCGTCATGATCAAACTACTGGTGAGCTACAGCGGTAAGGCCTTGCTCGAACGAGGCATGCGCAAGAGCAAAGGCCAGGCCTACGACGACTACGTCGCCCGGACCAGTGGCTTCTTTCCCCGTCCGCCCCGTCCGGCACGAAACCACGCGTCGTGAGCGCCCCCACGAGTGGTCTCGCCGACGTCTTCGATCTGGAATCGACCGGCCCGGACCGGTGGCAGGGGTCGAACGACGGTGTTCGTCTACCTCAATTGTTCGGCGGCCAACTGGTAGCCCAGTCGATTCTCGCAGCCGGGCACACGGTTACCGACGGCAAAGCGATCAGTTCCGTCCACACGCACTTCCTTCGCCCGGGGTCGACGAATCGCGCAACCGAGTTCTCGGTAGATCGCCTTCGGGATGGAAAACGCCTGTCCACCAGAGGCGTCGACGTCCACCAGGACGGACGACTCGTCTGCCGTTCGACGGTCTCTGCTTCCTCGATCGACGAGGGCATCACTCACAGTCGCGCCGTACCCGCCGCACTCCCGCCCGCTGAGTGCGTGACGTTGCAGGAGTTGGCCGAGGCAGACGGCGGGTTGGGCGAGGTGTGGGAGGAGTTCTCCGCCATCGAGATTCGTGTGTCCCCCCTCGATTCGCAGTCCCCCACGACGCATTCGGCGGCGCCTCCGCGCAACATCTGGATGCGTTCGGCTCAGCGACTGAGCGACGATCCGCTGATTCACGTCGCTGCTCTCGCCTATGCCAGTGATCTGATGCTGATGGCAACCGCGCTGACTCCGCACGGCTACGACATCGGGCAGGAGCACTCGCTCGATACGGATTGGACGGGCGTGTCCCTCGATCACACGATGTGGTTTCAGCGTCCCGTGCGAGCGGACGAGTGGCTCCTCTTCGAGCATTCGACACCCACTGCTCATGCCGGCAGAGCAGTCGTGAATGCCGCGGTCTTCGATCAGTCCGGACTCCAGATCTGCCAGATCACCCAGGAAGCGTTACTCATTGCCCGTATCGAGTGATTCCCGACTCTTTCTGCAGACCACTCGGTACGGTCTCGCGGTGCCGCAGGGTTCGCGGGCTATGATTTCGGGGTGGTACGAGTGAATGCAACCGGATCTTCGGCGTCGGCCGGATCTCCGACACCCACGCCGTCGGTGGGCGTCACCGAGTTGCCTGCGGGCGGACCCAACGCACTGGCGGTCACGCTCGGGCTACTGGGAGACGAGTGGAACCTCTGGATTCTGCGGTTCGCCCTTTTGGGGTCGCGTCGATACAACGACTGGCTGGCTCTCGGGGGAATCTCCAACTCGGTGCTGTCCTCACGGTTGGCAGTCCTGACGGCCGGCGGAATGCTCGAGCGCCGGGAGTACCAGCAGAACCCGCCGAGGCACGAATACTCGGTCACTCGCAAAGGCCAGTCGATCTGGCCGGTCCTCATCACCATGTGGTCGTGGGAGAAGCAGTGGGCACCGAATGAAACCGCGCCACTACCGCCACTACGGCACAGCACCTGCGGAAACGACTTCACTCCGATCCTGCGTTGCAAGGAGTGCGGCGAGGACGTCGACGTGCGATCCCTGGACTCCCAAATGGGGCCGAGTGGGGACTTCTCACGCAGTGTGCCCGAAGCAACGTCGAGGCGCCGCTCGACCAAGTCCGAACGCCGACCGGAAATCCTGGCTCACACGATGGAACTCGTCGGCAATCGCTGGTCGGCAGCGATCATCGGGGCAGCTTTCCGAGGTGCCCGTCGTTACGGAGAGTTCGCCGAGATCACCGGTGCGCCGCCGGCAATCGTCGCCGATCGGTTGAAGCACCTCACCGAGATCGGTGTGATGGAAACGCGGCCGCTTCCGGATCGCCCACAGTGGTCGGAGTATCGACTCACCGACAAGGGAACCGCGTACTTCCCCGTCGTGATGTGCATGATCTCGTGGGGTCAGCGCTGGTTCAGATCCGCGGACGGTCCGGACATCGTTCTCCATCACAAGGCGTGTGGAAAGCGGTTCGAAGCAAGGCTGGGTTGTAGTGCGTGTGGTGAGGAACTGAGGTCTTCGGACATCGAGGCGATCGACCTCACCACCTCGGTGCACGTGCCTGGGTCCGGTTGGTCCTGAGATCCCCACTCAGCCGGCAGTGCGGATCCTGTCGAAGCTCCGGCCTCGGTGTTCGAGCGGCAGCCTGTCCCCTCGCCCGAACAATTTGTTGCGCAGCGTCCCCGCTTCGTAGTCGCTCTGGTAGGCGCCCCTTCTCGTCAGTTCCGGAATCACATGCTCCACAATGTCTTCGAAGGTTCCAGGAGTCACCGCGTAAGCGAGATTGAAGCCGTCGACGTCGGTCTCGGCAACCCACTTCTGCAACTCGTCGGCGACCTCCGCGCCGGAACCGACAACGATCGGGCCGAGCCCGCCGATACCCGCCCACTCCGCGATGTCTCCCACCGTCCATTCGCCGCCCTTCTCGTCGGCCTGACGAAACGATGCGACCGCGGATTGAATGGCGTTGCTCTCGACGTTCCCGATCGGCTCGTCCGCTCGGTATCCGGAGAGATCAATTCCCATCCACCCCGAGGTGAAAACGAGTGCGCCTTCACTACTCGCGTAGCTGCGGTAGTCCTCGAGCTTCGCCTGGGCCAACTCGGGGGTTCGGTCGGTGACGATCGTCAACAGTGTGTAGATGCGGGCCGAGTACGGATCGCGCCCGACCTTCGTCAGTTCGTTTCGGATTCGGGCAACGGTGTCTTTGAGAATCGCCTTTGTCGGTGCACCCACAAAGATCGCCTCGGCATTCTCGGCGGCGAACCGAACCCCGCGTGGCGACGCGCCGGCCTGGAAGATGACCGGCGTCCGCTGCGGAGAAGGTTCGGAGATGTGGATGCCCGGAACCGTGAAATGCTTGCCCTCGTGCTCGATCGGATGAACCTTGGAGGGGTCCGTGTAGACCCCGGTAGTTCTGTCACGCACCACCGCGTCGTCTTCCCACGACGTTTCCCACAACTTGTAGAGAACTTCGAGGTACTCGTCCGCGTGGTCGTAGCGATCGTCGTGCTGGAGTTGGTCGTCCTCGCCCATGTTCCGTGCGGCCGACGGGAGGTATCCGGTGACCACGTTCCACCCGATTCGCCCGTTCGTCAGGTGGTCGAGGGTGCTCAAGCGCCGAGCGAACGGGTACGGATGCTCGAAAGCTGTACCTGCGGTGATACCGAAGCCCAAGTGCTCGGTCACGGCAGCCATCGCCGACGCCAGCAGTAGCGGGTCCGAGACCGGTACCTGCGCGCCCTGCCGCAGCGCTGCGTCGTGATTGCCGCCGTACACGTCGTAGGTTCCCAACACATCGGCCAGGAACAGCCCGTCGAATCGTCCACGCTCGAGGAGCTTCGCCAATTCCGTCCAGTACCTCAGATCCGTATACCTGGACGACTGGTCCTCCGGGTGACGCCACAGACCTGGCGATTGGTGGGCGACGCAGTTCATGGCAAAGGCGTTGAAGCGGATTCTGCGGGTCATTCCCGCACCATGCCGTGCCTGCTCCGCGGTGAACACCATTGCGATCAGTGCGATCGGTTCGGCTCCTGCTTGCACCCGGCGATACCGTCGACTTCGCGACCTCGTCGGCGGGCCGCTACACTGACTAGCGCAGCTGTGACGCCCGAGGCTTCGTGCCGACAGGTCGAGCGGATGCAACAGTAGTATCGGGAAGCGAAAACCCCGGCAGCACAGGGTTTTCAGCACTTGTCGGTACGCTCCCCGCCCTCGTAGCTCAGGGGATAGAGCATTCCTCTCCTAAAGGAAGGGTCGCAGGTTCGAATCCTGCCGAGGGCACCAGGTGGGACTCTCCCCACATCGGCGTGACCAACGTGCCATTCTTGAATTCATGACGACGCCTCACTCCACGGCAACTCCCCCGAAGAACATGTCTTTGATCCCGGGTGGGACGTACTGGATGGGCTCCGAAGACTTCTATCCGGAAGAACGCCCAGTTCACCAGGTCACCGTCGACGGATTCTGGATGGACACGACGGCGGTGACAGTCGCCGAGTTCCGACGCTTCGTGAAGGCAACCGGCCACGTCACCACTGCTGAAATCGCCCCGGATGCCGCCGACTATCCCGACGCCGATCCAGCCCTCCTCGTCCCGGGATCGTTGGTCTTCAATTCGCCACCCGGCCCGGTTTCACTCGACGACTACACCCGGTGGTGGTCGTTCACTCCCGGCGCCGATTGGCGCCATCCCGAGGGCGCCGACAGCAACATCGGGGGACGCGAACGGCACCCCGTCACCCACGTGTCGTACTTCGACGCCCAGGCCTACGCCGCGTGGGCCGGCAAGGAACTCCCGACCGAGGCCGAGTGGGAGTTTGCCGCCCGCGGCGGACTCGATCGCCAGGCCTACGTGTGGGGCGATCACGACTCTCCGGGCGGGCGGCCCGGTGGCAACGTATGGCAGGGCCAGTTCCCCTGGGAGAACCTGCTCGAGGACGGGTACGAGCGCACCGCTCCGGTCGGAAAGTTCCGGCCCAACGGCTACGGACTGCTCGACATGGCCGGGAACGTGTGGGAATGGACGGCCGACCACTACACGTCCGACCACGCCCACAGTTCCAAGAACGTCGCGCCGGCCTCGTCGTGCTGCATTCCTCGCAATCCCCGCGCGGAGTTCGCCACCGAGGCCTTGGCCGGCGAACCCTACGCACGACGGGTGATCAAAGGCGGCTCACATCTGTGTGCACCGAACTACTGCTTGCGATATCGCCCCGCCGCGCGGCAGGGCGAATCCGAGGAGTCCTCGACCTGCCACGTCGGCTTCCGGTGCATCATCCGCATTCCGCAGGAGTAGATCAGAAGGGCCGGTCCCCCAGGATGGCCACCCGCTCCATGACGCGGCGATGCGGGAAGTAGTCGCTCGCAGCGTAGTGCTGGGTGGCCCGGTTGTCCCAGAAGGCAATGGAATTCGGCGCCCACTTGAAGCGGCACTGGAAGTCCGGGACCTTGACCTGCGCGAACAGCAGGTTGAGCAGATCGTTGCCTTCGACAGGATCCATATCCGGAATGTGGGTGGTGAAGAGGCTGTTGACGAACAGCGTCTTCCGCCCGGTCTCCGGATGCTTACGCACCATCGGATGCAGAACCGGCGGGTACTGCTCCTTCATCTGCTCCAACTTCTCCGGGCTCATGCCGCGTCCGAAGGACGGCACAAAATCGTGGATGGCGTCCTTGCCGTCGATCAAGTCCTTGATCTCGTCGGGGAGGCAGTCGAAGGCGTTACCCATATCGGCCCAGAGCGTGTCACCACCGGCAGGCGGCACGTCGATCGCCCGAAGTACTGAACCGAGTGGCGGCGTCTTCGTCCAGGTGACGTCGACGTGCCAGATGTTCTCCGTTCCTGGACTGTCCTCTCCGCGTTCGAATCTGACGACTGCCGGGACCTCTCCCTGCGGGAGAAGTGGATGAACCTCGAGTTCACCCCAATGGGCCGCGAAGTCACGATGATTCAAGCTCGAAATCGGCTGGTCCCGAAAGAACACGACCTTCCATTCGAGGAGGGCCCGGCGCACGTCCTCGATCTGCTCCTCCGACGGATCACGCAAGTCGATATCGCTGATCTCGGCACCGATGAACGGTGTGACGGGTGTCAGAGTGAACCGCTCGTACGGCCTCGATTCAACGCCTTCCGGATTGCGCCTCATTCCGCGTGGTCCGAATTCGATTGTGTGATTGCCGATTTGGACTGTTCGTGATGATGTAAGGGTAGCCATCGAATGACTCCGTCCTGTCGTGTCGTGTCGTGTCGCGGGGTCACACGTCAGTCGACGCGTGCAGCCGCTTTGCTCGTGTGCGTTTGTGTGTGCTTTGGGGCGCGGTCAGTGCTCCTACCGCGAGATCGACCAGATGATCCACCGTCGTATCGAAATCTGCCTGCACAACAGGGTTTTCGTCTTCGCGGCGCTGCTCGAAGATGGCCAGAGCGGAGACGCTCATGTTGAACGTCAGATCGATCCGTTCCACCGCGACGCGGCGGGGCAGATGCGGCAATGCCCGCGTCAACCTGCCGACAACCTCGTTGATTCCTTCACTGACCTCGCGAAACTCAGCACTCTGTGTATCGACTGACGGTGAAATTCTCGCGATGAACCGCGCATAGTTGGACCCGTCGACCGTCGCCATGAAATCGGCAAGCGGATACAGGAAGGCTTCGACCAAAGCACGGACCAGATCGGTCCGCCCACTGGCGTCGACGTCGTCGAGATACGTCAGTCGCGCTGCATTGATCTGATCCATCCGATGCCGGAATACGGCCAGCACCAGACCGTCTCGCCCACCGAAGTGATACTGAACTGCAGAGTTGTTGCGCTGCCCGGCCGCAGTCGCCACGTCCCGCATGGACACTTCGTGAATACCGTGCTCGGCGAACATCCGCTCGGCGACGGCGATCATGGCGTTCTTGGCATCCAACGAGGCGGGCATATACCGACCATATAAGTCACTGACTTAATTCCGCAAGACCCACCCCCTGTGCGCGGTTAGGGAGTGCAGGGACTCCTTAACCACTCACAGGGGTGACTATCCCAGTCAGCGAGACCTACGCCGCCAACTGAATTCCGATCGATACGCTCCAGATTAAGACGACTGCTTAATCGACCCGGTTTTGCATACGCCAAGGAGCCTGCTGGTGAATCGCCATTCCATCCCGATCATTCCCGAGACGCCGAACGTCGCGGCCGCCGTGTACTACCCCGATCAGAATCCCCCGTACACCCGCCCGGAACCGCTTCGCCCGCCGGCCGGGGCCCCGAACGTGCTGCTGATCATGATCGACGACGTCGGATTCGGCGCACCCTCCGCGTTCGGTGGCCCGTGCCGCACGCCCACCGCCGAGCGTTTGGCCGAAACCGGCGTGAAATACAGCCGATTCCACACCACGGCTCTGTGCTCGCCGACGCGTGCCGCCACACTGACGGGGCGCAACCACCACAGTGTCGGTATGGGTGTCATCTCCGAAATGGCCAACGCGGCACCGGGATACAACGGTACCCGCCCTGCCTCTGCCGCCACGGTCGCACGCGTCCTGCAGGGAAACGGCTATGCGACGGGCGCTTTCGGCAAGATGCACCAGACCCCGACGTGGGAGACCACCGCTGCCGGGCCGTTCGATCGGTGGCCGGTCCGTGAGGGTTTCGACAAGTTCTACGGTTTTCTCGGTGCCGAGTCCGATCAGTTCACCCCGGTTCTCTACGAGGACTTCACGATGGTCGACTTACCCAAGACGCCACAGGAGGGTTACCACCTGTCCGAAGATCTCGTCGACCACGCGATCGAATGGGTCGAGGGCGTCAACACGATGGACCCGGACAAGCCGTGGTTCTGCTACCTCCCCTTCGGCGCGTGCCACGCTCCACTTCAGGTCCCGGACCGCTACCTGGACAAGTACGTCGGCGAATTCGATCACGGGTGGGATCGCCAACGTGAGATCACCCTCCACAAGCAGAAGGAACTGGGCGTCGTCGCTCCTGACACCGAGTTGGCCCCGTGGGCTCCGGGGCTCCCACACTGGGACGAACTCGACGACGACCAGAAGAAGGTCTCGGCCCGTTTGATGGAGTTGTACGCGGCATTTCTCGAGCACACCGACGACGAGGTAGGCAGGCTCGTCGACCGGTTGCAGGAAATGGGTGTACTCGACAACACTCTGGTGCTCTACATGATGGGTGACAACGGCGCCTCCGCCGAGGGCGGCATGGAGGGCTCGTTCAACTACCTCGCCGGCCTCAACGGTTACAAGAGTGCGACATCCGACGTACTGGCGCGCTACGACGAATTGGGGACCGAAACCAGCTACCCGCACTATCCGGCGTCGTGGGCTCTGGCTCTCGACACCCCGTACCAGTGGGCCAAGCAGGTTGCGTCCCACTACGGCGGTACCCGAAACGGTCTGATCGCCCACTGGCCCAAGGGGATCGACAAGCCAGGAATCAGGGAGCAGTGGCATCACTGCGTCGACATCACGCCGACAATCCTGGAAGCTGCCGGCATTCCGGCACCGACCAGCGTCGACGGGGTCACCCAGAAACCGATGGAAGGCGTGGCGATGAACTACACCTTCGCCGAGCCCGACGCCGAAGAGCGCCACACCACACAGTATTTCGAGATCTTCGGCAACCGCGGAATCTACGATCACGGTTGGACCGCAGTCACGGCCCACCGCGCACCCTGGCTGATGGCCACTCACGGCCTCGAGCTCACACCGATGAGCGAAGACCGCTGGGAGCTGTACGACACCTCGGTCGACTGGTCGCAGGCCCGCGATCTCGCGGACGAGCATCCCGAGATCCTGGCCCGGCTCAAGGAAAAGTTCCTCGTCGAGGCGGCCAAATATCAGGTGCTGCCGCTGGACGACAGAACGGTCGGTCGCCACGCCACCGCGGAATCACGACCCCCGCATCCGATGATGGGCCGCAAGACCCTCACGCTGTACCCACACATGAACGGCCTGGTCGAGAAAGCCGCGCCGACGTTCTTCAACCGCTCGTACACGCTGACCGCGAGTCTGGGTAGCGTCGCCGACGGCATGCTGGTCAGCCTCGGTGGCCGGTTCGGCGGATTCGCTTTGTACATACTCGATTCCGTCCCCGTCTACTGCTACAACTTCAGCGGCGGTGGTCGGACCTTCGTGCGTGGGCGCAACCCGCTGGCACCCGATACCCGCGAGGTGTCCGTCCACTTCGAGTACGACGGCGGCGGAATCGGCAAGGGAGGAACCGCCACCCTGAGCGTCGACGGCGAGGTGGTCTCCGAGGGCCGGATCGAGAAGACCACTCGGGCGATCTTCAGCATGAACGAACAGCTCGACGTCGGCATCAACCGGGGAAGCCCGGTCGCGGAAGAGTTCGCGGACAAAGGCACGTTCCGCTACGGCGGCAAACTCAGCAGCGTGACGATCGACTTACGCTCCACCCGCGACGTGGTGTCCGCGGAGGAACGGGAGAAAATCTCAGTCGCCGTGCACTGACCGAACAGGCGACGCTCGCCGATTGTGCAGCCGCGCGCGATATCTGCCGTGCGGCTGCACAATCGCCCTGCGTCTATCCGACCGTGTACATCTTCAGGCACGGCCCCACCGCGCGAGCTTCCAGGATGTCGCGCGCCTTCTCACGCGCCGCGTTGAACTCCCAGGGCGCAGTGGTACCCGGCACTCCGAATCGATATCTGCTCAAGGCACATGAACGCTGCGGTTCCGGTAGACGATCCAAGGCAGGCACCGCGTCGACAGAGAGCCCGTGCAAGTAGGAAACGTCGATGCTCTTGCCGCCCTCGAACCGCTCCACGTTCTTTTGCGCGATGTACGCATCGGGGTTGAACACCGCGAAGGCAAGCAGCGCGACGGCCGAAGTGGCGAGAACAGCTGTGGGCAGCCACTTCCCGGACATCCGAATACCTGCGACGAGCAACAACACGAACACGAAGCCCAGAAGCAGCTCTGTCGCGAAGACGCTGACCCGGAGCACCGTGAAACCGTACTGATTCTCGTACAACCACATCCGGTGCACAGCGGATGCCACAATCACCAGACTGAAGACACACAGTGCACCCAACAGTCCGCGGGCAAGACGCCTCGATCCAGCGTCGCGGCGGTCGATGTACCGCACTGCGACGGCGATGACGAGCAGCGTCAGCACGGTAACCGCCATGAGCTGCCAGAAGCCCTCACGCGCGTAGTCCGCGTAGGTCAGTCCGTCGGTCACCTGTACGTGCTCGTCTCCCCCGAACAGCGTCTTCGTCTGTACTGCAACAAAACCGAGGAACAGCACGTTGAGCACTCCGAGCGGGACCGCCCACTCCCACATCGGCAACGGCGTCGCCGGCGCAGGTGCAAACGCGTCCACCGTCGGCGTTCTGCGACGCAGGTACACCGCAACCAGTGTGCCGAACGCCATCACGACGCCGGCAAAGATCCGTGCCCCCGGGTTCGACACCGAGATGGCAGGAGCGAAGCCGCCGAAGATCTTCGCGAACTCCGGATCCGCACTCACGAACAAAGATCCGAAAATCAGCAGGAGAAGAATCGACACTGCGCTCACGACTACAACTCGCGCCGCCGGCACCCGCGGAGCAGAGCGGGTAGCAAGTTTTCGACGACGAACGAAGTTGACCGTCCGGTGGGGTGCCCGCCAGGGAGCGAACGTTCCCAGAAGTATTCCGGTCCACGTCCGCCCGCCGATCAGAGTCCACGTGAACAGAACCCACGCAGCTACGACGCAGAGGAACACCAACCACTCCGCACCGCGAACGGCGGCAACGCCCAGAAGTGCGAGCATCCCCATCGCGGCGGCCCACTGCGTCGTAGACATCCGCGGCGGCGTCAGAATCCCGAACACGATCACCACGCCGACACCGACGATCACGTACGCGATACTCACGAACCCTGGATCGAGCATCAGGGCCGCCAGCGCCCCAACGCCGCTCGCGCCGACGAGCATCGAGCGGGTGGCCATCGACGTGCGATCGGGACGCCAGAACCGGCTGGGTCGCTTGGGTTTTGCAACCGGTATCGGCGCTTTCGGCGGAATGACTATTGGAGCGCTCATGTGATCTCCCATGTTTCGGGTTCAAATTTCGGGTTCGGAACTACGGGCGAATGCCTGATGAAGGCATGCGCCATCGCGAGATCTCTCGATCTCGTTGGAAACTTTGATTCAGCTCTGCGGCAGCACTACTCGAATGCAGCAGCCCGACGGGGCATCGACGACGGCGATCCTGCCGTCATGTAATTCGACCGCCCACTTCGCGATCGCGAGGCCGAGCCCGGTACCCCCGTCGGTCGATCCGCCGCGGATGAAGCGGTCGAACACTCGCTCACGGGCGTGTGGCTCGATGCCGGGGCCGTCGTCGTGGACATCGAGCACCAACTCCCCTGCACTGCCGGTACGTACTCGGATGACAACTTTCGTGTCGACGTTCCCGTGCTGAACCGCGTTGTCCACCAGGTTGGTCACCACCTGATGGAGGCGATCCGGATCGGCTACCACGGACAATTTCGGAGGCTTGACGTCTATCTCGATGTCGCCCGCACTCACACTCGACAGCTCACGTAGGAACGGCTCGACCTCGAAACGGCGGCGCTTCAACGGCATAGCGCCGCCCTCGAGTTTCGAGAGGTCGAGAAGGTCGGCCACCAGCGCTCCCAGTCGTTCCGTCTGCCGCAACGCCGATTTCATCATCGCCGGATCCGGTTCTTCGACACCGTCGACAACATTTTCGAGCATTGCTTGCAAAGCGGTGATGGGCGTCCGTAATTCGTGGGAGACGTTGCCGATCAACTCGCGACGGTACCGGTCGTCGGCCCCGAGGTCCTCGGCCATCCGATTGAACGCATGGGCGAGTTCGCCTACCTCGTCGCGGGAAGTCGCTCGTACCCGCCGCGAATAATCGCCGCGCGCCATCGCCTTCGCAGCGGCCGTCATCTCGCGAAGCGGTGACGTCATTCCGTGTGCGAGCACTTGTGTAACTCCGAGAGCGACAACCAGCGCCGTCAGGAGAGCAAAACGAAACGGTTGTTGCGACGTCAGCCAGAAACCGCCCGCGGCGAACAACAGCGCTGCGACAACCAGGAGGCCGACCTTCACTTTGAACGATCGCATCGGGTCCAGCGGCCGCGGCCACCGTGCAAAGAGTCGGTCGACGCCGCTCATCGCGGCACGTCCCAGGCGTACCCGACGCCGTGAACGGTCCGGATCACGGAAGGTCCGAGCTTGCGTCGTAGAGCCTTGACGTGGCTGTCGACGGTCCGACTACCCGCTCCCTCACCCCAGCCCCAGATCTCCTCGAGCAGCGACTCCCGCGGGATCGCCGCTCGCGGCCGCTCCGCCAGGTAGGCGATGAGATCGAATTCGGTGCGAGTCAGGTGGACTTCCTGCGTATCACGACGCACTCGACGTTCGGTCAGGTCGATCACGACGTCGCCGAACTCGAGCAAGTCGGCCACCGGGCGAGCAGCGTGCTCCGCACGATCAGCGCGCCGAAGCAATGCCTGAACACGGGCGACGAGGACACGCATGCTGAACGGCTTGCTCAGATAATCGTCGGCCCCGACGCCGAGACCGATCAGCATGTCGGTTTCATCGGCACGAGCGGTCAACATCAGCACGGGCACCGGGCGCACGGCCTGGATGCGGCGGCAGACTTCGAGGCCGTCGAATCCCGGCATCATCACGTCGAGCACCACTAGGTCGGCATCCATCTGCTCGCAGCGGGTCACAGCACTGGGACCGTCGAATGCCAACTCGACGTCGTAGCCCTCGGCACGCAGCCTCGCTGCGATGGACTCGCAGATACTGACCTCGTCGTCGACCACGAGCACTCTTCGCTGACTCATGGAACTGACTGTATTCGGCCCTCGTGGATGAACCTGGGAGGACTTGTGAAGGTTCTGTGCAGGTTCTAGAACCTGCGGATGTTGTTGATCGGCAGATCCGCCAGCGGCGTCAGTCCGGTCGGAACACCAACTCCGTAGGCGTTGAACACCATTCCGAATCCGGCGTAGATGCCGACGTGCGTCGCACCGGGGTAGAAGGTGATGACATCGCCGGGCGCGAGGGCCCACCGAGGAACCGGCTGTCCGACGTTGGCCTGCTGTTGGCTGGTCCTTGGCAGATTCACTCCTGCCTGCCGAAACGCCCATTGCACCAGCCCGGAGCAGTCCCACGAGTTCGGCCCGACTCCGCCCCATTGGTAGGGCTTTCCGGTCTGAGTGCTCGCTGCTGCCAGCGCGATCAGGCCTGCCGGACTCGGAATGGGGAGGGCGGCTGATCCGCTGCTGATGCTTCCTGCGCTTCCCAGGCTGCCGGAGCTCCCGCTACTGCCGCCGCTACCGAGGCTCCCCGGGTCGGCCGAGGCGGGGGCAGCGGAGAGCAACAGGACGCTTCCGGTCAGCAGAGCAGCGACCGTTCCCGTGCGGAGTGTCGACTTCTTCATGCATCCGTCCTTCGTGGGAGTCGTTTCGGCGCGCGGCAGCGCACCTCGATAGCCGTGAACTGGTAAGACACGTGAAAACAAACACTTCGTTCGGATGTTAACGGCGTAGACGTGGTGTTCGGACAGGAATCATTGATCCCATTTGTCGGTTTTCGACAAACAGGCCTTACGTCCCGGCCTGGCAAAGATCAGGGAATGATCGGGGATTTCCTGGATCCGTCGGAGCCGGCGGATCCCTAGATTCGAAATCATGCGCTCATACCTCCTTGTCGCCGCGGTCATCATCGGAGCCACCACGGCGCTGATCGGTTGCTCGACGCTCCAGCGCTCAGTGGAGATTCAATCGGATCTCGACGGACTCACCAGGTCGGGTGTCGTCGGGTCGATCGCAACACTCGACGACGGCACCACGACGGCTGTCATGACCAGCGGCGTACCCAATCGGACCAACGGCGATTCGATCGGCAAGAATGATCGGGTCCGGATCGGAAGTGTGACAAAGACATTCACCGCTTCGCTCGTTCTGCAGTTGGTCGCCGAAGGCAAGGTCGACCTCGACGCACCGATCGAGCAGTACCTCCCGGGCCTACTGCACGGCAGTGACATGGACGGCAGTGACATGGACGGCAGTGGCACAGACGGTAGCGCAATCACCGTGCGGCAACTGTTGCAACATCGCAGCGGCCTACCCGAGTTCGCCGGAGAACCCGGCGCCGACGAATGGATTGCCGCAAACGAGGACCGAACGCTGACGCCGTCCGCCGCGGTCGCCATCGCCCTCGGCAAACCGGCGCAATTCGTCCCCGGAACGTCGTTCGTCTACACCAACACCAACTACATCGTTCTCGGAATGCTCGTCGAATCGGTGACCGGCCGCAGCTACGCCGACGAACTTCAGTCTCGGATACTCGACCCGCTGGACCTGGAAGACACGTACCTCCCGGCGGCCGGTGAGCGCGACATCAGGGGCGATCACCTGACGGGCTATCAGGATCTCGATGGTGGCCTGACCGATGTTTCCCGCACGGAACCGTCGATCCCCTGGTCTGCCGGAGCGATGGTCTCGACGGGCACAGACCTGAACGCCTTCTGGCGTGCGCTACTCGACGGGCAGGTGGTGCCGGCCGAGCAGCTTGCCGAGATGACCACCCCTCAGGTCGGCGCCACCGAAGCCGAGGGGCTCGGGTACGGGATGGGCGTCGGCGCCACCGAACTTCCCTGCGGCGTCACCTATACCGGCCACAGTGGCGGGATCTACGGGTACTACACGCTGTCCGGTGCGACGCCGGATCGTGCGTTCACCGTGACGCTGACGTCGACGCCGAAGGACCAGCCGGACACCGTCGCGATACTCTCGCACGCGCTCTGCCCCTGACGCTGTTACCAGTACTGATGACGCTGCCCGTCGGTATCCGCGACGAAGATGACCGCGTCGGCGCCGTCCAACTCCGAAGGTTTCAGCGGCAGATGCCCTGGCAGGATCGCTTCTCCCGCGGTGATCGACGGGCCGAGCGCGGCTCGCAGGGCCGGAGTCGAGAACAGGGCACGCCGACCGGTCGCATCGGCCAACGCTCCCTGCAGAGTGCCCGGATCACTGTCGGGGTTGGCGTCGGTTGCCAAAAATACGTAACGCTCCCCGAGGACAAGTCCGACAAGTGAGCCGGCGCTCCCCCAACTGACCACGTCGCCGTTGACCGGCATGTCGGACGGCACTCGCAAGAGATGGGCATTGTGTGCGAACAGCAGGCTAGGCCCGCGTCGCTGCTCCTGGGCGACGACCGCCAGCAGGTTCTCGGCCATCATCTCGGCACGCAGACTGAGCAGTGTTCCAATGCGATCAGGAGCGGAACTCGCCATCGCGGAGTGATAGCGCAAGAGCCCCAGAGCGGTGCGTGAATGTGCAAGGGCCAGGTCGTACCCGGCCGGGTCGGCGGGTCGCAGCACTGGTGCGGCGCGCCGCAGGACGCTGCCGAGGTCGTCCGCAATGATGCGCAGAGCGCGAGCATGATCGGAGTTGCCGACGGACGCAGCCGGATCGAACATCGCCGCCGGGTTGGTCCAGTCGGCGTCCTGACCCAGTAAAAGGTCGGCGTCGTCGAGAGATTGTGGCCGCAACGCGGCGGGCAGGAAGTCACCTGCCGCAGACAGTGCGCGGCGCGGGCTCGGTGCACCGGAGTACTCCACCGGAGCGTCGAAGCCGTAGAAGCGAACTCGGTCAGCCGGAGCGCGGCCGTCGTTGTACTCGCGTAGCCATTCGACGAGTTCGCGGTTTCCCGGTACCGCACCGAATCCGTGGCTGAAGCCTGTGGCGAGCACCTTCTCGATGTCCACCTCTCCCCCGTTCACGTACTCGTCGACAAGCAATGCCGCAAAGACATCTGTTTCGAGCACGATCGACCGATATCCTCGTTCGACCAGTTGGCCGAGAAGTTCGTTGCGCAGCAACGGAAAAGCCTTGATCCCATGAGTCGGCTCGCCGAGAGCGAGCAGAGCCGGCACCTCGGTTCGTGCTGCGAGCACTTCGTCGACGGCACGACCAAGACTTGCCGCGTCTTCGAGTTGGCGGCCGAACTCACTCAGCGCTGGGGCAGTGGACATGATCATCCCTTTCGAAGGTGGACTGCCTTCGACAGTATCGTTGAAGATTCGAGTGAAACTTTTACAACAATTACCTGGGGTATACCGTGAAAAGCCTCAATCGGAGGTGATCAGTGCGGCCCATCGACCTTGCCCGTGAACACGGGTTGTCCGCACAGGCGATCCGCAATCACGACGACGCCGGCGTCCTTCCTCCGGCCGAGCGCAGCAACTCCGGCTACCGGCGATACACCCCAGTGCACGCGCAGGCCCTGCGCACTTTCCTCGCATTGCGCGGCGGTCACGGGCACCAGCGGGCCACGGAAATCATGCGTGCGACCAACCAGGGCGACACCGAGTCCGCCTACCGCCTGATCGACAGTGCACACGTGACACTGCTCGCCGAGCGAGGAACTCGCACCGAGGTAGCCGCAACGCTGGGGACTCTGTCCACCATGGCACCGGCGCTGGTCCACGGTCCAGCGCTGACAGTGGGTGAGCTCGCGCGCCGTCTCGGCGTTCACCCGGCGACACTGCGCACGTGGGAAGAGCACGGCATCCTGCACCCCGAGCGCGAACGAGCAACGGGTTATCGCGAATACGGTCCGGAGTGTGTGCGCGACGCCGAGATCGCGCGGCAGCTGCGGCGCGGCGGCTACCGACTGTCGCAAGTCGCCCAGTTTCTCGATTCGCTGCGCGAGGCCGGCGGAGCGGACTCATTGGCAGCGTTCCTCGAATCCTGGCAAGACCGGCTGGCCACTCGCAGTCGCAACCTTCTGGCCAGCGCGGCTCAGCTCGATGCCTATCTCACGATGCTGGATCAGACCTCGCCTGGTTGCCGATCAGCAAACGGTTGAGGTGTCAGTTCACAAGCCGCGCAAGGCTCCTCACCATCTCACCGACAGTGTCGGTCGACGGCCACGGGAATTCCGGGAGATCGGCCCGCAACATCACCTGTCCGTGCAGCGAAGTCCAGATCGATACCGCATCGACAAAAGTGTCTGTGCTGGCCGACCTCCCAGCGGCGACGCACGCGTCAAGGTTGGTCACCAGCGTGTTGAAGGCGGCCAGTCCTCGCGTATCCGATTGTGGTGACTGACCTTTCGGCCTGGACCACCCGAACAAGACCCGATACCGAGCGGGCTCGGAAATGCCGAACTCGACGTATGCCGAGCACCCGGCATACAGACCCTCGACCGGGTCGGGGTGTGCGGAAACGGCGTCGGCCACGGCGAGATGCAACTGCTCCAGCGATTCGGAGACCACCGCTTCGACAATGGCATCGCGATCGGAAAAGTGTCCGTAGATAGATGGTGCGGATATCCCGACTTCGCGAGCGACCGATCGGAGCGTCACCGCCTGATCCGATCCGGTGCGGGCGATGAGCGTCGCCGCTGCGGCAACGATCTCTCCGCGGAGCCGTGCGCCGCTTCCTCTCGGATTTCGGGCGCGAGTACTCCGAGAACCTCTCGTCCCAGTTTCATCGGCATCTTCGGAAACATCACTCACCCGACAAACTTTACACATGTAAGGCGAGGGGGTACGTTCTCATCACTAAACATTCGTAAGGTTACATTCGTAAGGACATGATGAATTCCCTCGAACCCACTGACCGGCGACGATGGGCAGCACTGGGCGCCCTCTGCACGTCCCTCGTCGTAGTCACGATCGACAACACCATCCTCAACACCGCTATCCCGACCCTTGCCCGCGAACTGCGGGCGACCACCGTCGACCTGCAATGGATCACCAACGCATACACACTGGCGTTCGCCGCCCTGCTCATCACGGCAGGTGGACTCGGCGCGAGATTCGGTCACCGTCGGATACTTCTGACCGGCCTCACCTTGTTCGCTCTCGGGTCAGCCTTCGCTGCCCTCTCTCACACGTCGTTGCAGCTGATCGGCTGGAGAACAGTGATGGGGGCAGCCGCCGCACTGGTCATGCCGGCGACGCTGTCACTTGTCGTCTCGATGTTCGCCCCGCACGAGAGAGGCCGGGCGATAGGAATCTGGTCTGCAACCGCCGGACTGGGAATCGCGATCGGCCCCGTGGCCGGTGGCGTACTTCTCGAACATTTCGGTTGGGGAAGCGTCTTCTGGATAAACGTCCCACTGGTCGCCGTTGTGATAGCCGCGACGGTTTCTCTTGTGCCCTCAGCAGGAGGAATGGTCAAGGGTTCCTTCGACATCCCCGGACTCCTGTTGTCCGCCGGCGGACTGGCTTTGATCGTGGATGCCCTCACCCAAGCAAGCCTTCGCGGATGGTCGTCGCCCATCACGGTGCTGGAGATCGTCAGCGCAACAGCACTTCTCGCCGGGTTCGTCTGGTGGGAGCTGCGGGCCCCGGCGCCGATGACAGACGTGCGCATCTTCACCAGCCGAGTGTTCAGCATCTCCAATGCCATCTTGGCCGCAACGTTCTTCGCCTTGTTCGGTGTTCTCTTCACGTACACGCAATACCTCCAATTCGTTCGCGGTTACGGTCCATTGGTTGCCGGCGTCGGTGCAGTTCCGTTTGCACTGGTGATGGCGGCTGTCGCCTCCAGCAGCGATCGTGTGGTTGGCCGACTCGGGGTGCGCAGTTCGATCGCGGGCGGCCTCGCGGTCATGTCCGTGGGACTGTTGGTCTTGTCGATCGCCGCGGGTAGGTACGCACCGTTCGGGGTCCTGGCTGCGATCATGGCACTGGTTGGCGCCGGGATGGGGTTGGTCATGGCTCCGGCAACAACTGCGTCGATGTCGTCGGTTGCGCCCCAGCAGGCTGCGATGGCAAGTTCGATCAACAGTGTCGTACGGGAATTGGGTGGAGTTCTGGGCGTCGCCGTCGTCGGGACAGTCGTAGCAACGGTTTTCCGGTCCCGCTTCGAACCCGGAGTCGGCACTTCCACAGTCGATCTGGCGCAGATCCACGCCGACGCTCCCCCGGTGAGCATTGTGGCCGAAGCAGCGAATCAGGCTTACACTTCGGCGATGTGCATGGGAATCCAGATCTGTGCCGCAGCAGCGTTCCTCGGCGCGTTGGCCGTTATTGCCTTGTTTCCCGCACCACGTCGCCCGGCTTCTTGTCCTCCCGCAGACCCCGCCAACTCGGGTGGCGAAGGCGTCCGGTCGCCGTCCAATCCATGAACCGCGCCTCACCGACGAGTTCAGGCCTCACCCACACCGCACCCTTGCGGTCATCTGCTGGAAGTTCCTCCTCGAACGGACTTTCCTTCTGACGCAACGGTTCCAGCACCGCAAGCAGTGACTCCAAATCACGATCGCTGAAGCCGGTACCGACGCGCCCCACGTAGGTCAATCCGTCCTCACCCGGAATTCCCATGAGCAGCGCCCCGATCCCCTGCGCTCGATTGCCCTGCCCGGTGCGCCACCCACCGATCACCACCTCTTGGGTGCGCCAGTTCTTCACCTTGATCCAACTCGACCCCCGCCGCCCTGGAAGGTAGACCGATGCACGACGTTTGGCGACAATCCCTTCCCACCCGGCATCGGCACTCACCTCCAAGGCGTTCTCCGCCGTGCCCTCGATCTGCGGTGGTACCTCGAGCTCACCGACCTTGCCCGCCAACGCATTCAACACGGTGCGGCGATCCGAATAGGACTTCCGCAGCAAAGACACTCCGTCGAGGTACAGAAGATCGAAGGCCAGGAACACCGGTTCCCCACCTCGCTGGAGGAGGCCGAAATCTGTAACTCCCGCGTCGTTGTACGCCACCACCTCACCGTCGAGAACCACGTCATGACCGTCCAGCACCTCGGCCAACCCGGCAAGGGCTGGATAGTCCTGGGTCTTGTCGTTACCCGCGCGACTGAGAAGCGACATTGTGCCCGAATGATATTCGAGAATCACTCGAATCCCGTCCCACTTTCCTTCGAAGGCCCACTCCTGCGGGTCGAGACCTTCGAGCGTTCCAGCGGTGGCAAGCATCGGCTCGAGATTCTTGGGAAACTCGGTTCCGAAACTCGCGTTCTGATCCTTCATCAGATGCATCAACCACTGATCACCCTTTGTCCGGATCAGCGCGAAGCGTCCCTGCACCCGCTCCCCACTCAAGCGCACGATCACCTCGTCTTCACGCCACTTCTCGGTCTCGTATGTCCCGGAATCCCAGATCGTCATCGAACCGCCGCCGTACTCCCCCTTCGGAATCGTGCCCGAGAACGTGGCGTATTCGAGCGGATGATCTTCGGTGTGCACGGCCAACCGATTTTCTCCGGCACTGGTCGGCACACCCTTCGGGACTGCCCAGGACACAAGCACACCATCCCGCTCGAGACGAACGTCGTAATGCAATCGTCTGGCGTGATGTTCTTGAATCACAAAGGTATTGCCCGCTGCCTCCTTGTCCACTGCAGCAGGGATCGGCTCCGGAGTCCGGTCGGCCGACCTCTTGTTGCGATAGTGCGCCAACGTATCGGCTACAGCCGCCGAGACCGGCGGATCCAGATCGCCCAGCAGATCACCGTCGGATTCGACGCGCTCCAGAACCTCGTCGAACAGCAGGTGGCGCAGTTTCGGATCGTCGAGTTCGTCCCAACTGCGCGGCGCGGCAACATAGGGTTGATCGCGACCGCGCATCGAATACGGCGCAATGGTGGTCTTGGCTGCGTTGTTCTGACTCCAGTCAACGAAGATCTTGCCTGCCCGGACATTTCGCGCCATCGTCGCGGTGACGAGATCCGGGAGAAGCTTCTCGAGCCCGGTGGCGATCTGCTTGGCGACAGTCGACGCACCACTGCCGTCCAAGGCTCGATCCAGTGGTACGTAGAGGTGGATTCCCTTGCTACCACTGGTTACCGGATAGGCAGTCCACCCCAGAGTTGCGACCAGATCTCGAATCGACCTCGCCACCTCGGCGCACTCGGCCAATCCGACGCCTTCGCCCGGGTCGAGATCGAATACCAGTCGTGTCGCCGGACCACGCTCGGAACCGTCGAATCTCCATTGGGGAACGTGTAATTCGAGTGCCGCCTGCTGCCCCAGCCACGCCAGGGATGCAACGGAATCGAAAATCGGGTAAGTGACGACGCGATCAGAATGTTGCAGCGACGCACGCGTGAGCCACTGCGGGGCAGACGACGCCAGGTTCTTCTCGAAGAAGGACTGACCGTCCACACCGTTGGGCCAACGCTTACGAGTACCAGGTCTACCGACGACATGCGGAAGCATGACTGCGGCGATACGGGTGTAGTAGTCGATGACTTCGGCCTTCGTGGTGCCGCTCTCGGGGTAGAGGATCTTGCCCAGATTGGTCACGGACACGGTTGTGCCGTCGAGAGTGATCTGACCCCGATCCGTCGTTGCCATCTCCTCATTGTGCTGGATAGCGCTGCGTCTGGCAGTAGAAATCTGATGGATCGGAAACCTGCCGCTGTGCCAGGCCACGGGCAAGACTGGATTCTCGATGGGAGAGGAGACCACGATGACAGTTCGCAGTTCCGTGGAGCCGTTGGTGGACAACAACTGGCGGATGTTCGCCACCTGTAAAACAGTGGACCCGGCGGTGTTCTATTCGCCGGGTGAAGAGCGCGGACGCAATCGGGCTGCACGGGAGAGTTCCGCGAAGCAGGTGTGCTTCCGCTGCCCGGTCATTCGGGACTGCCTGACCTTTGCACTCGAGACCGCTGAACCGCACGGAGTCTGGGGTGGGACGACACCGTCGGAGCGCCTTGCACTGCGACGCTCAGCTGCGTGAACTCCGCTCACACGAGACCCCCGTCACGTCCAGACCGGACAAACAGGCAAGATGGCCTAGTGCCTATGACACGACGCGCAGTTGCCGTGACCGCGATCTTCGCTTCCTCGATCTTGTTGGGCTCGTGTTCGTCGCAGCCGGAGGCACCTGCGGCAGCAGATACCACCACCACGGTTCCCGAGGCGTTCACCAAACTTCCCTCGACGACCGCAGTGGACAAGTGCGGACCCCAGAGCGGGACCACCCTCGAAGACGGTGTCCTGACCATCGCCACTGACTCACCGGCGTACGCGCCGTGGTTCGTCGACAACGATCCGTCGAACGGCAAAGGCCTCGAGGGTGCGGTGGCCCGGGCGGTCGTCGACAAGCTCGGGTACAACACCGACCAGGTTCGCTTCACCACTGTCGCCTTCAACGACGCATTGAAACCAGGCCCCAAGGATCTCGACTTCGACGTCAATCAGTTCACGATTTCCGGGGATCGCCGCGCGAACGTCGACTTCAGCTCGCCGTATTACGCAGTGGCGCAGTCGGTGATCGCCTCACGCGGAAGCAAGGCCGCCGGTGCAAAGAATCTTGCGGATCTGGCCGGCTACCGTTTGGGCGCTCAGACCGGTTCAACCAGCCTCGCGGCGATCACCGACACGATTGTTCCGACCACTGCGCCACGCGAGTTCGCGACCACGGACGACGCGAAAGCTGCGCTGGCCGCGGGCGAGATCGACGCATTGGTCGTCGACATCCCGACCGGATTCCACATCACCGAGAACGAACTGCCCGGGTCGGTCATCGTGGGTCAGTTTCCGCGGCCCAACGCAGTCACCGAATTCTTCGGTTTGGTGCTCGAGAAGAACAGTCCGCTGACCGAGTGCGTCTCCGCGGCAGTCGATGCGCTCTACGCCGACGGAACCCTCGAGAAGCTCGCAACCGAATGGATTACCGACAGCGCCGACGCACCCGTTCTCGAGTAGTTCAGCCGGCGCGCCCACTGATCGCGCCGACGAAGACCTTCGGGATGTCTGCCGGTGTCGGAGCGAAGTGACTGTTACCGCCGGTGAGAGTCGAAATCTGCTCGAGCACATCGGTATCGGCATCATCGGTGACACCGATGGTGATGATCGGTACCGGCCGCGTCGGGTCCTGCTCGCGAGTCAGGGTGTCGAGAAGTTCCTGCAGGGCGATACCCGACGGATCGTCGTTGGCACCGTCGGTAAGCAGAATCACCGAATTGATCGAGGCCGGATCGTAGGACTGTTGCATGGACCGATACGCGGCGAGAACGCTGTCGTACAAACCTGTTCCGCCGCCGACGATCGAAGAGAGGTTGTCGATCCGAGACAGCAGTTTGCTCCGATGATCCGTGCCACCTTCAGTTGCATCCATACGGGCGACAGGTTCGAGTTCGCGGTAGTCCGTCCCGTCACCGAGGTCTACGGAGAACGCCCAGAGACCCAATTGTGCGTTGGCAGGAAACATTCGGATCGCGATGTCACCGGCCTGCGCCGTCGCGGCCATTCGAGTGACCCCGTCCTGCATGTAGTCCATGGACCCCGAGACGTCGACAACTGCCAGCGCGCGGGAAGGCCTGGACAGAATCTCGTACCGCGCAAGCGCTTTGGTGACCAAAGACGGATCGGACGGCACCAGCGAGCCAACCTTTCCCACTCCACCCGCGACCGGTGGGGCCTGATCCGCGCCGCGGAACCCGAGGCCGGCAAGTACGGAACGCCCGGTGTCCGATGCCAGCGCTGCCGCCAGCAGTTTGCCGGCGTCGTCCGCCGCCGACGAGTCTGCACCCACACTTGCCAACGGGTAGTCCATGAAGACCGAACCGGACGACGGTACCGACGCGGTGAGTCGACTGTCCGCATGTGCGGCGAGATAAGCCTCGAAGGTCTGCTCGGTAGTCACCGCGGTTCCACCGGACGCGTCCACGGTTTGGATGCGCCCGGTCGAACCGGTTTCCTTCAGATTTCCGTACTGCGCTTGTGCCACCGGGACCAGGGCTGCCGAGATGGATGTGAGGTCCCCGCCCCGCGACTGGGTCTCGGCAAAGGCCGCCACGATCGGCGCGCTGGAGACGGCACTGGTCAGGGGATCGCCGATGTGCAGCGATGGAGCGCCGAGGACATCCGTCCATGCGCCGGGTGCCTCGGTACCCGGCGCAGAGACGGCGACAACCGGGGTGGAGGCGACCGAGTTACTGATCCGGCGAATCTCCTGCCCGCTCGCCGAAACCTTGTCCAGCCATTCGCTCGAATCAGGGATCCACAGTGCGGGCGCCGTACCGTCGGCGATCGCCGCGACGGTGAGCACGGGATCTTGCGGCGTCACGCTGAGCGAGCTGCATCCGAGATCCGCGGCGGGGATGGCAGCGGCGACAGCTTCGAGTCCCGAGGCGATCGACGGATCGGCCGCCACGGTCACGGTTTCCGGGTTGTCACAGTTGGTTGCCGTCGCAGCTGCAGCGGCGCCCGCACCGAGTTCTCCCTTGTCGCTGACGCTTTTGAACGTCACGGCGAATGCTGCCGTTCCACCGACTGCAACTACCGCCAAGAGTCCGATCAGAACCTGCACGGATCGAGGCATGGACGCAGGTGGTGCGCCGTACCCATGACGAGACGACATTGATCGAATCCTTTCCGGCGGGACCCGCATCAATAACCAACTGATGCCCGGTTTATCCCGCCGAAAAGAATCCTAACTCATGTTAGCGGTGAAGTAGCTCTATGTGGAAATCTCCACAAACTAGGTGTAGATCTGGACAAACTGGGCCAGTGACTTCTCCACATCGCCTTTGAGCGCCCGCGCCACACTCGAACCGATCGGGCCGAACAACGGCGCGCCGCCCAACTCGACTGTCAGCGCGAGTTCCGACCCGTCGCCCTTTGCCTTCACGTCGAGTTCGAGACCGAGCTTGACCCCGCCCTTGCCGTCTCCCTTGAGTGAGATCGCCTTCGGGACGTCGTACTTCTTGATGGTCCACCGAACACGGTTGCGCAGGCCTTTCACCGTCACGACCGAGCTGATCTCGGTGCCGACACCCAATTGCTCGGGAAGTTCACTGCGCCATCCGTCGTGAACCACGAGCCAGTTTTCGTAGCCGCTGAGATCGGAGGCCTTGTCCCACACTTCTTGAGGAGGAAGCGGAACGTCGATTTTCACTGTGAGCTTTGCCATGGCAGAACAATAAGCCCCGTGCGCCTTTTCCGTAACCAGAGGTACCAGAAAGACGCACGGGGCTTTGCCCCTCTTAGTGGCTGACAGCCTTTTCGACGCCGACGCCGGTGAGGGAGCGAACTTCCATCTCCGCCTGCTTTGCCGGATCTTCGATCTTGTTGCGTCCGATGTACGTACCGACGATGCCGAGGACGAATGCCAGCGGGATCGAGACGATGCCGGGGTTCGAGAGCGGGAACCAGGCGAAGTCGGAGTTCGGGAACATCGACGACGGCTTGCCCGACACTGCCGGGGAGAACACGATCAGCGTCAAGCAGCTGACCAAACCGCCGTAGATGCTGAAGAGCGCACCGGTGGTGTTGAACTTCTTCCAGAACAGCGAGTACAGCAGGGTGGGCAGGTTCGCCGAGGCCGCCACTGCGAAGGCGAGGGCCACCAGGAAGGCGATGTTCTGCCCCATCGCCATGATGCCGAGAACGATGGAGACGAGTCCGATGACCACGACGGTGATTCGAGAAACTCGAACCTGCTGCTCCTCGGTTGCGTTGCCGCGCTTGATGACACTGGCGTAGATGTCGTGAGCGAACGACGCCGAAGCAGTGATCGCGAGACCGGCAACGACGGCGAGGATGGTCGCGAACGCCACCGCGGAGATGATGCCGAGGAAGATGGTGCCACCGAGCTCGAAGGCGAGCAACGGAGCGGCCGCGTTCTCTTTACCGGGTGCTGCCAATATCTTGTCCGGTCCGACCATGCTGGCCGCGCCGTAACCGAGAACCAGTGTGAACAGGTAGAAGGCACCGATCAGCGCGATCGCCCAGGTCACCGAGCGGCGAGCTTCCTTGGCAGTGGGCACCGTGTAGAAGCGCATCAGCACGTGCGGCAGGCCCGCAGTGCCGAGCACCAAAGCGATTCCGAGAGAGATGAAGTCGAGCTTCGTCATTCCGGAAAGACCGTACTTGGCACCGGGTCCGAGGATGTCTCGTCCCTGCACACCCTTGGTGGTGGAACTGTTGACCATGTCCTGCGCATTGGCGAGCAACTGAGAGAAGTTGCCGCGCACTGCCCACAGAACGAGTACGAACATGATTCCGGCTCCGGCAACCAGCAGAACTGCCTTGACCATCTGTACGTAGGTGGTGCCCTTCATGCCGCCGACCAAGACGTACACGATCATCAGCACACCCACGATCGCGACGACGATCGACTGTCCCACCTTGCCGTCGATGTTGAGCAGCAGGGCGACAAGTCCACCGGCGCCGGCCATCTGGGCAAGAAGGTAGAAGAGGGAAACGGCCAGGGTGGACAGGGCTGCCGCCATGCGCACCGGACGCTGCTTGAGCCTGAAGCTCAGGACGTCGGCCATCGTGAATCTGCCGGTGTTCCTGAGCAATTCGGCGACCAGAAGCAACGCAACCAACCAGGCGACAAGGAATCCGATGGAGTACAGGAAGCCGTCGTAGCCGTACACGGCGATCGCACCTGCGATACCGAGGAACGATGCCGCCGAGAGGTAGTCGCCGGCGATGGCGAACCCGTTCTGCGGGCCGGTGAACTGTCCACCGCCGGTGTAGAAGTCGGATGCCTTCTTGGTGGTCCGGCTGGCGCGGATGACCAGCGTCATGGTCACGACGACAAACGCGAGGAAGATCGCGATATTGAAGGCGGGGTTTCCTACGTCCGTTCCGGACGCGGCGAGTGTGGTGATCACTGTGCGGGACCTTCCAGTTCTTCACGGATGGCAGCGGAGCGGGGATCGAGCTCACGACCGGCGAACTTCACGTACCACGCGGTGATGGCGAAGGTCGTGACGAATTGCCCGAGACCGAGGATGATGCCGAGATTGATGTTGCCGAGGACCTTGGTGGCCATGAAGTCGTGGGCATAGGTAGCCAGGACGACGTACACCGCATACCAGAGCAGGAAGAATGCAGTGATGGGGAAAACGAACTTGCGCAGACGCGTTCGGAGTTCCTGGAATTCGGGACTCGCTTGCATGTCTATGAATGCCTGGGCATCCGGGGTGCGTCGCTCTTGCGGCGACCCCTCACTGATTTCTGCTGTGGACACTGCCGGCTCCTCGCCTCGCGTGTGAAGTGAACTACGCACAGACGTTAGTGAGATCGGAGTCACATGAAGACGCTGTGGCGCCAGTCACACGGTGAGCAGTCGCGCGCTGCGCCGAACGGTCAGGCAGGCGCGACCAACGGCAGAGGGTTCGGGCGGTGAAAGTCAGGGTTGGCGGAGATCGTCTTCGCGATCGGAGCCCATTCCGAGCCGTTCCGGGGCGTGCATCCGCGTGAAGATTCGCGCAATATCTGCCGGTATCTGCTTCGACGACACCTTGCTCACGACGATCATCGTGAGGAACGCCAGCGGCACGCTCACCGCGGCCGGGAACGCGAAAATGGCTGCCGGCCAGCCACCGAGGACGTCCTCCGACAAACCACCCAGGACGGCGACAGTGGCGGCAGTGCCCGCAACACATCCACCGACAACCATCCCCGCCCCCGCGCCGACGGCAGTCAGACCGCGCCACCAGATACCCAACACGAGCAGTGGGCAGAGCGTCGACGCGGCGACCGCGAACACCAACCCGACGGTTCTCGAGAGGTCGACCGACACCACCGCCAGCGACAGCACGAGCGGAACGAGCCCGGCCAGGAGCGCTGCAATACGGAAGTCTCGAACTCGTCCGCGGAGAACATCGGTACTGACGACGCCCGCGATGCTGACGAGCAATCCGGACGACGTCGACAAGAAGGCGGCAATGGCACCTGACGCGACGAGGGCTGCCAGCAGTTGTCCGCCCCACCCCGAGAACACCGAACCCGGCAGCAGCAACACCGCGGCGTCGGAGGTGCCCGTGATCAGAAGTTGCGGAACGTACAGGCGAGCGAAGACGCCGAGGAGGGTCGGAAACAGGTAGAACACGCTGACCAGACCGACAACTGCAAGCGAGGTCAGACGAGCGGCCCGGCCGTCGGGGTTGGTGTAGAACCGGACGAGAACGTGAGGCAGGCCGAGCGTTCCGAGGAAGGTCGCGAGCATCAGCGAGTACACCTGATACATCGGGTGCGGCCCGCCGAAACCCCAACCCGGGGTGATCCAATCCGAGTTCTGCGCGGGCGCTCCGGCGACGACGGGAACCGCGGCTCCCGCGTCGAGAACCATGGACATGCCTTCACCGAGGGTGTGCTCCCCCGGGCCCAGTGTCACGGTTCCTTCGACCACTCGCCCGTCGACTGTGCCGCCGCTGACCGTCACCGGCTCCGATACCTGGACGACGACGTCGGTGGTGATGTCGACGGTCGTCGCAGTGGTGACCGTCGGCGGCATCGACGCGCCGACGTCGTGATGATCGCCGAAGAAGTAGAAGGTCAGTGCCACAGCGGGAATCGCGACGGCAGTCAGTTTCAGCCAGTACTGGAAGGCCTGAACGAAGGTGATCGAGCGCATCCCGCCGCCGACGACGTTGGCGATGACGATGACCCCGACCGCAACGCCGCCGATCCAGCTGGGAACCCCGAGCAGAATGTTGAGCGTCAGTCCCGCGCCTTGGAACTGTGGAATCAGATACAGGATGCACACCATCGCGACGACGAGCATTGCGAGCTTGCGCAATCGCGGTGAGCCGAGACGGAATTCGGCGAAATCGGGGACGGTATATGCACCGGAACGCCGAAGCGGTGCTGCGACGAACAGCAGCAGGGCGAGGTATCCGGCGGTGAATCCGATGGGATACCAGAGGGCGTCGGCGCCGTATTTCGCGACCAGCCCGGCCACGCCGAGAAACGAAGCAGCGGAGAGGTACTCACCGGAGATGGCCGTCGCATTCCACCGCGCGCTGACGGTTCTGGACGCGACGAGAAAGTCCGAGGTGGTACGAGCGAGCCGAACGCCGTAGATTCCGATAGCCACGGTTGCCACGGCCGCCGCAACGATGCCGAGCACCGTCAGCACCGGGATAGGTTGTCCTCCCACAGCGCCGCGCTCAGTCGTCCACGATGTCGTTGAAGTCCTGCTCGTTTCGCTCCGCACGACGCACGAACACCCAGCCTGTGGTCAACAGCAAGGGATACACGGCGCCGCCCATCACGAGCCACGGCAACCGGATGCCCAGGACTGCGACCTCCGACAGTGTCGGGAAGAGATGCGTCAGAAGCGGTACCGCACACAGGAGCCCGGCTGCGACGACGGCAAGGCGAATCGCCAGTCCCAACTGCGCGCGAACGAGACCGCGGATCATGGCGTCACCGACTTCGGTCTGTTCCTGCACCTCCACCCGCGTACGGACGATCCGTGCGCCACTACGTTGCGCCAACACAACGCGCTCACGCTGCGGAGGATCGGACTGCGACGTCACCGTGACAACCAGCTCTGCTTGGGCGCACGAACCAGTCGATCCTTGAGTTCACGGGTGTGTCTGCGGCTGACCGGAAGTTCGACGGGAGGCTTGTCTCCGTGCGGGCGCAGACAGACCACCAATCCGCTGCCTACTGTGCGGATGCCGGTGACCAGCGCCAGAGACACCAGGTAGGAGCGGTGCACGCGCAAGAAGCCCGCGTCGGCCCAGCGTGATTCGAGCGTCGAGATCGGGATGCGCACCAGGTGCGACTTCCCGGCGGTGTGCAAACGCGCGTAGTCCCCGTCGGCTTCCACCCACTCCACCGAGGAACGTTGAACGAGCGTCGTGACGCCGCCCAGTTCCACCGGGATCACCTCGTCGGTGGACGCAGCTTCGGGCTTGTTCTCGCTCTTGGTACGCCCGGCCAACCCCACGATCCGTTGAACGGCCTGAGCGAGACGCTCCTCGCGGAGCGGTTTGAGTAGGTAATCGACGGCACCGAGGTCGAATGCATCAACCGCTCGATCGTCGTGCGCTGTCACGAACACCACGGGTGGTGGCGTCGCGAAATTGGAGAGGATGCCGGCCAGTTCGAGACCGTCGAGTCCGGGCATGTTGATGTCGAGAAATACCGCGTCGATGCTTCCACTGCGCAGTATCCGCAACGCAGTCGTCGCATCCAATGCCGTGTGAACGTGCGCCACCGAGTCCTCGGCGCGCAGCAAGAAGGCCAGCTCGTCGAGGGCTGGTTTCTCGTCGTCGACGGCAAGGACGGTCAGCTGGGCATCAGTGTCAGTCTCGTTCACAACAGGTCCATGTTCCCACGACGGTTTCAGCCTGATCATCGAAGGCGAGAATCAGACGTGAATACCCTGCTTGAACTTGGGAACACGCATGCTGACCTTCGTACCGGCACCCGGCGCTGTCTCCACCACGAGTCCGTAGTCGTTGCCGAACGCGGCACGAAGTCTGTCGTCGACGTTGGCCAAACCGACGTGAGCAGCTTCGCGTGCGCTGGGTCGTCCCGATCCCGACTCGATGGCGTCAAGTGAGCCGGAACGCAGTAGTTCAGGGTCCATCCCCACACCGTCGTCCTCGACGCTGATGATGCAGTCAGGTCCCTCGTCCGCGGCCACGATGCTCACGGTCCCGCCCTCCGGCTTACTCGAAATGCCGTGACGAACCGCGTTCTCGACCAGCGGCTGGAGAGCCAGGAACGGAAGAACCACGTTGAGCACTTCGGGTGCGATCTGAAGGCGGACGTTCAGCGCCTCCCCGAATCGCGCGCGTTCGAGGGTCAGGTAACGATCGATGTTGCGTAGCTCGTCGGCAAGCAGGGTGAACTCACCCGCAGATCGGAACGAATACCGGGTGAAGTCCGCGAACTCGAGGATCAGTTCTCTGGCCCGCGCCGGGTCGGTTCGGACGAACGACGCGACCGTGTTGAGCGCGTTGTAGATGAAATGGGGACTGATCTGCGCGCGGAGGGCACGCACTTCGGCGCGATCCAACAGGGCTCTGGACGCGTCGAGGTCGGCGAGTTCGATCTGGCTGCAGGCGTATCGAGCCACCTCGGTGACCGCTCCGAGCATTCCCGGCCACGGGTCTTCGCTGGTGACGATTCCCAGCACGCCGACCACGCCGATGTCCTCGATCAGCAGGGGCTGAGCGATCAGCGCTCGCACATGGTGATCGCTCGGTCCGCGCACCAGGTCCGAGTGGGTGACGAGCACCCGGCGTTCGCCTTCGATCGCGCGAATGGCGGCGTCGTGGAATTGATCGGACAACGCTTCGTGACGGCCGTCCCACGCCAGCAGATTTCCCGACGCGTCTGCGAGGCCCAGACCGGAACCGCCGGTCAGCTCGCGTAGGTGAGGCGCCGCCTCGGCGGCCGAATTCTTGTCGAGTCCACGCCGAAGTGGCCGCGCGGCAAGTGAAGCCGTATGGAGCGCGGCATGGACGGCACGCTCGGTCGGGGTGGTCACCTCACGTCTGGTGCGCATCCACACCGCTGTCAGTGCCCCGGCCACTGCGAGAATCAGCACGCTGAGAAGCGCGACCACGGCCGGACTCAACGCGAATCCTCGTCCAGTTTCCGGATCAGTGTTTTCGGGGCCACCGTGCGGTACGCATCTTCGACGACGTCGGCTACGTCGTTCCAGAATTTCTCGTCCTCGGTCTCGTCGGCACTCGGAACGTCGAGGTACACACCGATCCATCCCCGGCCACCCACGTACGGGGGGACGAAGAACCTCGTCGGATCGCGACTGACCCAATCTGCCTGCGCCCCAGGTGGGGCCGCGGCCCAGATCGCGAGGCGATCGTCGTGGTGGTGATCTGCCATGGTGACGAACTGCGGCGCTTTGCGCACGAAAAACGACGATTCACCGTGGCTGACCCGCTCGGTTGCCTCTGGCAATGCCAGTGCCAGAGCGCGGATTCGTGCCGACGCCGTCATCGATTCACGACCCGCAGGTATTCGGTGCCGGAACACCTGCAAATCGATCCTTCACCCACGCAACAGCTCCCGGCACAGCGGCGCCGTCCGCGTGACCTTCGCCCGGTCGCGCCTGGAATTCGATGACGTCACCCTCGGCGCAGGCACGTTCGACGGCCGCCTCGGTCCATTCCGGACGGATGAGGTTGTCATTGGTACCGACGACTACGTACATCGGACCGCTCGCGCGTTGGCGTGGGAGAGCAACGTCGCTGAGCCACGCGTGAATTCGGTCCGCGTCCTCGGCGGTAGCTGGCCGGGTGTCGGCGGGCGTCACCTTTCCGACAAGACCCAACTTCTCCGTCGCGCGAGAGGTCAGGCACGAGGTGAGCAGGTCGTAGTTCTGCTCGAATGCGCCGCGCACGTAGTCGGTTCGTTCGAGCTCCGGATGGGTGAGGGACAGCCCTTCGAGTACATAGGGCAGCAGCAGTTGCTGAGGCAGTGACAGATTCACCTCGGAATCACTCGAGATGATCGGCGAGATGTCCGCTGCCGGGGACAGGTTTGCTGCACCGACGAATTCCAGTCCGTCGCCGTAGGTGTCGGCTTCCTCGGCCGCTGCCCAGGAAGCCTGCCCGCCTTGGGAAAGCCCCAGAGTTGCCCACCGAGTCGAGGTGTCCGGAACGACGTTGCGCGCCGCTCGAACCGCGTCGATGACGTTGAACGCCGCGGTGTCCGGTTGCAGGTAAGGATGCGGGTCCGGAGTGCCGAGGCCCTCGAAGTCGGATACAGCGACCACGTATCCCGAGTCGAGGAACGGCGCGACCAGGCCGATCGTGCCGAAGAGGGTCGGCGAGGTCGACGGCGCACAGTCGTCCGAAATACCCGTCGTGCCATGGCCGATGGAGACGATCGGCCAACCGCCCTCCGGCGGCGTTCCAGGCGGTGTGAACACGGTTCCCGATACCTGGGTCTCCCGGCCGTCGATACCGGAGGTGGAGCCGTACAGGATTTTCACCGCGCTCGCTCCGGACGCCGCCACTTCGGCTGTGCTGGTGAAGGGTTCACTGTCGAACACGACGCCGCGTTGCGCGCTGCTCTCGACCGGCGGGGTCGTCGTGGTTGCGTTGTCGGTGACAGAGACATCTGGCGAGGCATCCGATCCGCAGCCGACGCTCACGAGGAGCGCGCTCGCCACCACGACTCCCCAGCCTGCGCGAACCCTCGAACTCCGAACCGTCATACGCAGTGTTCCCCTCTATTTGCCCGCGCTGCCTGCTCGGCGACGCCTGACACGTTCCTCGGCTGCGGCCTCTTCGATGTCGAGTCCTTCCAATACGGTACGCAATACCTCGTCGTCGAGATCTCCGTCGTCGCGCGCGGCGATCAGTGCGACTCGTTGCGAGCGAAGGGATTGATGCCGGAATTTGTCGAAGAGCGCTCCCGCATTCCACAAGGCGGCCTCGCGATCGGCGTCCTCGTCGACCTCTTGGAGTTGAAGCCTCGCCTGCATCGAGCGGCGTACGCGCTCGACGATTGCCTGCAATTCCTTTCCGTCGATCCCCGACGGAGGGTGCGCAGCCGCGTCTGCCAACGCCTTCTCACCGGCCTTGCGAGAAATGTTGCGTGCCAACTCCATCTGTTCCTGGGTACGCAATTGTTCATAGGGATCCGCGACGTCGAGGCGACGAATCAGGAACGGCAAGGTCGATCCCTGGATGAGCAGTGTCCCGACCGCGACGGTGAACGCGATCGCCTGAATGACGCCGCGTCCGGGGAACGGCTCGCCGGACGAGAGCGCAAACGGGATACCGCCGGCCGCAGCAAGAGTGACGACACCACGCATTCCCGCCCACGAGACCACCAGATTCTGTTTCCACGTCAGTTGATTCTCGCGATCACGGCGCAGGGTTACACCGAATCGCACACGGGAGTAGCTCAGGAACAGCCACACCGGCCGAATCACGATGACCACGGCCAGGACTGCCAGACCGTACGCGAACACGTGAAGCACCGGAAGTCCGTCGGCGACAACATCGTCGATCACGAAGCTCAGTTGCAGCCCCATGTACGCGAAGACGAACATCTCGAGGAGCGTGTCCAGGCTCGACCACACCGAGCGCTCCTGCAGCCTGGTCATGATCGACGCGTCCGTCGAATAGTGTCCGATCACCAGACCAGCAACCACGACGGCCAGAACACCGGAGGCGTGCAACTCTTCCGCGGCCAGGTAGGCAGCGAACGGAAGGACCAGCCCCAAGCCGGTTTCGAGTGGAGAGTCGTACATGCGGGCGCGAACGAACTTGACGACAAACGCGAGCACCAAGCCGACGACAACGCCGCCGATTACTTCGTACGCGAAGAACAACAGGGGCGAATCCGTCGCAATTCGTGTTCCGGTCACGGCAGCGACCGCGACGGTGAAGAGGGTCAGCGCGGTCGCGTCGTTGACGAGCCCTTCGCCCGTGAGGATGGCGATGACTCGTTTCGGGAGCCCGAGTTTCTGACCGACCGCCACCGCGCTGACGGCGTCGGTCGGCGCGATCACGGCTCCGAGCACGAGGGCGGCGCCGATAGTGAACTCGGGAACCATCCATTCGGCGAAGAAGGCAACCACGAACGCCGTCACCAGCACCATTCCGACGCCGAGACGCAGAATGGGCGCAAGGTTGCGTTTGAAGGTCGCGACCGAGAACTTGAGAGCGGCCGAGTAGAGAAGCGGCGGCAGGACCACACCGAGAATGACGTGGGGATCCAGTTCGGGCCGCGGCATACCGGGGATGAAGGAGGCGACCGAGCCCACGGTCACCAGGACCAGCGGGGCCTGCAGGTTTCGTCGATTGGACAGCCCGGTGACTGCGATGGCGGCAATGACAACCAGCAGAATCCAGGTGAAGTTCACGCGTTCATTCTGCCCGCCGACCCTGGGAGTTCACCCAGCGGACGCAAAGAAGCCCGCAACCTTTTCGGTTACGGGCCCCTGAGCAACGGTATGGCCGAATCCGGTATTACTGCTTTTCGGGAACAGCCTTCTTGGCGGCCTCGGCTGCCTTGTCGATCTGATCGCCGTACTTGTTGCCGGTCTTGTCGTCGGCGATGTCGGCCACCTTGTCGATCGCGTCGTGAACCTTGTCGGAGTTCTCCGCTGCGAGCTCCTGGCCCTTTTCGACCAATCCCTTGACGTTGTCCAAGAAACCCATGTCCGTGTCCTCTCCCGGTGCTGACGCACATCCTTCGGCGGAATCGTTCCTCCGCGCCCTTCGATTCTCACAGGTCGACGGCCTCTACGCCAGAAAGCAGGTCCGTGCGTTCGAGCCGCGCGCAACTCGAGGTAGCGTTAACCCGCCAATAGCTGATTGATCACCCATCGACATCGACAGGTGCCCGGATTGAATGCAGGACTGCGCGGGACGGGGAGCGACCCCCACCCCACGCGTGAACTGCTGTCCCGGTGGTGGTCGGATCGCACCGATTACACCTGGCTCCCCCGATTCCTCGACACTCGCGGGCTGACCGTTCCCGGACGCAAATTAGTCGCGGTGTGGTGTTTTCTCTTCGCCCTGATCGCGGTGACCATGCAGTTGAGCCGCTTCGGTTCCGATTCCGCCCTTGCACGGTCCATCCTCGCAGTCGGGACCATCAGCGGGGTGTATGCCGGTTGCCGTTGGGTGCGAAACGAATCGTGGCCCACCTGGCGCCAATCCGTGGCCTTTGTCGTCTGGGCCGACCTCTGGCTCGCCGTCACGCTCTTCTTCGCGGTTCGCACAGCGTTCGTCGGAACGCTGGGTTGCGTCCTGTTCATCATGATCGGCTTCTACGCGGCGATAGTTCACAGTCCGCGTGTTGCCGTGACCCACATCGGCTGGGCTCTTGCTGTCTGCACGACGCTCGCTGCCATGGCGATGTCCGAGCCGGTCAACGACGACTGGGTGGTCGTGAATCTCTATCTGATGGTTGCCGGTGTGGTTTTCTCCACCGCGTGGATTCTGCAGATCGTCTGGCTGCGCCTGACCGACGACGCACGCAACGCCCACCGGGACTACCTCACCGCGACACTCAATCGCCGCGGACTCCAGGACGAGGCACAGCATCTGCTGCGCAGTGATCGAACGCAGGCTCTGATCGCACTGCTCATCGACGTCGACTCGTTCAAAATCCTCAACGACACGCACGGTCACGTAGCAGGTGACGACGCGTTGACCGCTGTCGCTGACCGCCTCATCGCTGCCGCCGGGCCCGAGGCAGTGGTGGCGCGAATCGGCGGCGACGAGTTCGTCGTCCTGCGCGGAGTCGATCGAGGAGATATCGAACAGGTTGCCACCGAGATACATTCGGCGGTCTCGTCCGACTCCGATCCCTATCCCGTATCCGCCAGTACCGGCGTCAGCGTCTACCTCTGTCCCGAGACGGACTTACCGGATCGGGCTGTCAACGAACTGATCGAGCACGCAGACAATGCGATGTACCGGGCCAAGAAGCGCGGCGGCGATCGCATTGCCTGGGTGCAGATGTTCAGGCGCTGAAACTACTTACTCACTGTGGGCATGGTGATGCTCGCCGGGCAGGTCGTCGGGCGTCGCGAAGATCTTCCGCTTCTCCCCGTGCAGGCGTGCGCTGATCCACCACGAGAGTTCCACGAGCACAACGCCGATAGCACCGAGGGTGATCGCGAGCGTCGTCGCAGCGACGTTGCTCGGATCCAGCTTGAAGAACTCACGAGTGAACGGCAGCGCGAACAAGATGAGGTACCCGGCAACCGATCCGCCGATCAGAACGAGCTTCCACCACACGTACGGCCGAGCAACGACGGCCAGGACCCACACGGCGATCATGATCAACGTGATGAGTGCACTGGTTCCGGCCTGGATCTTCTGGGTTTCCGTCTGGTCCGGGCCTTGGTAAGCCAACACGTAGGAGATGAACGTAGTGATGCCGATGATCAGGCCCGACGGCAACGCCAGACGCATCACGCGGGAGACGAAACCGGTTCGCGCGCGCTCGTTGTTGGGTGCCAGAGACAAGATGAAGGCCGGGATACCGATCGTGAACCACGCCGCGATCGTGACGTGGCGGGGCAGGAACGGGTACGGCAGCGGTTCGAAGTCGAAGACCTGGGACAGGACGCCGGTGATACCGATCAGGAACGCGAGCACCACCGAGTAGACGGTCTTGGTCAGGAACAGATTCGACACACGCTCGATGTTGCCGATCACTCGGCGGCCTTCCGCGACGACGTACGGGAGCGTCGCGAACTTGTTGTCCAGCAGCACGATCTGGGCCACGGCTCGGGTAGCCGGGCTGCCCGAACCCATCGAGACTCCGATGTCGGCGTCCTTGAGGGCGAGCACGTCGTTGACGCCGTCACCGGTCATCGCGACGGTATGTCCGCGAGACTGCAAGGCAGCGACCATTTCCCGCTTCTGATCCGGTCGTACTCGACCGAACGTCGTTGCTCCGTCGAGAGTGTCCGCCAGCTTTTCCTGATCGCTGGGAAGATCCCGCGCGTCGATGGGACGGTCACCACCCTCGAGCCCGAGGGAACCGGCAACGGCACCGACGGAAACCGCGTTGTCGCCGGAAATGACCTTGACCGCGACCTTCTGGCTGGCGAAGTACTCCAACGTCTCCTGCGCGTCCGGACGCACCTTCTGCTCGAGTACGACCAGAGCCTCAGGGGTGACGGTGCCCGGCGCGTCGGCGTCGTCGACGGGAAGGTTGCTGCTGCCGAGCATGAGGACACGAAGCCCGCTCGAACCCACTTCTTCTGCCTTGCGGGCCATCTCCGAGTCGGGATCGAGCAGCACGTCCGGGGCGCCGAGCACCCAGTTGCCGTGACTGCCGTACGACTGGCCACTCCACTTCTTCGCCGAGGAGAACGGCGCGAGCGCGGTGGCTTCGCCCCAACCGGAATCGTCGGAGAGAGACTCGCGAATCGCCAGAACGCTCGCGTTGGGGCGAGGGTCGGACGCAGCCATCGCGCTCAACGCGGACTTGACTGCAGACTCCCCTGATCCACCCGGCGCGACATCGACCTCGGACAGGCGCATGCCGTTCTCGGTCAGCGTTCCGGTCTTGTCCGCGCACACCACGTCGACACGTGCCAAGCCTTCGATCGCCGGCAACTCCTGAACGAGGCACTGGCGCTTGCCCAATCGGATGACACCGACCGCAAAAGCAATGGACGTCATGAGCACAAGGCCTTCGGGAACCATCGGAACCAGCGCTGCCACCATGCCGTTGAGCGCGGGTCGGATCGGCAAGCCGATCGTGAAGAGCTGATTGAAGATGATCAGCGCTCCCGCCGGAATCATCAGATAGGTGATGAATTTCAGGATCTTGTCGATACCGCTGCGCAGTTCCGAATGCACGAGGGTGAACTTGCTCGCCTCTTCGGCCAGCTTGGCCGCGTATGCATCTCCACCGACCTTGGTGGCGCGGTACGCGCCGCTGCCTGCGGCAACGAAACTGCCCGACAGCACTTGCTGGCCGCTCGCCTTGTGAACCGGATCAGCCTCACCGGTGAGCAGCGATTCGTCGACCTCGAGTGCGGCAGAACTGACCACCTCACCGTCGACGACTATCTGGTCACCGGATCCGAGTTCGATAATGTCATCGAGCACAACATCTTTGGGCGCCATTGCCACGGCGACGCCGTCACGCCTGACCATGGGCTTGGCCTGACTCACGATGGCCAGAGCGTCGAGCGTGCGCTTGGCGCGGATCTCCTGGATGATGCCGATACCGCTGTTCGCGATGATCAACAACCCGAACATGCCGTCGATGATCGAACCCGTCGCGAGCACGATCACCAACAACACGGTCAGGATCGCGTTGATGCGAGTGAAGACGTTGCCGCGAATGATGTCCTTGACCGAGCGGGACGCCCGGTCCGGTACATCGTTGGTTTGTCCCGACGCGATCCTTGCTGCAACCTGATCGGCGGTCAGACCGCGGGCGACGTCTACGTCGTCCGGCAATCGCTCAGGCGCTACCGCCACTGCTGTCTCTTCTGAACTGGTGTGCTCGTGAGCCATGGTCAAAGATTACGCACCCGGAGCAACTAATCAGGGTTCGACTCGACCGGCAACCACGTCCGCGGCACTTCTCCGCTCAGCCCAGCGGTATCCACCACTTCGACGGCGGTGTCGGTGACAACGCGTCGATCCTGCCGCCAGGCATCGGGACCGACACTGTTGTGCCCGCCTCTGCGGCCGACTCGTTGAGGCGAATGATCGGCTCCGACCACGAGTGAAACGCGAGGTTGAAGGTCGCCCAGTGGATCGGGACGAAGACACCGCGCGATCCGTCGCCCTTGTTGAGGTCGATGTGTGTCTGCACTGCCTCTTCCGGATTCATGTGAATGTCCGGCCAGCGCACGTCGTACGCGCCCACGGGGAGAAGCGTCAGATCGAAAGGCCCATAGGTTTCACCCAACTGTTCGAAACGTGATGTGTATCCGCTGTCTCCGCCGAAGAACACCCGGTGCTTCGGACCGGCGAATACCCACGACGCCCACTGCGTCGTGTTCCGGACGAGGCCACGACCGGAGAAGTGACGAGCCTCGGTGCACGTGAGAACCAGGTCGTCGATTTTTGTCGACTCGTCCCAGTCCAATTCCACGATCCGGTTCTCGGGCACCTTCCAGTGCCGCAGGTGAGCCCCGATACCGATCGGAACGACAAACGGAGCGGTCTGGGTGCGAGTCAGAATCTTGACCGTCGCCATGTCGAGGTGGTCGTAATGATCATGCGAGATGACTATCGCATCTACCGTCGGTAGATCAGCCAAGGCCACGGGAGTGGGATGCATACGTGCGGGACCTACTGTGGCCGAGGGTGATACGCGTTCGCTCCACACCGGATCGGCGAGAACGCGGTAACCGTCGACCTCGACGAGAACACTCGAATGGCCGTACCACGTCACGGCCGCGTCACCCGCTACCGACGGCGCCAGCGGAGTTGCCAACGGAATCGGCTGACGCGGCCGACCCGTCGACCCCCGTGTAGCCATCGACTTGAACATCCCGGCATCGGTGCCCGGAACCAGAGTGCTGCTGGGCTCCGAGTTGTGGAACTGGCGGTCCCGGTATCGCGGGGACATCGCCGCATACGGTTGCACTGTGTTTCGCGACGCCCCGATCTGCGTCGGGATTCCCCATGCGGCTCGCGCCACCCACCCTGTCGCCGCGGCAACAGCCGCAACTCCGAGAACCGTCGTCTTCTTCATTCAGACGAGCGTAGCCACTATCTGTCCCGCGTGCCTGGTGCCTGTTTTCCCTACAACGAGCTTTACTTTCCCTTGAATACGGGAGGGCGGTTCTCGATGCGGGCGGCGCGGGCTTCCTGGACGTCCTCGCTGAGCCAGGCGGCGTGGAGGGCGTCGAGTTGCTCGGGAGACTGTTCCTCCATGGTGCCGTCGTCGTTGAGAACCATCTTCATGTGCCGCAACGACAGCGGTGCGAGATTGGCGATGCGGTGCGCCCATTCCTGAGCGTCGTCGAGGGTTCCGAGCTTGTTGGCGAGACCGCGCGTGAAAGCTTCCTCGGCGCCGATCTGTTCGATGCCGAGCAGAATGGTACGCGCCGGACCGCCGCCGACCAGCGACGCGAGCCGACGCATGGTCCACTTGTCCACCGAGACTCCGAGGGTGGCCGCGGGGATTCCGAAGCGAGCGGTCGGTGCCACGACGCGCAGATCCGACGCGATGGCCAGCTGGGTACCGGCGCCGATGGCCGGACCGTTGACAGCGGCAATGACGGGGATGGGCGCCGTGTCGATCGACCGGAGCATTTCGAACAAGCGGTCGGTGAAGCCCTCCATGTAGACGTCACCGGAGAGGTCCGCGCCTGCACAGAACGCCGATCCCTCACCGGTGATGACGACAACGTGCGCATGCTCGGCGACTGCCGCGTTCATCGCGTCCCGTATTGCGATGCAGAGTTCGGCGCTGAGCGCATTACGACGCTCGTGACGCTGCAACTCGATGGTCACGACGTTGCCGTCACGGGAGAACCCGATCATGTCCGCTCACTTTCGTTTCTGGAAGGCTCGACACACGGGAGTTCCGAGGCGCCGCTACCGTCCGCATACTTCTCTGCAGCTAAGTTCTGTACATCAGGAGGTTAGATTACCGATGAGTACAGACGACCTTGCCGCACAGCAACCACACCCGGTTGACGTGGTGGTGATCGGCGCCGGACAGGCCGGACTCTCCGCCGCGTACTACCTGCGCAAGTTCGGAATCGAACCCGAATCGGGGTTCGTGGTGCTCGATCATGCGTCCGGTCCGGGCGGAGCGTGGCAGTTCCGCTGGCCGAGCCTGACACTGAGCACCGTCAACGGTGTGCACGACCTCCCGGGAATGTCCTTCGCGGAAACCACCGGTACAGACGCCGAACAAGTGCCTGCATCGGTGGCGGTCCCCCATTACTTCGAACTGTACGAAAAGCAATTCGAACTTCCCGTCCACCGCCCGGTACACACACGGGTGGTGTGTCCGAGGGAAGAGCGACTGCGAATCGAAACCGACCAGGGAGTGTTCGCGGCGCGAGGCTTGATCAACGCGACGGGAACCTGGGAGCGCCCCTTCATCCCCCACTATCGCGGGGCCGAGTCCTTCCGTGGCCGACAACTCCATACGAAGGACTATCGAACCGCTGCGGAGTTCGAAGGCAAACATGTTGTGGTGGTCGGCGGCGGTATCTCGGCCGTCCAACTGCTCGACGAGATCTCACGCGTCACGACCACTACCTGGGTGACGCGGCGCGAACCCGAGTTCCGCGACGAGCCGTTCACGCCGGACATCGGCCGCGATGCGGTTGCCATGGTCGAAGATCGTGTACGACGCGGCCTGCCACCGGGATCCGTTGTCTCGGTGACCGGCCTCCCCGTGACGCCTGCCATCCGGGCAGCGCGAGAGCGTGGTGTGATGAATCGACTGCCGATGTTCTCCGAAATTCTTCCGAACGGCGTGAAGTGGGCCGACGGTACCGTCGTCGACGCCGATGTCATCTTGTGGTGCACCGGTTTTCGTAGCTCACTCGATCACCTGGCGCCGTTGCACCTGCGCGGACCGGGTGGCGGAATCCCGATGACCGGGCGCCTCGCCACGCAGGTCGAAGCCGACCCTCGCGTGCACCTGGTGGGATACGGACCGTCGTCGTCGACGATCGGAGCCAACCGCGCCGGCCAAGCGGCGGCGCGCGAACTGACCGCGTACCTGGGAATCGGCGAATGAACAGAATACTGATTCCGGGCGAAACCTGCTGGCGCATCGAGCCCGCGGATAATCTTGCCTGCATCGTCGACGCCGCTGACTACTTTCATCATGCGAAGTCCGCAATGCTGCAAGCCGAGAAGCGAATCATGTTGATCGGCTGGGACTTCGACACGCGCATCAAACTCGAACCAGGCAAGCAGACGCTCGACGGCCCCAACCGATTGGGAATGTTCCTCCGCTGGCTGGTCCGCGAGAAACCCGACCTCGAAATCCTCGTACTCAAATGGAACATCGGCGCGTTCACCGCAATTGGGCGCGGCATGACTCCCGTCTTCGTGTCCAACTGGCTGACCGACGAGCGCCTTCGGTTCGAGATCGACGGTGCCCACCCGGTTGGTGCGGCGCACCATCAGAAAATCATCGTCATCGACGACGCTCTGGCGTTCTGCGGCGGCATCGACATGACGGTGGACCGCTGGGACACCTCGGATCACGTCGACCGCAACGACTACCGGATCACACCGAGCGGGAGACGTTACGGCCCTTGGCATGACGCAACCACGGCGGTCGACGGCAATGCGGCCGCGGCCATCGGCGAATTAGCGCGGGCACGCTGGAAATCCGCAACCGGAGAGGACCTCCCACCGGTCCAGAGCACGGCGACGCCGTGGCCGGTCAATTTGGCTCCCACCTTGCGCGTCGTCGACGTGGCCATCGCCAGAACGCTGCCGGAACTCGGCGAACGCACAGAGGTACGCGAGATCGAGGCGCTCTATCTCGCGGCCATCGCCGGGGCAGAACACACGCTGTACATCGAAAGCCAATACCTCGCCTCACGCACGCTGGCCGAGGCGATTGCCGCGCGTCTACGTGAGGCCGACGGGCCGGAGATCGTTCTGGTCATTCCGCGCAATGCCGATGGATGGCTCGAACAAAAGGCGATGGACGGGGCACGCCACGACCTGCTGCATTTGCTGTGGTCGGCCGATATCCACGACCGATTCGGTGCGTTCTATCCCGTGACCTCTTCCGGCGCACCAATTTACGTGCATGCCAAGGTCCTCGTGATGGACGACCGCCTCCTGCGAATCGGGTCGTCGAACCTCAACAACCGTTCGATGGGCTTCGACACCGAGTGCGACATCGCCGTCGAATCCAACGACGACGCAGATGTCGAGTTGCGCGCCTCGATCATCGGGTTGAGGCGCCGGCTACTCAGCGAGCACCTCGACGTCACCGAGGAAGAAGTCGACGACGCGTTGGGTGAGCAGTCACTGTTGTCGACGGTTCGCGCTCTCTCGACCTCCGACGCTCGCAGTCTGCGCGAATTCGACCGGAATACAGTCGACGGCGAAGACCACGTGCTCGCTGAAAATGCACTGATGGATCCCGAGCGCACGCCGCCCAGACTGAGCGATCGAATCGAAGGATTGCGCCGCCTGCTCGGCAAACGCTGAGACTCTAGAACACGCGCACGCAGTGCCCGGCTGCCAGCGCGAGTTCGACGAGTGTTGCACCGTGAACACTCGGGACGAGCGCGATGAGAAACGTATCGCTGTCGCTGTCGAGCCAGGCAAGTGAAACGCCCGTCTCGGTGATGTTGTCGCCGACTCGAGCGAGAAGCGATTCGAGTCCGGCAGCTCGATCGAAGGCCATGGCAAGACTCTGCGCCCACTCCCACGATCCTGCCGGCGCCGACTCGAGCGCTCGTAGCTGACCGAGAACCTCGGCAGCGTCCTCGTTCCAGTCCACCCAGACCAGGAGTTTTCGGTCGTGCAACGCGTCGACGAGAGCAAACCACGCCAATTCCGGGTGCGGCTTCTCGAGCGTCTGTGAGTACAGCTCGTTCTGTACTTCGACATACCGTTCCGGATACTCGATCGCGAGCGTCACCCGGTCGATGACAACAGCGCTGTCAGGGGCGAGCAGTTCGGCGATCGCGCGCAACGCGTCGCGAGCAGGTCCACCCACTATGGCTCCAAGGTTCGATTCGGTCATCGGTGCGGTTTCCACAGTCTGACATGCGAGTGCGCCTCGTTCGGACGTGTCCTCGATGTCAGGTCCTGAGGCGGATCCCTCCGGAGATTCCCGCGCGCCGCACATCAACGAGTCGACGAGTTACCGAATCGAACAACCCGGCTATCCCATTCGCCGCACTTGTCCGTTTACCCTTTCACCTGGCCTTACAATCCGGATATAGTCGTCGGCGATCCATGAAGCCAACTGGGATGTAGCGAGCCAGCGAACAGTCTGTTACCGTTCAGCTAACTACCCCTTCTGGTCAAACCGGATTGAAGGGGTTCGGGCAATGACCCACGGGGGGTTGACGTGAAGGGGCCATGTTCCGCATGAAACACGATTCACACACGACAACCTCTTGGTGGTCGATCGGCGAATGGCGCCTGGGATGGAAGGTCATCGCCGTTCTCGCATTGCCGATGATCGTCGCCGTCGTCCTCGGCGCACTTCGAGTTCAGACAGAACTCGAAGAAGCCGCACAGCTGAGTTCCTCGTCCGAGCGTGCCCTCGCAGTGCCCGCGGCGATCAACCTCGAATCCGCACTGTACGAACTCGCCGAAGCCGCATCGGCACGCACTGACACCGGCCCGGCAACACAAGCAGTTTCGGACGCAATGGACCGACTGGTCGACGCCGCGCGCGCGTTCCAGTCCGACGGCGACCTCAACGACCAAGTGACTTCGGCGCTCGCCGAGAGCCGTTCCATCACCGAGGAGATCGCCGCCGGCGCGGTGGCTCCCGCACGCTTGGTTTCGCGGGTCGGCGAAGTCTCGCGCGCACTCTCGAGCACCTTCACCAGCGTCGTCGAGCACTCTCAGCGCCCTGTCCTGCGCGAACAAGGTGGTCGACTCTCCGCACTCTGGGAAGCGCGACGAGCGCTGGCCGAACAACGAATCCTCTTCGGCTCCGGTGATCCGGACCAGCAAGCTCGTACGTCGATGGTCAGTGCTGCCGGTGCCGAACTGGTCGCTCTGAACAACATTCTGGCCATCGACGGGAGTAACGACACCGTCCAGACCCTCAGCAACTCTGCTCAGAACCGGATCAACGCCCTCGGATCAACTCCGTCGACCTCTCCTCTGGGGAGCCGCGTCGGCGCCGATCTGAAATCCGGAAACGACCAGTACAACAGCCTGACCGACACCACCGTCACCGAGTTCGGCGACACCGTCACCGCCGAATCCAATGCAGCACGAACCGCAGCACTCCGTGACACTGCAATCGTGCTCGGCGCGGTCCTGCTGGCACTGGCCATCGCCCTCGTCATCAGCCGATCGCTCATCGATCCGATCCGCCGGTTGCGATTTGCCGCATTGCAGGCCGCACGACGCGGACTCCCCGACGCGATCGAACGAATTCGCGCAGGTGCCAGTACCGACGAACTCGACTTCGCCCGTGTCCCGATCCGCACCCACGAGGAAATCGGCGAGCTTGCACGCGCGGTGGACGACATGCACGGTCAGGCCATCACGCTTGCCGGCGAGCAGGCCACCCTGCGGCGCCAGGTCAACGACATGTTCGAAACGCTGTCGCGGCGTAACAAGTCCCTCGTCGACCAGCAACTCGGTTTGATCGAACAGTTGGAGCAGGACGAAGACGACCCGCGTCGCCTCGAGAATCTGTTCCGGCTCGACCACATCGCCGCGAGAATGCGTCGAAACGGCGACAACTTGCTGGTTCTCGCCGGAACCGATGTACGCCGCGCCAGGACCGCCCCCGTCGCTCTCGGCGATACCCTTCGCGCCGCGGTATCCGGCGTCGAGGAGTATCGACGCGTCGAACTCGGGCAGATCCCGCCCGGAGTCGTCACCGGTCATGCTGCCCCGGACGTCGTTCACCTCATCGCTGAGCTGCTCGACAATTCTCTGCGGTACTCCCCACCGGAGACCACCGTCTCCATCAACGCTGCCCGCACTATCGACGGCTCCATGATCGTCGAGATCGCAGATCTCGGTATCGGCATGTCGCCTGCCGATATCCTCGATGCCAACGAGCGCCTCGCCGCCGGCGGCGAGATGAGCGCGGATACAGCGCGTCGCATGGGTTTGTTCGTCGTGAGCCGAATCAGCCGTCGCTACAACATCTCTGTGCGCCTGCGCCCGACGGCAACGTCATCGACGCACAGCGGCATCACCGCAACGGTGCTCCTACCGACGTCGATACTCGATTCGTCTCGGGGACCCGAGATCCGCACGCCGCGAACCGGACCCGTTCCCGCGCTCGATCGGACTCCCCCTCCCACACCGCCTGCACCGTCATGGTCACAGCCCGTCCCGACCGAATCCGCACCCCCGCGGCCTGCGACCAGAAGTTTCGCTGATCTCCCGCGTCGAACGCCCGGTAACAGTACCGATCGGACCGAGACGTTCGCCCCGATCACACCGCAATCCACTCCTACGGCAACAGCGCCTTCGGGATTGCCACGTCGCACTCCGGGCACAAGTGGAGTACCGGCAGTCAGCACTTCAACTCCGACCACTGCTGCGCCCGCCACCTCGGTGTCGTCCTTCGCTCCTCTGTCCGATCCCGAGGGCACAAGCACATCGACGTCCCTTCCCGTTCGTACTCCGCCGCCGGAATTCGTCTCGCCGGCACAGGGTCCCGAGATCCCGGCGGGTCCACAACCGTCGACAACCCCGCCGCCGCGGCACCGGCTCTCAGCCCCGACGCCGACAAATACTGCGGCATTCTTCTCCTCACGCACCCGTGACGGGCTCTCTGCTCGCGCATCGGCGAGGGCTGACGGCGCGGGCGACGGCAACTCGAACGGCGTACCCTCTGCTCCGACCACGATGCCGATTTTCGCCCGGATGGTGTCGGAGTGGCTGGTGGATCCGACGGCGGAGACTTCAGCGGCTTCCACCGGCAGTTCGTGGACCACCGACGCGGATCAAGGCTGGCTGGCCGCTCGGACCTCGTTCGAGATGCCGGTCACCAAGATCGCCGATTCCGGTCTGCCCATTCGAGACCGCGGAGCCCGCCTGGTTCCTGGTGCCGTCGGCGGAGGCGGTACGGCGCAGCGCCATGCATCCAATCCGGCGGACGTCCAACGTGGTTGGAGCAGTTACCAATCCGGAGTACAACGAGGGCGTCGGCGCGCCGCCGACCATCAGCCCGATGGCGGACAGTCTTTCGAATCGTCCACGATGTTGCACAACGATGAAGGAGAACAGTGAACACTGTCGGAGCCCAAGAGACTCCCCGCGCACTCGACTGGCTGGTTTCGGCTTTTGCCCGAGACGTGCCGGGTGTGAGTCACGCGATCATCGTCTCAGCCGACGGGTTGTTGACCGCCTCGAGCACACACCTTCCGCTCGATCGGGCGGATCAATTGGCCGCTGTCACTTCCGGACTCGCCAGCCTGTCCGCGGGGGCGTCACGCCTCTTCGACGGTGGGGCCGTCATGCAGTCCGTCGTCGAGATGGAGAACGGCTACCTGCTTCTCATGGGCGTCGGTAGCGGCGCTTACCTTGCCGCCCTCGCTGTCGCCGGATGCGACATCGGCCAGATCGGTTACGAAATGGCGACTCTCGTCGATCGCGTCGGGACCACGATGGACATTGCCCCGCGAACGTCGCAGGGTATTTGAGTTCGATGCCTCACCATCAATCCGAGTACGACGACGCCGAACCCAGCTTGGTCCGGCCGTACGCGCTCACCGAAGGTCGGACCCTGCCGTCCATCGACCTCCCGCTCGAAGCGATCATCGCGACGATCGAGGACGTGGTGTCGAACAATCTTGCACCGCAGGATATTCGTGCATCGATCGTCGCACTCTGCGAGCAGCGGATCTCGATTGCCGAGATCGCTGCCCACCTCGGTGTTCCGATCGGAGTCGTGCGGGTACTGGTTGCCGACCTCGTAGTAGCCGGATCACTGGAAATACATGCCACTCTGCGAAGCGACGCATCTCGAGTCGAGCGACGCGAACTGATCGAAAGGACCCTCAGTGGACTTCGGGCACTCTGACTCATCGTCTCGCGTGAAATCGACAAAAATCGTGATCGCCGGGGGTTTCGGTGTTGGCAAGACGACGCTTGTGGGGACCGTCTCCGAAATCGTCCCCCTTCGCACGGAGGCAATGGTCACCGACGCCAGCGACGGTATCGACAATCTCGGTTCCACTCCCGACAAGAGCACCACGACGGTCGCGATGGACTTCGGGCGCATCACTCTCGCCGACGACCTGGTCCTCTATCTGTTCGGAACCCCGGGACAGCGCCGCTTCTGGTTCATGTGGGACGACTTGATCACCGGTGCGATCGGTGCGGTCATTCTGGTCGACACGCGCCGTCTGGAAGACAGCTTCGCTGCAGTCGACTTCTTCGAGGCGCGAGGGCTCCCGTTCATTGTGGCGGTCAACCGTTTCGACGGCGCACCAATCCATTCGGCGAGCGATCTCCGGCAGGCATTGGCGCTACCCAACCGCGTTCCCATGATCGAGATCGACGCCCGAAACCGCGAATCGGCCAAACGCGCGCTGATCGCCGTCACCGAGTACTCCCTCGAACGACTTGCAGCTGAAGCAGTCGTCTAGATGAATCACCAGATGCGAATCGTCGCCGAAAGGAACTGGCATGTCGGATGAAATGCACCATTTCTCGATGGGAATCTGGCTGCTCGGGCTCGCCTACGTCGTGTCCGTGGTCGGGTCGGTAGTCGGCCTGGCGTGCACCAGGCATTCAGCGTCGGCGACAACAACCGCCACACGCATGCGATGGCTCGCCATGGCTGCCCTGTCGATCGGTGGTGTCGCCATCTGGCTGATGCACTTCATCGCCATGCTCGGCTTCGCAGTCCCCGGCAGTCCCATTCGATACAACCTCGGATGGACCGTGATCTCCGCGATCATCTCAGTAGGTGCTGTTTTTGTCGGTCTGCTGATCATCGGGACCGAATTCCGCTGGACGCGGCTTCTGATCGGCGGCGTGGTGACCGGTCTCGCCGTGAACATCATGCATTACACCGGCATGCGCGCCTTGCGCTTTCAGGGTGAGATCCACTACGACCTGCTCTTCGTTGCATTGTCGGTTCTCATCGCAGTCGTCGCCGGAACCGCTGCACTGTGGTTCACCATGGTGCTCGAGTCCACGATTCTGCGTTTTGTCGCCGGAATCATCATGGGCATCGCCGTCGTCGGTATGCACTACACCGGAATGGCCGCAGTCGAGGTTGTTCACGACGCGGCAGCCCCGGCGCCGCAGGGACTCGAAGTGTTCTCATTCCTCTTCCCCGTCTTCGTTCTCGGCCTGCTGGCGTTGGCAGTTCCGATTGTCGCCGTGTTGACAGCACCCAACCGTGCGACGGCACGGATGGAATCCGCCGCCGACGACCTGGCGTTCGAAGCACGAGAGTTCGCGACCTCGAACTGAGAGGAGTACGGGGCGAGTCGATGTGAATCGACGACGCCCCGTACATTTCGGGGATGGTGGATGCCGGACACAACCCCCAGCCGTCGGCCGACGCGGCACTGGTCGTGATCGGTGGTTTGCCGGCCACCGGCAAGTCGACGATCGCGCGGGCGCTTGCTCAGCATCACAAGATCCCCTACGTGCGAATCGATACCATCGAACAGTCGCTGATCCGCAGCGGTATCGCTGATGTATCCGGGACCGCCGGATACATCACCGGGTACGCGCTCGCCGCCGAACAATTGCGACTGGGACTCTCGGTCGTGGTCGAATGCGTCAACCCAGTCGAGGCGACACGAAACGCCTGGTCAGCTACCGCACAACAGAATTCGGCGCGCTTGCTCAGTGTCGAAGTCATCTGTTCGGATCCCGACGAGCATCGCAGACGCGCAGAACGGCGAGTCGTCGACATCCCGGATCTTGTACTACCTACGTGGCAGGAAATCCTGGACCGAGACTACGAGCCGTGGACCACGGAACGGCTCGTGCTCGACACCGCAATCATGAACTCCGAGAGCGCAGTACGACGAATAACTGCCAGAATGTTCACCGAATGAGAGCTGCTCACAGGGTGAGAACGAAGAATGCACTGTTCGGATCTTCGCGGTAGTTTCCGAACGGTGGACACGGGACGAACCCGAATCTCGCATACAGTCGGCGTGCCGGATCGAAGAAGTCCTGTGTGCCGGTCTCCAATTCGAGTTGCCGGTAACCTCGTTGTCTCGACTCGTCCACGACGTGTTGAAGAAGTCGCGTACCCACGCCACGCCCTCGAGCTACCGATGAGGTTCGCATCGACTTGATCTCGCCACCGGTCGACGACCGTTCCTTGAGTGCAACACAACCGAGTAGCTCGTCACCTTCGCTCCACAGCGTCCACATGGTCACGGAGCTATCCGTCAGCCCGGTGATGTCCAGCGCGTGAACGCTGTCCGCGGGCGAGGTCGCATGCATGTCGGCGAGATGTTCGGTCAGTAGAGCACGGACCACATCCCGACTCAGGTCGTCAATTTCGATTCGCACGGATCCTCACTGTCCTCTTCGCTTCCGGCAGCATCGAATGAAAGTATGACTGGCCGTCACTTCGGCGAAGGCTTGGCCCGTACGTGGATGCGTTCTCCTTGGGGGCCGAACAGACTCAGTACCTCGACCGGGCCGCCGCCGTCACTACCGAACCAATGCGGGTTTCGGGTGTCGAATTCAGCAGCTTCACCCGTACCCATCACGATGTCGTGATCGGCCAACACCAACCGCAACCTCCCCGACAAGACGTACAGCCATTCGTAGCCGTCGTGCACTTGCGGGTCGGGGTCCGTCTGGCTTGCCGGGATGGTCATCTTGAATGCCTGCAGCCCACCGGGTTGCCGAGTCAGCGGCAATACCGTTCGCCCACTGACGCTTCGAGGCGCACTCTGGATACGTGGATCGGCGACCTGTGGTGCCGCAACCAGTTGGTCCAACGGCACTTGGTGGGCAAGCGCGATCGGAAGCAGCAACTCCAGACTGGGTCGACGCTCCCCCGCTTCGAGCCTCGACAGGGTGCTCTTCGAAATACCGGTGGACTCGGACAGCGCTGTGAGCGTGACGTTCCTCTGTGTACGAATGCGTTTGAGGCGCGCGCCGATCTGCGAGATGGCGGCATCGATGTGCGGACCGTTGACATTCATGGTGCCGAGTCTGACGACGATTCCCAGAAATGGCAACATTAGTTGCTGACGAACCTGCTCCGCGAGCAATCTGTGCTCATGCGAACACACACTGAAACAGAGATCCTCGACGCCGTGATCGTCGGCGGTGGCGCCGCCGGACTCAGTGCAGCCCTGGTGCTGGGTCGTGCTCGGCGCTCGGTCGCCGTCATCGATTCCGGCAAACCGCGCAACACACCGGCAGCACACATGCACGGCTTCCTCTCGCGAGACGGCATGGCGCCAGGTGAGTTGCTCGCCGTCGGACGCAGCGAATTACAGACGTACGGAGTCGAATTCAAACGCGACGACGTAGTCGACATCTCCTGGCGCGGTATCGAACCCGGCTTTGTCGTCGAACTGTCGGGAGGCACGACGCTCGAAACTCGCACTGTGCTGGTTGCCACCGGCCTACGGGATTCACTCCCGGAAATACCAGGAATCCAGGAGCTTTGGGGGCAAAGCGTGCTCCATTGCCCGTACTGCCATGCGTACGAGATCAGCGACCAACCGATCGGCGTTCTCGGCGGCGACGCTCGCGAGATGTCACTTCACCAGGCGTTTCTACTCCGACAGTGGTCGTCGGATGTGACGTTCTTCCCCGACAAGATCTCGCTCACCCCCGACGAACGCGCGCGACTGGCTGCCCGAGGAGTGACGGTTGCCGACGGATCGGTATCTGGATTGGTCTGCGAGAAGAGCAAACTGAAAGCCGTCGAACTCGACAACGGCCAACTGGTTGCGCGCTCAGCACTGTTCGTTGCGCCGCGTTTCGTTCCGAACGACGCACATCTGACGCGACTCGGCTGCAAAGCCAGCCCCACGGGATTCGTGGCTGTCGATCATTCCGGCGCCACCAGTGTTCCCGGTATCTGGGGCGCCGGCAACGTCGTCGACCCTCGCGCACAGGTAATCAATGCTGCGGCTGCAGGTTCAACCGCGGCGATCGCAATCAACGGATACCTGGTCGAGCAGGACGTCGAATCGGCTCTTCGCTCGACCGACCCTGAAGGTGGTTTCTCGGCGGCCATGGAGCAGGGCGTCTGCGAGATGAACGGCGGCAGCGCCCTTCACGGCATCTGACCGAAGCGTCTAGGTCGCGGGGCCGCCGTGCAACTTCTCGTAGGCGGCCTTCTCGGCGTCGTGGCGCGAGACCTTCTTCGGGTTCTCGAGGTCGGAAGGCAAACCGTGACGCTCGAGGCGACGCGACCTGTTCTGAGCCATGTAGGAGACCGAATAGAACAGCGCCAGAAGCACTCCGAGCAGCACCATCGACGCCCGCAGGGCCCACGGCCCGGGGAAGAGCATGAAGGCCGCGAAGACGGGAATGAACGGCACCATGCTGCGGATCAGGTGACGTGGCACAGCCCAGTCACCGATCAGGTCGTTTCGCACCCAGTCCTGCATCGAATCGGGTAACTTGCGCCCCACTGAATAACCCAACCACTGAAGGGGATTCGGGCTCGTGCGTTGCTTTTTGGAAGTCACGGAAGTCACCTGTTCGGTACGCATCGGTCTTGACGCAGTCGTCACGTTTCTTTCAGATGTGGTCATCACATTTCTCTCATTGGTCCAAAGCGCCGGCGCGGAGCGCGGCCTCGTTGACCCGCGTCAGAACGTTGTGAAGTTCCTCGAGTTCGGCGAGGCTGACGCCGAGCTTCGCGACAACCGCCGGCGGGATCTTCTCCGCCTCGTCACGCAGTGCCACACCGGCTTCGGTGAGGTCGACGTCGAGTTGACGTTCGTCGGCGCGGCTACGGGTTCGCGTGATCAACCCGGACGCCTCGAGTCGCTTGAGGAGCGGCGAGAGTGTCGGCGAGTCGAGCTGCAATGCCTGCCCGATTTCCTTGACCGCCATCGGCGACTTCCCCCACAGAGCAAGCATCACCAGATACTGGGGATGTGTGAGGCCCATCGGCTCGAGCAGTGGCCGGTAGACGGACAGGACTGCCCGGTTCGCGACCGCAAGTGCAAAACACACCTGCCGGTCGAGAGCCAGCGGATCGTCCATCTGCGTCTGCGGAGCCTTCGTCGTCATGAATCCGATGTTACCAGATTGATTAGTGCAGTAACTATTATCGCACTAATCAATCTGGCGATGATCGTCACTCTTCTCCAACGTCGACGTGGGTTGCCCGGTGAGGCCCACGTGCGCTTCCGCCCTCATTCGCTCCACCATGTGCGGGTAGTGCAGCTCGAACGCCGGACGCTCGCTACGGATGCGCGGCAACTCGGTGAAGTTGTGACGCGGCGGTGGGCAGGTGGTCGCCCACTCCAGCGAATTTCCGTAGCCCCACGGATCGTCGACGGTGACCACTTCGCCGTAGCGGTAACTCTTGAAAACGTTCCAGATGAACGGCAGTGTCGACGCGCCGAGCACGAACGCGAAGATCGTGGACACCGAGTTCAGCACCGTGAATCCGTCCGAGGGCAGGTAGTCGGCGTAACGACGGGGCATACCTTCGCCACCGAGCCAGTGCTGGACGAGGAAAGTGCCGTGGAAGCCGACGAACGTGGTCCAGAAGTGCCACTTGCCGAGGCGCTCGTCCATCATGCGACCGGTCATCTTCGGGAACCAGAAGTAGATACCGGCGTACGTGGCGAACACGACCGTACCGAAGACCACGTAGTGGAAGTGGGCGACAACAAAATACGTGTCGGTGACGTGGAAGTCGATCGGCGGACTCGCGAGAATGACGCCCGACAGACCACCGAAGAGGAAGGTGATCAGGAAGCCGATCGAGAACAGCATCGGCGATTCGAAGGTCAACTGTCCCTTCCACATCGTGCCGATCCAGTTGAAGATCTTCACACCTGTCGGCACGGCGATCAGGAACGTCATGAACGAGAAGTAGGGCAGGAGAACAGCACCCGTCGCATACATGTGGTGAGCCCACACCGCGATGGACAGAGCTGAGATCGCCAGTGTCGCGTAAACCAAACCGGTGTATCCGAAGATCGGCTTACGGCTGAAGACCGGGAAGATCTCCGAGACGATGCCGAAGAACGGCAGCGCGATGATGTACACCTCGGGGTGCCCGAAGAACCAGAACAGGTGCTGCCACAACAGAACTCCACCTGACGCCGGGTCGAAGATGTGTCCACCGAGATGGCGGTCGACGAACAGGCCCATGAATGCGGCGGTCAGTAGCGGGAACGCCATCAAGATCAGGATGCTGGTGATGAAGATATTCCAGGTGAAGATCGACATCCGGAACATCGTCATGCCTGGTGCGCGCAAACAGATCACCGTGGTGATCATGTTGACCGCACCGAGAATAGTGCCGAGACCGCCCACTGTCAGTCCGAAGACCCACAGGTCGGCTCCGACGCCGGGGCTGTGCACCGCACCCGACAGTGGGGTGTACGCAGTCCAACCGAAGTCGGCAGCGCCGCCCGGCGTGAGGAATCCGCCGAGTACGATCAAACCACCAAAAGTGAAGAGCCAGAAGCCGAATGCGTTCAAGCGCGGGAAGGCCACGTCCGGGGCACCGATTTGCAGCGGAAGTATGTAGTTCGCGAAGCCGAAAACGACGGGCGTCGCGTACAGCAGCAACATGATCGTGCCGTGCATGGTGAACAACTGATTGAACTGCTCGTTCGAGAGGAACTGCATCCCGGGGACAGCCAGTTCCGCACGCATGAACAGGGCCATCAGGCCGCCGATCAAGAAGAACACGAAAGCCGTGATCATGTACATGATCCCGATCTTCTTGTGATCGGTGGTCTTGATCATGTCGAACATCCACGACCCCTTGGGATCACGACGCTTCGGGTACGGCCGCTCCGGAATCGGCTCCAGCTCTCCGGTCCGCTCGTCCGGCACCGTTGTTGTCATGCTCGCGCGTCCTCTTTCGTGCTCGATACCGCCCTCAAGAACTTTCCGCACGACCATATCGCATGTTAATAGTTAATGCACAAACTAAGTTTGGTCGACGTGGACATCAATCGAAAACCGAACGTACGCAACCTTTTGCAGATTTCGGTGAGATAAAGTCAGGCGGCGGAATAGGTCAAGGGTCCGCCGCGTTGAACAAACCCGTGACTCTTCCCGACACATCGACAGCACCCGAGGCCCCCGCGTTGCGCGGCCTCTTCGAGCCTTTCGAGGTCAAATCACTCTCGTTGCGCAACCGTTTTGCGATGGCCCCGATGACTCGCGCCTTCTCTCCTGACGGAATCCCCGGCGCCGACGTGGCCGAGTACTACCGTCGTCGCGCAGCGGGCGGGGTCGGCCTGATCATCACGGAAGGCACCTATATCCCGGACCCGGCAGCCGGCCCGCACACCCGCGTACCGCGCATCTACGGTGATTCGAGCCTGGGCGGCTGGAAGTCGGTAGTGGACGCCGTGCACGCCGAGGGTGGATCGATCATTCCTCAGCTGTGGCACCTCGGAGTCGAGCGCGGCGAAAACTCGCGTCTGAACCCCGAGGTCGAAACCGTCAGCCCCTCCGGCCTGGCGCTGGACGGCACCCGTCTGGGACGAGAATTCACCACCTCGGATCTCGACACCTTGAAGCAGTCGTGGGTCGACGCCGCACTCAACGCGAAGAACACCGGTTTCGACGGTCTCGAGTTGCACGGAGCGCACGGCTACCTGCTCGACGAATTCCTGTGGGCCGGAACCAATGTCCGCACCGATGAATACGGCGGATCACTGGAAGCCCGCACCCGTTTCCCGGCCGAGGTCGTCGCCGCAATCCGAGAGGCTGTCGGAAACGAGTTCGCGATCGTCTACCGATTCTCGCAGTGGAAGTCCGGCCACTACGACGCTCGTATCGCCCAGAGCCCGGCTGAACTCGGCCGCATCCTCACTCCCCTGGTCGACGCCGGCGTCGACGTTCTGCATCCGTCGACGAGGCGCCACTGGGAACCGGCGTTCGCTGAACTCGACGGTGAAGACGGCAAGCTCGGCCTCGCCGGCTGGACGAAGAAGCTGACCGGGTTGCCGACCATCACCGTCGGCTCGGTCGGACTCGACTCCGTGTTCACGACGGCATTCACCGGCGACGCCGCATCGGCTGTCACGGGGCTGGAGCGTCTCGAAGCTCAGTACGATAGGGGTGAATTCGACATGGTTGCCATCGGACGCGCGCTGCTCGCCGATCCCGAGTGGGTCGAGAAGCTCCGCACCGGACGCGCGGACGAGCACATCGCATTCACTGCAGAACATCGCACGCACCTGAACTGACCTCGCACGACAGAACGGCACTCCCGCGATTGCGGGAGTGCCGTTCGTGGGTCTACCGGAAGTTCTAGCTGCCGAGCGTGACCGGGTCGGGGCCGATGCGGCCGGCCGGGTCGTCGAGAGCACCGATCGCGTTGATCTGTTCCGGCGTCAGTTCGAATCCGAAGACATCGAAGTTTGCGGCGATACGTTCGGGGGTCACCGACTTCGGAATCACCACGTTTCCGATCTGCAGGTGCCAGCGAATGATCACCTGAGCCGCGGTGACGCCATGAGCGTAGGCGATAGCGGTGATGACGGGGTCACCGAGAACAGTTCCCTGGCCGAGCGGGCTCCACGCTTCCGTCGCGATTCCCTTGCCGGTGTGGAAGGCGCGCAGTTCGGCTTGGTTGAACTTGGGGTGAAGCTCGATCTGGTTGAGGACCGGCACCTCACCGGTTTCACCGATGACACGCTCGAGGTTCTCGATGGTGAAGTTGGAGACGCCGATGGATCGAACCCGTCCGTCCGCCTTGAGCTTCTGGAATGCCTTGAAGGTCTCGACGTACAGGTCCTTGGACGGAACCGGCCAGTGGATCAGGTACAGATCGAGGTAGTCGAGACCCAACTTGTCGAGGCTGGCGTCGAAGGCGGCAAGCGTCGAGTCGTAGCCCTGATCGTCGTTCCACAGTTTTGTCGTGATGTACAGGTCTTCGCGGGCGATGCCGGATTCGGCGATCGCGCGGCCGACGCCCACCTCGTTGCCGTAGATCTTGGCGGTGTCGATACTGCGGTAGCCGGTCTTCAGGGCGGTGGAGACGACTTCCTGCGTCTCGTCGTCCGGAACCTGGAACACACCGAATCCCAGTGCGGGGATCGTCTTACCGTCGTTCAGAACAATGGTCGGTACAGAGGTCACATCGTTGGTCTCGGTCATATGTGGATCCAACGCATGGGCGCCAGGAGGCATTCCCCACCGAACCTCCTCTTCGCACCCTTGTCGCACCCGAAATGCCGGTCTACCTTGGAATACAAGTAATCGAATCGCCTCGAGAAAAGAGAGAGCGATGAATCTCGGATATCGCCTCGCCTACAAGGTCGGCGTCACTCCATGGGAGCACACCGGTCACGGCTTCGACGCTCAACTGTCCGGCCTTCTGGATGCGATTCCCCTCCCGGACGGTGGCCGTGCACTCGATATCGGTTGCGGCACCGGACGCCATTCCATCGAGCTGGCGCAACGCGGGTGGCACGTCACCGGCGTCGACGCCGAACAGGAACCGCTGGACAAAGCGCGCATTCACGCGCGTGAAGCACACGTCGACGTCCGGTTCCTCCACGAGGACGCGGCAGACCTGCACATTGCTGTCGACGGCGGGCACATGCTGGTGCTCGACATCGGCTGTTTTCACGGGCTCACCGATCATCAACGACGCGACTACGGGAGGTCGGTCAACGCGATCACCGCACCCGGGGCGTCCATGGTGATGTTCGCATTCGGGCCAGGTCACCGTTGGCCGATGCCACATGGCGTCTCCGAGGAGGACGTCATGCGAGTATTCGACGGTTGGTCGATGGCCTCGAGTACGGCCGCCGACGTGAGTGAATCGCCACTTCCGGTCCGTGCGGCACATCCGTGCTGGTACCACCTGGTCCGTGACTGACTGCTGTGCGCCTTTATTAACCGCCCGCGGTTAATAAAGGCGCACAGCACCGATTAACACAGGCGCACAGCGCCGGGGATACTTCTCAGGTGACTGCAACACTGCGCATCAGCGGCCTCTCTGCCTCCCGGGGAGAACGCACTCTGTTCTCCGACCTCGATCTCACCGTCGCGCCCGGCGACGTCATCGGCCTCGTCGGCGCGAACGGCGCCGGCAAGTCGACGCTTCTCACTGCACTGGCGGGAATCGGAACTGCCGACGTCGAAGGTTCGATCATCCTCAGCCCGCCAGACGCTGCGGTGGGTTATCTCGCACAGGAACCCGACCGCATCGAGGGCGAGACCGTCCTCGAGTTCCTCGGCCGACGCACCGGCGTCGCGCACGCCGAGGCGGTCATGAACGCCGCGGCCGAAACCCTGGCTGAAGCGGAGGAGGATCTGTACTCTCCGGCTCTCGAACGCTGGCTCGCTCTCGGCGGCGCCGATCTGTTCGAGCGCGCCGAGAAGGTGGTCGAAGAACTCGGGCTCGGAGTTCCGCTCGAAGCTCACATGACGGCACTGTCCGGCGGTCAGGCCGCACGCGCCGGGCTCGCGTCGCTGTTGCTCTCGCGCTACGACATTCTCCTGTTGGACGAACCCACCAACGATCTCGACCTGCGGGGTCTCGAGCAGTTGGAGCGATTTGTCGCCGAGACCCGAGCGGCGCTGGTTGTCGTGAGCCACGATCGCGAGTTCCTCTCGCGCACCGTCACGGGGATCGTGGAACTCGATCTGGCACAACAGGACATCGCCGTCTACGACGGCGGCTACGAGTCGTACCTCGCCGAACGCGAGATCGCCCGCCAGCACGCACGCGAGGCGTTCGAGGAATACGCAGGCACCCGCTCCGATCTCGAAGATCGCGCACAGATGCAGCGCAACTGGATGGAACACGGCGTCCGCAATGCGCGTCGTAAGGCCAAGGACAACGACAAGATCGGACGCGGATTGCGGACCGAGTCGACGGAGAAGCAAGCCGCGAAGGCACGCCAGACCCAACGTCGCATCGAGCGACTCGAAGTGGTCGAGGAACCGCGCAAGGAGTGGGAACTTCGCATGGAGATCGCGGCGGCTCCGCGGTCCGGATCCGTTGTCGCAACCACGAATGGTGCCAAGGTAACGCGCGGTCAGTTCACGTTCGGTCCGGTCACGACACAGATCGACTGGGGCGATCGAATCCTCGTCACGGGCGCGAACGGGGCAGGCAAGACCACCCTCCTGAACGTTTTGCTCGGCAAACTGGTCCCAGACGAGGGCATCGCGTCCTTGGGTTCCGGTGTCGCGATCGGTGAGATCGATCAGGCGCGTGGATTGTTCGAAGGTGATCAACCAGTCGTCGAGGCCTTCGGCGCTCAGGTTCCGGACTGGCCCGATGCCGATGTCCGTACTCTGCTCGCCAAGTTCGGCCTGCGCGGACACCACGTACTCAGATCTGCCGCTTCCCTGTCCCCCGGCGAAAGAACAAGGGCTGCACTTGCTTTGCTCCAAGCTCGCGGCGTGAACCTACTGGTACTGGACGAGCCGACGAACCATCTCGACCTTCCGGCGATCGAACAGCTCGAGCAGGCGATGGAATCCTTCGAGGGAACCCTCCTCCTGGTCACTCACGATCGACGCATGCTGCAGTCCACCCGAAGCACGCGCCGGTGGCGAATGGAGAACGGACAGCTCTTCGAGGAATAGCTAACCGACTCTGCTTGCGCAGACAACCCGCGTGTGCAACTATTTATCAGGCGCACGCAATAGTTGCATGCGCGGCATAGGTGGTCACGGGCGACACGATCGCCCTTCGAACCGCCACACCCAGTCTTGAAAGGCGCTCTTCAATGTTGTCGATCCCCGACCGCACACTGACTCACGGAACCACCGGCGAACCGATCACCATCCCGCAACTCGGGTACGGCGTTTTCCAGGTACCGGACGCACAGACCGAAGAGGTCACTGCCACCGCTCTCGAGATCGGCTACCGCCACATCGACACGGCCGCAATCTACGGAAACGAAGCCGGTGTCGGCCGCGCCATCGCTAGTTCGGGTGTTCCGAGGTCAGAGCTTTTTGTCACCACCAAGTTGTGGAATGACGATCAGGGCCACGACCGAGCGCTCGCCGCGTTCGACACGAGCCTCGACAAGCTCGGCATCGACTTCGTCGACCTGTATCTGATCCACTGGCCGGCACCGGCAAAGGGCCTGTTCGTGGAGACGTGGGCCGCTTTCGAGGAGATCCTCGCCTCCGGCCGTGCCCGTGCGATCGGCGTGTCCAACTTCCTGCCCGAGCACCTCGAACTGCTGGCCGAGCACAGCTCGATCACCCCGGCCGTCAACCAGATCGAATTGCACCCCAGACTGCAACAGCACGCGTCACGGGAATACGCGCGAAGTCGCGGCATCGAAATCGAGGCATGGAGCCCACTGGGACAGGGAACTATCCTCGACGACCCGACCATCGGGAAAATCGCTGCAGCACACGGAAAGAGCCCAGCGCAGATCATTCTGCGCTGGCATCTCGAACAGGGACACACCGTTCTGTCGAAGTCGGTGACACCTGCCCGCATGCGCGACAACGCCGCAATCTTCGACTTCGCACTCGATACCGACGAGTCAGCTGCCATCGCAGCGCTGAACACCGACAGCCGTGTCGGACCCGATCCAGTCGAATTGAACTGAATCGAAACGGCTTCAGGAATTTTCGTGGGGAGTCAACGTCAGCAGCACGGAATCGACGGACTGCTCGGCCAGGAGCGCGTCCAACGGTAAGTGACGGAACAACGCTCGGTAATAGATCGGCGACGCCAGGGCATCCAGGACGAAGTCCAGGTCGAAGTCGCTCCGAATGTCGCCGCGTAGCCGCGCCGATTCCAGCACTGCCGCAGTGGAATCGCGTCGTGGCTGAAAGAATGCCGACTGGAAATCCCGCGCCAATTCCGGGTCCGCCGCCAGATCCGCAACCAACGCGGGCAGGATCCGCCCAACTACCGTTTCGCTCAGCCCCACAACCAATGTCGTGATGCCGGCGACCAGGTCTGCCCTGAGATCGCCGGTGTCCGGCGTTGGATCAGTACCGATGTGCGCCACGACGACGTCGACCACCAGATGCCGCTTCGACGGCCATCTCCGGTAGATGGCGGGTCGATGCACGCCGGCTCTCGTCGCCACCGAACCGATTGACAGCTCCGCATAACCGTTCTCCCCCAACAACTCCAGGGTTGCCGCCAGTACGGCGTCGTCGATCCGCTCGTCGCGGGCGCGCACCATCTACAGCACCGGTCGCGGCATGAGCACCAGACGCCAGCCGTCGGGATCTTCGAAAGTCATCCCCGCATTCTCCTCCCAGTACGGATTCTCGGCGCCAACGGGTTCGTGCCCTGCTTCACCCAACCGCTGAACTACCTCGTACATCGCCGACTCGCCGGCGAAGTAGAGCACCAACAGGTTGTCCTGCGTCGGCGCCGGGCACGGGCTTCCGTCTTCGTGGGTCGTGAATTCGAGGTGATAGTTCGAATCCGGCAGCCCCAGCATGATTCCGTCGTACCCGGCATGACCGGAGAACCGGTAGAGCTCTGGCAATCCCAGACAGTCGCGATAGAACGCAATCACGTCGTCGAGCCTGTTAGTGGGTCGCGCTATGCGCACTTGCACTACTGCGAGGTCGTTCGGCCAAGTTGTCATTCCCAAACAGTACAGTACGTACCGTAATGTTTCGAGAAGGTAGCCGCCAGCCTCCCGACGGCAGCTCGCTGCAACTACAAGCGATCATTCTCCGGAAACGCCGCTTTGGGCATGAACGTCGGCCTGGCGAACAGAACAGAGAGATTGGTGGGCTGCGACTCCACCGGGCGATCGGACCGATACAGCAAGGCCTGCTGCGGGGTACTCACCCATTCACTGGCGAAAATCTCACCGATACGGCCCACCGGCACGTGCGATCCATCCTCGAGTCGAACGGTGACGTCTGCCCCGGCGTCCGACTGGCCGTACACGACCCACCACGATTCACCCTCAACGTCCCCTGGAGTGTGCTGACCGATACCGATGACGGCACCTTTTTCCATCGCATCGCGCCAGACCACTTCACGTCCTTGCGGTCCCACGCTGTAACTACCGTCCTCGCGCACCTGCACGACGAGACAGGACTTCTCGAGCACCAACTTTTCGACCACCATGCGACGCCCCTTCTGTTGCCCGAACCCTATCCGCCGACACCACCCAGAAACGGCATCTTCGCGGTTCATGTTGACAAACTGTTGGGTTTTTACAACACTTTGATGCATGAGCCCAGTCCGACGGGGAGACGCGCTCCCCATCTTCAATCGCATCGGAGTGCTTCGCGCCGAGCGGAAGATGAGTCGGGCCCAGCTTGCACAACTCGTCGACGTCAACCCGCAGACGGTGGGGGCGCTCGAACGCGGCGATCACTACCCCAGCCTGGATCTCGCGTTCAGGATCTGCTGGGTGTTCGACCTTCCGGTCGAAGCGGTGTTCTCCCGGACGGAGTTCGGGCCGCTGTCGACGGAGGTCTACCGGAATGCACCGTCGACGGAGGTCTACCGATCTGACCGCACTACCGAGGGGAGTGAAAAGCCCAGTGCCTGAATCAAATCTGATCGACCGCTACCAGGCCCACCGCACTCGGCGGTTCCTGCAGAACGAGGAGACGTTCCGACATTGGCTCCCGAATTGGCGAACCCGTCGACGTCGGCGGATGCTCGTCATCGCCCTCGGAGTCCTGTTCGCCACGATGGTTGCCATCGGCATAGCGTGCCTGTTCAACCCACTGTTCGCGGTGGCATGGCCGGTCCTCACCCTGTTGTTCCTACCGACGTGGTCTTCACTTCAAATCGTGTCGGGCAGGCAAGGGGATGCGCCGCGGCATGCTCTGGACGAATGGGAGATCCAGCAACGCAACGACGCCCGTTCCGTCGGGTTGAGCGTGACTCAATCGTTGGTCTTCATTGTCGCCATTTTCCTCATTTTCACCTCGTCGGTGCAGTGGAATGTAGAGAGACTGCCTTACTCGGGAGGTTTATTGGCACTGACTGCAATGCTGATCGGCGCGTGCACGCCCGCGATGATTCTCTCGTGGACCAATCCAGACCCGGATCCGATTGATTCCGAAGAGTTCGACCTCTGACCCGTATTACCGAAGCGCACCACTCGACCGATGGGAAGGACCCATGTCAGCCACCCTCACGATCGACGGCATCTCGAAACGCTACGGCGACGTCGTTGCACTCGACAACCTCAGTTTCGAAGTGCGACCAGGCGAGATCTTCGGATTCGTCGGCAGCAACGGCGCCGGCAAGACGACCACGATGCGCATTGCGCTGGGTGTGCTCGGAGCAGATTCGGGGGAAGTTCGCCTCGGCGGCAAACCCGTCGACCTCGACGTGCGTCGCACTATCGGATACATGCCGGAGGAACGCGGCCTCTACCCCAAGATGAAGGTGGGCGCGCAACTTTCCTATCTGGCCGAGCTACATGGACTCTCGAAAGCCGATGCGCATGCGGCGACAGAGCGCTGGACCGAACGTCTGGGTATCGCCGAACGCGTCAAGGACACCGTCGACTCCCTGTCCCTCGGTAATCAGCAACGTGTGCAGCTCGCGGCCGCGCTGGTTCACGATCCAGCAGTACTCGTTCTGGACGAACCGTTTTCGGGCCTTGACCCCGTAGCGGTCGATGTCATGAGTGACGTGTTGGTCGAGAAGGCTCGCACCGGTGTTCCCGTAATCTTCTCCAGCCATCAGTTGGATCTGGTGGAGCGCCTGTGCGATCGCGTGGGCATCATCAGCCGCGGCAGCATGCGAGAGATCGGAACCGTCGACGAACTACGAGGCAAGGGCGACGGCCGAATCGAAGTCTTCGCCCCTGACGCGCCGGTCGGTTGGGCACACCACCTGATCGGTGTCACCACACTGAGCCACCTCGACGGTCGAACGCTCCTGAGCGTCGACGGAACCGCCGACGATCAGCAGATCCTGCATGCAGCGTTGAAAACCGGACCGGTGCACGAGTTCACGCTACGACGTCCGTCACTGACCGATCTGTTCCGAGAGGTAGTAGCCGCATGAGCAACCAGTTGAGCGGAGGTCGAGCCATCGGGTTGGTCGCCCGACGCGAATTCATGACGCAGATCTCGAAGAAGAGTTTTGTGATCAGCAACGTCATCATCCTGGTCGCGATCGTCGGCGGCATCATCGCCTTCTCACTCTTCTCCGGCGGCGACGAGGACAAGTCGAAGATCGGCTTGGTCGGCAACCAATCACTCAGTGCCACGATGGTGTCCATCGGCGACACCCTCGGAAATCCGGTGACGGTGACGGAGGTTTCCGACGACGGAACCGCACGAAACCAGGTCAAGGACGGCGACCTCGACGTGGCCGTGATCGCTGGATCGGGCGGCGGCGTCACTGTCGTGACCAAGAAGGAAGTGCCCACGAATCTGCGCGCCGTCATCGAGAGTTCCGTTGCACAACAAGCACAATCGAATGCGCTTTCCGCTGCGGGGATCGACCCGGCTCAGCTCGCCGAAGCCACGTCCACCGCAGTGGTCACCATCGATGCCATCGATCCCCCGGATCCCGAACAGGGCCAACGCATAGCGATGTCGATCGCTGCTGTGGTGCTCCTGTACATGCAGATCCTGCTGTTCGGAACGTACGTGGCGATGGGCGTCGTCGAGGAGAAGTCCAGTCGCGTGGTCGAGCTGCTGCTCTCCACTCTTCGTCCGCTGCAGTTGTTGTGGGGCAAGGTTCTCGGAATCGGTGCTGTCGGCCTGATGCAGATGGCTGCCTATGCCGTCGCGGGCGTCGCCACCGGACTGGCGACGGGCGTCCTGACCGTGACGGGCACCGCAATCGGCGTTCTGTTCGGCACTCTCGGGTGGTTCATTCTCGGCTTCCTCTTCTTCGCCGTGCTGTACGCCGCCGCCGGGTCCATGGTCTCGCGGCAGGAGGACGTCAACGCCACCGCGATGCCTCTAGCGCTGCTCGTCATGGCGATGGTCAGCGTGGCTTTCGTTTCGGTGAGCAATCCAGAAGGAACCCTGAGCAACGTGTTGAGTTGGATTCCGCCGTTCTCGGCAATCCTCATGCCCCTGCGTATTTCCGCCGGTGTTGCTTCTCCGTTCCAGATCGTGGGAACGATTCTGCTGATGCTGGTGGTGACCGCTGCGTTGTCGATGATCGCGGCAAAGATCTACCAGCGCTCCATCCTTCGTATCGGCAAGGTCGTGTCATGGAAAGAGGCGTTCGGACGCTGATTCTCCAGCGCACAACTGGCGCCACGCGATCCCGGCGGCACCCCGTCCAGGTAGGTTCATCCTGGACGGGGTGCTGCTTACTTGGAGGACGTTGTGCGAATCTCGGCCGAAGAACTACTCACTGCGGTACTCGATCCCGAGAGCTTCGTCTCTTGGGACTCCCCGCCCGTCGACGTCGGACCTGGCCCGAAATACGCAGAAGACCTGGCGAAGGCCCGCGAGAAGAGCGGAGTGGACGAGTCCGTCGTCACCGGTGTCGGTACGGTTCGGGGCCGTCGGGTCGCGGTAATTGCCTGTGAATTCAGCTTTCTCGCCGGTTCCATCGGAGTCGCCGCGGCCGAGCGGATCGTGACCGCCGTCGAACGTGCTACGGCAGAACAACTCCCGCTGCTCGCCTCGCCCACCTCCGGCGGAACGCGGATGCAGGAGGGCACCGTCGCCTTCGTTCAGATGGTGAAGATCGCTGCGGCAGTGGCTGTTCACAAAGCGGCACACCTGCCCTACCTGGTATACCTGCGCAATCCCACCACCGGCGGGGTCTTTGCCTCGTGGGGATCCCTCGGCCACATCACCGTCGCGGAACCCGGTGCTCTGGTGGGATTCCTCGGACCCCGTGTCTACGAATCGCTGTACGGCGAAAAGTTTCCCGACGGTATCCAGACGTCCGAAAACCTGTATCGCAACGGCGTTATCGACGGCGTCGTACCCGTCGACCGCCTCCGTCTGCTGGTCAATCGAGCGTTGTGCGTGCTCACCGATCCCCCGGCCCCGGCGGCCACGGACCCGATTCCCTCACCCGAGATTCCCGATGTTCCCGCCTGGCAGTCGGTGATGCTCTCGCGCCGGGCCGATCGACCCGGCATCCGGCAGTTGCTCCGCCATGCCGCAACTGAACAGGTACCGCTCAGCGGCACCGGGCAGGGTGAAACCGACAAGACGATCTTGCTCTCGCTCGCCCGCTTCCGAGGCTTTCCGTGCATCCTGCTCGGCCAGGACCGCAGTGGCCAATCCGCGCTCACCACGATGGGACCGGCCGCGCTCAGGGAAGCGCGACGGGGCATGAAACTTGCCGAAGAACTACAACTCCCGCTTGTCCTCGTGATCGACACTTTGGGCGCGTCGCTGTCCAAAGAAGCTGAAGAACGTGGACTGGCCCCTGAGATCGCCCGTTGCATCGCCGACCTCGTGACGCTGAAGACCCCGACAGTGTCGGTGTTGCTCGGTCAGGGAACAGGCGGCGGGGCGCTCGCGCTGCTGCCCGCCGATCGGGTACTCGCGGCACAGAACGGGTGGCTCGCTCCCCTGCCGCCGGAAGGCGCAAGCGCGATCGTACATCGCGACATCAGTCACGCACCGGAGATGGCGGCAGCGCAGGGCATTCGTTCGTTGGATCTGCTTCGAGACGGCGTAATCGACGCGATCATTCCCGAAACGCCTGACGCGGCCGACGAACCCGTGGAATTCTCCAAGAGGGTAGGGGCTGCGATAGCGCACGAGCTCTTCGTGCTTGCCGAAGAGTCGGACACCGATCGCCAGTCCTCCCGTATCGCGCGCTATCGAAACCTGGGAGTTCCGCAATGACGACGAAGGACCGGAATGCGCTGACGCTGCCGCACAGTTACGACCGCGCGGCACTCGCTCGTTTTGAATTGTTCCTGTTCGCCGGCGTCGCGACCGTGTTGATCACCCGCGCTTATCTGGCGGCAACGGGCTATCCCCAGATCGGGGGCGGCGCCCTCCACATCGCACACGTTCTCTGGGGCGGATTGCTGATGGCCGTCGCCATCGTCGCGACCGCCATCACCGAAGGCTCTCGCACGCGTGACCTGGCCACGCTCGTCGGCGGAATCGGATTCGGTCTCTTCATCGACGAGGTCGGAAAATTCGTCACCGCCGACGTCGATTACTTCTACCAGCCTGCCATCGCGATCATGTACGTCGTCTTCGTTCTCTTCTATCTTGCCGCGCGCGAGGTGGTGATTCGGCGCGGAATGAATGATCGTCATCGGCTCGCCATCGGGGCGCGAGCGCTCTCGGACCTCGCTCTCGGTCAGCTCGACGAGATCCAGTACAACCACGCCCTCCGTGTACTCGACGGCGTCGAAGACCGCAGCCTCACCGACCTCGTCGATTCGATCAAAGCCGGCCTGCATTCACAGACTCCGCCGACCGGCGGTATCGAATCGAAGATCACTCGTGGCCGCAACGCGTTCTTCCACCGTGCTGAGGAACTGCTCCGGCACCGTGTCGTCCGCCGACTGGTACTGACCCTGTTCGTACTGCAGGCTCTTCTGGCGATTGTCCAGGTGATCTACGCGTTGGTTTCCGAGAACGTCGTCGAAGCCGACGACGTCTCCGATCTGGTGGTCCAGATCTCCACCGTCGCAACCGGAGTTCTTGTGGTTCTGGGAGTGTGGTTCCTCTTCCGCGGTCCGTACCTGCGAGCCCTGAGACTCCTGCGTGCATCCCTCATCGTGAGCCTTCTGGTGACGCAGGTCTATCTGTTCACGCAGGACCAGTTCGGCGCGCTTTTCGGTTTCGCAGTGTCACTGTTCATGCTCGCGACTCTTCGCATCGCGATTCGAAGCGAAGAGGCCGCCGCGGCTCTACCGCAGCGAGATCGCCGGCCGACTCGGTAGATCGCGGATCCCGCGGAGCGGGCTGAAGAGCAGGACCAATCCACACGGCGCGATCAGGCAGGCCATGATCCACATCGTTCCGCGCGGTCCCACCGCGTCGCCGAGGTAGCCTGCCGTCAGCGCACCGAGCGGAATGCTGCTGTGCAGCAGGAACATACTCGTTGCCACTACTCGTCCGAGGCGGTCCGGCGGACAGTAACTTTGACGGAAACTGCCGAGCACCACGTTGCACGACACGACACCCGCAACCATCACCATGCCGCCGATGCAGAACCAGAACAGGCCGGCACCGTACGTCGTCAGAGGCGCCAACAGGATGAACGGTCCCGTCACCAACTGACAGATGAGAACGCTTCGGGCAGTGCCGAATCTGCGGCCGAGCGGGCGCGCGATCATCGATCCGACAATTCCGCCCACCCCGGCAATCGCCAAGAGAAGCCCGAGTCCGAACTCCCCCACACCAACCGTCTTTTCCAAGAACACGATCTGAATCGTGGTGTACCCGGTGAGACCGAAATTGAGCAGAGTGCCGTAGACGACGATCGACCGCAGATACGGATCACCGGCAACGAATCGCAGTCCGAGCGCAATCTGCCGTCGCAACGGTTCTCGCTGATTCTGTCCGCGATGGACGGTCTCCTGCACACGAATCAGCCAGATGCATACGAAGCAGAAGGCGAACGTGAACGCGTCGACAACCAGACCGGCCGCGAGCCCGACAGTTGCAACCACCAGCCCACCGACGCTTGGGCCGATCACCCGAGTTGCGGCCTCGGCGCCCTGAATCTTCGAGTTCCCTTCGACAAGATCCGCTTCGGCGAGCACCGTGGGGAGATACGAGTGATAGGCCGCCTGGAAGAAGACCGTGGCTGTACCGGTGAGCAGCGCGACCAGGAGCAGGTGGCCGTATGTCATCGCCTCCAGGAAGCCGGCGATCGCGAGGCTCGCGAAGAGCAGCGCGCACGCAGCGTTCGCGATCATCATGATCGGACGCCGTGGCAGCCGGTCGATCCAGGCACCGGCAGGTAGTCCGACGATCAACCACGGCAACCACACTGCCGATGCCAGCACACCGATCTGGAAGCTACTCGCGTCCAGTTCGCGAAGCGCGACCAGCGGCAGTACGACGGTCGTGACACCGTTTCCGATACCGCTGACTGCGTCGCCGGTCCACAGCAGTCGGAAGTCACGCAGAGCGAGGACTCCCCAGAAGCCTGCGCGTTGCGCTGCACCTGTCACATCGATCCCCCTTTCCGTCCCTGGCTTATCCCACCCCTACGCGCCACTGGCCGACGGGACAGGCCCGCCCGGCGCAAAGGGACGGTACCCGCACCGCTACTGAGGCGCACCGCACTGACGGTGACCTAAGGTGTTTCAGGTCACCGGTAAGCGAAGTTCACGAGAGGACACACGTCGATGAGCTCTTCCGAGCAGGCGTCCCACACCACGTATGCCGACGCATATCGCGAGAGCATGGATCAGCCGGAGAAGTTCTGGCTCGACGCTGCGCGTGCCGTCGACTGGGATGTCGCCCCCACGAAGGCTCTCGACGATTCTGCCGCGCCGATCTATCGCTGGTTCCCGGATGCTTCGCTCAACACCAGCTTCAATGCCCTCGATCGGCACGTCCGCGACGGCCGCGGCGATCAGACCGCGTTGATCTTCGACTCCGCGATGGTCCCAGCCAAGACGACCTACACCTACGCCGAATTGCTCGAGCAGGTCTCACTCTTCGCCGGCGTCTTGAAAGATCAGGGTGTGGTGGCGGGCGACCGCGTGATCATCTACATGCCGATGATCCCCGAGGCCGCGATCGCGATGCTCGCGTGTGCACGTATCGGCGCGGTGCATTCGGTGGTGTTCGGCGGCTTTGCGGCCAAGGAACTCGCAACCCGTATCGACGACGCCGGTCCAGTGGTGCTCGTGACGGCGTCCGGCGGCCTCGAGCCCGGACGAACAATCGAGTACCTGCCGATGGTCGAGAAGGCTCTGCAACTGTCCGCCACGCCCGCGCACACCGTGATCGTGAAGAATCGCGAGCAGATTCCCGGCGCAGCTGCCGACTACAAGTCAAGTGCCGCAGCCTGGTTCGACTGGGACGAGCTGATCGCCGATGCAACTCCTGCTGACCCGGTGTCGGTCGCCGCGACGGATCCGCTCTACATTCTCTACACCTCGGGAACGACCGGTAAGCCCAAGGGCGTCGTCCGGGACAACGGTGGCCATGCCGTTGCCCTGACGTGGACGATGAAGAATCTCTACGACATCAGCCCCGGCCAGGTCTGGTGGACCGCCTCAGACGTCGGCTGGGTGGTCGGCCACTCCTACATCGTCTACGGGCCATTGCTCGCCGGAGCTACGACGGTCATGTACGAAGGCAAGCCCGTCGGGACCCCCGATGCAGGTGCATTCTGGCGCATCATTTCCGAATACAAAGTGTCGGCACTCTTCACCGCTCCGACAGCGATCCGCGCGGTCCGCAAGGCCGACCCGGATGCAAAAGAGCTTGCCAAGTACGACATCTCGTCGCTCGACACACTGTTCGCGGCCGGCGAGCGCTTGGATCCCGACACCTACGAGTGGGCTACTCGGATTCTCGATCGCCCGGTGGTCGATCACTGGTGGCAGACCGAAACCGGTTGGGCCATCTGCGCGAACCTGCGCGGCCTCGAACCGATGGAGATCAAAGCAGGCTCACCCACCGTCGCCTGCCCCGGATACCGCGTCGAAATCGTCGACGGCAAGGGCGAACTCGTGGGTCCGGGCACCGAGGGCAACATCGTGATCGGCCTGCCGCTTCCTCCCGGAACACTCGCCGGACTGTGGCGTGACGAGGACCGATACGTGAAGTCCTACCTGTCGACGTTCGAAGGCTATTACCTCACCGGCGACTCCGGATACATCGACGAGGACAACTACGTCTTCGTGCTCGGACGAAGTGACGACGTGATCAACGTTGCCGGACATCGCCTTTCGACCGGAAGCATGGAGGCCGTCGTCGCCGGCCACCCGGCTGTCGCCGAATGCGCGGTCATCGGCATTCACGACGAACTCAAAGGGCAACGCCCCAGCGGCTACGTCGTGCTCAAGTCCGGCGTCGACATCGATCCCGAAACACTCCGACAGGAACTGGTCGCCCGGGTGCGAGACCAGATCGGTGCCGTCGCCACGTTCCGGGACGTCACCGTCGTCGCTGCACTACCGAAGACTCGTTCCGGCAAGATCCTCCGCAAGACCATGCGGCAGATCGCCGACAACGAGGAGTACACGGTCCCGTCGACCATCGAGGACGCGAGCGTACTGGACGAGTTGTCCAAACTCCTTCGCGGATAAGGATTCAGAGAATTCCCCTGCCTGGCTCGCACCGAACGTAGCAGTATGAACACGTTCCAGTTTTCAACGATTCAGACGGGCAGGGGAAGTTCGATGGGCAATTTGGACGGTCAGGTCGCATTCATCACCGGAGCGGCGCGCGGTCAAGGGCGCGCACATGCCGTCAAGCTCGCGTCCGAGGGCGCGGACATCATCGCGGTGGATCTGTGCGCGCCGGTCGCAACGGCGGGGTACGACATGGCCACCGAAGCCGACCTCGACCAGACCGTCGCCCTGGTCGAAGCTCAGGGCCGGCGCATCGTCGCATCCGTCGCGGACACTCGCGACCTCGATGCCCTGAAATCAGCGGTCGACGCCGGAGTCGAGAAACTCGGCCGACTGGACATCGTGATCGCCAACGCGGGAATCGCGGCGTCGGCGAAATTGTCCTGGGACCTGAGCGCCGAAGAGTTCCGCGAGCTGATGGACATCAACGTCACCGGCGTTTGGTTGACGACCAAGGTGTCGATTCCGCACATCATGAACGGCAATCGAGGTGGATCCATCGTGTTGATCAGCTCGATGGCCGGGCTTCGAGGCGTGCCGGGTATCGCACACTATTCCGCGTCGAAGCACGCCGTTCGGGGGTTGGCGAAGTCTCTGGCCAACGAACTCGGCTGGGCGGACATTCGGGTCAACTCTGTACACCCGGGCAATGTGCGAACGACGATGATCGACAACGAACCGATGGTTCGTGCGTTCCGTCCAGACTTGGAGAATCCTGTCCTCGCCGATACCGCTCCGATCATGTCGAAGCTGAATCTGCTGCCCCACCCGTGGGTCGACCCCGAAGTGATTGCGGATGCGGTGTTCTATCTGGTGGGGCCGGCCGGGCGCGGGATCACCGGCATCGCGTTGCCGATCGATCTCGGCACCTCGGAAAAATTCGCCGGCGGCTGAAGGCCCGAACTGATGCAGAATTGCCTCTGCCGGATGGGTCTCGAGCACCATCCGGCAGAGGCAATTCCGGCTTGATCAAGCCTTCGTAGCAACAGAACAAGTAGTCGACAACCTCATAGGCGCTCCTCGTCTGGCGTGGGAAAAACCGTTGTGGGATGCGCAACAAACCCAAGACCCAGCGTAGAAGCATTTGGCCGCAAACGCGCGTCATTCGGCACTATTTTTTTGGATTCGGGCATACTGGACAACGCTCCCACCACGTATTATGGACCCGAGTTCACACTTACAGGGGGTAGGCACAGTGACGGTCAAATACGCCGCAAAAGACCCGATTCACGGAAAAGTCGAGATCTCGTTCGATGTCGACACGGGGGTCGTTGACGTCCGAAACGGCAACTCACACGCTCTGCTGACGCGTCGAGTCGATTCCCCGCGCCGCGAAGGCACACCCATCGGAACGCGCGCCGCCGCCGACTTGTTCTTCACTGTCGGTGGCGACGAAGTCGAACTCACTGTCGGCAAAGGGTTTCTGTCCCGTCGCTCGTACTCTGTCTCGGCACTCGTCGACGGCGTGAGTTTGAACTTCGCCCCAGTCGACGACGCGAACAGTGCATTCACCCGCGACGGATTGCGGATCGGGCACTTCTCCAAGAACGAGGAATCCGATCCCAGACAGACCGACGCAGTCTGGTCGAGCACGCCGAGCACCGACGAACTTGTCATCGGTTACGCCCTGGCCGAAGCCTTCGATTGCGGAGCACTCAACGGTGCTTTTGCGTTGATCGAATCACTGGTGCTCGGCGGCGGATAGAGACCACTCAAAGCAGGTGGATTACCAGCAGAACAACGGCAATAGCTGGGAAAAGCATCTGCACGACGGCTGCACGGGCTTTGTCGGGAGACGAGAGAATCAGCACCAATCCCGCGGCAACCATCGATCCTGTGCCCGCCAGGACGAGGGCAATTCCGACCGACGCGGAGCCGGTCGCCGCAATCACGATGCCGACCGCTGACACGATCGCCAGGAAAAGGTTGTAAAAGCCCTGGTTGAAGGCGAGCGGCTGCGTGGTGATCGCCTCTTCCTCGGACTTCACGCCGAACGTGGCGCGGGTCTTCGGTGCCGTCCAGAGAATCGATTCGAGGACAAAAATGTATACGTGCACTGCTGCGGCCAGTCCCGCGAAGATGTAGCCGGCGACGTTCATCGGTGAGCTCCTGTTGCTTCGAGTGAATTCTGTATCGTTCGGTCCAATATATACTGGACCGAACGATACAGAAAGAGCGAGGCTTTGATGGGCAGATCACAAGAATTCGACACAACAGCCGTGGTCGCTGCCGCCTTGGACGTTTTCTGGGCACGCGGATACGAAGGCGCCTCACTCGGCGACCTCGAATCCGCGACGGGGCTGAGTCGGTCAAGTCTCTACAACTCGTTCACCAACAAGCGCGGATTGTTCGACGCCGCCGTGCAGATGTACCTCGAACATGTCATCCGGCCACGTCTGCGCGGCCTCACGACAAATCCCGGGGCAGACGCCGTCGACGACTACCTTTACTCGCTTGAGCACGCGATCGGCACCATGACCGCCGACTCGCCTCGGCGCGGTTGCCTACTTCTCAATACGGCTGCCGGACTCGGCGCGCACGACGATGCGGTGGCAGCCGTGATCCGCGCCTATCGGCAAGAACTTGCCGTTGCAATTCGCAGCGGGCTACAAGCCACATTTCCGACCGAGACAGACGCCACGCTCTCAGACCGCACTCGAATCCTTCTCTCCTGCACAGTAAGTGCACTGGTCCTCGCGCGAGTTGACACCGAAGAGGCGATCGCAACTCTGGAATCCGCGCGCCGCCTGAACGAAGAGTGGCAGAGCCGGAACACGTAGGCCGTAACTGCACTGTCCGAGTGGGCATTCCGCGAAGTAGGGTTTCATCGACTGGAACTCGAGCACTCGATCCACAACCCACGATCGTGCCGAGTCGCCACCAAAGCAGGCTTCAGCGAAGAAGGTGTTCGACGAGGCTCCGCCAGGCACGCCGACGGCTGGCACGCCATGCACGTCCACGCCCGGCTACGCAGCGATCAGCCTTCGGCACCGACCCGCGCCGCGAGCGCAAGTGTCTGATCCACTAATTCCGCAACTCGCTGCGGCGCGACCGGTTCGAGGTCGAACAGAATTCGGTAGATGATCGGTGCAACCACGTGGTCCACTACCGAATCACCATCCACGTCAGCAGCTTCCGGCCAACGAGCTAGTATCACGTCGATCTGTGTCCGACAGAAAAAGGCGCACTTGAACTTCTTCGTGCCGTCCGGTGCGTGCGTCTGGTCGTCGCTCATCAGCACATCTCGCAGCGATGCGCGACCGACGGGTGCAGACATCTCCTCCAGATAGTCCTGCGCCCAGATCGTCAGATCCCCTCGGAGCGAACCCGTTTCACGCGGGTCGGCGTCCGGTCGCAATCTCTCGATCGAGACATCGGCAAAGACTTCGTTGATGTCGCCCCACCGCCGATAGATGGTCGACGGGGTCACACCCGCATCGGTTGCGATCATCGGCACCGTGATCTCTGCCCGATCACGCTGTTCCAACAACTTGCGCGCCGACGCATGCACTGCCTGTTGGATGCGCGCACTGCGGCCACCGGGGCGCGGACCTGCGGACGGACTCATAAATCAATACTAACGCAAAGATGTTGCATTAGGCTACGGCCAGGCGTAGCGTCCCAAACGCAAAGTATTTGCGTTTGAAGTCTTCACCACCCGCACGGGAAGCGCTACGACAATGACAACGACCATTTCACCACCGACTGAGAGCACTTCACGCCCACGCTTGGGGCGAGGCGCCGCTTTCACACTCATCGCCGTCATCATCGCTACGTTCCTGGGCGCCTCCGCGACCCCGACACCGTTGTACGAGCACTATCAACAGTTGTGGGGATTCTCCTCGCTCGCGTCGACGCTCGTGTTCGGCATCTACGCTCTCGCATTGCTCGCCACGCTCTTGACCGCCGGATCCCTGTCCGATCACATCGGCAGGCGCCCGGTCCTGCTCGGAGCGCTCGCCTTGGAGGCGGTCTCGCTCGCCCTGTTCGCCTCGGCCGACGGTTTGACCATTCTGCTGATTGCCCGGGTCGTGCAAGGTGTTGCCACCGGCGCTGCAATCAGCGCTTTGGGTTCGGCGTTGATCGACCTCGAACGCACTCCGGGCCGCGGATCGATCATCAACAGCGTCGCTCCGACAGTGGGGCTTGCCGTCGGAGCCGTGGGTTCGAGTCTCATCAGCGAGCACCTGCCCAGGCCAACCAGCACTGTCTACCTGGTCCTTCTCGTACTCGTCGTCCTCGAGATCCTCGGGGTTTGGGCCGCTCCCGAGACTTCGGGCGGACGCCCCGGAGCCTGGCAGTCGCTACGCCCCACCCTTGCTGTTCCTCGCGAGGCCCGAACCATGATTGCGCTCACAGCACCGTGCCTGATCGCGGTCTGGGCGCTGGGCGGTTTCTACCTCTCACTCGGACCGGCGCTGGCGCGCAACGCACTTGACGTTCACAGCTCGCTCATCGGTGCCATCATGGTCGCAACACTGACGGGATTCGGAGCCGCAGCGGTGCTCACCTTCCGCAAACTCGGCGGCCGAACCGTGATGCTGATCGGAACAACCGCCTTGGTGCTCGGGGTGGCCGTCACACTCATCGGTGCTGAAACATCCTCTGCAGTATTGATTCTGGTTGGTACGGCTGTTGCCGGGATCGGCTTCGGAGCAGGATTCCAGGGAACCATCCTCACTGTCATGCCGCTGGCCGAGAACCACGAACGCGCGGGGTTGTTGTCCACCGTCTACGTCATCGCATATCTGGCCAACAGCCTTCCGGCATTGCTGGCCGGCTACCTGGTCGGCAAGGTGGGGTTGGTGGATACGACGCGTGGCTACGGCGCACTCGTCATGGTTCTCGCGGCCGCCGCACTGATCGGACTGCTGGTCACCGGCGAGCGAAAGGTCGAAGCTGTCTCCGTGTCGGAGTAGGTGTCCCCCGATCGGTGGACACACCGTTCCTCCTGCACAGGGTCCGAGGAGTGGACATACGACATCGATCCGCTCCGACATAGTTGTCTTCGAGAGAGCCAACCGAACGCTCACCCGGACAAAGGACACCGACGATGACGAACCCACGCTACGTAGTTGCCGCAATCACAGCTCTGGCCGCCGGCGCCCTCACTTTGGGATTGAGCGGAATCGCCAGTGCCGGAACTCTTCCCACGACCGGCAACACCATCACGATGACGATCAGCAACGACACCGAACAGACAATTCATCTCGAAGGCGCCGACAACCCCTACGGACAGTGGATGCAGAGCCCACGCCAGTCGCTCGCGCCCCACGAGACCGAGATCGTCACGGCATACAACCAGGACCCGCGCGGCCTGACGGTCGACGTCGTCTATTCCACTCCCGGCGGCGGACAAGCCGTCTTCATGGCCAACGACTATCCGCAGTTCGACACCGACGGAACTCGCACCACCGACCCTGATCAATACTTCATCTCGAGCTACATCGACGGCTACTACCCGAACCTGAGCGTCGGGTACCACCTCAGTGCGGTGTGACTGCAGCAGTCGTCATAAGTAATCCATCTGCCTCTCAGACGCACTTGTTCTTGGACATTCGTCCGGCGCGCGGGGATTGTTGAACACAGCCCCGCACGACCAGGCACACGCCCCGCTGCCGGTAGCCCGAACATCAACGGGAGAGGGAAAACCACAGTGCGACTACCCAACCAGTTTCTGATCTACGTCAGCGATGCCGCCTCCGCAGCAGCGTTCTACGGCGAATTGTTCGACGCGAAGCCTGAGGTCCTCAGCCCTCGGTACATGACCTTCGACCTCGGCGGCGGCGTGGTCCTTGCACTGTGGAGCGGCAAGTCCCGCGACCTCGATCCCGCGACTCCGCGCAATTTCGAAGTCGGCATATTGGTCGACGGCGGGAGCAATGAAATTCGGGCGATCTACGACGAGTGGGTGGCCAAGGGTGTCGAGGTCGTCGAAGAGCCAAACGAAGATGTCTTCGGTCTGACATTCGTCATTTCAGATCTGGACGGAAACCGCCTCCGCGTAGCGCCCGCAGATCACTGAGCACTCAGCCCTTGATCTCGCCGTACCGGCGCAAGGCTTCCTCACGCTCATGCGCGTGATCGACGATCGGGTCTGGGTAGTCGACCGGGCGCATCGCCTTCAACGAGTGGACGGCCTTCCCGGGAACATCGCGGAGTTCGGGAACCCACCGACGGACGTATGTGCCGTCGGGATCGAACTTCTCTCCCTGCGTGATGGGGTTGAAGACGCGGAAGAAGGGCGAAGCATCTGTGCCCGACCCTGCAGTCCACTGCCACCCGTGCTGATTGGAGGCCAAGTCACCGTCCACCAGATGCGACATGAAGAACCGTGCGCCACGCCACCACGGAATGTGTAGGTCCTTCACCAGAAAAGACGCGACGATCATTCGCACCCGATTATGCATCCAGTTCTCGGCCGCGAGTTGCCGCATGCCGGCATCCACGATCGGGAAGCCGGTCTTGCCCTCACACCAGGCCGTGAAGGCGGCGTCTGCGTCCACTCCACCGTCGTGACGTAAACGGTCGAACTTGTCGTCGTAGTTTTTCCGCGCGCTGTCGGGGCGTTGAAACAGGATGTCTGCGTAGAAGTCTCGCCACGCCAACTGGCGACGGTAAGCCTGAGCGCCGTCGCCCAGTCGCTTGGAGAGATCTGCCAACATCGTTCGCGGATGGATCGTGCCGTACTTGAGCGGAATCGACATCCGGCTCGTGGTGTCGAGGTCAGGCCGATTTCGTTCGTCGTCGTACCGGTCAAGATCGTTCTCACAGTATTCTTTCCACTGTTCGAGGGCGCCGACCTCACCGACGAAATCGCTGACGGCGGCGGATGGCGCGGGGATACTCACCCGCCGCGGGCCCCCCTCCTTGTCGCTCGGATCGAACCAACGGACCGTCTGCGCATCGGTCGACGCGGGGCCCCGCCAACCGTGTTCCATCCACTGACGGAAGTACGGCGTGAACACCTTGTACGGATCACCGTCCGCCTTGGTGACGCGTCCGGGCGCCACGGCATACGGAGATCCGGTGGCGATCAACTCCACCTGCTCCGCCACGGCCGCGTCGCGCCGTCGGCCGTAGGGTCCGTAGTCGGCACTGATGTGAACTTCTTCGGCGCCAACGGATTCCGCTACACGGGGCACCACGTCCGCCGGATCACCTCGAACAACCATCAGTTTTCCGTCGAGTTGATGATCGAGCGCCGTCAAGTTGGCGAACAGTTGATCCTGACGAGGTGAGCCTGCCGGTCCGAGCAGGTTCTCGTCGAGAACGAACAAACCCAACGTCCGCCCGCCGGCATCCGACGCTGCACTCAGGGTGGGAAGGTCACCTACCCTCAGATCACGTCGAAACCAGACCACAGAGTTACTCACCCAGTCGAGCCTACCGATCAGATCCCAGAACGCATCCCACCGCACGAGCTGCAAGTTGCGCAGCTCGTTCTGTTGTCGGTTCGGAAGCGAGCCCGAGCAGTCGCTGCCGGTGCTCCTCCCCGAGCAGCAACGTGTACAACTGATCCGCGCACAGCGCAGCCTTCTGGCCGTGCTGATCGATCAATATCTTCTCCAGAAAGGCAATCGACTTGGCCGGGCCGGATTCGTAGAACGCGGCGGCCAGTTCCGGGAACTGCACGGCCTCGCCGATCATCATGCGGTGCAGCGCAATCGAGTTGTCACTGTGCAGGGCGATGACGATGTCCACTGCAGCGGCGAGCAGGTCCGACTGGTCGCCACCGGCGTTCTCGACATACGCGTGCTGACGCGAAACAGCAGCAGCGAAGACCGCGGATTTGTCGCCGAAATAGCTGTACACGGTGCGCTTGGCGACGCCGGCCGCTGTGGCAATGGCGTCGATGGTCGTTCGAGCGAACCCGACTTCTCGAAACGAGTCGACCGCGACGTCGAGAATCTCGTTGCGTCGATCAGCTCGCTCCGCGTCGCTGGTTCTCCCACGTCTGCGCGGTTGCTCCATCAAGTCCCCTACTACCGTGCCACTCAATTAATGCTACGTTGACGTTTCATTATTTCGAACACTACAGGAGCACTGCATGACCGGACAACGACTCGTCCACGTCGCCATCGCCGACGACTGGGAAGCATGCAAGCGTTTCGGTGAGTACGAGGTCTCGACGCGCGGAATCAGTTACGACGAGGCGGGATTCATTCGCGCAACCACCCCGGACGCGCTCGCTTCGGTGCTCGATCTGGTGTTCGGCGACCTCACGTTGCCACTGATCGTCGCCGTCATCGACCAGGACGCTCTGACCTCCGCAGGCATCGACGTCGAATGGGAGGCGGGAAAGCTCCGAATCCTCCGACCTCTACCGATGGACGAGGACACCGTGGTCGTCGAACTGGTCGTGGAACGCGTTGACGGGGCCTGGCCGATTCCCGACCTGACCCCGTACGCAAGCCCCGCCGGCTAGACCAGCGCAGCCTCGGGTTCGACCACGGGGGTCGACGCCTTCTTCCGGCCGGCGGCGACGCACAGCGCGATCCCGACGGCAATCCAGCACACCAGCACCAGAAGTGGCGTGGCGGCGCCATGGCCGTCGAAGAACGCCATCGAACGGACGGATGCTCCTGCGGCGCCGGGTGGGAGCAACTGCCCCAATGCACCCCAGCCTGCGGGCAACCACGCGGCAGTTGTCGCCATCCCCGAGAGTGGGTTTCCGATGAACATCATCGTGACGGCACCCAACGCGAATCCCTTCATCCCGAGCAGGGATTCGAGTCCCAGAATGGGCAGCGAGATGGCCGACATGCCCATGGTGAGTGCGAGCGCGGTGAGCAGGTAGTTTCCGTCAAGACTGTTGGTGCCGAACTGCAGAATGGCAGTCAGTGCAAAACCCGCGACAACCGCGACGCCGGCAGCGCCCAACACTCGCTTGACAATGCTGCGCGGAAACAGTTGCACGAGAACAACAGCAGGCATGATTCCGCCGAACACCAAGGGCAAGGCCAATGCCGTGAGCCCAGCACCGGTCGGGTCGTCCGCAGTCAGCGGCACAACGTCTTCGACGGGCACCTTTGCCCCCGAGGCCTCCGAGAGGCCGTTGGCCACCCCGGTCAGGGTCTGGGCGATCGGGGTTCCGCCTGCAGTCGCGATCAACACGTGAGGACCGTTGGCATCAACGGCGATTCCGCCAACCAGGTCGCGATTCCGAATCGCGTCACGCAGGGCGTCGGCGTCAGCGAATTCTCGAGTATCGAAGGCGCCTTGCTTACTCGCCTCGAGCGAGGTGCTGATCTGTTCGGTTGCCGCAGCTGGACCGGTGATGCCCAACCTCAGTTCGTGCGGGCCACTGTTGACCGAGGGCAGTACGAAGGCAAGCAGCATCAGCCCGATCACGGCGGACAAGCCCAACACCACAGCCACCAACTTCTTGCGGTCCCGTGCTTCAACTTCGGCGTTCATAACTACCTTCCCTAAGTGGAAGTTTTTCCTCCACTATTTGTGGAAGATATTCCTCCGGTTATGATGAACTGTCAATACCGGAGGTGAATGTGCGAGCCGATGCACGTGAACGCAGAAACGCAATAGTCGACGCCGCACGAGCGGTGTTCACCGAGCGCGGGCACGACGCGCCCCTCGACGCAGTCGCAGAACTCGCGAAAGTGGGCATCGCCACGCTGTATCGAAACTTTCCGACGCGCGAGGACCTCGTGACCGCCGTCGCCGTCGCAACACTGACCGATGTCCGCGAGGCTGCCGACATCGCACTCACGGCAATGTCCACCGATCCGACAAACGCGTGGCACACGCTGGTGGACCGCCTCGTGGAACTGCGCCTGGGTGCGCTCATTCCCGCACTGGTGGAACGCAGTTTCACTGAGCTGGCGCCCGAAGTTCTGGCGGTGCGTGAGGTGACGAAAACGAAGATGACCGCGACGATCGGCGCCGCTCAGAGCGCCGGACTGGTTCGCGCCGATCTGCAACCGCTCGAATTCGTCATGGCTCTGGCCAAATTGACGCGCCCGCAAATCGAATTGTCCGACGAGGCCATGCCGAACCTGGTCCCGCGGTTGGTCGCGGTGTTCATGGCCGGTCTGCGTCCGGACGGTACCGACTTGCCGGTCTGATCGGCGAAACCCGACGTACCAGGCAAGGCACAATGGGGCTGTGACCGAGATACCGAAAATCCTCGTAGTCGACGACGACGCAGACGTCCTGACCTCACTCGAACGCGGATTGCGGCTCTCGGGATTCACCGTACTGACGGCAGTGGACGGCGCCGACGCGCTCCGAGTGATCTCCGACAAGCGACCGGACGCGGTAGTCCTCGACATCAACATGCCGGTGCTCGACGGCACCGGCGTGGTGACGGCGCTTCGTGCCGCCGGCAACGAAATCCCGATCTGCGTGCTCAGCGCACGCAACTCGGTCGACGATCGCATCGCCGGGCTCGAATCCGGCGCAGACGACTACATGGTCAAACCGTTTGTCCTCGCCGAACTGGTTGCCAGGATCCGCGCAATGCTCCGACGCAGCAACACTCCGGCCGGCGATCACTCCGAGGGAACGAACACCCTGCGGGTCGGCAACCTCGACATCGACCTCTCCGGTCGCCGGGTTCGCGTCGACGGCAAGGAAGTACCGCTCACCAAACGCGAATTCGAGCTACTCGAAGTGCTCGCTCACAATTCCGGCATCGTGCTTACTCGCGAACGTCTCCTCGAACTCGTGTGGGGCTACGACTTCGTCGCCGACACCAACGTCGTGGACGTCTTCATCGGCTACCTGCGTCGAAAGTTCGAATCCGGCGGTTCACCTCGTCTGCTGCATACCGTTCGCGGCGTCGGGTTCGTGCTTCGGGAGAACCCGTGAAGCGTCGCCGCTTCTCACTACGAACTCGCGTTGCCGCGGCCGCGGCACTGGGGGCGACGTTCATCGTCATCGCACTCGGTGTGGTCGTTGCATTGGCTATCGCACGAAACAATCTGGCGCAGTTGGACCGTCGATTGGAGACGGCATCGACGGTCATCGTGGCCAATGCGGCTACAGCGGGACCTTTTCTCGGCGCGTTCGGAGACGGCGGAGCGTTCTCCGTGACCATCCGCTCCGACACCGACGGAACCGTCAAATCCAGTACCCCGACGCGACTGCCCGAATTACCGGTGGGCTCGGCGACCGTCGACGTGGACGGTACGAAGTACCGGGCTTACACCGCCGAGGCCGACGGGATCAATGCCCTGGTCTCGCTGGCGGTTCCCTATGCCGAGGCGCGGGACATCACGGTCGACCAACAGCGTCAGGTTGCGTTCTTCGGCGTCGGAGCCGTAGCGGCCGCAGCCGCGTTGGGATGGTTGTTCGGTGGCCCGGCGGTGCGCCCACTCGTGGAATTGACCCGCCGGATCGCCAGGCGAGATCCCGATCTCGCCACCGAGGTTTCCGGCATCCGTGAAGCGGACGAGCTTGCCGCAGCAGCAGAATCGATGCTCAGCGACGTCGCCCGGGCACAGGCCGCGACCAACTCGGCCCTTGCTGCCGCTCGGGACTTTGCTTCCGCGTCGGCTCACGAACTCCGAACTCCGTTGACGGCGATGCGAACCGACATCGAAGTGTTGTCCATTCACGATCTCGACCACGAGCAGCGACGTGAGATCCTCACAGATCTGGCCCGCGCACAGGGCCGCGTCGAATCGACTCTCCGGGACCTGGAGCGACTGGCGAAGGGCGAGTTGTCGACGGCTGAGGACTTCAAGGACACCGATTTGACCGAGGTATGCGACATCGCTGCCGACGATGCACGACGCCACCACCCGAGCGTCGATGTCAGTGTCGTCACGGTGGATTCCCCACTCCCCTATTGCATCCGGGCCCTTCCCGGCGGAATCCGGTTGATCCTCGACAACGCGATCACCAATGCAGTCCGCCACGGCGGCGCGAGCACGGTGCGCATCACCCTCGCGCGCCCGGTCGATTCACCGGACACCGTCACGATCACGATCGACGACAACGGTTGCGGAATACCGGCCGAGGAACGCTCGAGCGTCTTCGAACGCTTCACTCGCGGATCGACGGCAGGCAAGACGGGTTCCGGTTTGGGCCTGGCACTGGTGGCGCAGCAGGCGGCCCTGCACGGCGGGCGTACGACATTTCACGACAGTCCGCTCGGCGGGGCTCGCCTGCTGGTCGAACTCAGGGATCAGCCCGGACCCGAATAGCCCCTTCAGGTCTCGATCAACTCGCCGATCCCTGACGCTGTCACTTCGATGACCCGAGCCGAGCCGATGTCGAAGAACAGTCCGGCGATACGTAGGCGACCATCCACACGGGCCTGACCGACCAGAGGATGGCGTTCGAGAGTCTGCAATTGGACTGCAACATTGACCATTCCGAGCTGATCGACCTCCGAGAAACCCGCCTCGGCCGCAGCACGCGCCACCGGATGGCCACTCGTATATGCCTGCAAGCTCGTCTCCGCATGCCTCAACCACTCACCGACAACTCCCGCTTCCGACGAACTGTTCGTCAGGAGTGCCTGCATCGCGCCGCAACCCGAGTGTCCGCACACGATCACCGAACTGACACCCAACTCGTCGATCCCGAAGGCCAGTGCCGCTTCCACCGACGTATCGCGGCCGCCGGCAGGAACCAAGTTTCCGACGTTGCGCACAGTGAACAGGTCACCTGGGCCACTGCTCGTGATGATGTTCGGCACCACTCGCGAATCTGCGCAGGTGAGGAAAAGAGAGTCGGGATTCTGGCCGTCGCGCAACTGATCCATGTGCGGCCGTATCGCTTCGGCGCGATGGCGATGATAGTTGGACACCCCGTCGAGAATGGGTCGCAAGGCTGGCGGGCTGCTCAGATTCCTTCCCGAAGCCTGTGGTTGCCAACTACCCCACGGAGCGAGCAATCCGCGCAGGTCGGTGACTGCGGCGCCGCGCTTCGGCGGACCGGTGGTCGCGCTCTCCATACTCACCGAGCCGACTTCGTCGATGATCACCGAACCACCTGCCAACTCGTACTGCCTCGCCCACTCTTCGATGACGTCGAAGACGGCATGGTCGAGGAAGTCGACGGACAACTCGACGGTGACGTCGGACCGCGGCGGGATGCCGGCGAGTACCGAGGTGAGCTTGGGCAGCACCAGGAAGGTGCACGACCCTTCGACCAGCACCCGCCACTTCCCGGAATCCTTGTCACCCAACTCTTCTGCCGTGACCGACGCGCGGATGACCCGCCACACCAGGAGAGCGATCGCCAACGCCAATCCGATCAGCACGCCCTCGAGCAGGTTCAAGAACACGACGCCGACCACTGTGATGCCGTACACCCACAGATCACCGGTGCGTCGCGCCAACCGAATGTGCGCCAGCTTGACCAGTTGAATGCCGATGACGATCAACAGTCCGGCAAGCGCAGACTTCGGAATCTGCTGCACCAACCCGGCCAGCGCGGCCGAGAACAGCAGGATCCACAGGCCGTGCATGATCGACGACGCACGGGATTTCGCCCCGGCTTCGACATTGGTGGCGCTGCGTACGATCACACCCGTGACGGGCAGGCCGCCGATCGCCCCGGACACCATGTTCGCAGTACCTTGGCCGAGCATCTCGCGATCGAAGTTCGAGCGCGGGCCCGAGTGCATCTTGTCCACAGCCACGGCCGAGAGCAGACTCTCCACGCTGGCGATCAGTGCGATGGTCAGGATGCCGGTTGCGACTCCGAGCCACTGGCCGTCGGGCAGAGCGGGAAGTCCGATCGAGTCCAGCAGGGACCCGTCGAGAGCAATACGTTCGACGTCGATCGGCAGCAGGAGCGAAGCGAGAGTTGCCAATACGATGCCGACCAATGCCGCCGGCACCTTCCGGACGCCCGCGGGGAGATAGCGCCACCCGAGAAGAGTGGCGATGACAACGAGTCCGATCATCAAGTCCTCGACGTGCAGGGCACCGATCTGTGCGGGCAACTGCCGTAGATTGTCCAGCGCCGAACTGGCCGAGCTTCCGCCCAACAACACGTGAACCTGTTGTAGCGCAATGGTGATGCCGATACCGGCGAGCATCGCATGCACCACCACCGGCGCAATAGCCAGTGCCGCACGGGCAATTCGGCTGAGCCCGAACACGATCTGCAGAATTCCGGCGCCGACGGTGATCAGGCAGGTGACTTTCCACCCGAACTTGCCGATCAGTTCGGCGACCACCACGGTCAGGCCGGCTGCGGGACCACTGACTTGCAGCGGTGAACCTCCCACCGCTCCGGCCACTACTCCGCCGACGATGGCGGCGATCAGACCTGCCATGATCGGTGCCCCGGAGGCGATAGCAATTCCCAAGGACAGGGGAAGCGCCACCAGGAAGACGACCAGCGACGCCGGCACGTCGTATCTGATCAGTTGCTCGAGATAACGCCGGCTTCCACCACCCGGCGGAGACGAATCCCCCACGACGGCTTCGTCTGCGGATGATTGTGCGTGCACTACGGACTGCGTCGACATAGATCTCCTCGCCGGACCCCGGATCCGGCTGCTGGGCAACATGTTCGAAGCGAATCGGCGATCGGTATCGCCGATCGACTGTGACCATGGTAACCGCGATTCCTTACTGTTCCCTTAGATGCGAACCCAGACGTGGTCGACGTCACCGCCGCCCGGCACTGTGACTCGAACCTGAACGTCGGTCCAGAAGAGCGATCGAATTGCTTTAACCCGCAAGCATTTTCGTACGGGCCGCCCGAGTGTTCAGCACACCTGAATGCCGTCGGCGATAATGGTCGGGAGTAAATGCTCAACCACAACGATGTGAAGGCAGGCACCATGTCCGATCAGTACGTCGCCGCGCAGGACCGCTACGAAGCCATGCCCTACCGCCGAACCGGTCGGAGCGGTCTCAAACTCCCGGCGATCTCGCTCGGGCTCTGGCACAACTTCGGCGACGACGTACCGATCGAGAACCAGCGCGCAGTCCTGCGGCGGGCATTCGATCTCGGAATCACGCACTTCGATCTGGCCAACAACTACGGGCCGCCGTACGGAAGCGCCGAGACGAACTTCGGCAGGATCCTGCGTGAGGATTTCTCTTCGTACCGCGAGGAATTGGTCATCTCGTCGAAGGCCGGGTGGGACATGTGGCCCGGCCCTTACGGGTTCGGCGGTTCCCGCAAGTACTTGCTGTCATCCCTCGACCAGTCACTCGGCCGACTCGGAGTCGATTACGTCGACATCTTCTACAGCCATCGCCCCGACGCCGAAACTCCGATCGACGAGACCGCGGGCGCGCTGATCAGTGCCGTCCAGCAGGGCAAGGCGCTGTACGCGGGTATCAGTTCGTATTCGCCGGAGCGCACCCGTGAAATCGCCGCACTGCTCGCCGCTGCGGGGGTCCCCTTGTTGATCCACCAGCCGAGCTATTCGATGCTGAATCGGTGGATCGAGCAGGACCTGCTTTCGGCTGTCGACGATCTCGGCGTGGGCGTCATCGCGTTCTCACCGCTCGCGCAAGGCATGCTCACCGACCGGTATCTGAACGGCGTCCCCGAGAATTCTCGCGCCGCCCAAGGTAAGTCACTCGATCCGTCGTGGTTGACCGACGACGCTCTCACCCACATCCGCGCGCTCAACGACATCGCGGCAGACCGCGGCCAGTCGCTGGCTCAGCTGGCACTGAGTTGGGCACTCCGCGATTCGCGGGTCACCTCGGTATTGATCGGTGCATCCAGCGTCGCCCAACTCGAAGCCAACGTCGGCGCGCTCGACAATCTCGAATTCAGCGCAGCCGAACTGGCCTCCATAGATCAGCACGCAAAGGACAGCGGCATCAATCTGTGGGCAGAGGCCAGTTCGATCTGAGCGATCATCTGCGCTAGAGCTGAGGCAACTCCACGTTCACGTGCTCGCCCTCTTCGAATACGGCCGAAGCAGGCCCGACGATCAAGGGATCCGGAGTACCGACTGCCCGGTGATCCTTGTTGGGATAGTCGAAGCTGGCGAGCACGTGACGCATCGCTTCGAGGCGGGCGCGCTTCTTGTCGTTGCTCTTGATCACCGTCCAGGGCGCATCCCCGGTATCGGTGTAGAAGAACATCGCTTCCTTGGCCTGCGTGTAGTCGTCCCACTTGTCGAGCGAAGCCAGATCAGTCGGTGAGAGCTTCCACTGACGCACCGGGTCTGTTCGACGGGCTGCGAATCGCGCCAACTGCTCTTCCCGGCTGACCGAGAACCACAGCTTGTGCAGATGGATCCCGGAGTTGACGAGCATCCGCTCGAAGTCCGGGGTCTCTCTCATGAACTCGAGGTACTGAGTCGGCGTGCAGTAACCCATCACTCGTTCGACACCGGCGCGGTTGTACCAGGACCGGTCCATCATCACGATCTCGCCGCCGCTGGGTAGGTGTGCGACATACCGCTGGAAATACCACTGCGTTCGCTCGATGTCTGTGGGCTTCTCGAGCGCGACGACCCGGGCACCACGAGGATTGAGATGCTCGGTGAACCTCTTGATCGACCCACCCTTACCGGCAGCATCGCGACCTTCGAAGATGATGAGCACTTTCTGCCCGGTTTCCTTGACCCACAGCTGCAGCTTGAGCAACTCGATCTGCAGACGCCGCTTCTTCCGCTCGTACTCGCGGCGCGACATCTTCTTCTCGTACGGGTAGCCCTGCTTCCAGGCATCCGCGAACTCTGAGGGCTCGAGTCCGCCGAGCTTGTGCTTGAGACTCGAGAGCTCGTCGATCTCGGCCGCATAGTCCTCAGTGACGGAAATTCTGGTCGACGGGGTCGGCAGGTCAGGAACCCGACCGTCCACACCGCTGGCGTCGGGGCTCATGAATACGCACTCCCTGTCGTCGAAATGAACGAACGTCCGGAAAGTGAATTTTACGCGCCACAGCACTCCGCCGCGGGACCGAAGCGAATGTTGCTTGGCATCGAGGAGGTAACGACAGGTCCGGCTTCCCAGGCGCCGAACCCCCACGCGGTACCTTGATCGAGGTAACTGAGACGGTCGGTAACCCCCGAGAGAAGAGAGTTCTGGCGAGATGCGAGTAGACGGACGGGAGATCCCGGTAACGGGGAGCCTCCTGCCACCACTGCACCGCCGTACGAGCGACATCATGCGGGTCGCGATCGCTGCCGTGCTGCTCGGCGGCGTCATCGCGGGTTCTCTGATCACCCGAAGTCAGTGGGACGCCCTCGAAACGTCGGTGTCCAACATCGTCGGAGTGCTGTCGCCGAGCCTGTCCGACACTGTGTACCTCCTCTACGGCATCGCAATCCTGGCGCTACCGTTTGCCATTCTGATCGGGCTCATCGTGGGGCGCCGATGGAAGTTGCTGGCCGGATACGCCGCTGCCGGCCTGTGCGCCGGACTCGCGCTGTCGTTCACCGGCACAGGACTCGCCGCACCCAAGTGGCACCTCGACGTCCCCGACCGACTCGACGCCACGTTCCTGTCCCAATTTCTCGACGATCCGCGGTGGATTGCGATGCTCGCGGCGGTGCTCACCGTCTCGGGTCCGTGGCTACCGAAAAAGTGGCGACGAGCCTGGTGGACGCTGCTTCTGCTGTTTGCGCCCATTCACCTGATCGTCAGCTCGATCGTTCCCGCCCGATCGATGCTGGGTCTCGCCGTCGGCTATCTGATCGGCGCGGTGATCGTTCTTGCCGTCGGCACACCTGCCCTCGAAGTGCCGTTGGACTCTGCAGTACGCGTGCTCGCGCGGCGTGGTTACCGCGTCACCGCTTTCCGCGTCGTGAGTCCCTCGGGAATCGGCCCGCTGGTCATGTCCGCCGACATCGACAAGGCTCCGGACGACGAACCGTTCGACGAACTCATTGTCGAGTTGTACGGACAGAACCAGCGAAGCAGCGGAGCAATTCGACAGACGTTCCGCTGGATCTCGTTCCGGAACCGTGAAACTCCTCCCCCTTACGGATCGCTTCGGCGCGCCGTCGAACATCGCGCGCTGATGGGTATCGCGTTCGCCGACATCGGTCTGGCCAGTTCCAAAGCCGTCGCCATCTCGGTGCTCGATCGCGGATGGGAGATGTACGCCCGCCCGAGCCCCCGCGGTATCCCACTTGCCGTCGCCGTCGAAAACCAGGCGGACGAGGAAGAATCCTCCAAACTGATCGACGCGTTGTGGCAAACACTGCACACCATTCACGTACATCAGATGGCGCACGGTGACCTGCGCGCTTCCGAGATTCGCGTCGAGGGCGGAACGATCCTCTTCGGCGGCTACGCGTACTCCGAATTCGGCGCCACCGAAGTTCAGATGCAGTCCGACAACGCCCAACTTCTTTTTGCCACCGCATCACTGTTCGGCGTCGACGCAGCGGTGGACGCCGCGATTCGTGCGCAAGGCGCAGACACGATTCTCGCTGCCTCCGGCCGATTGACCACCTCGGCGTTGCCCAACCGAATTCGGCGGACCGCCGAGGATTCCGCAAAATTGATGACCGAGATCCGAGACGAGGTCGGCGCGAAGAACGGGATCGAAAAGGTCGCTCCCGCACAGGTCACCCGATTCAGTCGCAATCAACTGATCCAGCTCGTTCTGCTCATCGGATTGGTCTACGTCGCCTATCCATTCATCAGCCAGGTACCCGCATTCATCACGGAGTTGAAGACAGCCAACTGGTGGTGGGCACTGCTCGGCCTCGGCGTCTCCGCACTGACGTACGTCGGCGCGGCAGCGGCCCTGTGGGCCTGTGCGTCGTCGATGGTCAGTTACCGCAACCTCCTGATCATGCAGGTGGCCAACACCTTTGCCGCGACGACTACTCCGGCCGGAGTCGGCGGGCTCGCCCTGAGTGTGCGGTTCCTGCAGAAGGGCGGGCTCGGTACCGTCCGTGCAACGGCCGCAGTCGCGCTTCAACAGACGGTTCAGGTGGTCACCCACGTCGGCTTGCTGATCTTCTTCTCGATCGTCGCCGGACGCGATACGAACCTCTCGCACTTCATCCCGGGATCCACTGTTCTGTATCTGGCGGGTGGCGTCGCGCTCGGAGTTCTCGGTGCATTCATGTTCATTCCGAAACTTCGTGGGTGGCTGCGCGACGATCTGCGTCCTCAGATCACCGAGGTGTTGGGTGAACTGAGCCAACTTGCACGAAACCCGACCCGATTCCTCATCATCGTGGGCGGCAGCGCTGCAACAACTCTCGGTGCCGCCCTGGCTCTGTGGGCAAGCGTCGAGGCATTCGGCGGCGGAACGACGTTCATCACCGTCACCATCGTGACGATGATCGGTGGAACCCTCGCCTCGGCAGCTCCGACACCGGGTGGCGTCGGAGCCGTCGAGGCCGCCCTCATCGGTGGCCTGTCCGCGTTCGGATTGCCGGCAAGCATCGCTGTGCCGTCGGTTCTGCTCTACCGAGTCCTGACCTGCTGGCTCCCGGTGTTCTGCGGCTGGCCGACCCTGCGATGGCTGCAGAAGAACGACATGGTCTGAGCGTTCCCGCTACTGCCGGCGAACGATGTGGGCCTGCAACGCTTCACCGTCGTCGTCGACCCAGCCCTTGCTCTGGGCGTAGTCGACCATCGCCGCCACTCCGTCGACGTCAGTGGCGCTCTCGCGAACACGGGCTACCGAGATGAATGCACTACCACCGCTGACGTATCCGTAATTCCGAAGGCGCAAGAGCTCGTCCAGTTCGGAATCGGCGATGTCGCCGGTCACCTCGACGTGAAAGGCCTTCAGGTTGTCCACATCGCGGACGCTGACGCGGCCGTTGTCCACCAGTACATACATGGCTTTCCTTTCCTGGATCACTCACGACGGTGAGTGCGTACCGAATACACGCCGGTGATAGGTCAGTGGATTCGCCTCGCAGTGCCAGGCGTCGTCCACCGATCCTGTCACGATCTTGTGATCACCACCGTCCACGACGGCGTCCACGGTGCACACGATCCAGATGGGAGCGTCCGGCAGTCTCGGTGAGCACACGTGCGCCATGGCTTCTCGAAAACACAACGCCCTGTTGCCCTGTGGATCGTTCACGACGTCAGCCCTTGTCTGGCAACTCTTGTGCGTACTTCTTCGTCATGTGGTCGACGGCGTCGAGTTGCGCCTTCGCATGCCCCTCCCGGACGGCGCGCGCGTGAGCGCGGACAGCATCAGCACTACTTCAAAAAAACGGACAACTTCGCTGCCTACCAGCACTGTTGATGCCGATAACCGATACTGAGCTCTATGTCGGAACTCGGAAATGAACCAGACTCGAAGCAGAAGGCGGTGCTCGAGCGACACGCGTCATGGATCGAATTGTTCTTCGACCTGGTCGTGGTAGCCGGTATCGGTCAGCTGGCTCACCTGCTCCACGGTTCGCCGTCGTGGTCGGATGTCGCGCTCTACGCCTTGCTCTATCTCGCGTTCTGGACCGCATGGGCGACGTTCACGATGTACGGCAACGTTGCCGGCGACCGCGTCCGAATCCCGAGCATGCTGATCGCCATGTTCGGACTGGCAGTCATGATGGCGGCCGTGGCCGGCATCCACGACAACCATGCGCTGGCCTTCGCTGTCGCCTACGTGGCCGTACGCCTGCTGGCGAGTCGGGTGTGGCACAACGGCCAGATCGTAGTGGACTGGCCGATCGCCCAGATGTCTCTCGGTGTGATCCCGTGGATCGTCTCGTTCTGGTTCGAGGGTGAAACTCGGTTCTGGCTCTGGACTGCCGGTGTGACCATCGATCTGCTGATCATGTTCGTCGTCTCCGGCAGCGCGATCATGGAAGACGCGCAGGAAAAGCTCGACCGCATCATCAAGGTTCGCGGGTTCAAGGACGACCGGATGCCCGAACTCGAAGCCCTGCACTCCGATCGGGCTCATCTTGCCGAGCGGCTGGGCCTGTACGTCATCATCGTGCTGGGTGAGGGTGTGATCCTCGTGATCTCTGCGGCCTCGAAGCTCACCTGGGACTCCACGGTCGTCAGCCTCGCAGTCGGATCGTTTGTCCTGCTCTCGGGCATGTGGGCACTCTCGCTTCTCTACGGCCACGCCGGTGTTCCGCACCTGCAGCCCGAGAAGTTTCCCGCTCGCATCGACATGGCACTGCACTGTTTCACCACCGGAGCTATCGCGGTTCTGGTCGCAGGACTCGGAGCGGCAACCGAACACGGCGCGGAACACACACCCGCGAACCTGCGGTGGTTGTTGTGCGGAAGCATCGCAGTCTATTTCGGAATCAGCACCGTGGCGGGGCTGTTTGCGCGATCGGACCGACGGTGGCTGCTCGGCTGGGCGCTCCCCTGCACCGCCATCCCCATCGTCATGGGCATTGTCGGCACGCACATGAGCGCCACGTGGATCATCTGGGTGCTGGTGGCCACCGTGACCTGGCAGAACGGCTACGAGTATGCGCAGGTGCGGCGTTCGCGCCGCTCTGCTGTGCGCCTTTATTAACCCCCCGCGGTTAATAAAGGCGCACAGCAGGGACGGTTTTTACCCTCACCGCCGGGTCGAAGCGATAGGGCTGAGCCAGCACGATTCCAGCCAATCGCTTACGCAACCTCGACATCTCGGCCCGGACGGTCACCGTCTTACGCGGATCGCCGAACAACTCTGAGGCGAGCTGCGAGGCCGTGAGGCCCTCGGGCGCCTGTGTCAGAGCCAAGAGGATCTGCGAATGGCGCGGGCTGAGGTCGATACTCCAACCTCCCAAGGCCGAGGAGTACCGCAGTTCCATCGCATTCGAATCCCGCAGGTCCAATTCGACTTCGGCACAAGCATTTCCAGACGCCGGGTTCGCCTGAGGGCGGATGAGCCAGCCGCCCGGAAGTGGCTCGCACATGCACAATCCGAGTGACGGGAGCCAATGCTCGCCGCTGCTCATCGCTTTCGGTAGTGCAATTCGGTAGATCGGCGCCATCGAGTCCACCGCAGCAACCCAGCCACTACGGTCCACAACCATTGTCGGCTGACTCGCGCGAGCCAGCGTCGACGCCGAGATCATCCGAAGCCGATCCAATCCGATTCGATGCTTCTCCCGCAGTGCGGATTCCGCCAGCCTGGCCACACTGTCCACCAAAGCGAGAGTCGACGGGTGGACAGTGCCTGCGGCGCCGGCGACGTTGACGACGGCGAGAGCCCGGCGACTACGCGGATCCCGAACCGTCGCCCCGGAGCAAGTCCACGGATGCTGCGAGCGCGAGTAGTGCTCGGCTGAGAACACCTGCACTGCCGAACCTGATGCCAACGAAGTACCGATCCCGTTGGTACCGACAGCTTCCTCGGTCCACGACGCACCCTCGATCATCCCGAGGCGTTCGGCCCGATCCAGCATTCGACCGGGCCCGTGGCGCCAGAGGATGCGACCCTGTCGGTCCGCCACCACTATCAAATTCGCGTCGTCCGGGCCGACGAGCGGTGCCAGACCGCGTACCGCCTCGTCGAAGATCTCCGTCATTCCGGCCGCGCCCCGACTCTCTTCGATCTCCGAGGCACGAGTGGTCTTCGTGATCGAACACCGCTCCGGATCGAGACCGAGGGCGCGCAGACGCGACCACGAATCGGCGATCACGGAGCGCGGGCGGGCGGGCGGTTTGCGCCCGGACATCGTTGCTTCGTACACGGATTCGAGAACACGTGCGTACTGCGCCGGGTCTTCACCACTACCCAGGGCCGGTTCGAGTCGATTCGTTGCGCCGATCACACTCCAGTCCTATGTGATGGGGTCATCGAAAGCGAGCGTTGCACCCGGTTGCAGAGTTGTCCGCGTGCGTGAACGTAGGACGGCGTTCACGCACGCGGACTGTGCTCATGCGTTGAGGGGTCTCCCCAGCGCCGAGAGCACAGACTCGTGCATTGCCTCCGAGAGCGTCGGATGAGCAAACACGACCTCGGCGAGATCATCGCCGGTGGCTTCGAGGGATCGGGCGATACCGAAACCCTGAATCTGCTCGGTCACATCCGGACCGACCATGTGCGCGCCGAGCAGTTCCCCGGTATCGGCGTCGAAGATCGTCTTGACGAAGCCTTCGGCCTCGCCGATCGCCAATGCCTTGCCGTTCGCCTGCAGGTCGAAGTGTCCGACCCGCAGCGTGCGACCAGTACCGGCGCACTGCTTCTCCGTCAGACCCAGACTCGCCACCTGCGGGCGGGCATACGTGCATCCCGGAACGTAGTCGCGATCGAGCGGATGAACATCGGGCACGCCTGCCAGCTTTTCGACGCACAGGACAGCTTCGTGACTTGCCTTGTGCGCCAAACATGGAGCGCCCGCGACGTCACCGATCGCGTAGATCCCGAAGGCGCTGGTACGGCACCACTGGTCGGTGATGATCGCACCACGCTCGATCTCGATGCCCAGAGCCTCCAACCCCAGATCCTCGACGTTGCCGGTGATCCCGGCAGCCACCAACACCCGGTCCACGGTCACCGCCTGGACACCGTCGCTCGTCTGCACGTTCACTTCGACGGCGTCGGCGCCGACGGTCACCGCCGACACCGAGGCTCCGGTGTGAATCGTGATGCCACGCTTCTCGAACTGCTTGCGAACGAACGCCGAAATCTCTTCGTCCTCGACCGGCATGATGTGTGGTGCCATCTCGACGATGGTCACCTCGGTGCCGAGATCGCGGTACAGGCTGGCGAATTCGACTCCGATCGCGCCGGACCCGATCACGAGCAGCGACTTCGGTAGTTCCTTCGGGACGAGCGCCTCGAAGTAGGTCCACACCCGATCACCGTCGGGGGCAACCCCGGGAATCGAACGCGGCCGGGCGCCGGTTGCAATGATCACGTGGTCGGCTCGATACGTCTGACCTTCCACGGACACGACGCCCTTGTCCACCAACTTCGCGGTGCCTGAGATGACGTCTACGCCGTTCTTCTTCATCAGGTAGGCAACACCGCCGGACAATTTCTCCGAAACCCCTCGGCTGAACGACACCAACTTCGAGATGTCGAACTGGACAGACGCCGAACTGAATCCGTATTTGTCGAGTTCACTCAAGGTATGCGCGACGTCCGCGCCGTGAAGCATCGCTTTGGTGGGGATACAACCCCAGTTGAGGCAGATCCCGCCGAGGCGATCACGTTCTACCAGCGCAACGTTCAACCCCAACTGGGCGGCCCGGATCGCCGCCACGTAACCACCGGGGCCACCACCGATGACAAGAACGTCGTACTTCTTCGACGTATTGCTTTCCACCACAGCCCCTTACACCAACATCAGCGCGGGAGAAGCGACAAAGCGCTGGAGCTCCCGAAGGAAGGTCGCACCCAAGGCTCCGTCGATCACCCGGTGATCGCACGAGAGGGTCACGGTCATCACGGTCCGGACGGAAACACTGTCGCCGACCACCACGGCCCGCTTCTCCCCCGCACCTACGGCCAGGATCGCTCCCTGGGGCGGGTTGATGATCGCGTCGAATGCCTTGATCCCGAACATGCCGAGGTTGGACACCGTGAACGTTCCGCCTTGGAATTCTTCGGGACGGAGTTTGCCGGTCTTCGCCTTGGTGGCCAACGAGAGCACCTCACCGGAGATGTCCGCCAACGACTTGGTGTTCGCGCTACGCACGATGGGCGTGATCAGCCCGGTCGGAAGTGCAACTGCCACCGAGACATCCGCCGACGCGAATCGAAGAACCGATTCGTTCGCGGCATCGAACTGGACGTTCACGTCCGGCACCTTCATCAGCGCAGCCGCGCAGGCCTTCACGATGAAGTCGTTGACCGACAGCTTGACAGCCGGGACAGTCGAATTGATCTCCTTGCGCAGAGCGAGGAGCGCATCGAGCTCGAGATCCGCCGTGAGCCGGAAATGGGGAGCCTGCTGCTTGGACGCCTGCAACCTGCCGGCGATTGCCGATCGCATGGGCGTGAACGGAATTGTGTCGTACTCGGGTTCGACGGCAATGGTTCCCGTCTGAGCCGCCGCTTCTGGCAGGAGCTGCGCGGAACGAGCGGCGTCGTGCACGTCGGCGACGCAGACGCGTCCCCGCGAGCCTGTCGGACGACAATCGTGCAGGTTTACGCCCAGCGATCGGGCAGTTCTGCGTGCGACCGGGGTGGCAGGCACGGCACTGTCGTCGGCGGTTGATCGCAGCGGGAGGCCGGATCTCGTGGCCGGCGCTACTGTCGCAACAGTGCCACCGGCGTCACGAATCGCGTCGTCGATGTCTCGGACACTGATCCGCCCGAGTGGGCCGGTACCCACTACGGCGGCGAGATCGATTCCGAGCGCTTCGGCACGTCGGAGTGCTCGAGGACTCGCAAACACGTCGCTCTGCGTCGTGCCCTGCAGAACACTCGGTACGACGGTGGAACCGGTTGGTGCAGGTTTCGCTGCAACAACCACCTTCGCAGCGGGTGTAGCCGTAGGTGTCGCGGGAGCCTCCGGTTCGGCAACTGGTGAGGGTGCCGGCTCTTCCGCCGGCGCGGTTGCGCCGCGAGCGGCGAGGAACTGCTCGATCTCCGCATCCGTCGTGGACGCATCGGCGGACACACCGATCACGGCACCGACGGGCAGAGTCTGCCCCGGTATGCCGACGATCTTGCGGAGAACACCGTCGAACGGCGCCTCCAGTTCGTTGGTGATCTTGCTGGTCTCGATCTCACAGATCAACTGGCCCTTGGTGAACGAGTCACCTTCCTCGATGAGCCACGCGTTGACCAACCCCTCCTCCATGGAGAGCCCCCATTTGGGGATGTCGATAGCTTTGATGTCAGCCATGATCAGGCTCTCACCAGCTTGCGAACCGACTCTTCGATGCGCGCAACGTCAGGCAGCCAGGCAGTTTCGAGGGTCGGTGAGAACGGAACCGGAGTATGTGGCGGCGTGATCAGTTCGATCGGCGCTTTCAGGTAGTTGAATCCCTTGGTGGCGATCAGCGCGGCCACGTCGTGCCCGAAACCGCAGCGGGCGGCGGATTCGTCGACGATCACGACGCGCCCGGTCGATGCGACGGATTCGAGGATGCCGTCCTCGTCCAATGGTGAGACGGTACGAGGATCGACGACCTCGACCGAAATACCCTCGGCGGCCAGCTTGTCCGCTACGTCGTTGGCACGGTTCACCATTGCGGACAAAGCGATGATCGTGACGTCGTCGCCCTGCCTGGTGTAGTTGGCGACGCCGAACGGAATCGCGTACGGCTCGTCCGGCACCTCGCCCTTGAGGTCGTAGAGCACCTTGTGCTCGCAGAACACAACAGGATCGTCGTCCCGGATGGCCTGGATGAGAAGGCCTTTGGCGTCGTAGGCGTTGGACGGCGCGACCACTTTCAGGCCAGGCACCGCGGCAAACACGTTGTACGGAGACTGAGAGTGCTGCGCAGCGGCGGAGAAGCCGGCGCCGATCATGCCTCGCACCACCAGCGGAGTTCTGGCTTTGCCACCGAACATGTAGCGGAACTTGGCAGCCTGGTTGTAGAGCGCGTCGTAGGAGACTCCGAAGAAGTCCATGAACATCAGCTCGGCGACCGGCCTCAGTCCGGTCAGTGCGGCTCCGGCAGCCATTCCGATGATCGCGGATTCGGTGATCGGGGTATCGATTACACGCTCCGATCCGAACTCCGTCCACAATCCCTTGGTGACACCCAGGACACCGCCGAATGCCTCGATCTTCTTCGTCTCCAGATCGGGATTGGTACCGGCATGCCCACCGCGTACGTCCTCACCGATCAGGACGACGCTCGGATCTCGTTGCATTTCTTGAGCGATGGCCTCTTTGACGGCCTCGCGGTAGGTCTTCTTCGACACGTTCTCGGCTTCCACGCTTGTCATCTCGGGCTCCTCAGTACGACACGTAGACATCGGTCAGCAGATTTTCGACTGGTGGGTACGCTGCGGCGCGCGCCTTCGCCACCGCCTCGTCCACCAGTACTCGCGACTGCTCGTCCACCGCGTCCAGATCAGCGGTGCTGACCTTCTTCGCATCCACACTGCTACGGAAATTCTTGAGCGGATCCTTGGTTTCCCGTAGTTGCGCAACCTGTTCCGCCGTGCGGTACAGCTGCGCGTCACCCTCGAAGTGGCCGTGCCAACGGAATGCGGCCGCCTCGATCGTGGTGGGGCCACCGCCGGTCCTGGCTCGCTCGGATGCTTCCGCCATCGCGTCGTAGACCGCGAAGAAGTCGGTGCCGTCCACCTTGACGGCAGGCATTCCGAAGGATGCAGCGCGGGCGGCGATGTCGGGTGCGCCCACCGCGTAGTCGGTTCCTGTTGCTTCACCGAATCCGTTGTTCTCGATCACGAAGACGATCGGAAGATCCAGCACCACAGCCATGTTCATCGCCTCGAAGACGGTTCCCTGGTTGGATCCACCGTCTCCCGTGAACGACGCTGCGATGACGCCGTTTCGAAGTGTCTTGCCACTCAGTGCAGCGCCGATCGCCAACGACGGGGCTCCGCCGACAATCGCATTGGCACCCAGCATTCCCACGGACAGGTCGGCGATGTGCATCGACCCACCCTTACCGCGACACAGGCCGTCGTCCTTGCCGAAGATCTCGGCCATCATGCCGTTCAGATCGCAGCCCTTGGCGATGCAGTGCCCGTGACCGCGGTGAGTGGATCCGATGTAGTCGGCGTCGCTCAGGTTCTCGCACACTCCCACTGCGATGGCTTCCTGGCCCGAGTAGAGGTGAATGAAGCCGGGGATGTCACCGGTTGCATTCTCTTCGTGCAATCGATCCTCGAACGCGCGGATGCGCGACATCTTCTCGTACGCCTTCAGCAATGCATCCCGGTCCAGCCCTGAATGAGGCTTGGCCCCGGTCTTTTTCGATCCTGACGTTGCCGGCTTCTGCGCCGTCCGTTGAACCACCGTCACACTCCTCGTTCTCGATCACTCGTCGCCATGCAGTGTCGTGTAGGTCACGGGCGAAGAGAAAGAGTTGCGTGAGGTTGCCGGGAGTTGCGAAGGGTTGCAGCTGTTGACTTTCGAGCGTTGGCTCAGGCGCCGCTGAGGCTGCCGCGTCTGATCTTGGACAGCGCGCGGTGTTGGACGAGTTCGACGGCGCTCGTTGTTGTTCTCAGTGACAGCGCCGTCTCGCGCACGTCGAAACCGACAACGATGCGAGCTACCAAGACATTGCGTTCGACGGCCGACAGATCACCGAACGGCAGAGTGAGTCGACTGGACGCGGGTAGCGAATCGATTTCGCGACTGATCGCGTCGTACAGATGCGCGAGGAACGCTTCTCCGGCGCGTCGTCGTCGCTGGATATCGGCCAGGACGGAACGGCAGATTCCGACGGCAATACGGTCAGCGTCGACCGGTCGCAATTCGGCACGACAGCGCCGCGTCACCAAAGGCACGATGCGTTGAAGGAGTTCCGCAATCGCGTCACGATCCCCTCGGGACGCATCGTCGGCAACACCGTCGATCGAACGTCCACCTGCCCTGCTTGTCATTCCGATCTCCCCCTGGTTCCACCCTTGGTCGAATTCCCGACTACTGCTCAGGTTTCGAGCTCGCTAGGGGCGTATCGGCTCGGGGCAGATCCCGGTTTGTTCCCCGATGATGTTGATCTCGGCGTTGGAACGAGGGTCAGCGCCGTAGTTGATCTGGTCAGTGCACTTCTCGGGGGGTTCGACGGCACCGGATGGGAGCGGGGCCGGGCATGAACCCATCTGCTCTCCGATGCTGTTGATCTCTGCATTCGAACGAGGATCGCCCGCATAGTTGATCTGATCGGTGCACTTGGTCGACCCGGTAGCCGGACCAGGGGCCGCAGGGGCAACTGTGCTGGCCGAGACCGGCGTCCAGGCCGGTGCTGCTCCACCCGCCGGGACTCCCGGGGTGGATTCGTCCGCGCTGCCGGCCGAATTCGAATTTTCGACTGTCTCCGACGTAGGTGCCACCGTGGTCAGCGGGGGTGTGGTCGCGGACGCCGCGACCACTGACGTAGCCGTCGAACCGTTTTCAGGTGCAGTGGTGTCTTCACTCGAACACGCGGTCATGGCGCACGCGCTTCCGATCGTCAGTACGGCAAGGAACACTCGCAGGCGCCGAGACTTGTTGGTCAGCAAAACATCAGGCATGTGCTCTCACGCTCCTCGATACAGAAATTCGGGTCCGTTCACCTCAAATGGCGAACATCGACGTGACTCACTCTAAAAGCCTGATTCCATCGGTTTCGTAACAGAATTCCGGCGGTCGCGTACCAACTCTCAACGGTCCCGACATTCATACGATTACGTAACGGTGGGTGGCGAAACGCCGATATCGAGATCACGTGTGATCCTATGAAAAGTGCGCATGCCGATGAGACAGTTCGCACCGGCCGGGGAGGGGAAAGTGTTGTATCGGAATGAGATCTGCGAGGGCCGAACAGGCCGCACTCGCAGGCTGTTCGGTACGGCACTCGCGACAGCGGCCGTCGGAGCGTCCGTGATCACCGGATGCGGGTCCACTCAGGGTGTTGTGATCGAAGGCGATGTCGCTTCCACCGGATTGTCCGTCACACAGCCCGCCGACCTGGCCAGACGGGTTGCCGAGAATTCGAGGTTGGGCCGTGCGCTTCTCGACGACCCCGGGGTGTCGGAGGGCGTGAAGACAGAACTCCGATCGTGCCCGGACTGGTATCCGATCTCTGTCGGATCCATCCTTCTCGATCCAGGCGCACCTCGTATCGTGCCGGAGACCGAACTGGTCGTCATGAATGTGTATCCGTGCCAACCTGCCCACCAACCCGGGACCGGAGTATCGATTTCGGTCAACCTCGCCGGCTACGTCTACCGTAGCGGCAAGGCCGGTTCGAGTGAAGACAATCCCGAACTGGGTGAGCGCCTGTTCTCCGTCGAAGAGCGCGGAAAATTCATCGTCAGCGGTCAGCGCGCCGCGAGTTTGTCTGTCCTGGAAACGGATCCGCGACCACCGGAGTTCGAATGTTGCCCGCGTCCGCCGCTGCGAACCGAGTTCCACTGGGATGGAACGGAGTTCATCCGTGATTGATCGCCGTCGCCGCGCGATGCTCGCCGGTCTTTGCCTGCCGGTCGCGTTTACTCTCGCCTCCTGTTCCACCGAGCCTGAATCAGAACCCACTCCGAATATCGCAGCATCACTCGACCCCTCGGATCTCTCACAGGGCTTGAGCATCGATCCTGTTGCCCTCCTCAGAGCAGACCCGGAAGTGTCCGATGCGGTCAAGGACAGTCTCCGACTGTGCGGGGATGCGAACTTCCCCTTCGAAATCCGGTACTCCCACGTGACGGACGCCGTTTGGCAAGATGCCGTCGTCAATGTCTTCACCTGCGAGTCTGTCGGCATCTGGGGACGACCGGCCCCACCGGTCAGCTTCATGGTCGCCGGATTCGTCTACCAGATCGACGAATCGGGCGCTCACAAAGTCTTCGGAGTGCAAGACCCAGGACGCTACGTCGTCGGCTCAACCGGAGGATTGTCGGTCATGGTCGACCTGTGCAAAGACCCCGGCATTCCGGAGTTCTGTCAATCGTCGATTGCATACAAGTGGACCGGTGAAGGGTTTGAGAGTGTTCCGTTCCCATGAAAGCGAAGGCCGATGACCGATCCGTTGATTTTGCTGGTCGAAGACGACGCTGTCATCCGCGAAGCAACGCAATTGAATCTCGAACGCAACGGGTTTCGGGTGATCACCGCATCGGGTGGGTTGACCGGAATGGATTTGGCGGTCGACGCCAAGCCGGATATCGCCGTCCTCGACGTGATGCTTCCCGACCTGAACGGAATCAGCCTGTGCCGACGCATTCGTGAGGAACTGTCGGTGCCGGTCATCATGCTGTCCGCGCGCGACGACCCGGTCGACATCGTTCTCGGATTGGAAGCCGGTGCCGACGACTACGTCACCAAGCCCTTCGACAGCGGTGTCCTGGTGGCCCGTATCCGAAGTGTGCTCCGGCGGGTCGAATCCCATTCCGGTACGGAGAAAGACATCGTGACTCTCGGCGATCTGGAGATCGATCGCGAGTTGGTGACCGTCACGCGTTCGGGCGCCGAAGTGGCACTCACCCCCACTGAAATGAAGCTGCTCCTGATCATGGTGAGTGTGCCGCGCAAAGTCTGGTCTCGCTCCGAACTGCTCTCGGACGTCTGGGATTACGACTGGGGCGGCGATACGCGCATCGTCGACGTTCACATTCAGCGATTGCGCACGAAGATCGGCTCCGAACAGATCCGAACCGTCCGGGGGTTCGGCTACACGATGGACAACCATCGGTGAGATCGCGGGATCTCGCCGCCAAGCTCCCGTCCACCGGGAGGCGGTTGTCGTTTCAGTGGAAGATCGCGGCGGCCATCACGTTCGTGATTGCCGTCGCCTCGATCACGCTCAGTACCGTGATGCATCAAACCTTTTCACACAACCAAGAGGATGCAGCGCGGGCGGCAGCTGATCGCAATCTCCAACTGGTGCTGCAGGACGAAACGGGCAGCATGCGTGCGCTGTTCCGCGCCACCACAGATGGTCTCGACGTTCCGGAAGAGTTGCGTCAGGCCGTGGCGGGCGGCAAACGTGCCACCTACCTTGTCAACAGCGGGGACCAGCCATTTGTCTGGGCTGCTGCCGACGTCAACACTCAGGTGGTGGCGATTCGCGTCCCGTACACCGCGCAGCGGGAATCGATCGCCAGCGTCGATCGGACACTTCGCAACGCCACCATCGCAGTGATCGCAGCGGGTGCCGTCCTGGGTGTGCTGCTTGGACTCGCGATGTCGTATCGATTGCGCTCGGCCGCCCGTGCGGCTCGCAAAGTGTCCACCGGAGCGAACATCCGCGTCCGCTCGGTCACCTGGTCGCTTTTCGACGACGAGATCACCGAGCTGGCGGATGCGGTCGACGCGATGTCGGATGCGCTGCGGGGACAATTGGACGCCGAGAAGCGCGTGACAGCCAACATCGCGCATGATCTCAGGACACCCATCTCCGGACTGGTCGGCGCCGCAGAGCTTCTGCCGCCAGGTAGGCCTACCGAATTGGTGCGCGACGGCGTCCATAAACTCAGGAGGCTTGCCGAGGACGTCATCGAAGTGGCCCGCCTCGACACCACGTCCGAGCAGGCTGACATCCAATCGGTGGAACTGGTACCGGTGGTTCACCACGCGATTTCCACCACCGGGGTGGAGTGCGAAGTGAGAGTTCACGGGACCCCTGTGTCGTACACCGACGCACGTCGGCTCGAGCGGATCATCGCCAACCTGATCTTGAATGCTCGAAATCACGGAAAGCCGCCGATCAATGTCGACGTCGACCACTCCCGCATCACGGTGCGGGATCGGGGCAGCGGGTTCACTGAAGAGTGGCTTCGTCAGGGGCCGAAGAGATTTCAGACCGATTGCGTCGAACGCGGCCCGAACTCGGGCCTGGGCCTCGGCTTGACGATCGTAGTCGGGCAAGCGGCGGTCATCGGCGCTCGTATCAACTTCTCGAACCATCCGAACGGCGGCGCTGTGGTGACGATCGACCTCCCCGAATGCCCGCCAGACGAGTTCGCTTGACACCGAGCCAGTTCGGCCGATCGGCCGGGACGCAATGCCCCGGCCGATCAGTGGTGTCTCAGGTTCAAACCTGTCCGACAGTGACTCCGGTGCGAACGTCCGGTGCACCAAGGCGCGCCGCATCAGCGGTCAGGTCATCGGGCTGCTCCTGCGATTCCCGCTCGGCTGCAACACGCAACCGGTAGTGTTCGATCTCCTCGGCAATGTGCTCGGGAGTCCAACCCAGCACCGGCGCAACCAGTTCGGCTACTTCCGCGGCTGCCGCGTCGCCGCGGTCGGTCACCTCGATGGAGATGCGGGTACGACGGGTGAGGATGTCGTCGAGATGCTGCGCACCCTCGTGACTCGCGGCGTAGTGAATCTCCGCCTTGAGGTACTCAGGGGCGGAGTCCAACGGCTGCCCCAGTTCAGGCCTCGCCTCGATGAGTTCGAACAACTCGTCAGCCAAAGTGCCGTACCGCCCGAGTAGGTGCTCGATGGTCGAAACGTGGAGCCCGGTGCGCTCAGCGGTGAGATGCCGATTGTTGTGTGCGGCAAAATAACCGTCGGCACCCACCAGCTGGATACGCTCGGTGCAGGACTTCGGCACCTTCTGTTCGAGTCCGTGTACCGCGGAATCGACTGCGTCCTTGGCCATCACGCGGTAGGTCGTGTACTTGCCACCAGCGACCACCGTCAACCCTCGAACCGGACTCGACACCGCGTGCTCACGCGAGAGAGTGCTGGTCGAGTCCGATTCGCCGAACAACAACGGACGCAGTCCCGCGTACACACCGACAACGTCCTCGTGCGTCAACTCGTCCTGGAGCAGCTTGTTGACATGTCCGAGGATGTAGTCGATATCGCTTCGGCTCGCTGCCGGATGCGCGAGGTCGAGGTTCCAGTCGGTGTCCGTCGTACCGATGATCCAGTGGCTTCCCCACGGGATCACGAACAGCAGACTCTTCTCGGTCCGCGTGATGATTCCGGTAGAGGAGTTGATGCGGTTTCGCGGGACGACCAGGTGCACACCTTTCGAAGCGCGAACCTGGAATTGCCCTCGCCCACCGACCATTTCCTGGATCTCGTCGGTCCAGACCCCGGCGGCGTTGATGACCTGACGAGCACGGATCTCGAACGCGCGACCCGTTTCCAGATCCACTGCCTTCACTCCGACAACGCGGTCCTCCTCACGGAGAAAACCGATTACGCGGGTGCTGTTCACGCACAGTGCGCCGTATTCGGCTGCTGTGCGCGCCAGCATCATCGTGTGGCGGGCGTCATCTACCTGGCCCTCGTAGAACTTGACCGAACCCCTGATAGCAGAGCGCTTTCCGGAAGGGAACGACTCGAGAGTCTTCTTCTTTCCCACATGCTTGTGGTGTGAGGGAACCCCGCGGCCTGCGCCCATCACGTCGTAGACGCCGATGCCCAGACCGACGTACGGCCGGTCGATCAACTTCTCGAGCGGGTAGATGAACGGCACCGGCTTCGCGAGATGCGGGCACAGCGAGTTCAGAACCAGCGAACGCTCACGCAGTGCCTCGAACACGAGCGCAAAATTGAACTGCTCCAGGTAACGCAGTCCGCCGTGGAACAACTTGCTGGACCTGCTCGAGGTTCCGGACGCGAAGTCACGAGCCTCCACCAAGCCCACCTTCAGACCACGAGTTGCGGCATCGAGCGCGCTACCCGCGCCGACCACGCCACCGCCGATGACCAGGACGTCGAGTTCGGTTTCTTCCAACTTCTTCAGCGACTCCGCCCGCGAGGACGGACTCAATGCTTGTGCTGTGCTCATGAAAAGGGTTCCTTCACTTGAAAATAGGTAGAAATTCGGGCGCCGCTATCAGTCTGCGTCGACCCAGTCGAGTGTCCGAGTGACGGCTTTCTGCCAGCCTGCGTACAGCCGCTCACGCTCGGCCGAATCCATCGACGGCGTCCAGCTCTTGTCCTTCGCCCAGTTGCTGCGAATGTCGTCCTCGCTCTCCCAGTACCCGACCGCGAGACCAGCGGCGTACGCAGCGCCCAATGCCGTGGTCTCCGCAACGACAGGGCGGATCACCTCGACGTCGAGCAGATCAGCCTGGAATTGCATGAGGAGTTCGTTCGCGACCATTCCGCCGTCGACCTTGAGTACCTTCAAGTCGACGCCCGAGTCGAGGTTCATCGCCTCGATCACCTCACGGCTCTGGTACGCAGTCGCTTCGAGTACCGCCCGGGCAAGGTGCCCCTTGTTCACGAACCGGGTCAGACCGACGATGGCACCGCGGGCATCCGCGCGCCAGTGCGGTGCGAACAGACCCGAGAACGCAGGCACGAAGTACGCGCCACCGTTGTCGTCCACAGAGCGCGCATTGACCTCGATGTCGGCCGCGTTGTCGATCATGCCGAGGTTGTCCCGAAGCCACTGGACCAGCGAACCGGTCACGGCGATCGATCCTTCCAGCGCGTAAACCGTTGGCTGCTCACCGATCTTGTAACAGACCGTAGTCAACAAACCGTTCTTGCTCATCACCTTTTCGGTGCCGGTGTTGAGGAGCACGAAGTTGCCGGTTCCGTAGGTGTTCTTCGCTTCTCCGGGTGAGAGGCAGGCCTGACCGAAAGTCGCTGCTTGCTGATCGCCGAGGATTCCGGCGATCGGCACACCGGACAACGTTCCGCGTTCGCGTACGAATCCGAAAGTTTCGGACGAGCTGCGAATCTCGGGGAGCATCGATTCGGGGATGCCCATGTCGGCGCAGATCGCCGAATCCCAAGCGAGAGTGTCGAGATCCATCAACAGGGTGCGCGACGCATTGGTGGGGTCGGTTGCGTGCACTCCGCCGTCGACGCCGCCGGTCATGTTCCACAGCACCCAGGTGTCCATCGTGCCGAAGCACAACTCTCCTGCTTCGGCCTTCTCACGCGCACCCTCGACGTTGTCGAGAATCCACCTGACCTTGGGACCCGAGAAGTACGTGGCCAAAGGCAATCCGGTGACTTCGGTGTACTTCTTCGGCCCGTCCTCGCCGGCGAGTGCAGTACAGATTCGATCGGTGCGTGTGTCCTGCCAGACAATTGCGTTGTAGACGGGTTTTCCGGTGGCGCGTTCCCACACCACCGCTGTCTCACGCTGATTGGTGATGCCGACGGACGCGATATCGGCCGCGGTCAGGTCTGCGTTTGCCAAAGCGCCCGCGGTGACGTTGCGGACGTTGTCCCAAATTTCGATCGGATCGTGTTCGACCCAGCCTGCCTGCGGAAAGATCTGTGTGTGCTCGTGCTGTTCGACAGCGACTACGTGCCCACTGTGATCGAAGATCATGCAACGTGTGGAGGTGGTTCCCTGGTCTATCGCGGCTACGAACTGCGTCATCGTGCTACCCCTTTGGTATCGAAAGAAAGTACGAGAGATTGACTGTCAGAGATAATGTTTCGCGGTCACGCCGGTATCGACGCCGGCTCCTCGGTCGCTTCCTCCGCCGACTCGTCGTCAGGCAGGAATCTTCCAACCAGCTTGTCGTAGAGGAACACTCCGATCGGAGCGCCGATCAGGGGTCCCACGATGGGCACCCAGAAATACAAGCTCCCGTACTGATCTCGCCAGGCGCTGCCGTAGCCGGTGATGAAGGACGCCAGTCGTGGCCCGAAGTCGCGCGCCGGGTTGATGGCGTACCCCGCGTTGGTCGCCCAGGCGAATCCGATTCCCACCACGATCAATCCGACGACAAACGGCGCGAGATTCGCAAGCGGCGGAGTTCCACGAGAATCGGTGACTGCAACGATGAGGAACAACAGGATGGCGGTGCCGATGATCTGATCGATCAGAGCCGAGCCGAGACTGACCGGAAGCGTTCCGTTTCCGGGCATCGTCGAGAAGATCGTCTGGGTGGCGGTTGTGTGTCCGGGATCGATCGCATTGAGCATGTCGTTGTAATTCCACCGGACTATCAACGCGGCGACAAAGGCTCCAGCGGTCTGCGCCAGGGTGTACGGCAGCACCTTGCGCCAGGAGAATCCCCGGAAGATCGCGAAGGCGAAGGTCACTGCGGGGTTCAGATGAGCACCCGTCACCCGGCCTGCGACATAGATGCCGAACATGACGCCGAGTCCCCAGGCCCACGCAATACTGTCGTGTCCGCCGAGACCCCCACCGCTCCCGCCGGACACAACCTGCGCCACAACTCCGACGCCGAACAAGATCAAGATCATCGTTCCGGCGAACTCGGCTGCCAACTCGCCTGGAAGCCCCAATCGCTTGGCTTTCTCCATCCCCACCCTCACTTCGTTGTGATGCATGTCATAGTTTGGATTGCTGCACCCGTAGCGTAAAGCCCATTGCACATTCACGCATAGCTCGTGCACATATGTGCAAATGCGTCATTTGCGCACCGTAACGCGGGTAACAGACACACTTCTGGGACTTTGCGTGATCGAGCGGCTCAACCTGGTTCTACTCGGATAGGATTCGGTTCAGTGCTCTTGCACGTACGTGCAGACAGGACGAACCCATGGAAACTCCCACTTCCGACTCCGCTACCTCCGATCCGGCGGACCCTCGCATCGCCGACGCCGTTCAGGCCGCACGCCTCTATTACTTCCAGGACCAGACCATGGCTGCCATCGGCCGCGACATGGGGGTGTCCCGATCCACCGTCTCCCGATTGATCACCTACGCGCGCACCTCAGGCCTCGTCGAGATCAAGATCAGCACCCCGCACGGCCAGGCTCCTCGCATCGAACGCGAGTTCTCGGAACGGTACGGAGTGCGCGCCCACGTGGTGACGGTGCCGGAACTGGTGGGCGATCTCGAGCGACTCGAGAAGGTCTCAACCTTTGCCGGACGCCTGCTCGCGTCGTTCTTCGACAGCGATATGGTGATGGGGATCGCCTGGGGAACCACTCTCAGTGAAGTCAGCAAGCACCTTGCCCCCAAACGCACGTACAACTCGTACGTCGTGCAACTCAACGGCGCAGCGAACACTCGCACCACCGGAATCTCGTACGCCAGCGACATCATCAGAACCATCGCCGACGCCTACGGCGCTCTCCCCCAAAGATTTCCGGTCCCCGCATTCTTCGACTACCCGGAGACCCGGGAGCAGTTGTGGCGCGAACGAAGTATCAAACGCGTACTGGACATGCAAAAGCGAATGGACCTGGCAGTCTTCAGCATCGGCGTACCGGGCGGCAACGTCCCGAGTCACGTCTACACCGCCGGATACCTCGAACCCGATGAAGCAGAAGCACTTCGACGCGACGGAGTAGTCGGCGACATCGCAACCGTATTCTTCCGGTCAGACGGGAGCTACCGCGGAATCGAACTCAACGAGCGCGCGAGCGGCCCACGACTGGACCTTTTCGAGAAGGTCGCCAGGCGCGTGTGCATCGTCGCCGGAACAGCAAAACTGCCCGCGCTGGAGGGCGCACTACGGGGCGGGCTGATCACCGACCTGATCATCGACGACGTCAGTGCCACCGCGCTGGTGTCCTGACCGCTGCACCAGCTTCTCGATTCCGTCGAGCAGTAAGCCAAGCGAGAAACTGAAATCGAAGGCATCGTCGCCGGCGGCCTCACCCTCCGGGCTGCCGTCCTCGAAGCCGCCCTCCTCGATTGCGGCACTCAGGTGGGGGAATTCCTCCCGATTGATGACACGAGCAATGAGAGCACCGTATGCGACGTCGTCATCTGCCGACTGCGCTGAACGAGTAGCCAGGTCGGCCGAGAATCGGGCGCGGCCGATGACGAACAACGACACGTTGGTCACCACCTGGAACTTCGACGCGGCACTCAGGGCGACACCGTCGAGGGCGCTCAGACCCGCGTCGAGCCACGCCATGTTGTTGGGCCCGGTCGGTGGAGCCGTGATGGGCAGCTTGAGCCACCACGGTCGACTCAGCATCGTGGCGTACTCCTGATTCGCCCACGCCTCGAGCTTGACGCGCCAGGTCACGCCGTCGGGAATCACCGGCGGTGGCCCGATCACCCGATCCGAAATCAGCTCGATCAGTTCGTCTTTGCTTGCCACGTAGCGGTAGAGCGACATGGTCGTGAACCCGAGCGCTTTGGCCACGCGGCCCATCGACAGAGCCGTGACACCTTCCGCGTCGGCCAACTCGATCGCGGTGTCGAGAATTTGCTCGAGACTGAGCCCCTTCTTGGGACCCCGCGTTCCCGGCTGGTCCAGTCCCCAGGCCAGTTCAACTGCTCTCGGTAGCGCTCCGCGATCCATAAGCTCCCACTCTTCACTCTTGCCATCATCCTAGAACTGTGTACGCTATAAACACGAGTTTATGACATACACAGTTCTTACTTGGAGGTCTCGATGTCAGGAACGATCCCCGCAATCTCGGTCCGCGGACTCCGTAAGCGCTACGGCGATCAACAGGTACTGGGTGGACTCGACCTGTCGGTCCCGGCCGGATCGGTGTACGCACTCCTCGGCGCGAACGGCGCCGGAAAGACCACGGCCGTAAGAATTCTCACCACCCTCATCCCCTTCGACGGAGGCGAGGTCACGGTCGCGGGGCATTCACTGCCCGGAGATCCACAGAACGTTCGGCGGCGCATCAGCGTGACCGGGCAGTACGCGGCCGTCGACACCTTGCTGACCGGATTCGAGAACCTGATCCTACTGGGCGAACTGAATCACCTGGGCCGGAAGAACTCCCGTCGCCGTGCCGAGGAATTGCTCGACCAGTTCGATTTGACGGACTTCGGCGACAAACGCGCCGGCGACTACTCGGGCGGCATGCTCAGACGACTCGACATCGCAATGAGCCTCGTCGCCCGACCGGACGTCGTCTTTCTCGACGAACCCACCACCGGCCTGGACCCGCGGAGCCGCCACGAAATGTGGTCGATCGTTCGAGGACTTACAGCGTCAGGCGTCACCATCTTCCTCACCACCCAATACCTCGACGAGGCAGACGAATTGGCCGATACAGTCGGCGTGCTGAGCGGCGGTCGCCTCGTCGCCGAGGGAACACCGGACGAACTCAAACGCCTTGTTCCCGGCGGCCATGTCGCTCTGCAATTCGAGAACCTGGCTCAACTCGAACTCGCCGCGGCATCACTGCCGCAGGCGCATTCGAATGCCGAGACCTTGACCCTGCACATCCCTTCCGACGGGGCGGTTCCTTCGATCAAAGCCATCCTCGACTCGATCGACGATCCGTCGATCACCGTCGAGAAGTTCTCCGTTCACACTCCGGATCTGGACGACGTGTTCTTCGCGCTCACCGGATCAGGCCAACCCGAGATTGCGAGCGTTCGATGACCTCCACCATTGCAATCGATTCCGCGGTGATGCTCCGCCGGAATCTCAAACACGTTCTGCGCAGTCCGGATTCGATGATCACCGCGATAGCCCTTCCGGTCATGCTCATGCTGCTGTTCGTCTACGTCTTCGGCGGCGCCATCAACACCGGTAGCGAGTACATCGACTACGTCGTACCAGGAATCATCCTTCTGTGCGCCGGTTTCGGTGCCTCGACCACCGCGGTCAGCGTCTCGAGCGACATGAAGGACGGGGTCATCGACCGTTTCCGGACCCTGGCGATCTCTCCGTCGTCGGTCCTGACCGGTCATGTACTGGCCAGCGTCGTCCGCAACGTCCTGACTACGGCGATCGTGGTCGTCGTTGCGCTGATCATGGGATTTCGCCCGACCAGCGATCCGTTGCGCTGGCTCGGCGTCGCCGCTGTGATCGTCGCCTTCGTCTTTGCCATGTCGTACCTCTCGACAGCTTTGGGGCTCTTGGCCAAGAACCCGGAGGCTGCAAGCGGATTCACCTTCGCCATCATGTTCCTGCCCTACGTCAGCACTGCTTTCGTACCGGCTGAGACCATGCCGTCATGGCTGCAGGGATTTGCCCGGCACCAACCGGTAACCCCGATCATCGAGACGGTGCGCGGACTCCTGATGGGCACGCCGATCGGGAACAGCGCGGCCATCGCCCTCGCGTGGTGCCTGGGCATCGCCGCCGCGGGATTCGTGTGGTCGAACTGGCTCTACCGACGAAAGACCGCGAGCTGACCACACAAGAAAGCCCCACACCTGACGGTGCGGGGCTGCTTGCGCTGTGCGCCTTTATTAACCGCGGGGGGTTAATAAAGGCGCACAGTGAATTACTTGGCTTCCAGCAGATCGATCACGAAGACCAAGGTCTTGCCGGAAAGCTGGTGCCCTGCACCGGCGGGGCCGTATGCCAGCTCCGGCGGAATGGTGAGCTGGCGACGTCCGCCGACCTTCATGCCCGGGATGCCGTCCTGCCAACCCTTGATCAGGCCACGAAGCGGGAACTGAATGGACTCGCCACGGCTCCAGGAAGAGTCGAACTCTTCACCGGACTCGAACTCGACACCGACGTAGTGAACGTCGACGGTGCCACCGGGAACGGCTTCGGCGCCTTCTCCGACAACCAGATCCTTGATGACCAGATCGGTCGGCGCGGGGCCTTCCTGGAACTCGATTACGGGCTTGCTACTCATGGGTCCTCCTCGTTGAGGCGAAAATTGTGGGCAGGGGCTAGCGGGTGGTGATATCCCGATAGTCACGCTCGGTGTAGCCGGTGTAGATCTGGCGCGGGCGGCCGATCTTCGTAGCCGGATCCTCGTGCATTTCACGCCAGTGCGCAATCCAGCCGGGCAGACGGCCCATGGCGAACAGCACCGTGAACATGCGCGGCGGGAACCCCATCGCGCGGTAGATGAGGCCGGTGTAGAAGTCGACGTTCGGGTAGAGCTTGCGCTCGATGAAGTAGTCGTCCGTGAGGGCGGCCTCTTCGAGTTGCATTGCGATGTTGAGCAGTTCGTCGTCGCCGCCGAGCTTGGCGAGGATGGTGTGCGCGGTTTCGCGGACCAGCGCAGCGCGCGGATCGTAGTTGCGGTAGACGCGGTGCCCGAAGCCCATGAGCTTCACGCCGTCTTCCTTGTTCTTGACCTTGCGGACGAACTCGGCTGCGGTGCTGCCGCTGGCCTTGATCTCGTCGAGCATCTCGAGCACTGCCTGGTTCGCGCCGCCGTGCAGCGGGCCCCACAGTGCGTTGATGCCGGCAGAGACGGAGGTGAACAGGTTGGCGTCCGACGAGCCGACCATGCGCACGGTTGACGTGGAGCAGTTCTGCTCGTGGTCTGCGTGCAGGATCAGCAGCATGTCGAGTGCCTTGGCGACCTCGGGATCACCCTGGTACGGCTCGGCCGGGAAGCCGAACGTCATACGCATGAAGTTCTCGACCAGGTTCAACGAGTTGTCCGGGTACAGGAACGGCTGTCCGACGGACTTCTTGTACGCGTACGCAGCGATGGTCGGCAGCTTCGCAAGAAGACGGATGGTGGACAGTTCCACCTGCTCCGGATCCTCGGGATCGAGCGAATCCTGGTAGTACGCCGACAGTGCGTTCACTGCGGAAGAGAGAACCGGCATCGGGTGAGCGTTGCGCGGGAATCCGTCGAAGAACCGCTTGAGGTCCTCGTGGAGCAGGGTGTGTCGACGAATGCGGTCCGTGAAGGACTCGAGCTGGGCGTCGGTCGGCAGTTCGCCGTAGATCAGCAGGTAGCTGACCTCGATGAACGTCGACTTACCTGCCAACTGCTCGATGGGATATCCGCGGTAACGCAGGATTCCCTGCTCACCGTCGATGTAGGTGATTGCAGAACTGGTGGATGCAGTGTTCACAAAACCGGGGTCAAGGGTGGTGTACCCCGTTGTGGCCAGCAGCTTTCCCAGCTCGATGCCGTCATTGCCCTCTGTTGCCCTGGCAATGGACATCGTGTACTCACCACCGGGGTAAGTAAGCGTGGGCTTTGTGTCATTGTCAGCGGGCACGAAGGATCCCTCTCAAGCTCGAACCAACGAGTAACTACATGCGATCAACTAGAAACTAGTCGCACGGGAGAGATCGTGCCGAAGGAGGGTCGCTCCACGGCTATTTTTCGGGTACTCACGAACCCGACATACCCACCGAAACTGAAACACGTTCCAGGCTGGGTTTTCCCACTCGCGTGACCGGTACTCCAGTCTACGGAATCGCGCATTTACCCACACTGATCTGCAAATCTCGGCAGCAATCCGAGAATGGGACCAATGTCGGACCGTCCGGAGCACTGACACGAGGTACCGAAAACCGATTGCTATCGGCCGATGCCTACTCGGCGTTACACGATCCCACGGTATGAGAGCCGGATCACAGAGCCTTGATGCCCCAGCTACCCGTCCACGTCTGCCCCGGGTGAAGCACCAGGAGGTCGATGCCCGAATTGAAGGCGTCAGGCGGGCAGGTCATCGGTTCCAAAGCCAATGCGCGGCCGCGATCGGGATACCCCTTGTCGTTGGCGGGATCTGCGATGAAGGCCTGAATCCACGGGAACTCGCGGTTGGTCCACAGGGCAGTGCCCGTTCCATCCGGAGCCAGCAGCTCATGTTGCGTCCGACCACTGCCGTCGACGACGTCCAATGCGCTGTATGGCGTGTCCAACTGAACCCCGTCGAGCAGTCTCGGTGTCCGGAAGTCGTAATCCGTACCGGCGACTGCCTGCGAATACGCGTTCGGCAGCATCCTCGCCGGATCGATCGGCAACCGCGTGCCTGCGGCCAGATGCAGCGCACATTCGTCGAGCGGAAAGTCGCCGGCGCGAATGAAAGTGTGCATTCCGAGCCCGAACGGAGACGAGGTCGCACCCTTGTTCGTGGCCGTATGCGTGACGGTCAACCCGTCGGCACCGACCTCATAGGCAATCGTCAGCTGCAACGGATACGGCCAACCCTTGTGCAGTCCGACGTCCACCGACAGTTCGACGCGCTCGTAGGTGTGGTCCACGAGGCTCCAATTGCGACGACGGACGAACCCGTGGCTCGCGTTCCCCAGCGCAGGTTCGGTGATCTCGAGTTGATGCTCGATGCCGTCGAACATGAAGTGCCCGTCGCGAATTCGGTTGGGCCACGGCGCGAGAACCAATCCGGCCGACAGCGGTGGCTTCGATCCGAGCGCCCAGGTCTCGGTCAGCGCGCGCTGACCGTTCGGACCTTCGTGGTCGAGAAGCCGCAACCCGGCACCGGCCGCGGCGATCTCGGCTCGATAGCCGCCACCACGGATCTCGAACCCTCCCCTACCCGTGCTGTGCGGCGCAGTCATACGTACCAGTTTCCACCACGAGCGACCGGTTAACCAGGACGTCAGACGGCGCGTCCCACCTTGTAGCGAACGAACGCCGGAAATGCGAGGGCAGAAAGGACAACACCGACAATCACCAGGAAGCCGCCGCCCGCTGCCGCGACACCGGTCCCGAACAGGAAGGCCGCACAGCCGTGCAGGACGTCACCGATGCGCGGACCACCTGCCACGACCACGATGAACACGCCCTGCAGTCGTCCGCGCATGTCATCGGTTGCCACTTGCTGAAGCATCGTGCTGCGGAATGCGGCCGAGACCATGTCGACGGCGCCGCCGAATGCCAGGAATGCAACCGCCACCCAGAGCAGAATCACACTGGAACCGGGACTCGCGAAGTACACCGCTACGCCGAAGCCGACCATGGACAGCCCCCACAGCGCGATGCAGACCAGCACGGCCCGCCCCTGGTACTGAACCCGTGGCAACCAACCCGAGAACACTCCGCCCAGAACGGCTCCCACCGACATCGCTGCGAACAGCAGTCCGAGCGCAAAACCGCCGCTGGCGGGGTCACCGAAGGATTCGTGTGCGATTTCCGGGAACAGCGCTCGCGACATCCCGAACACCATCGCGATGATGTCCACCACAAACGACGCGAGCAGAACCTTCTGCGTCGCGAGATACGTGAAACCGCCGAGGACCTCGCTCAGCCCGGCCCGCCGAGACGTGCCGGTCGGCGGAATCGCCGGGAGCTTCCATACTGCCCACAACGTGGCGATCAGAAAGATCGAGTCGAGCAGGTACAGCAGTTGCAGACCGGCCGACGGTATGAGGACACCCGCCAGTAGCGGGCCGGCTATTGCACCGAACTGCACGACAGTCATGTTCAGCGAGTTCGCGGCAGGTAACTGCCTGCCCGGAATCAACCGAGGGATGATCGCCGCTCGCGTCGGTTGGTTCACCGCGAAGAACGCCTGTTGAACCGAGAACAATCCGAGCACCAACCACACGTTGTTCACGTTCAGAGCAGCCTGGATCCAGAACAGCACCGACGTGACACCGAGTCCGATCGAGGTGATCATCAACAGCCGTCGTCGATCCATGACGTCGGCAAGTGCGCCGCCCCACAGACCGAAAACGACCAGCGGGACCAGACCGAAGATTCCCGTCAGACCGACGTAGGCCGAGCTTCGGGTGATCTCGTACACCTGTTGCGGTACTGCGACCACACTGAGCTGAGCGCCGATGACGGTGACGATGCCGGCCGTCCACAGCCGTCGATAGTCGCGATTCTCGAGCGGAGTCGTGTCCGCGAGTAACCGGCTCACGGCTGGAGACGGACGGCGGACCACTGTCCGTCGACCAGGCTCGTGCGAACTCGATTGTGCATGCGGTTGGCGCGTCCTTGCCAGAACTCGACGGACTCGGGCCGAATCAGAATCCCGCCCCAGTTCGGTGGCACCGGAATTTCACCGTCCACACCGAATCGGGCGGCGACCTCACGCAGTTGCTCGTCGAGATCGGCACGCGAGTCGATCGGACGAGACTGCGACGACGCCCACGCGCCGAGCTGCGATCCACGAGGCCTGGTTCGCCAATACTCCTGCGTCAGTTGAGCACTCACGCGCTCGGTGGTGCCGCGGACGATCACCTGCCTGGCAAGGGTCAGCCACGTGAAGTTGGCCGACGCGTACGGGTGCGCGTCGAGGTGACGAGCCTTGTCGGATCCGTAGTTGGTGAAGAAGAGGACACCGTCTTCGCTGAGCCCTTTGCAGAGCACGGTCCGCGACGCCGGACGGCCACCGTCGTCCACCGTCGACAGAGTCATGGCGTTGGGCTCCGGCGCGTCAGCTTCGACGGCGTCCACAAGCCATTGACGCATGAGGGGCAGCCAACCGGTCTCGACGACCGAGGTATCCAATTCCGCACTCATGCGGTCCTCGACGGACTCCGATTCGCTGCCTGCTTGCGGATAGCCCACACGCATGGCCGCGAGTTCGTTGTCCACCGCCTGCGGGTCCTGACGTTCATTCGACACAGCCGAGAACGCTACTCCCGGGTACTCACTGGCCAACGGCTACGCGGCACGCGCTAAAGTTTGCCGTGGCTAGACCCGACCCCGGACCGCGAGCCGCACCAGCGACAGCAACCGAATCGGGACGAGACGATTGCGCAGTACAAAACACGGTGCGTGCTCATCCCTGCGAGCACCGAGGCGCAGTCACTGAAGCTGAGGCAGTGCGACTGTAGACCTGGCGCACTCGAACGAGGAGAGTCCACGAGAATGGCAGCGAGCGCAGCAATACCGGACGATTTTGTGAGCGGACTCGAAGGCGTCGTCGCCTTCACCAGCGATATCGCAGAACCCGACAAGGACGGCGGCGCACTGCGCTACCGCGGAGTCGACATCGAAGACCTGGTCGGCCAGAGGGTCACCTTCGGCAACGTATGGGCCCTTCTCGTCGACGGCCGCTTCGGCCCCGGCCTCCCGCCGGCCGAGCCCTTCCCCCTCCCCATTCACACCGGCGACGTCCGTGTCGACGTCCAAGCCGGACTGGCGATGCTGGCTCCAATCTGGGGATACCAGCCGCTCCTCGACATCGATGACGAGACCGCCCGCGACCAGCTCGCCCGCGCATCCGTCATGGCACTGTCGTACGTCGCGCAGTCCGCTCGCGGCATCTACCAGCCTGCAGTCCCACAGAGCCGCATCGACGAGGCCAAGACGGTCACCGAGCGCTTCATGGTTCGCTGGAAGGGTGAGCCTGATCCGGCACACGTCGAGGCAATCGACGCGTACTGGGTCTCGGCAGCCGAGCACGGCATGAACGCCTCCACCTTCACGGCCCGCGTCATCGCCTCCACCGGCGCCGACGTCGCTGCCTCGCTTTCCGGCGCCATCGGCGCGATGTCCGGCCCGCTGCACGGCGGCGCACCGGCCCGCGTTCTTCCGATGATCGAAGAGACCGAGAAGACCGGCGACGCCCGCGCACTGGTCAAGGGAATCCTCGACCGCAAGGAAAAGCTCATGGGCTTCGGACACCGCGTCTACCGCGCCGAAGATCCCCGTGCACGCGTGCTCCGCGCTACCGCGAAGCGCCTCAACGCTCCCCGCTACGAAGCTGCCGCAGCTCTCGAGCAGGCTGCACTGGCAGAACTGCGTGAGCGTCGTCCCGATCGCGCGATCGAGACCAACGTCGAGTTCTGGGCCGCCGTCATCCTCGACTTCGCCGAGGTTCCCGCGCACATGATGCCTGCCATGTTCACCTGTGGCCGCACCGCCGGCTGGTGTGCACACATCCTCGAGCAGAAGCGTCTCGGTAAACTGGTACGCCCGGCCGCCATCTACACCGGCCCGGCGCCCCGTACTCCGGAGTCGGTCGAGGGCTGGGACCAGATCAGCCACGCGTAGTACCCCGCTCGAATTCGCCAATCACGGTAGTACAGAACACAAGTGAAGGAACAGAAAGAAGCGATGACCTCCACACCGATCATCCCCGCCGACCTCAAGCCCGCCGACGGACGCTTCGGCTGCGGTCCTTCCAAGGTTCGCCCCGAGCAGCTGCAGTCCCTGGTCGAGGTGGGCGCTTCGGTGTTCGGCACCAGCCATCGCCAGAAGCCGGTCAAGAACGTTGTGGCCAGCATTCGTTCCGGCCTCGCCGATCTGTTCTCACTGCCCGAGGGCTACGAGGTCGTCCTCGGCAACGGCGGAACCACTGCGTTCTGGGATGCGGCCGCATTCGGCCTCATCCGCGAGAAGTCGCTGCACCTGACCAACGGCGAATTCAGCTCCAAGTTCGCTTCGGTCGCCAAGGCCAACCCGTTCATCGGTGACCCGATCGTCGTTTCCGCCGATCCGGGCAGCGCACCGGTGCCGGTCTCCGACCCGTCCGTCGATCTCATCGGCTGGGCGCACAACGAGACCTCCACCGGTGTGTCGATCCCCGTCTCGCGCCCCGCGGGTTCGGAGAACGCACTGATCGCCATCGACGCCACCTCGGGCGCCGGTGGACTTCCGGTCAACGTCGCCGATTCCGACGTCTACTACTTCGCTCCGCAGAAGTGCTTCGCCGCAGACGGCGGACTGTGGATCGCGCTGATGAGCCCGGCCGCCCTCGAGCGCGTCGCGGAGATCAAGGATTCGGGCCGCTGGACGCCTGACTTCCTCTCACTGCCCATCGCCGTGGACAACAGCTCCAAGGATCAGACGTACAACACCCCGGCCCTGGCCACCCTCCTGCTCTTCGCCAACCAGATCGAGTGGATGAACAGCAACGGCGGTCTCGACTGGACCACCGCTCGCACCGCGGATTCGTCCTCGCGCCTGTACAACTGGGCCGAGGCCAGCGAGTTCGCAACGCCGTTCGTCGCTGATCCGGCACACCGCTCGCAGGTTGTCGGCACCATCGACTTCAACGACGACGTCGATGCTGCCGAGGTGGCAAAGATCCTGCGCGCCAACGGAATCGTCGATACCGAGCCGTACCGCAAGCTCGGCCGCAACCAGCTGCGCGTCGGCATGTTCCCGGCCATCGACCCCGATGACGTCACCGCTCTCACCAAGAGCATCGACTGGGTCGTTTCTCAGCTCGGCTGATTTTCATACTGCTTCACCGCTCGGCCCCCGACATGATGTCGGGGGCCGAGCGTCGTTTGCGCCAGGCCTTGTGAGCTACCACACCGGTGGTCGGATCCGAGGTCATCTCGCCCTGCGTGTCCTGCCGAGTCCATGGTCACGAATGAATTACAGTTGAGCGCGGCGCAAAGTCGCGAGCCGGCGCGATAAGGAGGTCAATGTGCGAGAGCTTCGAGTGATCGGACTTGAACCCGATGGATCGCATGTGGTGTGCGCAGATGCTGAAACCGGCCAGAAATTCCGGCTTCCCGCCGATGACAAACTTCGTGCAGCTTCCCGCGGAGACGTGGCTCGACTCGGCCAGATTGAGATCGAAATGGAAAGCCAACTCCGTCCCCGCGAAATTCAGGCGCGCATTCGTTCCGGTGCTTCCGTAGAGCAGGTCGCCGAAGAAGCGAAGATCCCCATCAGCAAGGTCGAGCGCTTTGCGTACCCCGTTCTGCTCGAGCGTTCCCGCGCCGCGGAAATGGCGCAGGGCGGACACCCGGTGCGCGACAACGGCCCGACGGTTCCCACCCTCTCCGAAATCGTGACCCACGCATTCCGCGCCCGCGGCCACAGCATCGACGAGGCCACCTGGGATGCCTGGCGCGACGAGGACAATCAGTGGGTCGCGCAGTTGCAGTGGCAGGCCGGCCGCACCACCAACGCCGCACACTGGCGCTACCAGCCCGACGCGCACGGCGGAACGATCGTCGCACTCGACGACGCGGCATTCGACTTGATCGATCCCGACTTCGGTCGCCCGCTCCGCGGCCTGGTACCGGTGGTTTCGAACGAGCCGCAGCAGCTTGAACTGTCCCGATTCGACGTCGAACCGGTGGCGGAGATCGAGCCGGAGCCCGCAGCAGTTTCCGAGCGGACAGCAGTTTCCGAGCGAACGGTGGTGGCTGAACGAATCGTGGCGCCCGAGCCGATTGCTGTCGAGCCGGAAACAGTCGTCGCCGAAGAGGTTCCCGAGCCTGCACCGGACGTGACCCCGAAAACCGCTCCGCAGCAGACGCAGACCAAGGACAAGCGCGGACGGCCTGCTCTTCCCTCGTGGGACGACGTACTCCTCGGGGTCCGCAGCAGCGGTCGCTGACCCGAAGGAAAGTATTCTTCTTTCGAGCGAGGCTGAGGAGAGAGGGCTGCCGGTGGCTGCACGGGTATCGACGATCTGGTTTCTGGGCGGCGCAGACGCTCGCACCGAATTGAGCAAGTACCCACAGCCGGATCAGACCGAGGCGCTGAAAATCGCCATGTCGCTGTACCCGGACAAGGAGTTCGAGTCTCTCGGTCCTCAGCCGCTGTCAATGGCCGCGACGGTGAGCCCCGGCTACGTCTTCGTCGGCGCGTACGGCCGAGTGAGCGTCGTCTGCAGCTCCGAACTCAGCACATTTGTCCCCTCGAAACTGCCTGAGTCCTGGCACCTTTCGGCCGAGGGTGGCTCGACGCTGTTGATCAGCTCCGTCCCCGAAACCGCGCAGGGTTCGTTTGCACTGTGGGAGAACGGCGAGCTACGACGCTCGTTCAGTGCCATCCCGATCGACATCGTCGAAAACCTGGGGATCCCGCAGACCTGGGAACTGGAATTCTGGGCCGGCAACCATCCCCTGCGTTACCCGCCCGGGATCCTGCCCGATCCGCAGTCACTTCCGTTCCACCCGCAGCAGTTCGCGGAGTCCGCCAACCTCGAGTGGCTGGGATTCCGATACACCGGCGCGCCGCGAGAACACGAACTCGACACAACGCAGATTCTCCTGTGGGGCTTCAAGATTCACCGCCCCGGCGAGGCACCCAAACCTGCGCCCCCAGCTCCCGCGCCGGTACCCGAGCAGGCGCCGACAGAGATACCCATGCCCGAAAACATGCCGCCGATCCACGACGCACCCGTGGCCAAGCCGCGCGGTCGCCTCGCCCGGTACTTCGGGTTCAAGTAGCGCGAACAAGCATCACACAGTCACGCGGCTATCGCTGCGATCCACCCGAGCGGAACGCCGACTACCGCGCCGTAGACCACCCATCGCCACACGGGGACGGCTCGCCAGCGCCACACGGTCGGCGCAAGTCCACCTACCGCAATGATATTGACGACAACCGCCAGGAGCACGTTCACGTCGCCGAGCGCGATGCAGAACGCCGCGACGGCGCTGGTCGAGAGCATCGCGGCGAATACCGACACCGCGATTCCGGTGAACCAGGGCGTGCGGTCCAGAGTCACCGGCCGGTCCTGACACGTTCGTAGAAGGCCATCGCCGCTGCGGTTGCGACATTGAGCGAGTCGGTGCCGGGAGCCATCGGTATCTTGGCACGAATGTCGGTGGCCCGCATCGCATGTTCGGTCAGACCTGGCCCCTCGGCGCCCAGCAGTAGTGCCACCTTCTCCCCGGTCATCGCTTCGGCCAAAGTGACCGCTTCCGGATTCGGAGTCAAGGATATGAGCTGAAAACCGTTGCCACGCAGCTCATCCAAGTCATGTGGCCACTTTGCCACATGCGCGAAGGGCACTCGCAGCACGTGCCCCATCGACACACGGACCGACCGCCGGTAGAGCGGGTCAGCACAACCCTTCCCGAACAGAACGGCGTCCACGCCGAGCCCTGCAGCGTTGCGGAACATCGAGCCGAGGTTCTCGTGATCGTTGACGCCTTCGAGGACCACGACGGTCTTTGCGTCCTTCAGCACGTCCGAGACCGCGAGTGGCGCCGGGCGGGCCGCTGCAGCGAGGACGCCACGGTTCAGGTGGAATCCGACGACCTCGGCCATCACTTCGGCGCTCGTACGGTAGAACGGCACGTCCACACCGTCGAGATCGTCAGCGAGCTCCAGGAGCCGTCGTTCGACGCCGAGAAGACTGATCGGCTCGAACCGCGACGTCAGCAGCCGCTGAGTGACGAATACTCCTTCGGCGATGACCAGTCCCTTGCCCTCCGGCAGGTCGGGGCGCCGATCCGAGGAGTTGAGATCGCGAAAGTCATCCAACCGGGGGTCGGCGGGATCTGAGATGTCGATGACGTGAACCACGGGTCTATCGTGCCGTACGCACCGCGAGCCCCCCACCACTACTCCCGACCTAGCGCAGCAGCGTAGCGAAATGCGCGTCGAGCACCTGGCCGATCACCTGCGGATTGGTTCGCTCGGGATTGTCGACGCCGTGCGACGCGAGCCCGTCGGCGAGCGCATGCAACCTCATCGCCTCGATGTCGACCGAAGCGTCCGGCTGCAGGAATCCTGCATCATGTACGGCCTCGACAAATGTTCGATAGTGCTCGAACAGCGTCCGGTCCGTCTCGTCACGCACTGCGGTCAACGTCGAATCGGTCTGGGCGGCAGCAGCAAACGCCTCCCAGACCTGCATTTCTTCACGCCGATCTTCGTCGAGGGGAACGAACTGATCGGTGAACTGGCGGATCGCGCGGCGGATGTCGGGATCGAAGTCGATGCCGGCGATTCTCTTCTCCACTCGGACGGTCACGAGCGTCATCGCGAACAGCAAGAGTTCGGACTGCGTCGCGAAGAAGTGCCTTAGCGACCCCGTCGACATCTTCGCCTCGTCCGCGACGGCCCGGACGCTCGCGCTCGCCACACCATCGCGACGGATCACACGCCAGACAGCCTCGGCGATCTCTTCCCGTCGCTCATCGGGGCTGCTTCGTTTCACCACTTCACAAAGCTAACACAGTTGTGCTAGTTTTCGATCACTAACACAGTCGTACTAGAAATGAGCTGATGTCATGATCGTCCATCTGATCATCGCGTGCGAAATCATGTTCTGGGTGTTCATCGCCGCCGGTCTCGCCGCCCGCTATCTGCTGCGCCGCAAGACGCTGGGTGCCGCACTGCTCATCTGCGCACCCCTGGTCGACGTCGTCCTGCTCGTCGCCACAGCCCTCGATCTTCAGGACGGCGGCGAGGCGAACTTCACCCACGGGCTTGCTGCGGCCTACATCGGCTTCTCCGTTGCGTTCGGGCACAGTCTCATCTCCTGGGCCGACGCCAGGTTCGCCTACCGATTCGCCGGCGGCCCGGCTCCCGTCGCGCCACCCGAGTACGGGAGTGCGCGAGCACTGCGCGAATGGCGCGAGTTCGGCAAAGCCGCGATCGCCTGGGCCATCGCGTGCGGACTTCTCGGCGCAGCCATCTTCCTCGTCGACGACCCCGCACGTACGGGTGCCCTCGACGGATGGATCAGCAAGCTGACAGTGGTGCTGGGAATCTGGGGAGCAATCGCCCTGAGCTACACGGTGTTTCCCAAGCGCGAGAAGGTCACGGCGCGCGGCTAGCCTCGACTGCCTGTTCGGTCGCGTCGCACACGATCACCGGACGCAGGACGAACACCGGCAACCTGCCACCGTCTTCCGGCCTCGCAAGACGAAGTTTCAGCCCTTCGCTACGTAGCAGGTACACCCCGGCCGCTGTGCCCGAGACGAGCGAGATCACTCCGCCCACGATCAAAGGCGCACGGGGATCCACGGAGTCGGCGAGCCAACCAAGCAGCGGACTTCCCAGCGGTGTGCCACCGAGGAAACTGAGCATGTAGATGCCCATCACCCGCCCACGCATCTCGGAGGGGACCGACATCTGCAGGATGTTCATCGCGGACGTCGTGAACGTCAACGTCAGTGCGCCCGTGGGGATCAACATCAGCGCCACCAACGCATAGGTAGGCATCAATCCCACCACGACCTCGAACACGCCGAAAGCCACTGCGGCACCGAGGAACGTCCGCAACCGCGGCGCTTCCTTGCGCCTTGCGGCATACGCAGCGCCTGCAAGGGTTCCCACAGCAAGCGTCGTGGACAGCAGTCCGTAACCGTCGGCTTCGAGACCGAACGTGTTGCGCGCCATCACCGCCAGGCTGATCGCGAAGTTCAGGCCGAACGTCGAGACCATGAAGACGGACACCATGATCACCCGAAGGTCCTTGCGACCCCACACATATCGGAACCCGTCGCGCACCTGCCCCTTGGTACGCGGCGCCGGTTCGGACGGGATCAGCTCCTTCTTGTTCATCAGGTACAGCGCGATGAGGACCCCACCGAACGTCGCGACGTTGAGCAGGAATACCCACCCGGTTCCGATCAGGTTGATCAAAACACCCGAGATGGCCGGACCGACGATGCGGGCCGTGTTGAACGTCATCGAGTTGAGCGCGATGGCATTGGACAGGTGTTCCTTGCCCACCATTTCGATAGTGAACGACTGACGCACCGGTGCGTCGAGCGCCGAGACACAGCCGAGGGCAAAGGCGATCAGGAAGACGTGCCACAACGCGACGAGCCCACCGACGTCCAACAGACCCAACACCAGTGCGCATACCGCACTCGCCCACTGCGTGAAGATCAGGATCCGACGCTTGTCGTACCGATCGGCCAGCACCCCACCCCACACCGACAGAAACAGCGTAGGACCGAACTGCAAGGCCATGACGATGCCCACCGCCAACGCGTTGCCGTCCGAGAGCGTCAGTACCAGCCAGTCCTGGGCAATACGTTGCATCCACGTGCCGACCAGAGAAACAATCTGTCCGGAAGCCCAAAGGCGGTAGTTGCGGTTGTGGAGCGCGGCAAACATGCCGGAATCGGGGTCTCGGGGCACCCCACCATCTTGCCCCTCGAGTAATTCGTTTGGGCAACGACCTCTATGTAGCGGAGCTACGCGACCTCTATGTAGCGGAGCTACGCGACGTCTCAGTAGCTGAGCTACACGACCTCTAACTCGCGGAACTACTCCGTCTTGTTGACCATCTCCGTGATGATCCCGACGGCACCGCGCAGCGTCGCGAGTTCTTCGCCACCCAGCCCGGCCAGCTGCTCGTTCATCCACGCCTCACGCGCATGGGTCTCGTCCGCGAGCAACGCCTGCCCGGCGTCGGAGAGATTCACGATGATCTGACGACCGTCCGTGGGATGCGGCGAGCGCTCGACCAGACCGAGCTCGGCGAGAGAAGCAACAACGCGCGTCATCGACGGCGGCTGAACTTTCTCACGTGCTGCGAGTACGCCAGGGGTCATCGGGCCGTACTGATCCAGGCTCGCCAAAGCGGACAGTTGCGTCAGCGATACCTGAGCGTCGACTCTGCGGCCGCGCAGATGCCTGGTGAGACGCACTACAGCCAGGGAAAGATCGCTGGCCAGCGCACGAGTTTCGGTGGTCACGCGTCAGACAATACGTCAAGAGCTGGCCGGTAGCTCACGTAATCGAATACCGGTCAACCCTGATTTCACGTAAGGGCGTCGGTAATGGGTCCGACAGTGAAGTAGGCCACAAAAAGTGCCGCCACGATCCAGAGCAACGGGTGGATCTTCTTGATACCACCGCTGGCAGCGTGCAGGACCACCCATGAAATGAAGCCGACGCCGATGCCGTTGGCGATCGAGTAGGTGAACGGCATGACGATCATGGTCAGGAAGGCCGGGAGAGCCACCGAGAACTTGGTGAAATCGATGTCTCGGACCTGTCCGATCATCAGCGCACCGACGACGACGAGGGCAGGCGCAGCTGCCTCGATCGGCACGACGGAGTAGAGCGGCGTCAGGAACATCGCGACGAGGAAGAGCAGTCCGGTCACGACATTTGCCAGGCCCGTGCGGGCGCCTTCGGCGATACCCGACGCGGATTCCACGAACACGGTGTTCGACGACGCCGAAGCGCCACCGCCGACGATCGCGCCCGCGCCTTCGACGACAAGCGCGCGACCGACGTTGGGGAGGTTTCCGTCCTTGTCGGTCAGGCCGGCTTCCTTACCGAGACCCGTCATCGTGCCCATGGCGTCGAAGAAATTCGCGAGTACGAGGGTGAAGACAAGCAGGCTGGCGGCCAGAACACCGATGCGGGTGAATGCGCCGAAGATGCTGACGTCGCCGACCAGACTCAGATCAGGCATACCACCGAGCATCTCCGGGATCGCGGGGATGCTGAGGTTCCAGCCCTTGGGGTTGGTTCCGAGCGAGGGTCCGACGTCGGCAACTGCCTCGATGATCGCAGCGAGGATCGTCGTGACGACGATGCCGATCAGCAGTCCACCACGAACCTTGCGCACGACCAGAACACCCATGAGCAGGACACCGAAGATGAAAACCACGGTCGGCCACGAAGCGATCGAGCCGTTGATTCCGAGTCCGACGGGAACCGTCGTACCGGCGGCATCGGGGATGCGGCGGACGAATCCGGCGTCGACCAGTCCGATGAAGGCGATGAACATGCCGATACCGGCCGCGATCGCGGACTTCAATGCCGAGGGAATCGCATTGAACACCGCAGTTCGGAAACCGGTGAGTGCCAACAGAACGATGATCACACCGTCGATGACCACCAGGCCCATCGCCTCGGGCCAGGTGACCTGAGGTGCGATGGTGACGGCGAGCAGGCTGTTGATGCCGAGACCCGCGGCGATGGCAAACGGATAGTTGGCAACGAGACCGAAGACGATGCTCATCAGGCCGGCAACCAGAGCGGTGACCGCAGCCACCTGGTTGACCGGAAGGATGTTGCCGAGAACGTCGGTCTTCGCTGCAGCGTCGTCAGCCGAGAAACTGCCGAGGATCAGGGGGTTGAGGACCACGATGTAGGCCATCGCCACGAAGGTGACGACACCGCCGCGAATCTCGGTCGAGATCGTCGACCCTCGTTCGCTGATCTTGAAATAGGTGTCGAGGATCTTGCCGGGTGCCGCCATGTTTGTTCTTTCCCCATCGCTGTAGGTCGCCGTGTGCCGGCGCACATGAAGCCGGTCGCACTAGGGAGAGTAGGCCACCGGGGTACGGGTAGCGTTAATTTTGTGACGGAGACTCGCAACACAACCAGCCTGATCGGCAAATTGTCCGCACCCGCGCCGGCACTGATCGTCGGCACCGCGTTGTGGGTGGTCGCCACGATCGTGGTCGCGGTGAGCGGCGATCGTTGGTCGGATGCCCTCCCGATCTGTTACGCGGGCATCGGAGTCGGTTTCCTCGGCTTCGCTCTGTTCTCCATTCAACGACGCGCAGCTGTGCGCGGTGACAAGGGCGCACAACAGGGCGCCGGTCTGGTCGACTGAGCAGGTCGATTCACCCTGCCAGCATGGTAAGCCTACCCTGCACTCTAGTGTCGGTCTTAGCTTGTCAATGCTGAAAGGAACCACGTAACCGTGAAGATCTCCCACCGAAATCGTTGGAAAAGCCGAGGACGTTGGACGAGACTGACATCCGTTGCTCTGGTCGCCCTGGTCGGCACAGCACTCGTCTCCTGCAGTTCGAACGACGACGCAGCAAGTAGTTCGTCGAGTTCCGGTGGCGGCGCCTTCCCCGTCACGATCGATCACGCTTTCGGTAGCACCACGATCGATTCCGAACCACAACGGATCGTCACCGTCGGTTACAACGACGAGCAGGCTCTGCTGGCCTTGGGCATCAAGCCCGTCGGAATGGTCAATCAGTACCCGGGCGAGCCGGACGTCAACCGCACGTGGCCGTGGGTCACCGGCCCTTGGGGCGGAACCGAACCGACCGTCGTCGGCAGCAATCCCGAAACCACGATCAGCGTCGAAAAGATCGCTGCGCTCGAGCCCGACTTGATCCTCGCGCTCTACTCGAGCATCGACAAAGACCTGTACAGCACACTTTCCGCGATCGCCCCGACCGTCGCGAAGGATCCGGCCTACGGCGACTACGCAACTCCGTGGCAGATCACGACGAAGACCGCAGCGAAGGCAGTGGGTCGCGAAGCCGACGGCGAGAAGTTGGTCGCCGATATCGACAAGCAGTTCGCCGACGCCAGAAGCGCTCACCCGGAATTTGCAGAACAGACCGCGGTGATCATCAGCGTCGACACGACCCCGGAGTTCTACGCCTTCTCCTCCGAGGACGCCCGCGGACGGGTCCTCGGCAGTCTCGGATTCAAACCTGCTCCCGCGGTCGAGGCATTGATGAACGGTGAGTTCTACGCGCCCATCTCCACCGAGCGACTAGATCTCCTCGACGTGGACCGTCTCGTTGTCATCGGCAATCCCGATGCCGCCCAGGCGGTCCGAAACAATCCGGGCTTCCAGCAACTCGACGTGGTCAAGAACAATCGCGTCGTCTACGTCAACGACGATCAGGCCCCGCAGGTCGGTGCGGCCCTGACCGCGAGTTCAGCACTGAGCTTGCCGTGGGCGACAAGCCAACTACTCGCCGAACTCACGAAGTAACCAGCGCCCGGCGCTTCCTGATCTGCGCAGTTCCCCAGATCCACACTCCGGCCCACACCATCCCGAACGCCCAACCTGCCAGCACATCGGTCATCCAATGGGCAGCCAGGTAGACGCGGGAGAATCCGACAGCGATCGTGTACAGGCCGAGGCTCGCGAGCATTGCCATCTTCGCGAGCCTCGGCAAAGCAAGCCGAAGAATCACTGCGGCAACCGAAGTCGCGAGTATCACGCTCATCATCGCGTGGCCCGACGGGAACGAATACGAATCGATTTCGATCAAACGCTCCGGCAGGGGTGGACGGGTTCGCGTGAAGATGCGCTTCAATCCGCTCATCACGAGCAGACCGGTCAACATCGATCCGGCGATCAGCAGAGCGTCCGTTCGGAGCCCCCGAACCAGAAGCACGATCGTGAGCAGCGTCGCGATCAGCCACGACGCGAGGGTTCCGCCGCTGTCGGTGATGACGTCGACCACGTCCACGAGCCACGCCGTCCGCTGGCTCACTGCACTGTCGAGTACCCACTGATCAAAAGACATCTGCCCTCACATCCCTTGCGGCAGAGTCCACGTGCGCATCACGTGATGAACGCCGTCCGAGTCCACCCACCACGGCACGGTCACTGTCGCCTCCACCGCTCCTGTCAGTTCCACCGACAGTTCGTGATGGATCACTACCTCGCCGCCGGGAACCTCACGGCCGAGGGCTGCGAAGCCGAGAACTGCCTGTGGTTCGTTCGCCCACGTCGTCACAACGCCGGTGCTGCTCACTCGTCCGTGAACGGATGTGGACGCCGTAGCGACGTCGAGCAGATCTGCCAGTGCGTCAGCTGTCTCGAAACTGCCGAGCACCACTCGTTGTGCAGGCAGTGCCGCTCCCAGCCACGGTCGGTCGAGAACAAGGGCGTCGCCGGGATCGACCAGATCGCCGGAAAGGCCTCGCACGAACGGCGGCAGGTGCAGTTCCTCCAGGTCGAGAACCCGTCGCTGCGCTGCCTCACCCAGCAGTCGGTGCGTCCGCGCGACGACGGCGGAGGCCGGCATCCGTAGTGGGTCGGCAAGCCGATCGAGTAGCAGCTGAGCCAGTTCCGGATCGTCGACGGTATCCGATGCCAGTAATCCGGAGAAGAATCCGGCGTCGGGGTGTTCGGCAGCATCGAGCAATCCCTCGAAGGTGCGATCGCCCGGAGCGCGCAGCAAGCCAAGCACCTCACCGCCGAGTTCGGCATTCGAACGCAACCACCACGCCGTGTATCCACGACGGTCGGTGAGCAGCGCCCGCGTCGCCGGCGACTCGACCAGCAGCGACAGCGCCTGCGGCCAGCGGTCTTCGTCCACGAGATCGAGATCGCGCACGGCTTCGATGTATTCGGGGTCCTCGTCGAGGGTGTCCCACCATGCGTCTTCGGCGTCGAGATCGTGATCGGGGCCGGACGGCAATTCCTCACGGACCACCGTGAAACCCCACCCGACACCGACTACCCGTAGCGCCTGCTCCCCCACCCGCTGAACAAAATCAGCGTCGACGATGCCGAAGGGAGAATCCTCGACCAGGACGCTTGCAAGGGGAGCTCCCGGAAGCAGAAGTTGGTCGGCGGACCGCAATTCGCCCTCCGAATCAGGAAGCAGCACTTCACCGATCCACGACGGCAGCGCCCCTGGCGCCACGTGGGCCGCCAATCCGAGCACCACTTGCGCCAACTCCGTCGCTACCGAATCATCCTGATCCGCAGCATCTTCGATCAATGCTCGCAGTGCCGGATCGGACAGCAGGTCGGTGGCACTCGCGGTCTGTGCTCCCAATCGAGACAGCAACGGGTGCGCCGCGACAGGATGAACCAACCTCGTCCACTGCACAGACGGTGCGTCTTCGCCCAGTTCGACGCCGACGACGACGGTCCGCGGTCCGGTCACCGTTCGTCCATCGGAGAGCGGAACCGGCAGTGTTCCAAGCTCTTCCACCGCAAGAGTGTCGATCACCAAGGGCTCGAGAGCCGAATAGAGTCGATTCCACCACTTCGGTTCACGTTCCAAGCCGCTGAGCAGTTCCGCGATACGCGCGAGCCCGATGCGGTGCGTCGACACCGCCGCGAGCGCTCGCTCGTGCTTGGGGCCGGAGAGCTCGGGGACGACCAGGCCGCCGATGATGTCGGTGAGCAACTCGGCAAGATCGTCACTGAGCCCGGGCACCACGGATGCTCGCTGCGGCGCGCGGTCGGGTTCACCGACCACCGGAAGCCACTCGTTTTCCTGCAGCTCCTTCAGAAGTGCTTCGCGCAGAAGCGAATCGGTTTCGCTGCGGGCAAAGGCAGGAATCGGGACGAGTGCCGTTCGCTGCCGAGGAGGTAGTACAGCAAGGAACTTCGCGTACCCCTCGGCAAGCGGAGCGATCGGTGCAGCGGGCATGAGGCGTCGCCGATCGGGTTGCATTGCAATGTCGGCAATGATGATCGCCGGGATCGACAGTTCCTCGTCGGATCGGGTCGGCGCCCGCAGCACGTCGTCTGCGACCGGCTCGACGACCCCGTCGCGGACCGGCACCAACCACCGTGCATTCGGCGCCGAGTACTGCCACCACGTGCGATCTCCGATGACCACCTCGACGAGACCGGAATCCAGCACTCGTTCCGATCGCCGAAAAGTCTTCTCACCCAAACGAATTGATCCGAGAGCCGGGAGTTCGAGCAGCAGATCGACTGCCTCACGTGTCATCTGCGAAAGCAGCGCCGCGGCATCGACGTCCGGCCGAAGCGTCAGCACCACTTCCGAATCGGCACCGTCGCTCGGCAATTCGCCAGACGGCCACACCAAACGAAGTACGGGGACACCGGTTTCCGGCACGGGGAGTTCGCGAGACTCGATCTCGCGCAGAGTTTGCGAGGCAGAGAATCGAATCGATCCCGTCGACGAGCGCAGTTCAACCTCGTCACCGACCGAGAGAACTGCCGAGAATCCGACTCCGAACCGCCCCGTCACGCCTTCGTCGGCGTCGACCTTGTTCGACGCACGCAGCGCCGTGAGTGCGTGAACGCCGGATTCGTCCAGCGGACGGCCGGTGTTCGCGACGGTCAGCGTCCGACCGTCCACGTCCACCCACAAAGAGCCCTCGACGCCCTCGCGTGCAGCTGCATCGGCAGCGTTCTGCGCCAGTTCGGTGAGCAGACGGTCGCGGTACCCGGCCTTCGCGAGGTCGGATTCCGCAGCCGCGTCTTCACGCAATCGCGTCGGAGATTCCGACCACGCGCGCAGCGTCGCCTCGCGGAGTGCGTCCGTGCCGAACGGATCTTCTACTCGGTGGATACCGAATCCTCAACTGCAACAACGCTCGACGGGCGAGCGGGCACCGCAATCAGCTCGACTGCTCCGTCGTCGAATGCGTCGAACTGCGGCGAGCCCGCACCGAGCGGCAAGCTGGTGTCCGAATGCGCGCCACAGCCGTAGGACACGCTGACCACCCGGCCGTCTGCGGAGAGTTCGTTGCCGCACACGCCGAACGCTGCGTGCAGCGAACCTGCCAGTGGAAGGAAGAATCCACACAGCCCACACGTCGACGGGGCAGCCTTGGCCATCTCCGACTCCGGGCCGAAGTCACCGTCGAACCAACGCTGCGCGGCATCGAGTCGGCCCTCGAGGCTCATGACCTGTTTGCGGCCTAGCCCGATTTCGAGAGCTACCTCGTCGACTTCCGGGTCACCGGTGGCGACGTAGCCGGGAACGAGCCGAGGATCCTCGGCCGGCGGGGCGAGTAGGTCACCGACGGAGAGATCGCCGGGACGAATCCGCTGATCCCATGGCAGCCATTCCGGCGCAACCAACGCGTCGGGACCCGGCAGCAGCGCCAACTCACTGACAGTTGCGCGGGTGTCCTCCGGTCCGGCAGCGACGACAACCGCCCACTGCCAACCGCGGTATCCGGGAATGTCTGCTGCAAATCGATGGGTGGCGGCAAATTCGTCCTCCGACGTCACGCCGAGGTATGCCCCCACACCGCCTTCATGCAGGTCGACGACTGCCGTTCGGGCAAGCTCGACCGCATCGGCCAGTACTGGGCGCGGCACTGCACGCTCTGGAGAAGTAGCAACACTCACTCCTCCAGTTTGCCGCACCACCGCAAGTCTGCAACGCACTGGGCTGCCATGCTGGGCAGATGAGTAGGTCACACGCCAATTCCGTGCGCACTTTTGCAGTGGTCGCCGTGATCGCGTCAGCCCTGGCGGGGTGCTCCGATTCCCCCGGTGCTCCCGACAGCCTCACGTCCGAAACCGGCTCCGTCGAGATCGTTCGAGTGTCCGCGCACGATCCCGACGCGTTCACGCAGGGCCTCGAGATCGACGGAAACCGGTTGTACGAAAGCACCGGACGCGTCGGGCAGTCCTGGGTGCGCTCGAGCGAGATCTCCGACGAGCAGTCCCCCGCTTCGGGACCGGAAGTTGCGCGTGCCGATCTCGACCCGCCGTTGTTCGGTGAGGGAATCACGGTCGCCGGAGACACACTGTGGCAACTCACCTGGAAAGACGGCGTCGCCATCGCCCGTGACAAGGACACCTTGACCGAACGTGGGCGGTTCCCACTCGACACCGAGGGATGGGGAATCTGTTCGCTCGGGGATCGGCTGGTCTCCAGCGACGGTTCGGCCACGTTGACCTTTCGCGATCCCGAAACCTTTGCGCCGATCTCGACAGTCGACGTCACCAGATCTTCGGAGTCCGTCGGCAAGCTGAACGAATTGGAATGCGCCGAAGACGGCTCCGTCTACGCCAATGTCTGGACCACCGACACCGTCGTCCGAATCGACCCGTCGGACGGCGCCGTCACGAACGTGTACGACGCATCGGCGCTACGCGAAGAACTCGTCACGGATGGATCGACCAGCACCGTCGACGTTCTCAACGGCATCGCGCAGATTCCCGGTACCGATCGATTCCTGCTCACCGGCAAGTATTGGCCGCAGATGTTCGAAGTCCGTTTTGTTAACTGAGTCCGACATGACACAGGACTCGCAGGGGTGTGCGTGGTAGCCGCGCCGACACTAGGACAGAATTGAGTGGTGACCGGACCGCGCGAACCCTACGACCCCGAAACTCGGCGAATCCACGACGAGCCGGAGGGGCAACAGGTGCACCCCGGTTACGACAATTACCCACCCGCGGCCCGCCCGGACAACTACCCGCCTTCGGCTCGCCCCGCCGCGCGTCGCACGCCGTTGCCGCCGCTGCACCCGATCCCCGAATCACGGGGAGACTCGGAATCCGCGTCCGGTTCGAAGGCACCGGGTGCGGACGCCCCCAAGGCTCCCCCGATGCCCCGCAAGCTCACCGTCACCCGCGTCGCAGCGATGCGCAGCCGCGAACTGACGAACAAGGGCATCGCGACCTTCCAGCGCGCAGCGAAGGCCGACGGCGCGGACAAGTCCGGTCTGACCGCTCTCACCTACGCGGTGATGACGAACAACGCCACCGACGCCGCGATCTCCGTCGCTCTGGCCAACACGCTGTTCTTCTCGGCTGCGACGGGTGAGGACAAGACCAAGGTCGCGCTCTATCTCCTGATCACGATCGCACCGTTCGCGGTCATCGCACCGCTCATCGGTCCGATGCTCGACCGGTTGCAGCGCGGCCGCCGCATCGCACTCGCGTCGTCGTTCGGAATCCGGACGCTCCTCGCAGTGATCCTGGTCTTCAACTTCGACAGTTGGATCCTCTATCCGGCCGCGCTCGGCATGATGGTGCTCAGTAAATCGTTCTCGGTACTCAAGAGTGCGGTGACACCACGCGTCCTACCACCGGAAATAGACCTGGTGCGCGTCAATTCGCGTCTGACGGTCTTCGGGTTGATCGGCGGAACGATCGGCGCCGGCGCCGTCGCGGGTGCGCTCGCGCTCGCTTTCGGTTCCACCGGAGCCTTGTGGTTCGCCGTCGCCGTCACCGTCTTCGGCGCATATCTGAGCATGCGAATCCCGTCGTGGGTCGAAGTCACCGAGGGTGAGGTTCCCGCGACCATCACCTACCACCCGGACGAGGCGCACCACGCCGGCAGCGCCCCACCACAGCCGAACGCGAAACCGGCCAAGGTCCGACAGCCTCTCGGACGCGCCGTGATCATCGGACTCTGGGGCAACGGCACCATTCGCGTGCTCACCGGCTTCCTGACGCTCTACATCGCGTTCGTCGCCAAATCACGCACCGATCACGAGCCGCTCCAGCAAGCCATGATGCTCGGCCTGGTCGGCGCAGCGGCCGGTCTGGGAAACTTCGCCGGAAATGCCACGGGTGCGCGCCTCAAGCTCGGCCGGCCCGCACTGATCGTGCTCCGGTGCACTGCGTCGGTCTGGATCATCGCGGTGATCGCAGCGCTGACGGACAACCTGATGACCGCTGCGCTGGCCACACTCGTAGCCTCCGCAGCCAGCGCACTCGCCAAGGTCTCACTCGACGCGTCACTCCAGCACGACCTGCCCGAGGAATCGATCGCGTCCGGATTCGGCAGATCCGAGACGGTTCTGCAGTTGAGCTGGGTACTCGGCGGCGCATTGGGGGTTCTGCTTCCGACCGAATACTGGATCGGGTTCACTGTTGTATCGGTGTTCCTGACGATCGGGCTTCTGCAGACCTTCCTGAGCTACCGAGGAAGCAGCCTCCTGCCCGGCCTCGGCGGGAAGCGACCCGATCTGGCCGAACAAGAAGTGACCGAAGTGATTTACACCGGTAAATCCAACCGAGGACAAGGAAGTACTCCGCAGTGATGATGCGCTCGAGAACAAAGAAGATCGTGGCAGCGATCAGTGTCCTGATGGTGGTGGCACTAGTTGCTTACGTCTCCGTTCTTTTCGTGATCATCAAGAACATCAACGACGACCCCGAAAAGCTGCCGGTCATCACTGCATACGCACACGGCAAGACGATCGAGACGAACCCTGCCGGGTTCTGCACCATCGATCTGTCCCAGTGCGCCCAGGTGGGCGACATCTATGCCCTCGACGTTCCCGCGGGCTACCCGCTGCAGCTGTCGTTGTCGACGGACGTCTCCGATGCGCAGTGGGCCATGCTGGCGGTCTACGAGGATGCCGACGGCAACCAGACCGGCGAACCCCGAGTCTTCGAGCCCGGCGAGGCCCTGGCAGTGACGGTCGAATCTTCGAGCGATCCCGTCAAGCAACTCGTCGGCGTCGAAATCCACCTCGCCGTCGGTGAGGGAAGCGAACAGGGACTACTGATCTGGTCGATCAAGACCGCCTGATCCCCGGAAGAACGAAAATGCCCTGCACACCGATTGGTGTGCAGGGCATTTTGTTTCGAAGCCGTGTACGGCAGCTCGAATCGAGCGATCAGGTGTCGAGCTCGCGAGCGACGGCTCGGACGACCTCGGAGATCCGCTGAGCGGTCTTGCGGTCCGGGTACTTGCCGTTGCGCAGATCCGGCTGGACCTTCGCCTCGAGCAACGTGATCATGTCCTCGACCATGCCGTGCAGCTGGTCAGGGGTGTGCTTACGCTCGACGGGCTCACGACGCGTCGCCGTAGCGCCCCGCAACGACGGCGCCGGCTCCAGCACCTTCAGGCTCAGCGCCTGCGGACCGCGGCGGCCCGCAGCCATGCCGAACTCGACGCGCTGGCCGGCCTTCAAGCCTTCGACGCCCTCGGGGAGAGCGGAAGCACGGACGTAGACGTCCTCGCCCTCTTCCTGCGACAGAAAGCCGAAACCCTTTTCGACGTCGTACCACTTCACCTTGCCGGTCGGCACCGCGTTCACCTGCTCATCACTCGACTGGGGCATCTGCCCCAATGTGCTCGGGAGGCTCTCGGAAGAGCCTCATGGCCTTGCTCGCATCGCTTCCGGTGGAAGAATGCAAAAGAACGCGCCCCACACTTGCTTCAGCGGGGCGCGCAGTCTGTTAACAGTCTACCTGTGACGAACCCGGGTCGGCACCCAGGTTTACAGGCACTATCCTCGTAGGTGTGGACCCTCAACCGAACCCGCGCACTTCCGGCACCGGAAACGGTCTGTTCCGTACGGCGATGGCACTGTTCATCGTCGGATTCCTGGCGATCGTGGCCATCTTCGCAGTCCACATCTTCAGCGACACCCCGCCCGGCCTGGCGTTGTACCTGGTGGCACTCGCGTGCCCGATCGGCTTCCTTCTGGCCATCGTCTACACGCTCAGATCCGGTCGACGCGTGCGCTGATCACTCCCGCCTCCAACCGAAAGGTCACTGACCATGAGAATCCTCCTGAACGTGATCTGGCTGGTGTTCGGCGGCTTCTGGCTGGCGTTGGGCTACTTCGCCGCAGGCATCATCTGCTGCATCCTCATCATCACGATTCCCTTCGGAATCGCGGCATTCCGCATCGGCATCTACGCACTGTGGCCGTTCGGTAAGACCGTCGTCGACAAGCCGACCGCTGGCGTCGGTTCGATGATCGGCAATGTCATCTGGGTGATCATCGCCGGTATCTGGTTGGCGATCGGACACATCGTCACCGCCGTCGCGATGGCGATCACGATCATCGGAATTCCGCTCGCGGTCGCGAACCTGAAGATGATTCCGATCTCGCTGATGCCGCTCGGCAAGGAGATCGTCGACGTGGACCGCGTCAATTACGCATAGCCGTGGACCGCGTCAATTACGCATAGCCGTGGACCGCGTCAATTACGCATAGCCGTGGACCGCGTCAATTACGCGTAAGCGGGCCCGGAGACAGAAGAACCCGACCACTGCAGGTGCTGTGGTCGGGTTCTCTCGTATCAGGTCGGATCAGCGGCCGAGGCTACCGAGTCCGGGGAGGTTACCGAGCGAACCGGTACCCGTTCCCGGGTTGCCCGGATCAACGGGGCCGACCGGACCCTCGGAGACCACGATGGTCACACTCGAAGCGCGCGAAAGCACGCTCTTCGCAGTGATCTCGACGGTGACGCTGCCGACGGCCGTGGGGGTTCCCGAGATGGTGCCGTCCTGTGCGAGGGTCAGTCCGCCGGGCAGAGCACCGTTGGTGAGCGCAAAGGTTGCCCGGGTATCAGCGGCAGTGAGCTTCTGCGAATACGCCTTACCGACCTGAGCGGCAGGCAGTTCGACGGTCGCGGGTAGCGGGTACGCAGCAACGACGGTCACCTTGCCCCCGTTGGTCGTCGACGCGATGGCGCCGGTCGAGGTGTCGAGCGCGAGGTTTTTGACCTTCTCCAGTGCCGGAACCTTGGTATCGGTCAGAGCGGTGGTGGCGCGGGTCGTCAGATCGACCGACCACAGGTGTCCGTTCATGACGTCCGCGACATATGCAATGCCTGCAGCAGCGTCGACGACCACGCCGTTGGGAATCGCGGTCGGAGACAGCGTGGTCTTCGACAGAACCGCGCCGGCCGGGGTGATCGCCCACAGGTTGGTTGCCCGGGTGTCGGTCATGTAGATGTTGCCGGTGTTCGTGTCGACATCGACGTCGACCGGGTAGAGGTTGTCGGCACGCACGATCGACTTGAGTGCTCCGCCCTTGCGTACGTCCGCCTGCCACAGCGTGCGGCCGTAATTCTCGTCGAAGAAGTTGGTGTCCGCGATGTAGAGAAAGCCGCGGACACTGTCGAAGGCGAGCTTGGTCGGCGTTGCCGACTTGTCGACCAGAATGCTCGACACGGCGTCGGCGGCGTTGGGGTCGACGACTCGGATGTTGCCGGACTTGTAGTCCGAGAAGTACGCGCGGTGTGTTGTGGGGTCGACGACGACATCGTTGATCTGCGGCCGCGAGCCGTCGGGGTTCTTCTCGCTCAGCGTGACCGTCTTTTCGACCTTGCCGGTCTTCGTGTCGACAATCGAGATCGCGCCGCCGTAGGAGGAGGACACGTATGCGCGTCCGAGGTCCGAGTCCACGGCAAGTGCCGACGGGTAACCGACGACACCGTCGATGGTGCCGACGGACTTGCCGGTGTTCGTGTCGACGACGGACAACGAGCTGGTCGGTCCGCCGTACTGCGTGATGTATCCGCGGTGGGTTGCCGAGTCGACGACGATGTCGCCGGGCTGGGTTGCGGAATAGCTTCCGACAACACCGTGTGTCGGATCCTCGGGTGAGGCGTGTGCAGCGGGAGCAGTGACGGCCAGGCCGACAGCAGCAGCGGCGACGGCGAGTGACGCGGTGACCGCACGCCGACGGTATTGCAGTTTCATGAGGGGTGCCCTACTTCTTTGGAAGACTCTGCGAACCCTGCCCATTCGGGGCAAGTCAGGCAAACCTAACCTAAGTTACAATCTCGATGTTGAGACACAGAACACATCTTCGGCCTGGATCGGCACACCTCTCACTCGGCCGGAATTCCATTTCCACATAACGTGTGACCTTGCTCACATTACGGATGGATAACGGAACGGACACAACCGGACATTCACTCAGGCACCCCCACCTACCTGGGAAGAGTCTCCTGCGCTTTGTGTGACGCGTTGTACGTCCTTCGCCACGCCGCGTTATCAAATGGTGACACGAGAGACTCGAGCCGTTACCGTCGTTTTCGGCCGGGAAACTCGGCCACCTCCGGCCCGCCGCGCCAAGCCTTGTCCCGCGGGTACCGGACTTCCGACAGAGCATTCCAGGGACGAGGACGGGGGACCCAAAGTCCTCTGTGAGAACAGAAAAGTTCTCCAGTGGACACCGGTTCGATCGCAAGACCGAATCTTGGGGTGAAGCCAGACCCTTTCCAGCCAGGAAAGGCGAGGCCGGGCGACCTCTCAGCCCGAACCCGACAGCTGACCTCGCAGGCGCGTGTGGAGAGGATTTCGACCATCATGAGCGGACGCCATCGCAAGCCCACCACCACCGGTCGCACTGTCGCCAAGGTCGCCGTCACCGGCGCCATCATGGGCGTAGCAGGAATTGCAGCCACCGGAACCGCAAGCGCTGCCCCCGACTCCGACTGGGATCGTCTCGCCCAGTGTGAGGCCGGCGGAAACTGGGCCATCAACACCGGTAACGGTTACCAGGGCGGACTGCAGTTCTCCCCCAGCACGTGGAACGCACACGGCGGCGGACAGTACGCAGCCACCGCAAACCAGGCCACTCGCGAGCAGCAGATCGTTGTTGCCGAGCGTGTTCTCGCAAACCAGGGTTGGGGCGCATGGCCGTCCTGCTCCTCCAGCCTCGGACTGAGCAGCGGCGCCACCGAGCGTTCCGCTCCGGCCACCACGGCTCCTCAGGCAGCTCCGGCTCCGGCACAGCAGGTCGCTCAGACCGTTGCACACCCGGTCGCTGACGCCATCGATCAGGCAATCGCGTTCGCCAAGGCCAACGGCATCCCGGTCGACCCGCAGATCCTCGCAGTCGCCGACACTGCAAAGACGTTCCTCAAGTAACACCGGTAAGACTGTCCGCTCGGACGCTCGAACATCAAGAAGGCCCGCACCGAATCGGTGCGGGCCTTCTTTCGTGTCGAGTTGTTATCGGTTGATGACGGTGTGCGGGTGTACGTAAGGAAGTGACTCCACCGGAACCGGAAAGGTGGTGTCCTCGCCGAAGGGTGAAAGTCCACCTGCGCGGGTCGATGACAATTCGGTCACTGCGTGATCTCCGTCTGCAGTTTCCGGCCATCCTGGATCTACATAGTGTTGCTTCGAATTGTTGGCCACGAAGTCATTTTGACAGGACGCCGTTACGCCGTACAGACCAGGTCTCTAATCTGATACCTGATGACCGAAACACGTGGCACCCCGGCGGGCAGTTCCGCAGCCGAAAGTCTGACCGATTGGCTCTCGGCGCGCAGTGACGCCGAGTTGACGGAGTTGCTGCGTCTGCGCCCCGATCTGGCCGTACCGCCGCCGAGCACGATGGTGGTTCTCAGTGGTCGGGCGCAGCAACGCGCGTCGGTCAGCCGAGCGGCGGACGAACTCGACACCCTGGATTTCGGTCTTCTCGAATTGTTGGCACTGGCCGGCGCCGAGGAAACTCCGATGACGCGGGCGGAGCTCAACAGTGCAATCGCCGAACGCGCCCTGACCGGCAAGGGCAAGGTCACCAAGAAGGCCGTCGACAAGTCACTGTCGAAGATGCGTGAGTCCGCCCTCGTCTGGGGTGTCGATCCCATCAGCGTCGTCCCGGCAGTCATCGGGATGATTCCGTGGCGTGTGGGGCGAGCCCTCGAACCTGCCGAGGCGATGACCGAGACCGAGATCTCGGCAGCCCTCGACGCTCTGGACACCCGTGAGCGGGATCTCCTCGAGACTCTCGCCAACTCCAGCCCGATCGGTCGCACCCGCGACGCCGCCCCCGGAACGCCGCCTGAGCGCCCGGTTCAGCGACTGCTGGCGGCCGGCCTGCTGCGGTGGCTCGACGAGCAGACCGTCGAGCTTCCGGCGACGGTTCGTCAGGTCATCCGCGGCGAGCCGGTATTCGATCCGACGACGCTGACCGCACCCGTCATCGGGGGCGACAAACTCAAACCCGCGGACGTGAACGCCGCAGCGGCCGGCGAGGCACTCGAGTTGGTACGCCAATGCGAGAGCGTGATCGCTGTTCTGGGCGCAGCACCGGCCCCAGCACTGCGAGCCGGTGGACTCGGTGTTCGAGAACTACGACGCGTGGCCAAGACGGCCGATCTCGACGAAGCGCGAGTGAGCCTGCTCGTCGAATTGCTCTCGGCAGCCGGACTCATCGCCAGTGGAACGCCCGACCCGGCGCCGGTCTCGGACAACGCGGACGAATACTGGACGCCCACACTCGCCGTCGACGGCTGGCTCAACGCGTCCACAGCGCGTCGGTGGGAGGTGCTGGCGTCCGCCTGGGTCGACGTACCGCGAGTTCCGTGGATGATCGGGCTGAGGGATTCCACCGACAAGCCCATCGCGGCGCTGTCCGAGGAAGGCCGGGCCCCGGCGGCTCCGCGCGATCGCCAGGCCATTCTGGGGCTACTCTCCGAACTCGACAGTGGCCAGACTGCATCGGCCGTCGAGGTAAGTCGACTACTGGCGTGGCGACGCCCGCGATGGAGCGGGCGCCTACGGACGTTCGCAATCGAGCGGACTCTGGACGAGGCCGCGGCCCTCGGGCTGGTGGCCCGCGGCGCGTTGTCGTCACCTGGACGAGCTTTGCTGCACGGCGGGGACGCCGAAGCCGAAATGCAGTCCGCCCTACCCGAGCCCATCGACTACATCCTGGTCCAGGCAGATCTGACTCTGGTTGCGCCCGGCCCGCTCGTACCGGACCTGCTCGAGCAGGTGAGCCTGGTCGCGGACATCGAGTCGGCAGGATCGGCGTCCATGTACCGCATCAGCGAGGACAGCGTGCGGCGTGCGCTCGACGCCGGTCTGACGGCCACCGAACTGCATGCGATGTTCGCCTCGAAATCGAAGACGCCTGTTCCCCAATCACTTTCGTATCTGATCGACGATGTCGCCCGTCGACACGGGCGACTGCGTGCCGGAGTGGCGGCGTCGTTCATTCGATGTGAGGACGCATCACTGCTGGCGGAGGTCCTCGCTTCGGCGGTGGCGGAGCCCCTGGCATTGCGCGCCTTGGCTCCCACAGTCGCGATTTCGCAGGCCCCACTGCGCGAGGTCCTGGCCGAGCTGCGCGCAGCCGGATTCGCGCCGGCAGGTGAGGACTCCTCGGGCACGTTGGTCGATCTCCGCCCACGCGGGGCGCGTGTACCGAACCGTCGCAGCCGACCGGCGTCGCGAATGCCCGCGAGCCCGTCGGCGGATCAATTGGCGTCGTTGGTACGGACGATGCGAGCAGGTGACCGCGCTTCCGCCCCGGGCCGTGGTGGTGTCCGGACGGACGGTTCGAGGGAGAACAATGCCGCCACCATCGCGTTACTGGCCACAGCGGCCCGGGACAATTCGAGCGTCAACATCGGCTATGTCGACGCTCAGGGGGTAGCGACTCATCGCATCGTCGACCCCGTCAGCGTGGGTGGCGGACAGCTGGACGCCTTCGACCCGGCAAGTGGTGCCGTACGCCGTTTCACGTTGCACCGCATTACTTCCGTCAGCCCCGTCGACTCCGGAAAAAAGTAGCAGAAAAGAAGCAACTGGCTTTTTTCTGTAAATGAAGTATGGTCGAGGTCAGTTTGTGATTGCCACTTCGAAAAATGAGGAGCGACAATGGCTGACAAGGCGCCGGGAAAGAACATGAAGAAACCCGCTCAGTCGATCAAGGAACGCCGCGCGGAAAAGCGGGCGAAAAATACGGAGTCTTCCGAGTTCATTCGTAAGCGGAAGCGGAGCTGACAGCACAGTCCAGAGGAAGACGAGCTGACTGCGAAGCTGACCAATGCCTGCCTCCACCGACACCCTCGTGCACCTGCACGAAACATTCAACCTGTTCAAGTCACGTAGTCGAGGAACTGATGCACGCTCGCGCGGCTACGCAGCGGGCATGACCCTTGCATCACTGTGTGTCCTCGACGAACACGCTCGGCAATCCGGAATACTTCTTTCGGATTTACCGCAGAAAGAGAATCAACCATCGTGAAAAGAACAATCCACACCCTGGACCGTATTCAAACGAGACTCGAATCGGAGCTTGATTCCACTCCGGGTGATTCCGAAAAGAATATCGGTTATAGATCCGGAATTTCCGAAGCTATTACTCATGTAATGGAAATGCGGAAGTCAGTGGTCGCGCAGAAATAGGAGGCGCATCAATTAGGCGCTCATCCCAATAACTGTCGCACTCCACCCACCAGAAAGACGACCTGGTCCTCGTAGAAGTCGGCAAGTCGCTCCGGCGCGAGCGGCTTGCTGCTTCCGCTCCAATCGTCCGCCCGGCTCAACGCCTGGAGGAAGCCCATCAAGGCAACCGCCCAGCGAGTCTCGAGCCTTTCGGGATCGGTAGCAGGAAAGGTACGACGGACCTGGTCGAGAAGATGATCACGAAGGTGCAGCTCGGTCGCCTCGAGGGCTGGATGGCCCGGTCGTGACATCTGCGGCTGCGAAATCTGCGTGACGATTCTGATCCATCGCATTCCCCGCGTGCGATGGCGAAGAAGCAGTGTCTTGTATGGCGCCGTGACGGCCCGCACCAACGCTTCGACCGTCGGCGGCTCCTTGTCGGCGGCTAGGGCGTCCACGTTCGCGCTGATCTGATCTCGCACCGACGTTCCCATGTCCAACAGCACCGCGGCGACCAGATCCTCCTTGGTGCCGAAATGGTAGTGGACGGACGACGGTCCGAGACCGGCCGCCGCGTTGACCGCGCGCAGCGAAACTGCATCCAATCCCTCTGTCGCGAAAAGCCGTTCAGCAGTTTTGAGCAAACGCAGACGTGTCACGTCGCCTTGACGGTTCTGCCGGGAGTCGGTCATACGAACGAGCTTCGCACGGGCTCGCCGAACTTCTCCGAAGCGCTGACCGCGGAGTCAGAGTGATTCACGGTGTGCTCGCACCCTGTTGTCGCGATCGACCCAGCCGTGGGCGCGTGCGTAGTCCACCATCGCGGAGAACTTCTGCCTCCACTGCGCGTTTCCGACCTGGGCCGCGACGGCTTGTTCCAGGTGAGCAATGTCGAGCCAGACATGATCGTCCTCGAGTTCCCCCCACGGTTCCAATGCCCGACTCAGAGTCTCGGATTGATCGTCGCCGCCTACGACGACCGAGAGACTGGTGAAGTCGTCGACCCCGTTCAGTTCGACGGTCGAGGAGGTGGGGGTGATTGTGACGTCCAGTTGCATGACCTCTTTCAACGCTCCTTCTCAAAATGCCTGGTTCAGTTGATCGACTTGGAACAACCTTAGACGACATGATTACGCCAGATAGCGTTGAGCTACAAGTGATTACCAACCTCCCACTGTGCGGGAGATTCAACTTATTGGATCAGTTGATCCATGTTAGACATCTCCATCAGAGCGAGTGATCCAAATCACTCCCCTGTCGACAGGAGATGTCATCGTGTGGTCCGCATCGTCCATCCGCTTCGGAGCCTTCCTCGCCCCGTACCATCCGCTCGACGCCGATCCCGCCCTGCAACTCAGACGCGACATCGACCTCATGACACACCTCGACCACCTCGGATTCGAAGAAGCGTGGATGGGTGAGCATCATTCGACCGGCGCCGAGATCGTGCCTGCACCGGACATGTTCATCGCGGCCGCCGCAGAGCGAACCGAGCGCATCCAGTTCGGCACAGGCGTGACGTCCCTGCCCTATCACCACCCGCTGATCACGGCCGACCGCATCACTCAGCTCGATCTGCAGACGCGCGGACGGCTCATCTTCGGCACCGGCCCCGGCAAGATTCCCCTCGATGCACACATGATGGGCATCAACCCGTCGGACCAGCGTCGCCGCCAGGGCGAAGCGCTCGAGGCCATTCTCGCGTTGCTTCGCGGCGAGGTCGTCAACATGGAAACCGACTGGTTCACGTTGCGTGACGCACGCGCACAGCTGCCCACATACCGTGCGGACGGCATCGAGACCGTGACAGCGTCGACGATTTCACCCAACGGTTCGGTGCTCGCCGGCAAGAACGGGCTCTCCCTGCTCTCACTCGCGGCGAGTTCACCCAGCGGATTCGACGCACTGGATCGCAACTGGGATGTGTACGAGAAGGTCTCGGCCGAGCACGGCCACCACGCCGACCGGGCGACGTGGCGTGTGGTCAATCCGATGTTCATCGCCGAGACCCGAGCCGAGGCCGAGCGCGCCGTGAGCCGGCGGATCGGATCGATGGCCTCCTACGTGAATCGACAGACCGGCCAGAACCCGGCCTGGGCAGATACACCTGCCGGAATCATCGACCAGTGGCGTAACGACACGCTCGGCGAGTTCGGTCAGGCGATCATCGGTACGCCCGAAGATGCGATCGCTCAGATCGAGCGTCTGATCGAGAAGACAGGAGGGTTCGGCACGTTCCTGATCCTTCACGTGGACATGGCGAGCTGGGAGGACACCAAACGCAGCTACGAATTGTTCGCCTCCGAGGTGGTCCCGCACTTCCGGAAGCGGAATGTCGGACGTCAGGCGAGCATGCAGTTCGCCGAGGACAACCGCGAATACCTGATCGGCGGGCTGGTCGGAGCGATCACCAAAGCCCATACCGACTACTACGGCCAACCGGCCGAGACGGGAGCCGTGCGCGCATGAGGGCTGTCCGATTCCAACAGGGAGAATTCGCCGTCGCCGAGATGGCCGACGCGCCGCCGTTGGCACCCCATCAGATCCGCATCGACGTCGTCGCCTGCGGAATCTGCGGCAGCGACCTGAGCATGTCGAAGGACCCGTGCCGATTCGTCGAGGTCGCACACGACGGTGGCTACCCGCTCGCCACCTTCGATCCAGACGCACCCGTGGTGCTGGGTCACGAATACGCGGGCATCGTCGCCGAGACCGGTTCTGCAGTAGACGATTTCATGATCGGTGATCGGGTGGCCGGCATCGGCTTGGCCACCGACACGGCTACCGGGATCCCGACGATCATCGGTTACTCGAACGAATACCACGGTGCGTTCGGCGATCACATCGTTGTCGACGCATTCTGGGTCCGCAAGGTTCCCGACCATCTGTCACTCGAGCACGCCACACTGGCCGAACCTCTACACGTCGGCGAGATGCATCTCCAGCAGTCCGGCCTCACCTCGGCCGATTCAGCGCTCGTCGTCGGTTGCGGCACGATCGGACTGGGTGCCATCGTCGCGGCGAAAGCGAGAGGGGCACAGATCGTCATCGCGTCCGAACCCTCCCCCAAACGCCGCGAGCTCGCCAAGAAGATGGGCGCGGACATCGTCGTCGACCCCTTCACACAGGATCCGATCGAACTGTGGAATCAGATGGTCGCCGAAGGCAACCCGCTCGTGGGCCAGGCCGCGAACGGCATCCTGATCGCCTACGAATGCAGCGGCCGGGCGGGGGTCATCGGCGAACTGATGCGCACCCTGCCGTTCAACTCGCGGATTCAGGTCCTGGCTGCGCCGTTCGGCGACGAGACCATCGTTCCCGTCATCGGGCAGTTCCGAAGGATCTCGATCAACTTCGGTCATGGCCCCTACGAGAACGCGTACGACATCACCCTTGCTCGGTTGGCCGCCGGCGAGATCGACGCCGAAGCGATCATTACCGGCCGTGTCGGGCTCGACGGAGTTTCGGACGCTTTTGCGGCTCTTCGCGCACCCGACGAGCACGTGAAGATCCTCGTCCTGCCCGCTGCAGGTCGTCCGGAATAGCGGTTGGTCCTGCTCTGTTGACGTAGGGGTGCCCGAACTCGGGCACCTCTACTTCTGGCTGTGCGAGCGTCGCCTGTTGGCGTATGCGCTCCGATACCAGGACAATGGCAGGGTTGGCGTCAGCCGACAACGCGGTGCAACGCTCTGTGGCTGCTGCGTTTGTTTCACTAGGAGGCTTCCGTGACCGACGGACCGTTGATCGTCCAATCCGACAAGACGCTGCTGTTGGAGGTCGACCACGAGCGCGCCGGCGATGCCAGGCAGGCAATCGCCCCCTTCGCGGAACTCGAACGCGCCCCCGAGCACGTCCACACGTATCGCATCACTCCCCTGGCCTTGTGGAATGCCCGCGCCGCCGGACACGACGCCGAGCAGGTTGTCGACGCTCTGGTTTCGTTCTCACGATTCGCAGTTCCGCAACCGCTGCTGGTCGACATCGTCGACACGATGGCCAGGTACGGACGCTTGCAGCTGGTCAAGAGCCCGGTGCACGGCCTCATCCTGGTCAGCCTCGACCGGGCAGTCCTCACCGAGGTGATGCGACACAAGAAGATCTCACCGATGCTCGGTGAGAAGGTCGACGACGACACCGTGATTGTCCACCCGAGCGAACGCGGCCGCCTCAAGCAGATGTTGCTCAAGGTGGGCTGGCCGGCCGAGGACCTCGCCGGCTATGTGGACGGCGAAGCGCACCCGATCGATCTCGCTTTCGAAGAGGGCCACTGGGAACTGCGCGACTACCAGCAGATGGCAGCGGATTCGTTCTGGGCCGGCGGCTCGGGCGTCGTCGTGCTGCCATGTGGCGCCGGCAAGACGATGGTGGGCGCAGCAGCCATGGCAAAGGCCAAAGCCACCACACTCATCCTCGTCACAAATACCGTCGCCGGTCGTCAGTGGAAGCGTGAGCTCATCGCCCGCACGTCGTTGACCGAGGAAGAAATCGGCGAATACTCCGGCGAGCGCAAGGAGATTCGGCCGGTCACGATCGCGACCTACCAGGTGATCACGCGTCGTACGAAGGGCGAGTACAAGCACCTCGAACTTTTCGACTCCCGAGACTGGGGACTGGTGATCTACGACGAGGTCCACTTGCTGCCCGCGCCCGTCTTCCGGATGACGGCAGACCTGCAGTCGCGCCGCCGTCTCGGCCTGACCGCAACACTGGTTCGTGAGGACGGCCGCGAAGGCGACGTCTTCTCGCTCATCGGCCCCAAGCGCTACGACGCTCCGTGGAAGGACATCGAAGCGCAGGGCTGGATCGCGCCGGCTGACTGCGTCGAGGTGCGAGTGACGATGACGGACGCCGAGCGCATGTCCTATGCCGTCGCCGAGCCGGAGGAGCGCTACAAACTGTGCTCGACGGCGCACACCAAAATTGCTGTCGTGAAGTCGATTCTGGCCAAGCACCCGGATTCACCGACCTTGGTTATCGGTGCGTATCTCGATCAGCTCGACGAACTCGGCGAAGCCCTGAACGCCCCGGTGATCAAGGGATCCACCAAGAACAAGGAACGTGAGATCCTGTTCGATCAGTTCCGCAACGGTGAGATCCAGACGCTGGTGGTGAGCAAGGTCGCGAACTTCTCGATCGACCTTCCGGAGGCGTCTGTCGCCGTGCAGGTTTCGGGAACCTTCGGATCGAGGCAGGAAGAAGCTCAGCGGCTCGGACGACTGTTGCGCCCCAAGCACGACGGCGGTCAGGCCCACTTCTATTCGGTGGTTTCCCGCGACACTCTCGATGCGGAATATGCGGCACATCGTCAGCGATTCCTCGCCGAACAGGGCTACGCCTACCGGATCACCGACGCCGATGACCTGCTCGGACCTGCAATCGGCTGAGCATTTCTGCAACACGTTGCAGAATCAAATGGACATACGTCCAGTTATCTGTAGAGTGTCCCCTGTCACAGTCGTGTCCATCGGCCGGGGGTCACCAGCACCATGCGCTCAGTTCCACGTCTACGGGGTCGGCTCGCCGGAACCATCTCGCTGCTGACTGCCGCCGTCGTCGTCGCCACGACCGGCGTCAGCGCCGCGGCACCGAGTCCTGCTCCTACCGCGCAGAACTCGGTGTACGCACTTGCGAACGGTTGCTTCGCGCTGCGCACCGAGTCTGGTGATTTCGTCCGTCGTGACGGGTCGGCGTACCTCACCGACGTAACGAAAGCCGCAGACGCCGAACCGTTCCGGCTACATGCGGCCCAGTTGGGTCGTTTCATGCTGTACGGCCCGGACGGGTCGATGCTCTCGCACGACGGCGCGGACTCGGTACTCGCCACTTCCGAAGCAACTCCCTCCACCGACTGGACCGTGATGTCCACCGGTGAATCGTTCGTTCTGACCGCGACCTCGAACGGCCGTCAACTGATCTCGCGCGATTTGATGCTCACGATGTCCGATCCCGGTGACGTTCCCGAATCTGCGTTCACGCTGATCCCGCGCGACGGCTGCGCCGACTTCCCCGAAGCGGAGGTGGGCGCAAACGGCGTTCCAGGAGAAATCGGACCGAACGGTGAAGTCACCGGATTCATCGACACACACGTGCACATGAACGCTTCCGAGTTCATGGGCGGAAACCTGCACTGCGGCCGACCTTTCGACCCTCAGGGCGTCACCGCAGCGCTCGTCGACTGCCCGGACCATCAACCCGACGGGATACCTGCGCTCCTCGAAAACGTTCTGTCGTACGGCAATCCCTTCGAAACTCACGACACCACCGGCTGGCCGAGTTTCGCCGACTGGCCGGCGCACGATTCACTGACACACGAGCAGACGTACTACAAGTGGGTCGAGCGCGCCTGGCGTGGTGGTCTGCGAATCTTCACCAATCTCTTTGTCGCCAACCGTGTGCTGTGTGAGCTGTATCCGAGTAAACGAAATCCCTGTGACGAGATGGAGACCGTCCGGATCCAGGCGCAGCAGACACGCGAACTCCAGGACTACATCGACGCCCAGTACGGCGGTCCCGGCCGGGGTTGGTTCCGCATCGTGAGCTCCCCTGAACAGGCCAGGCAGGTGGCCGCCGACGGAAAGCTGGCCGTCACCCTCGGGGTGGAGGTGTCCGAACCCTTCGGTTGCTCTGTGCGCAACGGTATTCCGCAGTGCACCGAGGACGACATCGACCGCGGCCTGGACGAGTTGTACGACCTCGGTGTTCGGCAGATGATCGTCACGCACAAGTTCGACAACGCCCTCGGCGGTGCCCGTTTCGACGGCGGCGTCACCGGAGTGGCCGTCAATATCGGCAACTACCTGGGCACCGGGGAGTTCTGGCAATCGGAACCATGCACCGGCGTTGCCGAGGACAATGTGCTGCCCACCAAGGTCGACGGCGCACAGAATCTTCTCGCGGTACTCCCACCCGGAGTGACGCTTCCGGTGTACCCCTCTGGTCCGCAATGCAATTCGCACGGCCTGACCGACCTCGGCGCATACACGATCCGAGGTTTGATGGACCGAGGGATGATCGTGGACATCGATCACATGAGCGTCAAGACCGCCGAAGCAGCCCTCGACATTCTCGAAGCAGCGAACTATTCCGGTGTTGTTTCCAGTCACAGCTGGAGCGACCCGAGCCTCTACAAGCGGATCTACGCGCTCGGCGGATTTGTCGCCCTGTACGCCGGGCAACTGGACGCATCGGACGACAAGCCCGAGGAGCGTGGGTTCATCGACCAGTGGCGCGACGCACGGACAATGCGAAGCGAGAACTACTACTTCGGTTTCGGCTACGGCGCAGACACCAACGGCTTCGGGCCGCAGGCCGCACCGCGCGGTGACGCCGCCGAAAATCCGCTCCAATATCCGTACACCGCCTTCGACGGCACCGTCATGGACCAGCAGCGCGCCGGCACCAGGGTTTTCGACGTGAACACCGACGGTGTTGCCCAGTACGGGATGATTCCCGACTGGATCGCGGACATGCGTATTGCTGCGGGCGCCGACGGTGACACGATCATCGAGGACATGAGCCGTGGCGCCGAGGCTTACCTGCAGATGTGGGAGCGCGCGCGAAACTAGCTACGCTGGTGGACGGCTCCCGGGAGATCGGGGGCCGGTCCTAGATCGTCCGGCACCACCCGAAGGATTTTTTCGTGGCTGACTTCCAGTTCACCGTCGACAAGGCCCACGCCAAGTCGGTCAACGACACACTGGCCGACGTACGCCGCCTGCAGATTTCTGCGGTGATCTTCGCGATCGTCCTCGCCGCGGTCGGAGCCTGGCTGATCAGCATGGGTGAGGTGTGGTCCATCATCATCGGCGCGGTCCTCGCCATCGGTGCGGCCAGTTCACTGTGGGTCGCCTTGTGGGCACCTCGCAAAGTGGGAAGCGTCGAATCTCTGTATGCGGACAACCCACTGGTTCCCGCGATCGTCACCGAGGTTCACCCTCGAGCGGCGACCCTGACGGCACTGATCGACATCGCGAAGCCGGCGGCCGGAGCACCGAAGTACGCGCTCGTCAGCCGCAATGTTCGACTCAATCCGAAGTGGCGAGTCGGCGACCGCATTCCGTCGGTGGCACTGCGTTCGGATCGTTCCACCCGCAGCAAGGCTGACACGTGGCAGATGGTCAGCCCCATGCCGATCGAGTGGGGAACCAAGGACTCGGCAGTGCTGGCACGCGCGATCGCAGCTGTCAGTGCGAGCGAGTGGAACTTCCTGCAGAGCCGGATCCCCGACTCCGAAGAAGTTCGCACCCACCCCGATCGCCGGGTTCTGATCAACCCGGCCGATCTTCCTGACTCCCTGCGCTAGCCCTAACGGTTACGCAAGCGCGGGCAGCACTTCCTTCTCGAACATCTCGATTCCCGACGTGTCGTACGCGGCCTCGGGGAAGTAGAAGATTCCGTACTCGAGTCCCTGCGCCTTGAGCGCCGACAGGTTCTCGATGATCTGCTCGGGTGTACCGACGGCAGGCATTCCGCGGAACGCATCGAGCGACGCATCGGCGGCAGCTTCGCCGACCAACGGCGTCAGTCTGTCCTTCAGTGTCTCCAACCGCTGAGCCACCTCGGCTTCCGTCGCGCCGATGGCCACGTTGTAGTTGGCCGAACGGACGATGGCATCGAAATCGGTACCGACGGTGTCGCAGTGCTTCTTCAGGATCTCGGACTTGTGCGCGAAGCCGGCCGGGGTGCCGTCGAAGTTTGTGTACTGCGCGTACTTGGCCGCGATCTTGAGTGTGACCTTCTCGCCGCCACCGGCAACCCAGATGGGAATTCCGCCCTCTTGCAACGGAAGTGGACGGCACAGCGCTCCGTCGACCTGGTAGTATTTGCCGTCGAGCGTCGAGCTGCCGGTCGACCACGCCTGCTGCATGATCTGGATTCCTTCGTCGAGGCGGCCCAGACGCTCACCGGCAGAGGGGAAACCGTAGCCGTACGCGCGCCACTCCTGCTCGTACCAACCGCCGCCGATACCCATCTCGACGCGTCCACCCGTGATCAGGTCGGTGGTCGCGGCGACCTTGGCGAGGTACGCCGGGTTTCGGTAACTCATGGCGGTACACATCTGGCCCAGTCGGATACGCGAGGTCGACGCACCGAGTGCGGCCATCAACGTCCACGCCTCGTGAGTCGCTTCTTCCGTCGGCTGGGGAACGGTGTGAAAGTGGTCGTAGACCCACACCGACTCCCACGGCCCCGCCTCCGCGCGCAGCGTGAAGTCTCGCATCACCTCCCACTGCTTCGCGGGGTCGATGCCGACCAGGTCCAGACGCCAGCCTTGAGGTACGAACAGTCCGAATCGCATGTAGCGAGCCTACCTACAGTTTCCCGACGCGCGACCGGGGTGACACCCGCGGAGAATAGACCGGAATGAAGCGGAACATCATCGCCGCGCCGGCGAACGAAGTCGCGCCCAGTGCGGCAAATGCCCACCCGAGCGGGAACACCGCGGCGAGAAGACCGATCGCGAGCGGCCCACCGAACATGCCCGTGTCGTGCGTCAATCGCCATGCAGCGAGGAACTCGGCGCGCTCTTCGGGTGGGGCGATATCAGCGCCGAGAGTCATGATCACGCCGTTGCCCAGTCCGTTGCCGATCCCCATCACGACAGCGACCACGGTCAATCCCACTGCGCCCGTCGAAAACGGCAACATCAGGTACGACACACCGATCACCGTCAGCGAAGGCACCGCGACCAACCTACGTCCGTATCGGTCCATGATGTGTCCGGCTGGATACGAGCACAGCAGGTCCACCGCCGCACCGATACCGAAGATCACACTCACCTGGGCTGCATCCAACCCGAGGTGTAATGCCCACAATGGAAGAACGGCCTCACGCGAAGCACGGGCGGCGCCCATCAGAAGGGAGCCTGTCCCGAGCGTCGAAAGAGCGGCACGATGACGGCGAAGGATCTCCGGGAGGGTGACGTGCCCGTGATCGCTGTTGCCCGCCTGCACCTTTCGTGGCGGGTCGGGAACGCGGGCCATCAGCGCCCCGGCGAGCACGACGCCCACCAACTGGACGAGGAATCCTCCGCGCGCTCCCACCAGGAGAATCACGCCGGCACCGATGAGCGGTCCCAGGAAGAAACCCAACCGCCACATCGCGGCGAACGACGACATTGCTCGGGCCCGAAGACCGAGTGGCACGGTCTCGGCGAGGTAGCTCTGCCGCGCAAGGCCCCACACCGCATTCGCCAGTCCGGTCAACAGTGCGCCGATACCGAGCATCCACGGAGTCTGTGCAAGCAGACAGATCACCACTCCTGTTGCACCCAAAGAACTTCCGCCGATGATCGACCTGCGCTCACCGAAACGCGACACTATCCGGCCGGCAGGGAGGTCACCGAGTACGGCACCCAAGCCACCGAGCGCAACGATCAGGCCGGCGACGGCGACCGATGCACCCAGGTCGCGCGCGGTGACGGCCATGATGGGGGCAGCCGCACCCTGACCGATCCCGAAGATGGCCGCCGGCACGAAAACCGTTGTGACCAGTGGCTTGAGTCCGGCAATCGCCGGCTGTTCCTTGGGCAGTGTTTCCGTCACGCGCTCACTTCTGCCGCGTCAGCGGCCCGCGAGAACCGGTTCGCCGGACGATCGAGGCCGTAGTGGCCCCGCAGGGTCGATTCGGTGTACTCGGTTCGGAAGAGCCCACGCGCCTGCAGAATCGGCACGACCCGGTCGACGAACACCTCGAGCCCTCCGGGCAGATAGGGCGGCATGATGTTGAAGCCGTCCGCTGCGCCCTTGTCGAACCATTCGGTCAACTCGTCCGCGACCTGCTCCGGCGTCCCGGCAAAAGTCCGATGCCCACGGCCACCGCCGAGTTTGCCGATCAATTCACGGACGGTGAGGTTTTCGCTCTCTGCAAGATCTTTGACGAGCTGGTATCGACTCTTGTTCCCTTGGATGCGATCGATGTCCGGCAACGGTGGCAGCGGGGCATCCAGAGAATGCTCGGTGAGATCGACACCCACCATGTTCGAGAGCTGGCGCAGCGAATACTCCGGAGAGATCAGGTCCGTGAACGACTGCTCCAGAGCCTTCGCTTCTTCTTCCGTATCCGCGATGAAGGGCACGATGCCCGGCAGTACCTTGATCTCGTCGGGACTACGCCCGTACTTGATCAGCCGCGCTTTGAGATCGTTGTAGAAATCCTGCCCCTGCTCGAGTGTTCGTTGAGCGGTGAACACGGCTTCGGCATACCTCGCCGCGAAATCCTTACCGCTCTCGGAGGAACCGGCCTGTACAAGCAGCGGACGTCCCTGTGGAGACCTCGGCGAATTGAGCGGGCCAGCCACCGTGAATCGTTGACCGTCGTGGTCGATGCGATGGACACGATCAGGATCGGCGAAGATTCCGGTCTCTTCGTCCAGGACAACTGCCCCCTCTTCCCAGCTGTCCCAGAGTCCGAGCGTCACGTCGAGAAACTCCTCGGCGCGCTCGTAACGACCGCTGTGCGTCGGTACCGCATCGAGGCCGAAGTTCGCGGCCTCGTCGGCGCCGGCCGACGTCACGATGTTCCACCCGCCTCGTCCGCCACTGATGTGATCGAGGGAAGCGAACTTCCTTGCGAGAGTGTACGGATCGCTGTAACTGGTCGACGCGGTTGCAATCAACCCCACCTTCTCGGTGGCCGCAGCGATCGCCGACAGCAAGGTGACGGGTTCGAAGATCGCCTGAGTGTTGTATTTGACCCGCGGACCGACTGCTAGACCGTCGGCGAAGAACACCGAGTCCAGCTTTCCACGCTCGGCGATTCTCCCCAGTTCCTGGAAGTGCTTGACGTCCAGGAGGTTGGCCGCATTTGTGCGTGGGTGGCGCCACGCCGCCTCATGATGGCCGACGCCCATCAGGAAGGCGTTCAGATGAAATTGTCGTTCGGACATGAGTTCGCAGAATCTTTCCGTGAAAGCGTGGTCAGGTGGTGACGCGCCAGCGCGAGAGCCGACGTTCGATCAGGACCAGAATCGCGTTGATTGTCAGACCCAACAACGAGATCGCGACGATGCCCGCATACATGTTCGGGATCTGGAAGTTGAGTTGGGAAGCGGTGATCAGATACCCGAGACCGGCTTTGGCCCCGACCATTTCGGCGGCGATCAGCACGAGAATCGACGACGCGGCGGCCATGCGGATACCCGTGAAGATCGTGGGAACTGCGGCGGGCAGAACCACCTTCTGGAACAGCCGAATCGAGGAGAACCCCAGCGAGGCAGCGGACTTGATCAGCAGGGGGTCCACTGTCCGCACACCGGAGATCGTGTTGAGCAGAATCGGGAAGGTGCAGGCGTAGATCACCAGGGCGATCTTCGATTCCTCACCGATTCCGAGAATCAGCACGAAGACGGGAAGCAGAGCCAAGGCTGCTGTGTTGCGGAACAATTCGAGAATCGGGTTGAGGAAGTCGGAGACCGGGCGGTACCAGGCGATCGCGATTCCCAATGGAATCGCGATCGCGATGGCCACGAAGAATCCGGTCAGCGCACGCGTCAGACTGGCCGAAACATGCTCTTGCAATTGTCCGTTCTCGGCGAGAGTGAAGAATGCGGACACAACTTCGGTGAAGGGCGGGAGGAAGACCTTGTCCACCAGCCCGAGCCGAGGTGCCGCTTCCCAGATACCGAGGAAGATCGCGATCGCAATCGACGGCTTGGCAATCCGCCAGGCGGTGGAACCAATGTAGCGCGCCGCCTTGCCGCCGGCCTGGCTCCGCTGCGCAATGTCAGGTGTTTTGTCGGCCAACGGTTTCGGGGTGGCGACCACCTCCGGCGTCGCCAATGCGCTAGACATGTGCAACCTCCTTGGCAGGATCGAGTTCGCCGGCCCGAGCGCGCTCGACTTCACCGTGCAGCAGCGTCCAGATCCGGTGCCGGAACACTCGGAACTCCTCACCTGATCGCACGTCGTCGCCGGACCGGTCGATGTCGATGTCGACGATCGTCTTGACGCGCCCCGGGCGCGAAGTCAGTACTGCAACACGTTGCCCGAGGTAGATGGCCTCGTCGATTCCGTGGGTGATGAACAGGATGGTCTTGCCGGTGGCCTTCCAGATGCGCAGAAGCTCGTCCTGCAGCGACTCTCGCGTCTGTGCGTCCAGCGCAGCAAATGGTTCGTCCATCAGCAACACTTCGGGATCGAATGCCAAGCTGCGGGCGATCGCGACTCGCTGCTTCATTCCACCGGACAACTCGTGCGGATAGCGATCCGCGAAACCTTGCAGACCGACCAGTTCGAGGTAATGCTCGGCGAGTTCGCGTCGCTCGCTCTTCTTCACGCCCTTCGCTTCGAGTCCGAACTCGATATTGTGACGTGCAGTTCGCCATGGAAGTAGCGCGTATTGCTGGAAGACGATTCCCCGATCCAAGCCTGGGCCCGTGATCTGCTTGCCGTCCAGAAGGATTCGACCGGACGTGGGTGAACTGAGTCCTCCGAGGAGGTCCAGCAGAGTCGACTTGCCGCAACCACTCGGCCCGACGAGGACCAGGAACTCCCCCGGCGCCACGTCGATGTTGATGTCCTCGACCGCGGTGAAAACTTCGTCGGTCCCACGAATGTCGAACTGTTTGGTGACGTGCTCGAGCCGTAGTTTCGGTTCTGCGCTCATTTTGCTGCCTCCAGTGCCTGTCCGTCAGCGCCGCTGTCGGGTGAATACGTTCCGTTGGCGTACGGGTTGAATTCGTTGGTGTAGATGTCCGACGGCTTCAACTTTCCTTCTTCGAGTTCGCCGTTACGGGTGAGCCAGTCGATCCACGTGCTGATCTCGGTATCGGTGATCGTTCCGCCGGGACCGGCGACTCCTGGGCTCTTCCAGTAACTGATGAGCTTGGTGTCCTCGTTGCGTCCGCGGCTGTTGATGATCGACGTCAGCTTCGCGATCACTTCTTCTCGTGGGTGCGTCTGCGTCCAGCGGATGGCCCTCGCTGTTCCCTGTACGAAATCGGCGACCGCCTCCTTGTTCTGCGCGATGTAGTCGTCACGGAACACCAACGTGCCGTAGGTGAACGAGCCGAACAGCGATTCGTCGGTGAACAGCTCGCGAAGACCACCGCGTTCGAGCGCTGAGTCACGGAAGACCGAGCCGAGGGTGGCGACATCGATCTGTCCCTGCCGCAGCGCCTGTTCCGTGTTGACCGGCGGAACGACGATCAATTCAACCTGCTTGATCTCGTCAGGCGTAAGTCCCTGCCGCGCAAGCCATTCACGGACGACGAACTCGTGGTGCGCACCGAGGGTGTTCATCCCGACCTTCTTGCCGATCAAGTCCTTCGCCGACTTGATCGGACTGTCGTCGAGTACGTAGTACCCGTTGAAGCTCTCCTTGTCGGAGCCGTAGTACCCGATGACCGAGGTGATCGGTGAACCGGCGGATGCCAACTTCACCACCGCACCGTTGAACGCTCCGCCGAACTCGGTTTGACCAGTCGCTGCGTTCTGAATGCTCTGAGGGCCGCTGGTCGTATCGCCGATCCAGTTGAGCTCCACGTCGTTGAAGTAACCGAGGTCAGCGGCCAGTTCGGGGTAGATGACCTGTCCGGTGCTGCCCTCGTACCGCAGGACGGTCTTGCCGTCGGCGGTCTTGACGACTTCGTCGGAGGAGCCCGAGCAGGCAACGGCAAGGCTGGACAGAGTGACAAAGGCGACGGCCGCGGCTACCGAGCGCGCGAAACGAGGGCGAATCATGAAGTTGCTTCCTGTAGAAGATGATTGGTTCAGTTCTCGGCTACACCTGTCCGGAGCGCCGTGTGCGGCGCTCGGCACAGGCAGGTGTGGGGAATGTCAGTTCAACGACAACAGTTGAGCGACATGAGCGGGAAAGACCGAAACACGTGAGACTCCAATGAATGTGAAGACAGAATCGAGCCGTTAGCAGTGCCGAAACCATACGTCGGCACCCACTACCTGGGTCAACGGTTACATTCATGCCGGATTTAATGTGTGAGGTCCGTATCATGAGGGCATGCTTTCGCCGACGACTGCGCAGGACTTCGAGCAACACCGTGGCCACCTGACGTCGGTGGCCTACCGTCTCACCGGAAGTTTCAGCGACGCTCAGGATGCGGTGCAGGAGGCATGGATACGCTTGCAAGTCGCACAATCGAGACAAGGAAGCGACCTCGAGATCCGGGAGCTGCGCGGATGGCTCACCACTGTTGTCGGTCGGATCTGCCTCGATCATCTCAAATCGGCCGCAGTCAGAAGAGAAAGCTATGTCGGACAGTGGCTTCCGGAGCCGATCGTCACGCCCGTCGACGCCACCGCGGGCACACCCTCAGCGACACCCGATCCGCTGGAGTACGTCGTGACGCAGGAGCAGAATCGTTTTGCAGCCCTCGTCGTCCTGGACACCCTTACTCCCGCTCAACGCGTTGCCTTCGTCCTGCATGACGGCTTCGACGTGCCCTTCGCCGAGGTTGCGCGCATCCTCGACATCGAAGTAGCCACTGCCCGTCAGTTGGCCTCGCGGGCCCGTAAAGCCGCAGCGTCGGCGCCGGTCCCGGTCAGTAGCGAGGAGCATGCTGCCGCCGTCGAGCGATTGGTGACGGCTATCGCGAGTGGAGATCTGAACGCCGTGATCGATGCACTCGATCCCGATGCCGTCCTGATCGGTGACGCAGGCGGAACGACCCGCACGGCTGTCAACATTGTGCGCGGCAGCGATCGTGTGGCGCGGTTCTACCTGGGATTGGCCCGCAAGTACGGACCGGCAGCGGTGTTCTCGATGTCACCGGTTCTCGTCAACGGACGGCTCGGCGGTGTATTCGCCGGCTCACCAGGGGATGACCAGTACCCGCAGTTCGCCGCTCGCGTTGCCGGCTTCACTGTCCGCGACGGAGTTGTGTGCGCAGCCTACGATATTGCGAATCCAGCCAAGTTCAGCGCTGTGCCGATGCTCGATCACACCGAACCCGAACGCAAGTAACGAGACTCCCATTCCTCGAGGTGTGATCTGGACACCTGCGTTCCGAACCACAGTCGGTGCAGTACATCCGATCCCAGATGATGCAATTCGGTGTGCGTCCTCCACTGCTGCGACGCCCACTCGGGTTCGTTGTGGGCGGCGTCGATCCCGGCCATCGCGCTACCTCGCAGTTCGAAGTCCAGGTCCCGTCGAAGCTCCGAAAGCTCCGACCAATTCGCCTGTGGTGCATAGTGCCTCGCGCGAATTTCGGTCAGTAGCTTGAACAGGACGCTACTCGCCCGTTCGTCGACCCAGATCAGAGTGCGTCGATGCGCACCGCGCCCCACCGTCCACAGGACCACCAACGCCACGACGACGCCGATTGCCGTCTCGAGCATGCGGCTGAGGATCAGATGTTGGACGGTCCCGTGCGCACCACCGGCCGCGCCGAGGAGAATCGCGAGGGCGGTGATGAAGATGACGGCTATCCCGTAATTCCGCACCAGGAACAGCTCGATCCCGGCCATCAGGACAGCAAGTACCGCCACCAACCACAGACCGGTCGGACTCCAGGCGTAGATGGCACCCAACAGAATCAACCCGAGGACGGTTCCGCCGATGCGGTGAATTCCGCGATAGGTGCCCAGTATTCGATCCGGTCCTTGATGAAGGACCATCGCCGCGGCGATCACCGCCCAGTCCGGGCGATCGATGCCGAGCAGGACGGTGAGGGTTCCCGCGGCCATGCAGGCAATGGACAGCCGAAGTGCCGTGACCGACGCTCGGCTGGACGGATTGCAGGCGCGGAGGAACCGATATCGGATCGTCGGATCGGGAAGAGGCGGGTGAGCCCCGACCTCGTCGACGTCGAACGCGGGGTCCGCCATGAGCTCCGGATCGTGGTCGTCGGAGATCGCTCTGGCCATCGAGATCTGCGCTCGTTCGAGTTCACGGGTCAACGGGTGGTCTTTCCCGACGATTGCGCCGCGGTAAAGGCACTGCCACGCGTCGTGCAGCCGAAGTGCTGCAGCGTGGCGTTTGTCTCGCGTGAGTTCGGGTGGGGCGTACGCCGCCTGAGCGTCCGTGTACTCCGCAACGGCCGATACGGCTGCCTGTACAGCGCTGCGTTCGACAGCTCTCGGTGCCCACAGGATTCCCGTCATCGAGACGACCACCGCGCTGATCCCACCGATTGCCGTCCACATCGCGACCTCGACCGGCGGCTGGCCGGGAGTGGCGATCACGGAGCTGATCTCGGTGGTGAGCAACAGAAAGAACGCGCCCGGTGGACCCAATCGAAGCGCGTCGACGGTGAAGGCGCAGGTCGACACCACGACGGCCATGATCAGCACGACAAAGACGAGCAGCACCGTCGGCGCTCCCTCGGCGATGGCTCGGTGGACGGGCTCACCCACTGATGCCCCGATGAAGGAGAGGATCGTCAGCGCCGTCGCGGCGATACCGACTGCCTTCCACCTGCTCCGGTACGGACGACCCTCACCGTAGATCGATGCAAATGCACCGAGGCCGACCAGGAGCGAAGCAGACCCGAATCCGAGCAGTGTGGCGATGGCCGCCGGAATCGCCAGGGCGAGGGCGACGCGAACCGCTCCGGGGTACCTGTTTCCCACCGGCGGCAATCCGAACAGGACGCTGCGCGCCGGCCGCGGAGCCGGGAGGTTGGACTCGTGACCCGCTGATGTTTCTTCGGGGTCCACTGCCCATCCTTCGCGCCGGCCTGTTCGTGTCTGTGTCCTCCCATTCTTGCGGGCGGCCGACGTGGAATTCGAGGCGGGTCCGGAGGTCGATTCGACCACCCCGTTATTGACACTCTGTCAACAGTGTGGATGATAGGTGGAGTCGGATCCGCTCGCGGGTCGCACTTCATCGATCGGGAGAATCACGATGACGCAAGGATCTACCGCAACCCGAACCACCGAACGCCGGTCCCCGTGGATGGACGACGAATTGGAGGCCGTGGCCGACCTGGCAAGGAACTTCTTCGCCAAACACGTCACACCGCATCAGAAACGCTTCGCGTCCCAGGGTTTTCCCGACAAATCCGCATATCGGGAACTCGGGACGCTCGGGCTCGCCGGCATGTCGATCCCCACCGAGTACGGCGGCGGAGGAGGAACGTTTGCGCACGACGCCGTGCTGTTCCACGAGCAGGTCATGGCGGGTGATCATTCACTCCAACTCGGCGTGCACTCGGGAATCGTGCCGCACTACCTCAATGCCTACGCCGATCACGAGCACAAACTGCGCTGGCTACCGAAGCTGGTGAGCGGCGAGTGGGTGGGCGCAATCGCCATGACCGAGCCCGGCACCGGATCCGACTTGCAGAACATCACCACCCGCGCCGTCCGCGACGGTGACGACTATCTGATCAGCGGCGCAAAGACATTCATCTCCAACGGTCGCAATTGTGATCTGGTGATCATTGCCGCCAAGACCGATCCCGGCCTCGGAGCGCGTGGAGTGTCGCTCATCGTGGCCGAGGTCGATGACAACACACCGGGTTTCGAGCGCGGGCGAATACTCGAGAAGGTCGGACAGAAGGGCCAGGACACCACCGAGCTGTTCTTCGACCGCTTGCGGGTGCCTGCAACAAACCTGCTCGGGGACCGCGAAGGCACAGGGTTTGCCCAGCTGATGCAGCAGCTACTGCCTGAACGATTGATCTGCGGAGTTGCAGCCACTGCGGCAATGGAGCGTGCCGTCGCCCTCACCGTCGAGTACACCAAATCCCGAAACATGTTCGGGCAAACGCTCTTCGATCTGCAGAACACCCGCTTCGAACTTGCCGAGTGTGCGTCCATCGCTCGTATCTCACGAACGTTCATCGACGACTGCATCGTCAAATACCTTGCCGGGCAGCTCGATGCGACTACCGCCGCGATGGCCAAGTACTGGCTCACCGACCAGCAGTGCGCCGTGATCGACCGCTGCGTGCAACTACACGGCGGGTACGGCTACATACTCGAATATCCCATCGCTCAGATGTACGCCGACGCTCGTATTCAGCGAATCTACGCCGGATCGAACGAAGTCATGAAGGACCTCGTGGCGAGATCACTCTGAGCAATCAGGAATCCGCCTCGCACGCCGGCAGAACGTCACGCACGATGGCGAGCAAACTGCGTACCAGCAGAAGGTGCACCTGTACGCGGTCGAGCGCTCCCGTCACCAACCACTGCTTACTGGCGGCCTTCGCCAATCCTCCGTACGCCACGATCATCGAATGAACAGCAGCCTCGCTGCCTTCACTCGGTCGAATCTCGAGCGCATCCATCATCCGTCGCGCAGCAACGTCGTCAGCGTCCTGCAGGATCCGATCCATCTCGGGATCACGGCGGAGGTCGTCGGACATGACTGTCGAGATCCACATGTCGCGATGACGCCAGGCGACGTCGAGCCACCGATCGATCACGGCGCCGATCCGCTTCTCCTGGCTCGCCGATCGCGGAATGCGGTCCACCGCCACTTCGGGAATGAAGACGAATCGCCGCACGACGTCGAGGTACAACTCCCGCTTGGAGCCGAAGTAATGATTGAGCAGCGGACGACCGACCCCGGCCGCCTTGGCCAACTCGGTCATCGAGACGTCGGCAAAAGACTTCTCCTCGAAAACCTTTGCCGCGCTGACAATGATCTGCTCACGCCGGTCTTCAGGACCGAGACGCTTTCCGCTTGTGGCCGACGCGGACGTCATTCTTTTCTCGCGGGCGTGCTGTTGACCGTCGCCTGCGCTTCGACCATGAGCGAAATGTGTTCCACCAAACGCTTACGAGAGATCTTGGAGGACGGGGTGTGCGCCTGATAGATGAACGCGAGGGCACCGAACAGCCCCACCGAATTGAGTTCGGAGTTCGCGGAGTCGGTTGCCTCGCCGCCGTACATCAGCTCGAGCGACGCGGAGATCGGATTGGTGAACTCCGCCATCAATTCTCGCCCTCGATCCCACAGCGCAGGTTCCGCCTGGGATTCGACGAACATGATGCGTCCACGGCGCGGATCCTTGAATACGTAGGTGGTGAAGGCCTTCACCACGTGACGGATCAGCGCCGACGGTTCGGAAGGTGCCGCCTCGAGAGCGTCCAGAATAGTGTCACGCGCCCCGAGAACGACCTCGTCGAGCACGGCGACCAGCAGTTCGTCACGATTGGCGAAGCTCTCGTAGAAGTACCGTTCGGTCAGCGCAGCCTCGCGGCAGGTCGCACGCATGGTCGCGGCGGCCGCACCCTCGGTGCCCATGATCTGCAACCCGGCTTCGATCAGCTGTGCCCGGCGCGCGGCGCGGCGATCTTCTGGTTCCTGCCCACGCCACCTGCGCGGGCCGGTGCGCCGAGCCTCGGTATCCGTCATGTCCCCATGTTCTCACTGACCGGCAGTGCTCTCGACCTCAGGTTATCGCGGCGACCTCGGCAAGCGAACTGACATCGCACGATGTCAATCAATTCAATTCTGACATCAATCGCTGTTGACATCACTTGATGTCAGACTTACTCTTCGTTCAGTTGTTCACGCACCAATCAGGAGGCGTCACACATGGTCGACATCGACCCAACCTCGGGGCCATCGGCCGGTGACGAGGAAACTCGAACTCGCCGAACACGAGTCGTCGTCATCGGAGCCGGTTTCGGCGGCATCGGAACGGCTGTCCGCTTGAAGCAGTCCGGGATCGACGACTTCGTCGTTCTGGAACGTGCCGCGGAGCCCGGGGGGACCTGGCAGGTCAATACCTACCCCGGTGCACAGTGCGACATCCCGTCGATTCTGTACTCGTTCTCGTTTGCGCCCAATCCGAACTGGACGCGGCTGTATCCGCTACAGCCCGAGATCTACGACTATCTCCGGGATTGCGTCCATCGCTTCGGACTGGCCGGTCATTTCCACTGCAACCAGGACGTGACAGAAGCTTCGTGGGACGAGCAAGCCCAGATCTGGCGGATACACGCTGCGGAAACCGTCTGGGAGGCACAGTTCCTGGTCGCGGCCACCGGCCCGTTCAGTGCCCCCGCCACACCCGACCTTCCCGGGCTCGAATCGTTTCGTGGTCAGATGTTCCACACCGCGGACTGGAACCACGACCACGACCTTCGCGGTGAGCGGATAGCCGTGGTCGGCACCGGCGCCTCTGCGGTGCAGATCATCCCCAGACTGCAACCGCTCGCGGACACGTTGACCGTGTTCCAGCGGACACCGACGTGGATCCTGCCGCATCCGGATCAGCCGATGACCGGCTGGCCAAGCGCTCTCTTCGAGCGGGTGCCGCTCACCCAACGACTGGCACGCAAGGGACTCGACCTGCTTCAAGAAGCCCTGGTACCCGGATTCGTGTACAAGCCGTCACTTCTCAAAGGGCTGGCCGCACTCGGCCGAGCACACCTTCGCCGGCAGGTGCGGGACCCGGATCTTCGCGCAAAGCTGCTCCCCCACTACGCATTCGGATGCAAGCGTCCGACGTTCTCGAACACCTACTATCCCGCGCTGGCGTCACCCAATGTGGAGGTGGTGACGGACGGAATCGTCGAGGTGCAGGAGCGCGGAGTTCTCACCGCGGATGGCGCCTTCCGGGAAGTCGACACCATAGTCATGGGAACCGGCTTTCGGATGGGAGACAACCCGTCGTTCGACATCATCCGAGGCCAGGACGGCCGCAGCCTCGCACAGACGTGGAACGGCAGTGCCGAGGCCTTCCTCGGCACCACTATCAGCGGTTTTCCGAACTTCTTCATGATCCTCGGCCCCAATTCCGTGGTCTACACCTCACAGGTCGTCACGATCGAAGCCCAGGTCGAGTACATCGTGAGCTGCATTCTTCAAATGGACGAGCGCGGCATCGGCAGCATCGACGTCCGCGCAGACGTGCAACGCGAGTTCGTACGCGCGACAGACCGCCGACTCGCCACCAGCGTGTGGAACGCCGGTGGGTGCAGTAGTTACTACCTCGTCGACGGCGGTCGCAACTACACCTTCTATCCCGGATTCAACCGATCATTCCGGGCCAGGACCAAACGAGCCGACCTCGCTCACTACGCGCAGGTACAACCCGTCTCGTCCGCAGCACTCACCACTGCTCGAGAAACCGTGAGGAGCCGATAATGCTCGGCATCAACGCCTTCCGAGGCACACCCGTCGTCGCACCGTCCGGCGCTCGCCGCTACACCGACGAAGCACATGCGATCGCCGCCCGTGACGTCGAATTCGACTGGGACGGCGTACCACTGCATTACGTGCCGAACGAACCGATGGTCACCCACGTCATCAACTTCATGCATCTCGTGTTACCCGAAGGAGAGCGGGCCATGTCCGCAACGCTCGCCGAAGCACTCCCGCTCATCGAAGACACTCGCCTGCACGAAGAGGTGGTGGGATTCGTCGGCCAGGAAGCAACACACGCGTCGTCGCACAAAGGTGCACGCGAGCATCTTGCGGACCTCGGCATGGACATGAAACCGATGTCACGCCGGATGGACTGGCTCGTGGACAAGATATTGGGCGACAAAGGATTGACCGGAAAAGCCAAGCACGCCTGGCTCTGTGAACGTCTCGGCTTGTTTGCCGCCATGGAGCACTACACGGCAGTGGTCGGGGAATGGCTGCTCACCGATCCCGCCCTCGAAGATGCCGGCATGCACCCGATGATGCTCGACATGGTGAAGTGGCACGGCGCCGAGGAAGTCGAACACCGCAACGTAGCCTTCGACGCCTACATGTACGTGGACGGCAGCTACGCCAGACGTGTTCGCACGGCGCTGCTGGCCAGCTTCACGTTGTTCGTGCTGTTCATCGCCTCGATGAACTACCTGTTCCGACAGGACCCGTCCGCGACGAAAGGCCGACTGTGGCCTCTCCAACTGATAAGCGCCACCCGTCGTGGCCTGGTACCCAACATGAAATTCCTGATCACCGAGATTCCTCCGTATCTGCGGCCGAGCTTCCATCCTTCCCAGATCGGGGACATGGACGTCGCCATGCGTTACCTCGCTCGCTCGCCTGCTGCCAATCGTTCTTCCGAAGCGAGCGCAGGATGAACAAGACGACTGCCGACAGTTCCCACGACGCACCCGACTTCACACCGACCCGGTCGTTGAGGTTTGCCGCGCAAGCCACCGGCGCATACCGCCGAATCTTTGCAGCAAGTCCAGCAGCGCACATACTTTCGCGCCCCAGCCCGGTCCGCTACAGCGGGTTCGACATGACTCTGGACGTGAAGTCCGTCCGGTCAGAGTGCGACGACGTCCTGAGTGTCACCTTGACCCCGAGGGAAGGAATCACCCTTCCGTCGTGGATTCCCGGCGCCCACCTCGACATCTTTCTCCCCTCGGGAAGGCAACGACAGTATTCGCTGTGCGGCGACCCCGACGACTTGTCCTCGTATCGGATCGCCGTCCGGAGGATCGACGAGGGTGGGGGCGGCTCGCGCGAGATACACGAGTCGCTGAAACCCGGCATGGTTGTGGACGTCCGAGGGCCACGCAACGCATTTCCGTTTGTCGCGGCTCCGTCGTACCTCTTTGTTGCGGGCGGAATCGGGATCACTCCGCTCCTTCCCATGGTGCAACGTTGTCACCGCCGCGGAATCCCATGGCGTTTGGATTATCTCGGACGAACTCGGACGGCCATGCCATTTCTCGACGAGATCGAGGAATACTCCAGCGGCCGGGTAACCATCCGACCGGACGACGAGTTGGGCCCGACGGATATCGAAACACTGGTCGCTGCTGCGGATCCCGGTGCCGCGGTGTACACGTGCGGACCGGCGCCGCTGATGAACATGGTGCGCGCGGCGACCTTCGCCGGCAATCCGACCGGATCGGTGCACAGCGAGAGGTTCTCCCCACTCCCGGTAGTCGACGGCAAGGAGTTCACGGTGCATCTGGCGCGCACCGGTCTCACCGTCGATGTGGGCGAGTCCGAAAGTGCTTTGGCTGCGATACGACGTGCACTTCCCGGAGTCGCGTATTCCTGCCAACAGGGCTTCTGCGGTACGTGCAAGGTTCGGGTGCTCTCAGGGAGCGTCGATCATCGAGACACCTTGCTCACCGAATCCGAACGTGCCGATTCGATGTTGACCTGTCGATCACGTTCCACCGGTGCTTCTTTGGTGGTGGACCTGTGAGGGGAGAATTCTCTCTTGCGGCAGCCGACGCAGACTTCGTCCGATCCGCGCCGCTGGTGATCACTCACCGGATCGAATCCGAAGCGACGTGCGAAAGCTTGTGGCAGACGTTGACCGCGGACGGAGCGCTCACGTCGTGGGCGCGCGGGATCACCGGAGCCGACTGGACCTCGGCCAGACCATTCGGCATCGGGACTACCCGAACCGTGCGCGCCGGCGCTTTTGCTGCACTGAACGAGAGATTCTTCCGCTGGGACGAGGGGCACCGAATGACGTTCTACGTGGAGTCGGCGTCACTGCCGGGGTTCAAACGCTTCGCCGAAGATCTGGTGCTGGAACCGACTTCGACTGGCAGCCGCCTCACCTGGACGTTCGCTGTCCAAGCGCAGCCGTTGTTCGCCCCGATTCTGTCTCTGTCCCGACCGATCCTCGAACGCGTCACTCGCAGCTGGGCCGACGGCGCCGTTCACCACACACTTCAAGGAACTCCACGATGACGGCGACCGAGATCGACACGACTACACAGGCGTCCGACGACACGGTGACACAGGCAGTGCGCGACGCCCGAACTGCTTCCGAGTGGTGGGCAGAACTGACATTCGAGCAACGCGCTCGTCGACTGGATCGGTGGCGTGGAATCATCGCTCGTCGAGCATCCGAACTCGCCGACGTCGTGCACCGGGACATGGGCAAGCCGCACCCTGACGCGATGCTCGAAATCGCCATGGCACTCGAACATCTCGCGTGGGCGTCGAAGAATGCCCGAAAGGTATTGGGCAGGCGCAGCGTCCGCTCCAGTTTGTTGACGGTCAATCAGGCCGCCTCGGTGGAGTATCGACCTCTCGGGGTGATCGGTGTGATCGGTCCGTGGAACTATCCGGTCTTCACCCCGCTCGGTTCGCTCTCGTTCTCGCTGGCTGCAGGCAATGCCGTGGTCTACAAGCCGAGTGAGTTCGCCCCGGCAGTCGGGCAATGGTTGGTCCGAGCGTTTGCCGAGGTCGTCCCTGAACATCCTGTGCTGCAAGTTGTCACAGGCGACGGTTCGGTCGGCGCGGCACTGTGCCTGGCCGGTGTCGACAAGATCGGGTTCACCGGATCGACCGCGACGGGCAAGAAAGTCATGGCAGCGTGCGCCGAGACCCTCACACCGGTGTTGATGGAATGTGGCGGTAAGGACGCGCTCATCCTTGATGCCGACGGAAATGTTGGTGCCGCCGCGGATGCTGCGGTGTGGGGCGCATTGTCCAACTCCGGTCAAACCTGTCTGGGCGTCGAGCGTGTATACGTGCACGAACAGGTATACGACGAGTTTATCGACAAGACAATCACTTTGGCTGCCCGAGTTCGTGCGGGCCCGGGGGCCGAAGACAAGATCGGTCCGATCACCATGCCCTCGCAAGTGGCTGTAATCCGGCGCCACATCGTCGACGCGGTGTCTCGAGGTGGACGTGTCGTTCTCGGAGGGCTCGGCTCGATCTCCGGCCAGTATGTGCAACCGACCATCATGGTCGACGTCCCCGAAGACAGCCTCGCCGTCACGGAGGAAACTTTCGGCCCGACGATGACGATCACCAAGGTCGCCTCGATAGACGAGGCGGTGGAGTTGGTCAATGCGTCGCCATATGCATTGGGAGCAAGCGTGTTCGGCAAGGATGGAGTGGCTGTTGCCGATCGGCTCCGATCCGGAGGAGCGTCGGTGAACTCTTACGTGATGTATGCCGCGGTTCCCAACCTGCCACTGGGTGGGGTCGGAGCATCTGGTTTCGGACGCGTTCACGGCCCAGATGGTCTGAAGGAGTTCACCTATGCCCGGTCGATGACCAGGCAACGATTCCGTTCGCCCCTACCACTGACGACGTTTCGACGGACCGCCCGAATCGACTGGCTGGTCAAGGTTCTCATCCGCGCTCTACACGGAAGGCACTGAAGCAATGACGGGACGCATGTCCGCAATTGCGGGAACAGTCCGCGATCTGGGCATTCCACTGCCCGGACGCCGAATCGACTACGACGTCGCCGGAAAGGTCGTGCTGATCACCGGCGGAGGCGACGGTATCGGTTCCGCGCTGGCGCGCACTCTCCACCGGCGTGGGGCCACCGTGGCGCTGGTCGACGTCAACGAAAGTTCATTGGCAACGGCCGAGCGCTCATTCGAGTCACAGCGAGTCGTGACGGTGACGGCCGATGTCCGAGATCGGGACGGCATGACAGCAGCCGTGCAAACGATCATCGAGCAGCTGGGCAGAATCGACGTCGTGGTTGCCAACGCCGGAATCACCCCTCCCCCGGCAACATTGCGCCAGGTCGATCCCGACGCCTTCGATCGTGTGCTCGACGTCAATCTCACCGGCGTCTTCAACACCGTGCATCCGACCATCGACGAGGTGATCCGCAACAGTGGGCACATCGTCGTCGTGTCATCGGCGGCGTCGTTCGCCCCCGGTTTGGGCGGCGCTTCGTACATGATCAGTAAGGCTGGGGTCGAAGCGCTCGGCCGGGCGCTGCGTCTCGAGGTTGCCGGCTACGGCGCCACTGCCGGCATCGCGTACTTCGGGATGGTGGATACACAACTTGCACGCGCCACACTCGACGACGACGAGATCGGGCGCAAACTCGACGCTCGACTACCCGGTCCCCTCCGTCATCGAATCTCCCCGGACCGTGCCGCCACGGTGATCGCAGACGCGATCGCGCGCCGCGCCGCGCGGACCCTTGCCCCCGCTGCCTGGGAACCCTGGGCGTGGGGACGCGGATTCATCAATGTCCTGGCCGACGGCTATCTGGCCAGGGACAAACAGGCACACGACCTGATCCGCGAACTCGAAGACAGAACCACCGCTGCGGCCCCGACGAATGCATCAGCCCTGACAAAGGCATCCAGGAGATCATCATGACCACGTTGTGTGCAGCCTTCCAGCGAGTGTCGGCGGTAGCGCCCGACTCGGTGGCCCTGCGAGACATCGGCGATGCGCGAACACTGACGTGGCGCGAGTACGCCGAACAGGTCCGCGAGGTTGCCGCGGGATTGGCCGGAATCGGCGTGGGACACGGCGATACGGTTGCCCTGATGATGAGTAACCGCATCGAGTTCTATCCGATCGACGTCGGTGCCCAACATCTCGGCGCGACGTCCTTCTCCATCTACAACACGTCGGCACCCGAAGCCATCCGTTACATCCTCGCCAATTCGGGTGCACGGGTTCTCGTCTGCGAAGACCGGTACGTGGATACGGTCCGCCGCTCGGGCGCCACACTCGAGACCATCGTCGTCGTCGACGCGCAATCGCATGTCCACCAGCCCGGCACTGTGACCCTGGAGCAGATGAAGGATTCTGCCGCATCGGATTTCGATTTCGAGGGCACCTGGCGTGCGGTGAAACCGAACGACGTCGCCACGTTGATCTACACCTCCGGCACGACCGGCAACCCCAAGGGCGTCGAGACGACTCATGCATGCCTGTTGTTCGAAACCAACGCCGTAAGCGCTGTACTCCCCGTCGAATTCGGTGACCGCATCACCTCGTGCATGCCGTCGGCGCACATAGCCGATCGGCTCACCTGCCTGTACATGCAAATGGTGTTCGGCACCCAGATCACTGTCGTGCCGGATCCGAGCCAGGTAGCGGCCGCGCTTCCGGACTGTCGCCCCACGATCTGGGGCAGCGTCCCCCGTGTGTGGGAAAAGCTGAAAGTTGCAGTCGAATCGGCTGTCGCCAACGAACCGGACGACGCGCGGCGAGCGGCGTTGCAGTGGGCACTCGACGTCGGTCGCACTCGTCTCGCACACTTGCGAGCCGGTGAAACAGTCCCCGCCGAACTGGAAGCGGACTACGCCCGAGCCGATACGATGGTCCTGTCCGCTCTGCGTGCGAAACTCGGCTTTGCCGAACTGAAGTGGGCCATCTCTGGCGCCGCACCGATTCCGCCGGAAACCTTGGCATTCTTTGCGGCCCTGGGAGTTCCGATCTCGGAGATCTGGGGAATGTCCGAGCTGACATGCATCGCAAGCACCGCGCCGGCCGAGCCGACCAAGCTCGGAACGGTCGGAAAGTTGCTCCCAGGCATGGAAATGCGCATCGAGGCGGACGGCGAGCTACTGGTTCGAGGACCGTTGGTCATGAAGGGGTACCGCGGCGAACCCGCAAAAACGGCCGAAGCGATCAGTGCAGACGGGTGGCTCTCGACCGGAGATGTCGTCACCGCCGACGCGGACGGCTACCTCACGGTGATCGATCGCAAGAAGGAGTTGATCATCAACGCGTCGGGAAAGAACATGTCACCGGCTGCCATCGAGACGGCAGTGAAGACGTCGTCGTCGTTGATCGGCGAGGTCGTGACGATCGGAGACGGCCGAAAGTTCAACACAGCGTTGATCACTCTCAGCGCCGACGCCGCGGTCGGAGCGGCACGCTCACTGGGACTTGCGGCCGAGGCCGCGGTACTCGCCAAGGACGCTCGGATCGTCGACGTCGTTGCAACTGCTGTCGCCGAGGGAAACTCGCGTCTGTCGAGGGCCGAGCAGATCAAGCGGTTTCACGTACTCACCATGTTCTGGGAGCCAGGCGGCGACGAGCTGACACCGACGATGAAGCTCAGGCGCAAGCCGATAGCCGAGAAGTACGCGTCCGAAATTGCAGCCCTCTATGCGGATTCGGTCGTTGAGGACGTCTACGAGCCTGCACCCTGCGCATAGATCAGCGTCTCGGTGGCCTTGACCACAAACGTAGCGGCCGATCCCGGAACCAGATCGAGTTCGGCCGCTGCGCTCGCCGTGATGTCGGCAGACAAGCCCGGCTGGCCGGCTTCGTCCTCCGCTCGCACTCGGACGACATCGCCTCGGTTTTCGATCTCCGCGATCGTGACCGCAAACGCATTTCGTGGGCTGCCGTGCGGCGGATCCAGGAAGACCGACACTGCTCGCGGCTCGAAGACCGCCACGGCGGCACTGCCGGCCGGTAGGTCGGTCTCCGTCTGGCCCGCGATATCCACCCCGACCGGACTTCTGAGCACTCCGTCTCCGGCCATCGTGCCGCTGCGCAAGTTGATTCCGGCGATGCGTGCTGCGAATGCACTACGCGGGCGGGTCAGAACTGTTCGTACGTCACCACGTTCGACGACCCGGCCACCGTCCATGACGACAACCGTGTCGGCCAGCGCAAGTGCGTCCAGAGCGTCGTGCGTGACGAGTACGGCAGTGCGATCGCCGGTCCTGAGCACTCGGCGCAGTAACGACCGCAGCGCGGGGGCGGAGGCGACATCGAGCGCGGACATCGGTTCGTCGAGTAGAAGCAGTTCGGGTTCAGCAGCCAATGCCCTCGCCACTGCAACCCGTTGCGCTTGGCCACCGGAGAGTTGTGAAGGCTTGCGGTCAGCCAAATCGCCGGCGTCGACTGCGTCCAGCCAATGGCGCGCGGACTCGGCGGAATCGCGACGCGACCGCCCTGCACTGCGCGGCGCGAACGCCACGTTCGCAGCCGCACTGAGATGGGGAAAGAGAAGTGCCTCTTGCGCGAGTAGGGCAGTGCCGCGCCGATGGGGTGCCAACACGACTCCCCTACGGGTATCGGTGAGAACGCGGGAATTGAGTTCGATCAACCCGCGCCGCGGATGATGCAGTCCGGCAACCGCCGCCAGTACCGTCGACTTGCCGGCGCCGTTCGGCCCGAGGATGGCGGTCACCTCGCCCGCCGCTACGTCGAACGTCGCAACGACGTCGCGCTCCGGAATCTCGATGTCGACGTGGAGGCCACTCACAACGAACCCGCCGATCCGCGTCCACGCACCGCAACCACGATGACCACCGCGACTACAACCAGCACCAGCGAAAGCGCCACCGCTGCATCCGGATCGGTCTCACGCTGGAGATAGATTTCCAGCGGCAGGGTACGCGTCACCCCTTGCAGACTTCCCGCGAAGGTCAGCGTCGCACCGAATTCCCCCAGCGCTCGAGCGAAAGCCAGAACTGCCCCTGACACCAGACCGGGAAGCACCAGCGGCAGAGTCACCCGGCGAAGCACAGTGGTCGGGCGGGCTCCGAGCGTCGAGGCAACGGCCTCGTATCTTGTACCCGCAGTGCGTAGTGCACCTTCGAGGCTGACGACGAGGAACGGTAGCGCAACAAACGTCTGCGCCAGGACCACCGCGGTTGTCGAGAATGCTATCTGGATGCCGAGCACTTCCAACTGCTCACCGATCAACCCTTTGCGCCCGAACGTGTACAGCAACGCGATACCGCCCACCACGGGCGGCAGAACCAGCGGGAGCAGAATCAAGGATCGAAGAACGGACAGTCCCCGAAAATGACTGCGCGCCAACACCGCGGCCATCGGTACCCCGAACAGGATGCACAGCAGCGTGCTCATTGCCGCTGTCTTCAAACTCAGTTTCAACGCGGCAACCGACGATTCGGAAGTCACGAGTTCCCAGAACTGCGACCACTGCACGGTGGCCAGCATCGCCGCCAAGGGCGCGATGACAAACGCTCCGCCGATCAGCGCCGGAAGGTAAATCCATACCGGCAACCCGAGCGGAGCCCGGACTGCCGGTCTTAGGTGTGTCACGGGGCAGCGAATCCCGCGTCACTCAGAACTGCCAGGCCCTTGGGCCCCTTGACGAGATCGACGAACTTGGTTGCCGTTTCCGAATTCTTCGAATCCTTCAGCACCGCAATCCGGTACAGGTTGACCACCGTGGTGGCTTCCGGGAACGCGACCGTCTGCACCTTGTCACCCGCGGACTTCGCGTCGGTGACGTAGACGATGCCGGCATCGGCCTGACCGGACGTCACCTTGTTGAGAACGTCGGTCACCGACGATTCCTCACTGACGGGCGAGAGGGTCTCACCTGTGGCCGTCTCGACCTTCTTCGTAGCCGCGCCACACGGGACCTGCGGAGCGCAGATCACCAGTTGTGTCCCCTCCTTTGCCAGATCGGCGAAGGACGCGATGCCCTTCGGATTGCCAGGCGGTACAACGATCGTCAAGGTATTGCTCGCGAAATCCGAGGGCGACCCCGCGACGACACCGGCATCGGTGGCCTTGGTCATGTTGGCGGCGTCAGCCGAGGCGAACACGTCAGCCGGTGCGCCCTGGGTGATCTGGGCGACGAGATCCGAGGACCCGGCAAAGCTGAATGTGACCGATGAACCGGGGTTCTCGGACTCGAACTCCTTGCCGAGTTCGGTGAAGCTGGTCTTGAGTGACGCCGCCGCGAAGACGGTGATGCTTCCCGTGGCACTGTCACTGGAAGTGGTCGTGGTCGGAGCGGCCGACGACGTCTCCGACGACGAATTGTCGGAGGAACTACAACCGGTCACCAGGGCAAGCGAAAAGGCACCTGCTGCAACAAGTCCGACTACACGCTTCACGAATTTCCTCCAGTATGTTCAGAACTACGGCGTTTCCACGATGACCGTGGTGGCCTTCACGATTGCGACTCCGATACTCCCGACCTCGAGTCCGAGCTCCCGAACCGCGTCGGTACTCATCAACGAGACGACAGTGAAGGGCCCACACTGCATTTCGACCTGGGCCATCACCTTGTCGGTGACGACCTTGGTGACGAGGCCGGCGAACCGGTTGCGGGCCGAACTCGCACCCGCGAGCGGATCGGCCGGTGCGGGTCCGGCGTTGGACCGGGCGAAGCCCGCCAACTCGGCACCGTCGATGACCTTGCGGCCGGAGTCGTCCGTCCTCGCGGTGAGAAGCCCACCGTCGACCCACCGTCGAACGGTGTCGTCACTGACACCGAGCAGACCGGCAGCTTCGCGGATTCGAATGTTGGGCACCAGGTGATCGTAGGTCGCAAGTGCGGACCTAACAAGCCGAAATACTCCGCAGATGCGTGAACTAGTCAATCATGATCACGTATCTGCGGAGCATTGTCGATAGTTGCCGTAGACGAGTCAGCGCATCATTCTTCGGCCCAGGGCACGCGGCAGGAGTCGGTGCTGAACCCTTGCTCGGTGATCCCCAACGCCGAATACATCCGGGCGCGCATGTTTTCGAGCCCGATCTGATAGGTCAGTTCCACGACGCCCGCTCGCCCGAACCTGCGCTCGAGATCCGCGACCTGCTCGTCCGTCACCCCGTTCTCCCCGTGCGGGTCACCGGTCATGGCATCGGCGTAGGCGATCGCGGCCCGCTCGTCCTCGCTGTACTTCGGTGAATCCCGGTAATTCGCGATCCCTTTCAGCTTGTCGATGTCCAAACCGTCCAGGCGCGAGAGCATCGTCCCGAAGTCGACACACCACGAGCAGCCGACAGTCCAGGCGACGCGATAGACGGCCAGTTCACGAATGTTCGACGGCAGCACCTTCGACGCCTTCTGCACGGCCATCTCGTGACGGGCAGCCGCGACGAACAATTTCCGATGGTTGGCCAGGACGGCAAAGGGCTCGGGGACTTCGTCGTACTGCCTGGCGGCGAATTTGTATGCCACTTTGATCAACGGACTGGCTTCTGACGGTGTCACTGCGGGAATGCGAGTCATGGCAAGCCTCCGTATGTTCTGGGGCACCGGATTCGATGCTCTCTACAGAGTTGGACGATGGCGGCGATTCAAACGTGACAAGCACCGCGTCCGAGCGGATGTGAGGATGCGGTGTCAGCCGACTAAGCTGCAAAGATGCCTTCGACGCCCCGCAACCGCACCGTCTCGCGTCTGCAGCCGTTCGCATCCACGATCTTCGCCGAGATGACAGCGTTGGCCACACTTCACGACGCGGTCAACCTCGGTCAGGGCTTTCCGGATACCGACGGTCCTGCGGCCATGCTCGAAGTAGCGCGCCGAGCCATCGCCGAGGGCGTCAATCAATACCCGCCCGGTCCGGGCATGCCCGTCTTGCGTCAGGCCATCGCGGAGGATCGGCGCGTCCGTTACGGACTCGACAGTGATCCCGACTCCGAAGTTCTGGTCACCGTCGGCGCCACCGAGGCGATCAGTGCTGCAATTCTCGGACTGGTCGAACCCGGCGAAGAAGTAGTGCTGATCGAGCCGTACTACGACTCCTACGCTGCATCCGTCGCATTGGCAGGCGCTGTGCGTCGGACTGTTCCGCTGGTCGCCGCGGGAGACGGATTCGCGGTCGATCTCGATGCATTGCGCGGCGCGATCACCGCCAAGACGAAGATGCTGATCGTCAACAGTCCTCACAACCCCACCGGCACCGTATTCACCGATCATGAACTTCGAGCGATCGCCGAACTCGCGTGCGAACGCGACCTGATCGTGTTGAGTGACGAGGTCTACGAGCACTTGGTCTTCGACGGCCTCACCCACACACCGATGGCGTCGCTCCCGGGCATGCGTGAGCGCACCGTCACTGTGTCCAGTGCCGCAAAGACTTTCAATGTCACCGGCTGGAAGACCGGCTGGGCGATCGGCCCCCGAGAACTCATCGACGGAGTCCGTGCCGCCAAGCAGTTCATGTCATTTGTTGCCGGTGCACCATTCCAACCGGCCGTTGCCTACGCGCTGACCAACGAACAGCCGTGGGTCGTCGAACTTCGACAGAGCTTGCAAGGCAAACGGGACGTACTCGGAAAAGCTCTGACCGAGGCCGGTTTCACGGTGCATTCCGGCGGCGGCACGTACTTCCTCCTTGCCGACATCAGACCGTTGGGTGAAACCGACGCGGGAGATTTCTGTCGCGCACTGCCCGAGCGTATCGGCGTCGCGGCCGTACCGGTCGACGTGTTTGCGGACAACCGCGACGATTGGAAGCACCTGGTGCGCTTCGCCTTCTGCAAGCAGGACCACATTCTTTCCGAAGCTGCACGCCGTCTCCACCTGCTCCAAGGAGCAGCGCACCCATGACAGCGCGGACCATCCCGACCGCATTCGTCCACCGCTACCTCGCGTTCTCGCCGGACAACGACGTCGATTTGTCTGGTGCACTGCGAGCTGCTGGGATCGACCTGGAGACATTGTCGGACGCTCGCGCACGGCTGACCCCAACTCAGGTCACCACCTTCATCCAAACCACGTGGCAGATCACCGACGACGAATTGTTCGGCCTCGGATCCGCCCCGGTCCCCCGTGGCACTTTCCGATTGATCTGCCTGACGTTGATCCATTGCCCTGACCTCGGATCAGCCTTCGCTCGAATGTCCGACGTGATCCGTGCACTACCGGCTCTCGCCCCACTGGCAATCGAGAAGGGCGAGGAAAGCACGCGGGTGAGCTTCGCAGTCCGCGCTCGCGAAGGCGTCGCCGAACCTGATGTCGCAGAACGTGTCACAACCGATTTTGTCCTGATCTTGCTGCACCGATTTTCCGCGTGGTTGATCGGAAAGCGCGTCCGACTTCGGGCAGTCGAATTTCCGTACTCGGCACCGGATGCGCGGTTGGCGCAGGACTACGACTACATATTCGGAGCGCCGGTCACCTTCGGCGCGCAGCGAGCGGCACTGGAGTTCGACAACTCGGCCATGCGCGCACCGATCATCCAAACCGAGGAGACGTTGGAGGAGTACCTCCGAGAATCTCCGATTCAGCTCATGTCCGAACGCGATTACGACAGCACTGCGTCGGCGCAGGTGCGACGGGTCCTGGAACTCGGGGTGAAGGGGCGAACCTCCACGGCCGAGGAGATCGCCGAGATGCTCTCGATCAGCGTTCCCCATCTGCGTCGACTGCTGCGGCGTGACGGAACATCACTGAATCAACTACGCGAGGAAGTGCTCCGCGACGTAGCCATCGCTGGTTTGCGGCGCGGAGAATCCGTCGAAGTACTCTCGGCGCGATTGGGGTTCTCCGAGCCCAGCGCGTTCCGTCGGGCCTTCAAACGATGGACCGGCGACACTCCGAGTTCGTACCGCTAGCTGACGCAGAACTCGTTTCCTTCGGGATCGGTCATCGTGATCCACACGCTCGGCCCCTGCGCTCCCCGGTGCAGGATCGTCGCCCCCACCGTCTCGAGGTGCGCTGCGACATCCTCGCGCTTGTCGCCCACTCGTATGTCGAAATGGAGCCGGTTCTTCACCGTCTTCGATTCCGGAACCAGTTGGAACAGAACGCGGGGACGTTCGGGATGCTCCGGATCGCTGATGGCCGCACCTTCGCGCCAGACGAGAACTCCCTCGAAGGTCGTGGTGTCAGATTCCTTGGCGTGACCAGCAGCGACGAGGCCCCTGATGAAGTCTTCGTCGCTGGGCTCCGCTGCCCACCCGAGTGCTGCGGCCCACCACTTCGCCTGTTCGTGCGGGTGTGCCGAATCTACTGTGACTTGAAATTCGTATCCCATGTTCCGACGTTAACGCCGACCACCGACACCTAGTGAAGGTTCAGCCGAGCCCGGGCATCAGTCGACACTCTTGATGGTCTTCATGGTGATCAGCGATGTCACCCGCGAGACAGCCGGAAGCCCGCTGAGCTTGGTGACCATGAAGTTCTCGTACGTCGCGAGATCTTTCACCGCGACCCGAATGAAGTAGTCGGGAATTCCGAACAACCGCCGACATTCGATCACTTCGTCGAAGGCGGCGACCTGGGATTCGAAGTCCTCGATAGTCGCCTGGTCGTTGACTCCGATCTCGGCGGTGACGATCACTTGAAATCCTCGGCCAAGCGCTTCCTGACTGACGATCGCGCGGTACCCGGTGATGATTCCGTCGGCTTCGAGCTTTTTCACGCGGCGCAGGCAAGGGGACGGTGTCAGACCCACCAGATCCGCCAATTCCGTGTTCGTCAGACTCGAGTCCTGACGGAGGTGAAACAAAATTGCGTCATCCATGGCATCCATCGCACTATTATTGCGCACTGTTCAATATGTGGGCATTCTGAGCAATCGATCACCTCGATCTTTGTTATAGATTTGCGTCGTGATCGAACCAGCATCGTCGACGGCCGCGCCTGCCGTCGAACTCTCGCCGCGAACCCCGGCGTGGCGGCACGCCTTCCAACTGTCGCTGCCGGTCGGATTCGGCCTGCTCCCACTCGGGATAGCCCTGGGCGTTCTTGTGGTCCAACAGGGCCTCAACCCTTGGTGGGCAGTCGCTTTCACCTCGCTGATCTACGCCGGATCGCTGGAGTTTCTCGCCGTCGGAATGGTCGCGGCCATGACACCACTGCCGTACGTCGCTCTGACCGCACTGCTGGTCAACTTTCGACATGTGTTCTACGCCTTGAGTTTTCCGCTGGAAAAGATTCGCAACCCATTCGCTCGCTTCTACAGCATGTTCGCGCTGACCGACGAGGCCTATGCGATGTCGGTAACTGCCGATCCCAAGGCACTCACCGGACGCGTCATCGTCTACTCCCAGCTGTACCTCCACGGCTACTGGATCGGTGGCGCGATCCTGGGCGCGACGGCAGGACAGTGGATTCCAGATTCGATAGTCGGTCTCGACTTCGCTCTGACCGCACTGTTCGTCGTCCTCTCGATCGAGGCAATTCGCGCACAAAACGGATTCGCGGTGCCGGTCGCTGCGGTCACCTGCGCTCTGGTCGCCCGGCTCGCAGCCCCGGATCACATGCTGCCAATTGCAATGGGCGCCTTCGTGCTCTTCCTGATCGGCCGCTTTGTCTACGACTCACGAAAGGCGAAGATCGATGCCTGACACCTCGTACATCTTTGCGGCGGTCGCAGTCATGGCCGTGGTCACCTTCGCGCTGCGCGCAATCCCCTTCGCCGCGCTCATGCCGCTGCGCTCCTCCGCCCTGGTCGGCTACCTCGGCATCTACATGCCGGCCGGCGTCATGCTGATCCTCGTGATGTATTCACTCAAAGGGGTGTCGATCACCGCCCCGTCTCACGGCCTCCCCGAACTGATTGCAGTGTGTGCCACGATCGTCGCGCACCTGTGGCGAAAGAATGCCGTCCTGAGCATCGTTGTCGGAACGACGATCTACGTTGCGCTGGTCAATACCGTGTTTGCCTGAGCAATTCCCATCCGGGAGCAAAGCAGCTTTACTCCCGGATGGGTGATTTGTAACCTCCAGGCGCTTATCTGAACAGTTGAACACTTATACGATTTCAGTAGGGTGGCCGCCGGCCGCGACTGAAAGATCGGTGAGGTTCGATGTCCACGACAATGACCACGACGGGCACCCGAATCGCCGGCGCTTGGCACAGTCTGGATCGAGGCCAGCGTCGAAGCATCATCGGAATGACCGTCACCGTCGTTGCACTCAACGTCGTCGGGTGGGCAGTTCTTCTCGGTCTGGTAGTCCCCGGCCACTACACGATCGAAGGCAGTGTCTTCGGCATCGGACTCGGTGTCACGGCGTACACGCTCGGCATGCGCCATGCTTTCGACGCCGATCACATCGCCGCCATCGACAACACCACTCGGAAGTTGGTGGCGGACGGCAAGAAACCGATGTCCGTCGGTTTCTGGTTTTCACTCGGGCACTCCACCATCGTCTTTGTTCTCGTCGCACTTCTGGCGTTGGGTGTGCGGCAACTTGCCACCAGCCTTTCCGACGACAACTCCGATCTGGAAAAGTGGACCGGCTTGTTCGGCACCACCATTTCCGGAACGTTCCTGATCTTGATCGGCCTCCTGAATCTTTTCTCTCTCATCGGGATTCATCGGGTGTACACGAAGTACAAGGCCGGAACCTTCGACGAGGAGCAACTCGAGAAGGAACTCGACAGCCGCGGCGCCCTCAACAAGATCCTGGGCCCGGTGATGAAGATGGTTCGCAAGCCCTGGCACATGTACCCGGTCGGCCTACTGTTCGGACTGGGATTCGACACCGTCACCGAAGTGGGACTGTTGGTGATCGCCGGCGGCGCGGCAGCGACAGGGCTCCCGTGGTATTCGATCCTCGTTCTACCGATACTCTTCTGCGCCGGGATGTCTCTGTTCGACTCGATCGACGGATCGTTCATGAACTTCGCTTACGGTTGGGCATTTGCCCAGCCGGTACGAAAGATCTACTACAACATGGTGATCACCGGACTCTCGGTGGCAGTGGCACTGCTGATCGGGACCCAGGAAATCATCTCGATCTTCACCGACAAACTCGACATCCACGACGGGATTCTCGGCGCCATCGGGAACTTGGATCTCGGCGCGATGGGCTTCATCATCGTCGGACTCTTCGTTGCCACCTGGATGATCGCCCTCCTCGTGTGGCGGTACGGCCGCATCGAGGAACGGTGGCAGGCACAATCCGTTGCCGCCGCACCTCGATCGACCGCTGAATAGTTTGGCAATCCGAGTCTTCTACGCACATTCAGTGCGTTTCCCACATTTATCGAAAGACGCATCCCGCGGAGTTGGCGAGATGCAATAGTGGAGTTCGAACGGGGTCAGCCCAGGCTAGGAGAAAACAGTGCGGATACGTCATGCGGTAGTGGGTGTGGCAATCACGGGACTTGTTCTTGCAGTGGCAGGCTGCGGTAGCGGCGACGGCGAAGCTGCCGAAGGACCAGGCATCGCCGTGGCGGCGGAAACCAAGCAAGTTCCCGACCGGGTGACCGTGCATCGACCTGGCCTCATCGACACCAGCATTTCCCCGTTCGACGTGCCTGAATGGCCAGGGCCGCACCCCTCCGAATTCCTCGAGCCCAACCCGCCGTCGGGCGAGAGCGGTGAGATCGCCGGCGACCAAGCTGCGGCAACGTACGCGGCCTCGCTCGACAACCCCGATGCACTATGGAATGTCGGTGGCACGGTGCAGTGGCTGGTTGTCGATCCGTTCCGTGAAGGTCTTCCACCGAAGTCTCCGCACTGACCGGATCCAAACGATCGTTGCGAATTCAGTTCGGCCCCAATGCATCACAGAACTCGCCGGGTTGATCGACATGCAAACGCAGCCCACCGATCGTGGTGGGACTGGCCTTCGAGAGCCGTTTCGGGAGCGTGACCGAGAGCGGCTGATCGAAGTCGACATCCACGACAGTGCCGTCGGGCCCCGGCAGAACCAAGCGATCGTCGACAATCACATTTGCTGTCTCACCGAACCTTCGGACCATGCTCGCCCGCGAAATCCGTGATCGGTCCACTTCGACTCGAATGCCCCTGCCGGATCGAAACACTACCGTTCGAGCCGAGACGAGGTGCGGGTGCACGACGCGTCCGGCAAGCCAACCGCCAATCGCAATCAGCGACAACACCGTTGCAACGAGCAGCACGACGCGAAGCCACTGCCACGGCACCAGGAAGTGAATCGCTACGGCCTCGATCACACTCGCCGCAACAAATGCCACCGGTATCGACATGGTCCCCCGCGCGTAGCCGAAAGTCGCTGTATCACTGGAACCTCCGTCTCTCCGACCCGTCGAGAGCAACCACAGTGATCGGATCACGCCGTACCGCCTGACATGAGACGTGTTGAGACGCGCGCGACCACTTCACGTTGCGCTGGATCGGGCACCAGGTCCGCGATCCCAACCGAGAATCCCACACCTGCGGAGTCTCCGTCTGAGTACACATCGCCGAGCACCCCGCCCAGTGATTCCTCCAGTTCGTCCGACAAGTACGCGATCTCGTCTGCAACCTCGGCTACCTCGCGCCCAGCCAGAGCGGCGAAACGACGGTACAGATCCACAATTCTCTTCCGGTCGCCCTCGTCGGACAGCAATCGCGCAGCCGTGGAGAACAGTTCGTGTGGCGCTGCTCCCGAGATCGCCACCAATTCCCACATGTCGCGTTCGCGCTCGAACAGACGCCGAACCGAATCCGTCGGGGACGACGCGATCAACTCGTCGAACGCAGACAGCAACTCCACCGGAAGCGGCGAGACCACCCGGCCGGCGCCTCGCGCCGAGAGCATTTCCTGGAGGCGCACTCGCTGGTCTGCGAGGACGCGTTGTTTCCGGTCTATCTCCGCGATCAAGGAGGAAAGATCTTCGGCGAAGTCGTCCGGTTCTCGTGCATCGATCGGCTTCGGTTCGATCATCGCGGCAATGGATCCGAGTGGAATGCCGGCGGCGGTGAGCCAACGAATGCGCATCAGCCTGACCAGATCGGGAAGTTCGTAAGTTCTGTAACCGTTGGACAGTCGTCTCGGCTCGGCCAGCAGCCCCAGTCGGTGATAGTGCCGAACGGTCCGCGGAGTGGTGCCTGCCGCACTGGCCACGTCGCTGATTCGCATACGAACAGCATCAACTATGACGCTACGTCATAGTCAAGGCCGGCATGCCGGCCTTGAGGCCTTAGGTCCTGTTCTGCCTGCCAATAGTTTCGCAGACGAATTTCGCGGGTATTGATCACTTGCGGCGGCGATTTCCAGAGCGAGGGGTCAGCCGCGCAAGGTCTGCCCCCGGCTGTCACTCGCCGGGTGGCGGGCCGCCAAAACCAGCGGGCCGCCGAAAACAATCTGTGCCAGGCGATGATTTCGATGCAAACGACACGACTCGACACCATCCTGATTCTGATCGTCGGGACGGCAATCGGACTGAGCGTCTGGCTGGCCACGCAGGAACCATTCGCGTCGATCGGACTCGGAATCGCAACGGTGGTGATCTGCTGGATCTCTTGCTCGATGATCCACGGCTTCCCACACCGATCGACGAAGGACATGCGTCCGCGCGAGAACCAGGATCGCGAGTCACCGAAACGGCGCTGACGCCGCGTAGGGATGAGGCCAACCGTGGAGGCCCGGACACAGCGAAGTGAGTGGTTCACCTGTCGCAGGTGAACCACTCACTTCGGTCAGAGGATCACACCTCGTCAGGTCGCCAGGTCGCGACGGCCCAGATCACGGCGACGTCGAGGGCGATGATCACGATCGACCACAGCGGGTAGTACGGCATCCACAGGAAATTCGCCACGATCGAGAGCGCCGCGATCACGAAGGCCATGCCGCGGGCCCACGTCATGCCGACGAACAATCCCAGCGACACCGCGATGCCGATGATTCCGAGCACGATGTGGATCCAACCCCATGTCGTGACATCGAATTCGAAGGTGTAGTTGACTCCGACGATCAGCAGGTCGTTGTCTGCGAGAGCCGCGATGCCCTGGAGCAACGCGACGATTCCCGCGACGAAGAGCAGGCAGGCTGCCGCCACCGTGGTCCCGATGGCAAAGCCTTGTCGGACAGGATGGTTCGCATGAGATTGGTGCGGAGCAGTCATGACGTCCCCTTCTTCGGCGAAATAGCGTGAGAACAGTATTCAAAGGTTCACGCCGACGGACATCACCCAGCAAGGATGAACAGCCGTCCAGCACTGCAATCAAGATTCATGGGAACATATGTTCGATTTCGGTGTACGGTGGAGCTTATGACCGCCACGATGCAACCGTCTCTGTTCGACAACGGTGACCTCGGCGTTTCTTTGGCCGATCTCGACGGCACGGTGCAGCGACGTATTCTCACCGCCGGCGCATGGGTCGACCATCGCCCGGCCTGGCTGACCGGATCGGAGGCCGTGTTCGACAATCTGGAGGCTACGGTGCCGTGGCGTTCCGAACGGCGTCAGATGTACGACCGCGTTGTCGACGTCCCTCGTCTGGTGTGTTTCTACGCAGAGAATCAACCACTGCCGGACGCGCTTCTCACCGAAGCCAAAGACGCGCTGAGCAGTCACTACTTCGACGAACTCGGTGAACCATTCGCCACGTCGGGTCTGTGTTTCTATCGCGACGGTTCCGACAGCGTTGCCTGGCACGGGGACGACACGGGACGAAGTCGCACCGAGGACACGATGGTGGCCATCCTGTCTCTCGGTGCGGCTCGCCCGCTCCTATTGCGCCCTCGTGGGGGCGGCGAATCCATCCGCTTCAATCTCGGACACGGAGATCTACTCGTCATGGGCGGATCCTGCCAACGCACGTGGGAACACTGTGTCCCGAAGAGTGCGCGGGCCCTCGGGCCGAGAATCAGCGTTCAATTCCGCACTCGCGGAGTTAGATAGCGTCGCGGAGTTCGTCTCGCAGCGCCTTCCGATTGAGCTTGCCGACGGCCGTCTTCGGTATGGATTCTGCGAAAACAACCCGACGCGGTTTCTTGTACGACGCCAGTCGTTCGCCGACGTGCGCGACCAATGATGCTTGCAGTGCGTCGTTTTCGACGGTCCCGTCCTCGAGTACCACCACAGCCGTGACCGCCTCCACCCACTTGGCGTCGGCGGTACCCACCACGGCGACCTCACGGACAGACGGATGCGTCAGGAGTGCATCCTCGACTTCACGGGGGTAGACGTTGTATCCGCCGCTGATGATCATGTCCGAAGCTCGGTCCTTCAAGAACAAGAATCCTTCGGCGTCGAACTGACCGATGTCACGGGTGTGAACCCAGCCGTCTTCGGTGAAGGTGTCCGCATTCAGTTCCGGTGCATTGAAGTATCCAGCGATCGCCGATGGCGAGCGGATCACGATTTCACCCGGTTCTCCCTGGGGCACTTCGTTTCCCTCGCCGTCGAGCAGCCTGATCTCGACGTCGATGGCGGGCTGACCACAGGACAGCAGGCGATCTTCCGTGTGATCTTCGGGCCGTAGGACTGCAATACACAGCGGTGCCTCGGTCTGCCCGTAGTACTGGAGAAAACGGTGTTGCCCCCACGCCTGCATTGCACGTTCGATAGTGGCCAGCGGCATCGGCGACGCACCGTAGATCACGGATTTCAGACTCGAGATGTCTGCGCTCGCAAAATCAGGGCGTTCGAGGAGCATCTGAATCATCGTCGGCACCAGATTGATTGCCGTAGCCCGATGCTCGGTTATCGAGTCCAAGAAGGTCGACGGGTCGAATCCGGGAAGGATGACGGTCTTGCCGCCACGCAGCCAGAACGGAAGCACGAAGACACCGCTGGCATGAATCAGTGATGCCGCGTGCAGCATCGTGTCGTCCTGAGTCGCCGGAAGCAGATTGAGCAGAACATTGCGGCAGATGCCGGCGTAGCTGCGCTGAGTGTGCTGCGCGGCCTTCAATGTTCCCGTGGTCCCGGAGGTGAACAGCGTCAGGATCACATCGTCGGGAGCTAACTCGACGTCCGGTGTGTCCGAAGGCATGCTCTGTGCTTGGTCGAGCAGCGAACGCTGCCGCGCCGAACCTGTTTCCAGCCCGATGAACGTACGTTCGGGGAACCTGGCGGACAGTTCAGCGGCGCGGTCGGCGAGGTCACTACCGAAGACGACGTGCGAGGTGTCGGTGTCCTCGAGCATTCTCGCGTGCTCGTCGAGCGAGAGACGCGAGTTGAGCGGAACCCTGTTGATGCCGGCTTTGACACAGGCAAAATCGACGGGGACGCTGGCAAGAGAGTTGTTGACCAGCAATGCAACCCGTGCACCACGCCCGATACCGAGGGCGATGAATGTGTGCGCCAATCGGCTGCTGAGTTCGTCCACTTCCGTGAACGTCATCGATCGATCGCCGAAAACGACGGCTGTTCGCGATCCGTGCTGTCGCGCACCACGGGCGATCAGGTCTCTGGTTATGGGCATCATGGTTCAGTTTCCTCGTTCGAATTCGGGTTGTTCTCGAACCGGCCGTGCCGGCCGGCGCCCGCGGCGAACGCAGCAGCGCCGCGCACACCTTCAGCGATGACAATGGGATTTCCCGCGACGCCCTCGGCCCGCAGTGCTTCGGCAAGTGGTAGATCAAAAGATCGGTAGGCCGACGCGCGATCCGCGAGCATGCAGAGTTGAGGGAAAGCGGACAACTGGTGCGCAAGCTCCTTGGCTGCCTGGAGTGACTGCCCCACTGGAACAACACGATTGGCCAGTCCGAAGGCCAGCGCCTCCGGAGCGTCGACCGGGCGACCGGTCAAGATCATGTCGAGCGCTCGCCCCTGCCCGACGATTCGCGGCAGTCGCACGGTCCCACCATCGATGAGAGGAACTCCCCAGCGCCGGCAGAAGACTCCGAAGACGGAATCCTCCTCGCAGATCCTCAGGTCCGCGAGCAATGAAAGCTCGAGCCCTCCTGCAACCGCGTATCCGCTGACGGCGGCGATCAATGGCTTGGACAACACCAACCGACTCGGCCCCATCGGGCCGGTGCCGCCGCCTTCCGGATGCAACTCGTGCACGCGGGCGGGGTCGGAGACTGCGGTCAAATCCGCACCGGCACAAAATGTGCCGCCCGCGCCCCACAGAATCGCCACCTTCTGACTCTCGTCCGATTCGAACTCCAGGAAGGCATCACGCAACTGCGCCGCCATCGGCCCGTCCACCGCATTCTTGCGATCAGGGCGATTCATCACGATGACGGTGACGCCACCGTCACGCTCCACATAGACATCGCCACCTGGTCGATCGGAGTCGGTCACGATATTTCCTCACTGCTCGCGGATAAGGTTTCCCGGTACCCACCATGCCACTTGTAACAGAATTTGTCAGGAGTTGTTCAAAAGTTGTTACAAACTGATCGAGGAATGTCCGCAACCCGAGTTGTGCTGGACCTCGCAACGGCGAGTCCGGACACCGAGTTCAGCACTGCAGTGCTGACCCGCGCCGGCGAGATCGTCGGTGTCAGCGCATCGAGCGTTCGCGTGGCAACGGGCCGCCTGTGCCGCGAGAACAAACTGCGTCGCACCGCTCGTGGAACGTACGTCCTCAACCCGGACGGCATCCCCACCTACAGCGAGGTCGAGGGGTGGCGAACTCGTACCGATCGCATACGCCCCTGGGACGGCACGTGGATAGCCGTCGAGCACTCAGCGCTCAAACGAAGCGACCGCACTGCCGCCCGAAGACACGATCAGGCGCTGCGCCTGGCGGGCTACGAGGAGTGGAAGCCCACACTCGCCGTCCGCCCGAACAATCTGCTCGGCGGCACGGACAGCGCCCGCCGCACTCTCCGCCGACTCGGCGCCGCCCCCGAATCGGCTGTCATGGAAATCGCTCACCTTGCCCCCGAGGATGATTCGACAATCCGCACACTCTGGAACTCGGAAGCACTGTTGGTCGACATCGCCGAGGCCCGTGAAGCACTCACACAGGCGCAAACACGCCTGGCGACAATCAGCCGCGAGGAGGCTGCCCGTGAATCACTTGCCTTGGGCAGCGCGGTGATCGCGGTCATCGTGCGCAATCCGCTCCTTCCGGAAGAACTCGAACCGACGCAGCCACTGCGTGAACTGATCTCGCACATGCTCGAGTACCAGGACGCATCTCGCGAACTGTGGCAGTCACTGCTCCAGTTCTGATCGACTTCTTCCAGAAGGTAATTCAGTACGTTGCGCGGCCACCGCTGGCGTCGTACACAGCACCCGTCGAGTAACTCACCGCCGACGACGACAGCCAGGAGATCAGTTCGGCGATCTCGTCGGCCCGCCCCATCCGTGCCATCGGCGTCAAAGACTGCGAACGAGCGAGGATGGCCGGATCGGTGCCGGCATTCATAGGACTTTCCACGGCCGCGGGAGCAATCGCGTTGACCAGCACACCGGTGGTGGCGACCTCTTTGCCGAGCGACTTCGTCAGCGCGACGACTGCCGCTTTGGACGCGGAATATGCACTCTGATTCGGGTTTCCGTCCTTGGCCGCAATACTCGCGAGATTGACGACCCTCCCCCACCCCGACGCAACCATCCCCGGCACGAACGCCCGGCACATCAGGAATGTTCCTTCGACGTTGATGCGGAACGTACGCCGCCAAGCCGCGAGGTCGACGTCGACGAGTGGCGCTGACGGCCCGACGATTCCCGCACTGTTGATCAAGATGTCGATTCTGCCGAGTCTGGTTCGAAGCGCATCGACTGCTGTCGGATCACTCACGTCGAGTTGTTCGTCCGCGCCTTCGGCAAGATCTGCCGTTACCACCCGAACTCCCTTCTCCGTCAACATCTTTGCACTGGCGGCGCCGATTCCGCTCGCACCGCCGGTAACGAGCGCGGTGACGCCCTCTGGATAGCCCTGCATCATCTTCACTCCTGAGTTTCTGTGCGCTACGCACTCAATTTATGTTGCATACAGGCATAATTGCCGTCACACTGTGTAGAAATTCTGAATATATGGCGTTTGTTGTCGACGTCAAATACCTGGAGGCCTTGCCGATGGAAACCCGCTGGTTGCACGCGTTTGTCGCGGTTGCGGAAGAACTTCACTTCGGGCGGGCCGCATCACGGCTCCAGATGGCTCAGTCGCCGCTCAGCCAGATGATCCGAAAGCTCGAAAAGGACATCGGCGTCAAGTTGTTCGAACGCAGCACTCGCAGCGTCGCACTCACGTCCGGCGGACATGCCTTTCTCCCCCACGCCTATCGCGTCATCGAGAACATGGAGACGGCACGACACGCTACGCGTGCGTCGTCGGGAGGCGTCTACGGACGAGTCACGATCGGGTTCACCGGAGTGCTCAACTATCAAGCACTTCCGCCGCTCACCCGCGCGTTGCGTCAGCGCTATCCGGAAGTCGAACTGACACTCCTCGGCCGAATCATGACGCGCGACGCGATCATTCAACTCGAGAGCGGCGCCCTCGACCTCGCCTTCGTCGGACTACCGGTGGAATCCGCATCACTGTCTACCCGACTGATCCGACGGGAGGCGTTCGGCGCCGTACTTCCGATCGACCATCCCCTTGCCGAGAGGGACGCGATCGATCTCCGCGAATTGGCCGACGACGGATTCGTGACCACCCCGCTCTCGGCCGGCTCGGCCCTCCAGGAAACCGCGATGCGCGCCTGCATGAACGCAGACTTCAGGCCTCGCGTCGTCCAGGAGATCACCGATCCGTACATGATCCTCATGCTCGTTGCCGCCGGCGTCGGTGTAGCGCTGATGACGTCCGGCATGGCTGCTATCACCCCACCTGGCAGTGTGTTCGTCCCACTCACCGGCGAGCCGACGTTCATGAACCACGGAATTGCCTGGTCACCCCGGCATATGACCGATGCACTCGCCGTCGCACTGGAGACGTCCGAGGAGATTCTGCCGACGCCGGAGATTGAGACCAAAAACGTCATTATCTGAGACTCATTTAGTGTTGGACGCGCCATAGTCCTTCGTGGCACTGTCGTCTCAGCCGCCGAAAGGTGAGGGACGTCACCGATGCGTGGTGCATCACCAAACGTGCCGCCACGGCCGGCCCATCGGGACGAAAGGACTTCACATGGCACCACCGATCACCTCCACCGGTTCCACGCACTCCACCGAAGAGCATCCGAATTCGAACGCGCGCCGCGCCGCCGTTTCGGGCTTCCTCGGCAGCACCCTCGAGTACTACGACTTCTTCATCTACGGCTCCGCAGCCGCGCTCGTGTTCCCCAAGATCTTCTTTCCTGGCGGCGGCTCGACGGCAACGCTGCTCTCGATCAGCACCCTGGGCGTGGCCTACGTCGCCCGCCCACTCGGCGCAGTGCTGTGGGGACACCTCGGCGATCGGTACGGACGCAAGAACGCGCTTCTCGCCTGCCTGCTCCTCATGGGTGTTGCGACGGTCATCGTCGGTTGCCTGCCGACCTACGACCAGATCGGCATCGCCGCGCCGATCATTCTCGTCTTGCTTCGCCTTCTTCAAGGGCTCTCTGCCGGCGGTGAATCACCCGGCTCTTCGGCACTGACGCTCGAACACGCACCTGATCACCGTCGTTCGTTCTTCACCTCGTTCACCATGAGCGGGATCATGTTCGGCATCGTCGTCTCCAGCCTGGTATTCATCCCAGTGGCGAGCCTGCCCGACGAAGACCTCTACTCGTGGGGTTGGCGAGTTCCCTTCTGGCTCAGCATCATCGTGACCGTCGTCGCGCTGTGGCTACGTCGCGCCCTGGATGAGCCCGAGGTATTCGAGGAACTCAAGGAACAGGACGAGACGGCCGGAATTCCCGTCGTCGAGATGTTCCGCTCGCACTGGCGCACCGTGATCCGTATCAGCATGAGCTCGACCTTCGCGATGATCAACACCATCGTCAACGTCTTCGCCCTGGCGTACGCCGTCGAATCCGGCTTCGAACGCTCCACGATGCTGTGGGCCATCGCGACCGCCAATTTTGTTGCCGTACTGACTCAGCCGCTGTTCGGCATTCTCTCGGATCGCTACGGACGTAAGCCCATCTTCGTCGTCGGCGCCATCGGAGCCGGCCTGATGATCTTCGTGTTCTTCCATTCGATCGGAACCCAAAGCGTCCCCATGGTCTTCGCTTCGGGAATCGTCATGATCGGAATCTTCTACGCGATGCCCAACGGCACGTACCCGGCATACTTCCCGGAGCAGTTCCCCGCGAAGGTCCGATACACCGGAATGGCCGTCAGCCTCATGCTCGGACTCCTTGTTGCCGGCTTCACGCCGGCTATCGCCCAGGCGATCTCGGCCGGAGACAAGAGCAACTGGACACCGGTTGCATGGATGTGCCTGGGCTTCGCCGTCATCTCCGCCATCGCGGCAATGACCGGACCGGAAACGTACCGCACGCCCACAGCAGAACTGGGCCAACCGAAGCCGAGCCTGCCGATCAAGCAGGACTCAGAGCTCACCAGCAACAACGCTTGACCGGACCGGCCCCTCGCGATGAATTGCCGCGAGGGGCCGTCCCCACTTATGCAGGAGAATGTCATGACTACCGAATACACACGTCACCGTATCGGCCTTGTCGGGTCGGGTATCGCCACCTCACTCTCGCCCGCGTTGCACGCACACGAAGCAGCAGCACTCGGACTCGACGATTACAGCTACGAACTGATCGATCTCGAGAACCTGAACATCTCGGTCGAGAAAACCGGTGAGGTGGTGCGTGGCGCCGTCGCGGGCGATTTCACCGGACTGAACATCACCCACCCGTGCAAGCAGGTTGTCGTGGACGCGCTCGACGAGCTGTCCGACAACGCGCGGTTGCTCGGTGCCGTCAACACGGTTGTGGTCGACAACGGCCGTTTGATCGGCCACAACACTGACCACAGCGGATTCCTCACAGCACTGCAGCGCGGTTTGCCCGACGCCGCCTTGGACCGAGTGGTGCTTGCCGGGGCAGGAGGGGCGGGTTCCGCTGTGGCATACGCGCTCGCCGCCGCCGGCACCACGGATCTTCGCATCGCAGATATTGATCCCGATCGCGCTGCCGATGTGTGTTCTCGCGTCACCTCGGCCTTCCCTGCCACGCGCACAACGGCTTTGGCGATCGGTGAGATCGCCGTCAACCTGACGACGTGCGACGGCGTCGTCAACGCATCTCCGATCGGCATGGTGGGTCACCCCGGAACTCCCTTCGACCCTGCGGCGTTGCATTCCGGATTGTGGGTCGCTGACATCGTTTATCGACCGATGCGCACCGAATTGCTCGACGCTGCAGCTGCTCTCGGATGCGCGGTTCTCGACGGTGGGCAGATGCTGGTGGCTCAAGCCTCTGACACCTTCACAATCCTGACCGGTGTCGAAGCCGATACGGATCGCATGCGCAGCCATCTGAGCGAGCTGCTCTCCGAGACGGCATGCGCATGAGCACAACCGAACACCTACTTTCTCGCGAAGTACCAGGAGCACTGATGAATGTGACTGCGCCTTTCGCCGAACCTCTCGACATGGGCAGCGTCCGCCTCCGGAACCGGTTCGTGTCCGCCCCGATGGAACGCAACTACTGCGAAGTCGACGGCACCATGACGGACGAGTACATCGCGTACCTCGCCCGCCGCGCCGAAGGTGGTGCTGCACTGATCTTCACCGAAGCGAGCTACGTGCGTGCCGACGGCAAGGGACGCATCCGGCAGATGGGCGTCGACGTCGACGAACGGATTCCCGGCATCAAGAAGATGGCCGACGCGATCCACGCTCACGGCGCCCTCGTCGGAGTCGAACTCAACCACGGTGGACGTACGGCGCAAGGTTCTGTCAGCGGGTTTGTTCCCGTTGCCCCGACACCGATTCCGTGTTTGGTTGTCGGCGGCGAGATGCCAGAACAACTCGACGGCGACGACATCGAGCACATCATCGAATGTTTCGGTGAAGCCGCAGCGCGCTGCCAGCAGGCCGGCGTCGACGTCATCTCCCTGCACGGTGGCCACGGGTATCTGATCCACCAGTTCCTCTCCCCTGCTTACAATCACCGCGACGACGAGTGGGCCGACCCCACCTTGTTCGTCAACAAGGTCATCGCCTCCGTCCACGAGCATGCTCCGGGAATCACTCTGGGACTTCGATTCTCAGCCTTCGAAGGCATTGACGGCGGACTCGACGCCGAGACGACCCGCTCTCGCATCGACGCCATCGACACCGACCGACTCGATTTCCTCGACGTCTCGGCCGGCAACTACGAAGCGGGACAGTGGATCATCCAGCCCGGTGAATGGTCCCGTGGACTCCTCGCGCCGTACTCCGAGCAGTACCAGCGCGACTTCGACATCCCGGTTGGTGTGGCCGGACGCATCACGTCGCCGGAGATCGCCGCGCAGATCATCGATTCCGGGCAGGCCAACTTCGTCAGCATGGCCCGTACGTTGCACGCCGATCCGGACTTCCCGAATCGCGCTGTCGACGGTGGCCGCTACCGCCCCTGCATCGCCTGCAACTACTGCATCGACAGCCTGGCTGCCGGTCCCATTCCCTGCTCTGTCAACCCGTGGGTCGGACGTGAACTGGATCAGCCCACAAAGCCGGCTGATGCCACCGTGCGGGTCGCCGTCATCGGTGCCGGTCCCTCCGGCATGGCCGCTGCCCGCGACCTCGCACTTGCCGGTCATCGCGTCGACCTGTACGACGAACGACCCAGCCTCGGTGGCGACTTCGCTCTGGCATCGAAGCTGCACGAATATCCCGAATACGGGCGGATCGTGGACTGGTACCTCGCGGAACTGGCCGAACTCGGGGTGCAGTGCCACACCTCGACCAGAGCTGACGCAGCATTGCTCGCAAACAGTGACTTCGATGCGATCGTCCTTGCTGCCGGTGGGAACGGTCCCGTGACTGACCTCCCCGGCGCGCAGACCCGAACTGTCCGTGACGTTCGCGAGTTCCTGGTTTCCGGAGATCCGGCCCCCGAGGCAATCACCATTTTCGGCGCCGACCGCGAGGCTGCTGCCGTCGCAGACGATCTGCTCCAGAAGGGCACCCAGGTCGTCATGATCGGGCCGCAGGAAACCATCGCGCACGACGTCGGCCGACGCGGCAAGATCGTACTGCTGCCGCGCCTGGCCTCAAGTGAGAACCTCACGACCTACCTGAGCTCGATCGTCACCAAAGTCGACGCCGATCGGGTCACGATCTCGACAGGCGGTGTACTGAGCGAAGTCGACGCCCCCGGCGAGCTGCTGATTTCACAGGGCGTCGAGCCGCGCTCGGAGCTTCTGGCCGAACTACGTTCACTGGCACCACGACTCGGGGTCCATGCCGTCGGCGACGCGAGCGGTGACGGCGGATCCATCCATGCCGCACTCGTGACCGCAGCCGACGTTGCCGTCGCCATCACCGCCGCCGCTGCGGCCCGTCAGGAGGTTCACGCATGAGCGCACACACAGCCGCACCGGTGGCAACTGCGTTGCCACCCATCGGACTCGGAACCTGGCCACTGGTCGGTGCCGACGCCACGAAGTCGGTTCTCTCCGGCATCGAGGCCGGGTACCGCCTCATCGACACCGCCGCGATCTACGGCAACGAGGACGCCGTCGGCGTAGCGTTGGCGGAGTCGGGCCTACCGCGAGAAGAACTGTTCGTCACCACCAAACTTCGTGGAAACGACCAGGTTTCCGGTGACATCCGCGGAGCGCTCGAGCAGAGCCTGGAACGACTGGGACTGGATCAACTCGATCTGTTCCTGATCCACTGGCCGCTCCCGCGAATCGATCGTTACGTTGCGTCGTTCGAGGCGATGCTTGCCTGCCGCGACGCCGGACTGGTTCGGTACGTGGGTGTGTCGAACTTCCTGGAGCACCACGTGCGCCGCGTCGTCGCCGAAACCGGCGAGGCACCGGCAGTCAACCAGATTCAGATGGACCCGTCGCTCGCGCGAATTCCGGTGCGCCGCGCCAACGACGAACTCGGAATATTCACGCAGTCGTGGAGCCCGCTCGGCCGCGGGGATGTGCTCGACAACGCCGTTGTGAGTGAGATCGCCGGTCGAATGGGTTGCACCCCTGCGCAGGTGGTCCTTGCTTGGCATGTCGCGCAGGGTGTGGTTCCGGTCGCGCGATCAGCGAACCCGACGCGTCAGGCCGAGAACCTGGCAGCACTCGACGTGACCCTCTCCGGCGAGGACATCGAAGCACTGAACAGTCTCGACCGCGGCGAGTCTGCCGCGCGGGACGTCGAAGCAGAGGAACATTTCTGATGACGTTGAAAGTCGGAATCGTCGGCTGCGGCAAGATCGCCGGCAACCATGCCCGAGCCCTGCAACAAGTCCCCGGCGTCGAGGTGATCGGCTGCTGCGATCCCGATCTCGGACGCGCCCAGGAGTTCGCGGCAGCGCACGGCATTCCCGCAGCCGTGCGTTCAGTGGAGCAACTTCTTGCCCTCGGACTCGACGCCTGCACCGTCTGCACGCCGCACCCGGTACATGAAGAAGTAGTTGTGGCCGCTGCCGAAGCGGGTGTACATGTGTTGTGCGAGAAGCCCATCGCGGTCGATGTTGCTGCCGCCGACCGCATGATCGAGGCCGCCGACCGCGCCGGTATCACGTTCGGGGTGCTCTTCCAACGTCGCTTCTGGCCGGCCGCGCGTCGGATCCGGGACGCCATCGACGACGGCCGGATCGGACTGCCCACGCTCGGCGAGGCGTCGGTGATCCTGCACCGCCCGTCGAGTTACTACTCGGCCGACGCGTGGCGCGGACGCTGGGACACCGACGGCGGTGGCGTGCTCATGACGCAGGCGGTGCACCAGATCGACATGCTGGCCTGGTTCATGGGCGAGGCCGTCTCGGTCAGCGGCTTCATCCGCACCCACACCCACGGTGAGCACATCGAGACCGAGGACAGTGCGTCAGCTGTAATTTCCTTTGCTTCGGGCGGCACCGCCACCGTCACCGCGACTACCGGTGCCAATCACAATCTGGGCAACCGCGTGACAGTGATCGGGCGCACCGGCGCCATCACCAGTGTCCTCGAATTTCCTGAAGGGCACGAGGGTGTCAACGAAATCTGGACCGTGCCCGGCGAAGTGGAGTTCCAGTCGCCGTACTCTGCCGACATCGACGCCAATCTCGATGTGGGAGCGGTTAATGCAGCACTGACCGACTTCCACACCCTGCAGGTTCAGGACTTCGCCGACGCGGTCCTGACCGGGCGCGAACCCGCCGTCACCGGACGAGACGCCCGCGCGTCACTTGCCATCATCGCCGCAATCTACGAATCGTCACGAACCGGGAAGGTTGTCGATCTGACATCGACACCGACCCTCGCAACAACTGCCAAGGAGCAGAAATGAGTAGCAGTACCCCCCTCACCTACGACGTAGTTGTCGTGGGCTCCGGCGCAGGCGGGCTTTCCACAGCAATTGCCGCAGCACATGGCGGCGCGTCGGTACTCGTTGTCGAGAAGGCCGACACCTGCGGCGGCGCAACGGCCTGGTCGGGCGGGTGGATGTGGACCCCGCGCAACATGTTTGCCATCGCCGACGGGGTTGTGGAGGATCGTTCGGCGCCGCGGACATATCTGGAGAACCGACTCGGCGACAACTTCGACGCTGCCAAGGTGGATGCACTCCTCGACGGTGCACCGGAGATGGTCGAGTTCTTCGAACGCAAGACTGCACTGAAGTTCGTTCCCGGAGCCAAGATCGCCGACATTCACGGCGACACACCGGGAGCCGGCACGGGTCATCGTTCCGTCGGACCGAAACCGGTGAGCTTGCGAAAGCTCGGCCCCGACGTCGCGGTGCTGCTCCGTCGACAGTTGTACGAGACGTCATTCCTCGGAATGGGCATCATGGCCGGCCCCGACCTGCAGGCATTCCTGCACTCGACTCGATCGCCGAAAGCATTTGTGCACTGTGGTGTTCGCGTGACAAAGCACATGTTCGATCTCGCCACCAAGCGTCGTGGCCAGCAACTCGTCAACGGCACCGCGCTTGTCGGCATGATGCTTCGCTCAGCGCTCGATCTCGGCGTCGAGATTCGGGTGAAAACGTCGGCAACATCGCTGCAGACTGACGATGACGGTCGCGTTGTCGGTGTCCGCCTCGAAGGTCCGGATGGTGCGTACTCGGTAACTGCCACGCGCGGCGTCGTACTGGCCACCGGCGGCTTCGCCCAGGACATCGACCGCCGACGTGAACTGTTCCCCCGTACCCCCACCGGAAACGAGCACTGGTCACTCACTCCGAAGACAACCACCGGCGACGGCATCACCCTCGGCGAATCCGTGGGTGGTCGCCTCGACCGCACTCTTGCCTCCCCCGTCGCGTACTGCCCCGTCTCCATCGTTCGTTATCGCAACGGCAAGGAAGGGGTGTTCCCGCACATCCTCGACCGCGGAAAGCCCGGTGTCATCGGAGTTCTCGCGAACGGCAAGCGTTTTGTCAACGAGGCACTCGGCTACCACGACTACACACTCGCGATGGTCGAGCAGGTTCCTGAGGGCGAAGAAGTGTGCTCGTGGTTGATCGCCGATCAGCAGTATGTGCGCTACCTCCCGCTGGGCATGGCCAAGCCCCTGCCGATCCCGATCCAGCCGTACCTGCGCTCGGGATACCTCACACGTGGTCGCACCGTTCGCGAACTGGCAGAGAAGATCGGCGCTGATCCGACGCAGTTGGAGAAGACAATCGAGGCATTCAATGTCGGGGCCGTGGCCGGTGAAGACCCCGAGTTCGGTCGCGGTACAACACCGTTCAACCGGGGTTCCGGCGATACCGCCAACCCCTGGCCGAACCCGTCGCTCGCTCCTTTACAGAAGGGTCCGTACTACGCGGTGAAGGTGGTGCCGGGCAGTTTCGGTACCTTCGCCGGGCTTGTCACCGACTCGTCGTCGCAGGTTCTCGATGACAACGACCGCCCCATCGAGGGATTGCTCGCCGTCGGCGTCGATCAGGCCAGCGTGATGGGCGGGCACTACCCATCGGGCGGCATCAACCTCGGCCCGGCTATGACGTTCGGGTATCTAGCAGGTCGGGAACTGGCCGGAGCCAAGACAGTTGGAGCGCACGCATGACACTCTCACTCGGGCTGGCAGCCCTCACGGTGCTCGATACCGCACCGATGCAGCACGTCGACTTGGCCGAAAAGCACGGCTTCGACACCATCGGTATCCGTCTGATGCCCGCGGCACCGGGCACTACGGCGTACCCCCTGCACGAGGACAAGCAGGGGTTGAACGAATTGGTGCGTCGACTGGATGATTCACCCGTTGAGGTATTCGACCTCGAAATCATCCGCCTTGCAGCCGACTTTGACCCCGCCGACTACGTTCCGCTTCTCGAAGCGGGTGCACAGCTCGGAGCCAAAGTCGTTCTGGTGGGCGGCGACGATCGCGACCGCGCTCGGCTCACGGACTCCTATGCCCGCCTCGCTGAACTGTGCGCGAACTACGGCATCGTCGCCTCGCTCGAATTCATGCCGTGGACTGCGGTGCCCGATGCGCGTGCGGCCATCGAGATCGTCTCGGCGGCAGACGGTCCGGCTCGTAGTGTCCTCGTCGACGCACTCCACACCGACCGCTCGGCGACCACACTGGAGGATCTTGCGTCCATCCCGCGCGAGTGGCTTCACTACACCCAGATGTGCGACGGTTCGACCCCCGCTCCTACGGATGACGCAGAACTGATCCGTCACGCCCGCGAAGAGCGTCTGGTGCCCGGCACCGGCGGCATCGCCCTGGCCGACATCTGGTCGACCCTGCCTGCCGGACTGCCGGTCAGCATCGAATTGCCCAACGAGCCGCTGCGTCAGGCAGTCGGCACCGACGCCTGGCTGGAGCGCCTGGTCGAGGCCACGCGAGCAGTGTTGGCCTAGCGGCCCTGTGCGCGTTTAGCGAGTCCAGGCACTCCCTAAACGCGCACGGGGGCGTCAGCCCCTCCGAGCCGCAACGGCCTGCGCCAGACGGTCCAACTGCGCTGCGGTGGTGGACCAGTCGATGCACGCGTCGGTGATCGACTGACCGTAGGTGAGCTCGTCCGCCTTACCCAAGGTCAGGTCCTGACGGCTGGCCTCGATGAAACTCTCCAACATGACGCCGGCGATTCCCTGCTCGCCCTCGGTCAGACGTCGGGCAATGTCGTCCAGCACGACGACCTGACGCTCGTGGTCCTTGCTGCTGTTACCGTGGCTCGCGTCGATGACCACGCGCTCGGGCAGGTTCGACTTACGCAGGCGAGCAAGGGTATCCGCGACGGTCTCGGCATCGTAGTTCGGTCCGTCGCTGCCGCCACGAAGAATCACATGGCAGTCCGGGTTGCCCGCGGTCCGAATCAAGGCAGCCTGGCCGTCGAGATCCGTTCCGGGGAACACATGGCTCGCCGCCGCAGCGCGGGTACCGTCGACGGCTACCTGCACATCACCTTCGGTGGAATTCTTGATGCCGACGGGCATGGACAGCGCGCTGCACAGCTGACGGTGAACCTGACTGGCGGCGGTCCGGGCGCCGATTGCACCGTAGCTGACCAGGTCGGCGATGTACTGCGGCATGATCGGATCAAGGAACTCGCAGCCGACAGGCAGGCCCAGACTCGACACGTCGAGAAGCAACTTGCGGCCGATACCGAGCCCGGTGTTGATGTCGAACGTGCCGTCGAGGTGGGGGTCGTTGAGCAGGCCCTTCCACCCGAGAGTGGTGCGCGGCTTTTCGAAGTAGACGCGCATGACGATGTGCAGATCGTCCCGCAGTTCTTCGGCCTTGGCGGCCAACCGGCGGGCGTAGTCCATCGCCGCTTCCGGATCGTGCACGGAGCACGGACCGACAACGACGATCAAACGATCGTCGTCACCGTTGAGGATGTTGATCGTGTCGGCCCGACCGGTGCGCACGGTTGCGGCCGCGACCTCGTCCGGAGCGTGCTGAGCACGAACAGTCGCCGGTGACACGAGCGGACTGATACTCACAGTGCGCTGATCGTCGAGGCTGTCCGAAGCTGCGGTGGTGTCGATGGTGACAGTCATGGGGTTTTCGGTTTCCTGTTCTCAGGCCGACCCCAGAGATGAAGAGAAACTCCAGCGAGCCGGTCTGTAGTCCGGCTCTTGGGTGGAGGTTGTCAGCGCGTGGTTACGCCGGCAGGCCCACCCGGGGCCGGCCTGCTAAACCAGAAATAGACGCGCTGCATGACGGCCACGATACCTCGAGTTCGGATCAGATGGGCGCGCCCGTCCACAACAAGCCGAATCCGAGGGGCGAGTCCCGTGGCACGAGTCCGTGAAGAATGGCCAAATCCGCTGAGCGGTTGGCGCTTTCGAGTAAGGCTCCGGCTGCGAAGTTCGAATACGTTGGTTAGGCACCTGCCAATGCCCGGAACATCAGATGGAGCTGCGCCTTCTCATGCCTGTGATCGAATCGACCAAAACCTTCCACCCGACGGTGTCCCCTTCTGCGACCGAAACCCCCTTGCAGTCGACAAAAGATGTGGACGACGAATTCACCCGTCTGATCGATTCCTTGACACGACGCGGGTTCCTGACCGGTGCGGCGGCGCTCGGTGCACTGGGCGCACTGTCTGCATGTTCGAGCGAATCCAGCGGCACCGAAGCCTCGGACGAGTGGGTCGACATCGTCGTCGCGGACCAGACCTACCGCCTCCCGCGGGACCCCAAGCGTGTCGTGGTGCTCGAAGCCCGAGGCGCCCTCGATTTTGCACTACTGGCCGAGTACCCGATCGTCGCGACCAATTGGGATCCGAAGTCTCAGCTCATGCAGAAGGTACCCGCCGGCGCAGCTCGCCTCGGTGGGACGAACAACGAACCGAATGCCGAATCGATCCTGAGCTACGACCCCGATCTGTTGGTTGTCGGGAAAGGCTGGTGGGATTACTACCAGGACAGGGGCCTGCTCGGCACTGACATCGCCCCGGTGCTCGTCGTTGACGAGGGCACGACGGGCTCGTCTTGGAAACAGGCCATGACCGCGCAGCTCACGGCGCTCGATCGCCGCGAAGTCGCCGAACGCGTCATCGCCCGATACAACGGAGAACTTGCTCAAGCGCGGGCCAAGATCGGTGGTCTCCTCGAAGGCAAGTCGATTGCGATCGCCGGTGCAGACAGCGGTCAGATCTGGCTGCAGAACAACACGTTCGCCGTGTCGGTTGCACAGGACCTCGGCCTGAACGTCTTGACTGACGCCGCCCATGCCGCACCCGATCGGAAGGATTCGACGTTCTACAGCCTCGAGGAGCTCGCGATCTTCGACCAGGCCGACTTCGTACTGCTACAGAACCCCGACGCCGTCGAAGCCGAGTCGCCCACGTGGAAACGAGTTCGCGCTGTCCAGGACGGCCATGTCGGACAACTGCGATACGACCTCAACAACGGCCTCGCTCTGACTGCGATGGCCCTGGCCGCTGATATCGCCGAACAGGTACAGGTCATGCGCTGACATCCGTGCGGGCATTGGATCGGTACTGGAGTGACCCCACCACACCTGGTGGGGTCACTCACGCCTCCAAGCGGAATTCGCCTCGCACCTGGCGTACACCGTTGATCTGCACTTCGACGGCATGGTCGCCGGCATAGTACTTCCGGGTACTGATCGGTTTGAAGGAATGCCTCTTCGCGATGCGGGCCGGCACCCCAGGCTCGAGCGTTCGTGTTGTCAGTTTGAAGACCTTCGGCGTCGTGGTCCCGTTGGCCTTCACGTGGTGGACGATGTAATCGATCACGACGGTGACGGACTCGCTGCCGTTGTTCGTGACAGCGAAGTCGAAAGTGAGTTCTCCACCCGCATCGACTATTTCGCGGTCGATGACGAACCCTTCGACCACGACGTCGGTGGGCGGCGAGAACCCCAGAAGAGACAGAGCATCTGGGTCGCCGGCCTTGATCAACGTCCGCAATGCATGTTTGACGATTTTCAGTGTGTTGGAATCCGGCGTCTGTAACCAACGCTTCGCAGTCGACACGGCGAGCGCTGCGTCAGCACGACTGAGATCGTTGAGATGGTTTGCGACCGAGCGTCGTACATATTCCGAATCATCCCGATACAGCTCGTCGAGAATGGCGAGTGTCGACTCGGGACGCGCCGTCAATTCTTTCACTCGTCTTCCCCAGGGCAAACGAGTACGAGTGCCTTCGGTCGCCAAGCGCCGGACGTGTTCGTCGTCATGGCCGGTCCAGGTGAGTGCGATCGCCAGCGAACGGTCAAGGTCCGTCTCGAGAAATGTGCGAATTGCGAATTCGGCCGTCAGACGCGACGTCAGCTCGGCAAGCAGAGCCATTCCCTCGTCGAAATCCGACTCGGAGCCACTTCGTGTCGCCGTGACGGCGACAGCTTCGGTCACCGGCCAGATCATCCAACCAGTGAAGGTCTCCTCTGAAAGCGCACGGCGGATGATCTCGGCGAAGGCCGGAAGATCCTGAGGCAGTTCGGCAGTCATCGCGTCCCGCACAACGCGGGTACGTTCGCCGAGACTCATACCGTCGAATTCGGATGTACTACCCCGAACGAGGGCGAGGCGTGTCTGACCGGAGGCTCGCTCGAGACAGCCTGCCAGATCGGCGACGACGGATTTCCCGAGCAGTTCGTCAGCGGTGGGCATCAGGGGCACACCGTGAGAGCGGAAATCCGATCACCGTCGAGAGAAAAATGGTGATGCAACTGGACGGGGCTTCCGGGAAAATCACCCTCGACCTTCACCGACACGACAACGGCCGAGCCTGGGGTGTTGACCGACTCGATCTTCTGGGTGAAGGTGAACGCCGTCGACACGGCGGACTTCCACGCCACGATTTCTTCGATCCCGACATACGTCCGGCCGTCGTCACGCACCACGGCGTCTTCGGTGAACACGTCACGGACGTCTCCGCCGTCGAAATACGCGCGCGCTGCGCCTGGCACCTTCGCTGAGTCGATCATTCGCGAAGAGTACTGCTGGGGTCCGACAGGTTCGGCGAACTCACTGCGCGAGCGGACGCCTCCAACTGAATCTCCATCAACAGCCTCGTCGAGGGCTCGGACAGGTCGGTATCTGTTATCTCCTCGACCCTTTTGATCCGATACCTGAGTGTGTTCGGGTGAATGCGAAGCTGCTCGGACGCGCGTCGGACATCGCCCGAATGCGCGAGGTAAACGGAGACACTTTCACGCATGTTCGACCCGTTACGCCTGTCGTAGACGTCGAGCGCGTCGATTCTCGGATCGTGCAGTTGCTCGTCGGCCGCAATCGCGTCCATGATTTCGCCCAGCAGCACCGGAGTGCGCGAGTCCGCGAGGGTGGTCACACGAACATCCCCCGACGTTCCGTCCAAGACCCGATCCACTTCGGCGCGAGCCCTGGCCACCTCAGTGAGCGTCGAAACCGGCGACGAGACTGCGGCCCGTAAACCCGAGGGCGACAACTTGTCCAAACGCGCGATAACTTCACGGGTCCACGAGACTGTGGATTTCACGGATTGGGTTCGCGGAAACAGCACATAGATCCGGGCGCCGAATGCACTCACCAGCGATTCACGGTGAAAGGCACTGGCGTGCAGGCGCAACGACGACACGAGCTCACCCGAAGCCGACAACACGCTGCTCCCGACACTCGCCACGCCGATCACCATCGCGGGTCCGGACATCGGGATGGACAACGAGGCCGCCAGAGAAGGAACATCGACGCCGCCGCCGAGAACCCCGAGCAAGCGCTGAACCTGTATCGCCTCGTTACTCGGCGCGTCTCGGATGCGCGAAATCAGCCGAGCTGCAATGGCCGCGGCACCGCGGAGCACTCTCTCGGCATCGCCGGCGATGGGAAGCAGGCCTTCCTGAACCCAGATCGTGCCGAGCAGATCAGAACTGAAACCGCTCTCCCCCTTGACGTTCTCGGAAATTCTGCGAATCGGAACCACCAACCGTCGCCTGATCGCGAGGTCTTCGTGCGCAGGCACCTCCACCACGTCGTCACTTCGCCGCAAGCTTTCGAAGACGCCCCACTCCTGCAGCTTCCGGAGGTATTCCCGAGGTCCTTCACGGCCGAGGATCGATTGCCGGCGGAGCTCGTCCGCAGCATCTCCTGATGCCGAATAAGCCATGACGTGGGAACGCTCGTCCTCGATGCTGACCATCCCCCGGGTGAGTGACGCGACGTTCTGTGCCAGCTCGAACAAGTCTGTGTCACTGCCGAATACAACGTCCTCCGAATCCTGACGGGATACCGAATGATCGAGCACGCCCCGGATCGTGGTGAACAATCGATCCCAACGAGCGTCCGGATGGACTGCTATCAAGGCGATCCCGGCGCGCTGTGCCGCCGCGCGCACCGACGTGTCCGAGGCCTCCTTCGACATTACGGCCCGAGGCGCTGATCCCTTCTGATCGACGCGGTTCAGCCAGGCTGCCAATTCTGCTGCGCCGATACCGACAGCGAGCCAGAGCTCAGAGGATTCGACGTCCGCGGTTCCGGGGCGTGTGAGGTCCCCGACCTCCGCGAACACCACGGAGTCGACGAAGACGTCATCACCTGACGGCGCGAAGACGAGCTCGACAAAGGCTCCGCCCAGCGCCCGAAGGACCGCGTCGAGCCTGACCTCACGGATAGCCACGTACCACCCACTTTCCGGACCGTTCCAACGCCTCGATTTCGAGAATAGTGCATTTTCCTGCGGAGATGGTTCAGCCGATCGAACAAACAGCGTCCGAGAAGTTTGGCCGATCAGCGGATTACTCGCCGACTCCTTTCGGCTTGACTGATGACGACACGACAACTGCCCCACCCATCAGTCTGCCGAAGGATCGTCATGGACGCCGTCACCAATGTCCCCCACCCAGCCAACGAACCGGTCAACAATTACGGGCCGGGAAGCCCGGAACGATCACGCCTACGCACCAAACTGACCGAACTGGCCGAGACACCCACCGACATCCGACAGGTCATCGGGGGCGTCCACCGAACTGCGGAAGGCAAGCGGGAGAACGTAGTTCAACCACACCGTCACAGCTCGGTCATCGGATCGTTTGCGGGCGCAACGCACTCGGATGTTCGTGATGCCATCGACGCCGCTACACTCGCCGCCCCGGCCTGGCGCGACCTCTCGTTCGACGACCGCGCGGCGGTCTTCCTCCGCGCCGCCGATCTACTCTCCGGCCCGTGGCGCGAAACCATCGCCGCCGCAACAATGCTCGGTCAGTCGAAGACCGCATATCAGGCCGAGATCGATGCCCCGTGCGAACTGATCGACTTCTGGCGTTTCAACGTCGCGTTCGCTCGTCAGATACTCGCCGACCAACCCGTTTCCGCTCCGGGAGTCTGGAATCGCGTCGAATATCGACCACTCGAAGGTTTTGTCTACGCGATCACCCCCTTCAATTTCACCGCCATCGCCGGAAATCTCCCCACCGCACCGGCCCTGATGGGCAACACCGTGATCTGGAAGCCGTCACCGACGCAGGCCGTCGCGGCGTACCTGACGATGCAACTACTCGAAGCCGCCGGCCTGCCACCCGGGGTGATCAATCTTGTTCTCGGCGACGGCCCCACGGTGTCCGAGGTCGCGCTGGCCGACCCTCGCCTGGCGGGCATCCACTTCACCGGATCGACCGCAACGTTCCAGCGTTTGTGGCGTGAGGTCGGAGCCAACATCTCGAACTACCGGACGTATCCGCGTCTCGTCGGCGAAACCGGCGGCAAAGATTTTGTACTCGCACACAGTTCAGCAGACCCCGACGTACTCACGACGGCATTGATCCGCGGGGCCTTCGACTATCAGGGACAGAAATGCTCGGCCGCGTCACGGGCATTCGTCCCGAAATCGGTGTGGGCCAAGATGGGCGACACGTTCATCGACACAGTGTCGTCACTGAAGTACGGCGACGTCACGGACCTGACGAACTTCGGCGGCGCCGTCATCGACCAGCGTTCCTTCGACCGCAACGCCGCCGCGATCGTCCGAGCCAAGTCGACCGGCAGCCTCACCATCGCAGCAGGCGGCGACTACGACGACCGCGAAGGATTCTTCATCTCGCCGACGGTCCTGCTCGGTGACGACCCCAGTGACGAGGCCTTCAGCACCGAGTACTTCGGCCCCATACTCTCCCTGCACGTCTACGACGACTCCGCACCGAATGCCTACGCCGACATCCTCGCTCGTATCGACAGCGGATCCGCGTACGCCCTGACCGGTGCCGTGATCGCCACCGACCGTGCGGCCGTCGATCAAGCTCACCACGGTCTGCGGTTCGCCGCCGGAAACTTCTACGTCAACGACAAGCCGACGGGCGCGGTAGTCGGACAACAGCCCTTCGGAGGTGCGCGGGCTTCCGGTACCAACGACAAGGCCGGTTCACCGCAGAACCTGCTCCGTTGGACGTCGACACGCACCGTCAAGGAAACCTTCGTTCCTCCCACCGATCATCGCTACCCCCACCAGGACGTCGATCCAGCCGAGAGCGAGAACCGTTGATGAGTGCCGTCTCGCTGAGCAACCCGCTGCGCCCGGTACTCCTCGCGGCGGCACGCTCGTCGCGGCTGGAGAAGACAGTCTCCGGGATGACCTTGACCCGCAAGCTGGTAGACAGGTTCGTCGCCGGGGACGCGGAACCCGCAGCGGTGTCAGCCGTACGCGACATCCTCACCAGTGGCCGGTTCGTGACGGTCGACTACCTCGGCGAGGACACTACCGATCCAGCTCAGGCAACAGCTACCGTCGACGCCTATCTCTCCCTTCTCCGCTCGTACGCAACGCTTTCCGAAGCGGCTGGGACGCAACACACCCTCGAGGTTTCGCTCAAGCTCTCAGCGTTAGGGCAGTCACTTCCCGGCGACGGCGAGAAGATCGCCCTGGCGAACGCTCACCGAATCGTCACAGCGGCAGACGAAGTGGGCGCGTGGGTCACCGTCGATGCGGAGGATCACACCACCACCGACTCGACACTGTCCATCGTCGAAGAGTTGCGCCGCGACTTCCCGACGCTCGGCACGGTCCTGCAGGCGTATCTGCACCGCACCGAGGCCGACTGCCGGCACTTCTCCGGATCAGGTTCACGAATTCGGCTGTGCAAGGGTGCATACAAGGAACCGGCCGACGTTGCGTTCCAAAAGCCCGGCGAAGTCGACGCGTCGTACCTGCGTTGTCTGAAGGTCTTGATGGAAGGTGACGGGTACCCGATGGTCGCCTCCCACGATCCCACCATGATCGACGCCGCCCTCGAACTCGCCACATTGACCGAACGGACAGCCGAGGATTTCGAGTTTCAGATGCTCTACGGCATCCGCGACGGCGAACAACGCAGATTGGTAGCCGAAGGCAATCACCTGCGGGTCTACGTTCCCTACGGCAGCCAGTGGTACGGCTACTTCATGCGTCGCCTGGCGGAACGGCCGGCCAACCTCATGTTCTTCATGCGCTCACTCGCCTCCAACAACTAGGTGCTGGAAACCGGTGGCAGCGGTGGCAACTCGAGGTTCTCACGGAAGGTACCCCCGACGTAATCTGTTCCCACGATTCTGCGCTTGCGTAGTTCCGGCAGCAGTCCGTTCGTGACGAAATCGCGTGTACGCGGATCGGCAAGGTCACCGAGCGTGATGACGTCGAGTACGCCCGCGTCGTATCGTTCCTCGATCGCGTCCGCGAGCTGTTCCGGGGTGCCCGCCGCTGCCCAGTGGCCGGTGTCCTTGGACGCGATGATCAACTCACGCAGAGTCTTTCCTTGTGATGCGAGCTTGCCGAAGATCTCGACCCGGCCCCGTCGTCGATTCACCGACGACGGGTCCGGCAACAACGACTCCGGGATCGGCCGGTCCAGCGGCAATTCCGAGAAATCCACGTCACCGCCGAACATGTCGGCAAGCCTCGTGCGTCCGGCGTCGAAGTCCGTCGATTCCTCGGCTTCTCTGACCAATCGTTCGACTTCGGCTTCGGTAGCGCCGTACGTTGCGTGGAACGAGCTGAAAATCAGTGGCAGTTCGTCCCCACGCCCCAACTCTGCCGCCCGGGCGCGGATCGTCTTCGTGTAGGTGACCGCGTCCTCGAAGGTTGCGAGAGAAGTGAATACGACCTCCGCGAAGCGAGCACCCAGTTCGATACCTCCGGCAGATTGGCCTGCCTGGAATTGGACCGGACGACGCTGCGGCAGGGAGGGGATGTTCAGCGGCCCCTGCACGGTGAAGTACTTGCCTCGATGCTCGATGGGGACCACCCTCGACGGATCGAGCACCGCTGAGCCCTCTCCCCGGGTCAGGGCGCCGGGCTTCCAACTGTCGAAAAGCGCGTTGACCACCTCGAGCGATTCGGCCGCTCGGGCGTACCGCTCCTCCGGACTCGGCAGGTCAAGGTCGCTGTAGTTCTCTTCTCCGAGTGAGGAAGTGACGGCATTCCATGCGGCTCGACCATTGCTGACGTGGTCCAGGGTGCCGAACAACCGCGCCAGGTTGAAAGGGTGATGAAACGTCGTCGTGACGGTGGCGATCAGCCCCACATGGGTGGTGACCGCACTCAGCGCGGCAAGGAAGATCAACGGCTCCTGCGCACCGATCGCGCCCTGCGCGCCGAAACTCAGCAGGTCGGCGGCAAACAGTCCGTCGATCTTGTTCGCCTCAGCCGTCTTTGCGACGTCGATCGCGGACGCGACCGTCGACGTCGTCGGATCGATCGCGGCGTCGTAGATACTCACCGCCCCGCTGACACCGGTCACCGTCTTGAGTGGACGCCTACGATCGGCCACCGACCATCCTCCTGGCTTCGCGAAATCTGTTCCGAATTCACAACGCTAGACCGATCCTGGCTCCCGACAAGGTATTCACTCAGCCTGGTTATATCCCTCCACACACCGCTTGGTCACGCACCGGATTTACGGGCACGATAGGCGGCGACGTGCGCCCTGTTCCCACAGTTTCCGGTGTCGCAGTATCGCTTCGAACGATTGCGCGACAAATCCACGAAGACCGCCTCGCAGTCCGGGGCCTCGCACCATCGCAACCGCGAGAATTCGTCGGTTCGGATCAGATCGAGCACACCCATCGCCGCTTCTGCGGCCATCCGGTCCACCAGTGGCGAATCGTCAGCGGTGACGTGCAGATGCCAGCCGAGGTCGTCGTGCCTGGTGAGCCGCGGCCTCGCGCCGGATTCGAGTAGCAGTGTGTTCACCACCTCGACGGCGTCGTCCACTCCCGCGGCTTCCCAGAACTTTCGCAGTCGTGGACGCAGCGCACGAACCTCCGTCAATTCCTCCCGCGTGTCGTCCCGCCTGCCGGTCCAATGATCCGCGTCGAGAAACCGTGTCAGCTCCCCTTGATCCGGAAGCAGTTCAGCCCCGCCGCGGGCCGTGTTGACCAACGACGCGGCGAAGACGAGCGCCGATTCCGTGTCACCAGCAAAATGCACTTTGACTCCTGAGCTCTATCAACCTAATGTCAGCATCGTAATCGCTTTTACTCCTGACGGGTGACGACGTGAACTCTCGCAACGGCTTGATCTTCGCTCTGCTGTCCGCGGCAACGTTCGGCGTCTCGGGCCCGTTCGCGAAGTCTCTCATCGAATCGGGGTGGTCCCCCGGCGGCGCAGTGTTCGCGCGCGTTGCCGGCGGCGCACTGGTGATGATGGTGATCGCCGTAGCCACCCAATGGCCTCGCCTACGACAGGTGAGCGCCCACACGCGAACGGTACTGCTGTACGGGGTGTTCGCGATCTCGGGCGTTCAACTGTGCTTCTTCAATGCCGTGCAACATCTTTCGGTCGGCGTCGCATTGCTTCTCGAGTACCTTGCACCGATCATCGTCATCGGATGGGTGTGGATAACCAAGGGCGCGCGTCCGAGCGTGCAGACGCTTCTCGGTGCGGCGGTTGCCATGATCGGCGCCGCCGTGGTGATCGACGTCTTCGGATCGGCAGAGATCAGTGCCGTCGGAGTCGCCTGGGGACTGGCCGCCGCGGCATGCCTTGCAGTCTATTTCGTCATTTCCGAACGTGCGGACGGTGATCTCCATCCTGTTGTGCTCGCGGCATCGGGGCTCACGGTCAGTGCAATGGTCATCGGCGCGCTCGGACTCGTCGGCGTCCTCCCACTCCAGTTCTCGGCCTCGAACGCCGTCGTGGCAGACCATTCGGTGAACGTATGGCTGCCGGTGGTGGTCCTGGTCCTGGTCAGCACTGTCATTGCCTATCTCACCGGCATCGCCGCAATCACGCTGCTGGGGCCGACAATCGGATCTCTCGTAGCGCTGACCGAAGTGCTGTGCGCGGTCCTCGCCGCGTGGATCCTGGTCGGGGAATCCGTCACTGCACTCCAAGCTGTGGGTGGCGCAGCAATCATCGCGGGGTTGGTCCTCGCGCGCCTCGGCCAGGTTGCACCGAAACAGATACCGGCCGACCCGATGACAAATGTCATGGCAGAAGAATGACGGACGGACGAGGGATCACGACCTCGAAGCGAGCAGATTCTATGTATGACCTCAGCACAGGCACGGCATTCACCACAGGCACTGCACACACTCACTGAAGGATCGGCACACGACGCCGTCCGGTTGACCGGACTTCGCAAGAGTTTCGGAACCGTCGACGCCGTCAAGGGTATCGACCTGAGCATCCGCCCCGGCGAGATCGTCGCGTTCCTCGGCCCGAACGGCGCAGGCAAGACGACAACCATCGACATGATCCTCGGCCTGTCCCGGCCGACGTCGGGCGACGTGAGCGTCTTCGGAATGTCACCCCGATCGGCGATCGCCCGCGGACTCGTCTCCGCAGTCATGCAGACCGGCGGACTACTGAAAGAGCTGACGGTTGCCGAGACGGTGCAGCTGACCGCCAGCCTGTACGCCCAATCCCGTCCGGTCGACGAAGTGCTGGGGAGAGCCGGAATCCTCGACATCTCCGATCGCCTGGTCAGCAAATGCTCAGGCGGACAACAACAGCGGTTGCGATTTGCGATGGCGTTGCTGTCGAACCCGCAATTGCTCATTCTCGACGAGCCCACCACCGGCATGGACGTCGAAGGGCGTCGGGACTTTTGGTCCGCCATCCGCGCCGACGCAGATCACGGTCGCACTGTGCTTTTTGCGACGCACTACCTCGAAGAGGCCGATGTCTACGCCGACCGCATCATCCTGGTCAGGCAAGGCACCGTGGTCGCAGACGGGACCACCGCCGAGGTCAAGGCGATGGCGTCCGGACGCACCCTGCGCGCGACTGTTCCAGGCATCACCGACGAACTCCTGCGAGCCATACCGAACTCCGACGCCGTCGAGGTGCGCGGTGAGTCACTGCTCGTGCACTCGGGTGACACCGATGCCGTTGCACGGTTCCTGTTGACCAATACCCAGGCTCGCGATCTCGAAATCGTCTCGCGTGGCCTCGAAGACGCATTCATCGCACTCACGTCGAACAACTCCGAAGGACAGAAGTGATGACCACTGCAACCGAAGCGAACACCTACGGAGCCGAGCGAACCGTCGTACCTCTCGGCGGATTCAACACGACGCTACTGCGACTGGAATTTCGTCGCCTGACCCGCAATCGGCGCACGATGATCTTCACGCTCGTCATGCCGGTTGTCTTCTTCCTCGTCTTCGGTCTCGGTCAAGGCGACGACGACCACGGGATCGGACACGGCAATGTCGCCGCGTACATCATGATCAGCATGGCTCTCTACGGCGCGATGCTGGCCACCACCAGCGGCGGAGCGATGGTCTCGATCGAACGAGCGTCCGGATGGAGCCGTCAACTTCGGCTGACTCCCCTGACCCCGGTCGCCTACATCGCCGTCAAACTGATCATGGCGATGCTGCTCGGTCTCGTCTCGATCCTTGTCGTCTACGTCGTCGGCGCGTTCACCTCGGCGCAGATGGACGGATCACTCTGGTTCACAACGGCATTGATCGCCTGGTTGGGATCGTCGATCTTCGCGGCCTTCGGCCTGTTCATGGGGTATCTACTCCCCAGTGAGAACGTCATGCAGTTGCTCGGACCGGGACTGGCTCTGCTCGCCTTCGGCGGCGGACTCTTCGTGCCGCTCACCGACGGTTCCGTATGGGCGACCATCGCACAGTTCACCCCGATGTTCGGCATCAACGCCCTCGCCCACGCACCGTTGACGGGCAATAGCATTCACTGGACCTGGATCGTCAATATCCTGGTGTGGTTCGCCATCTTCGCCGGCGGAGCGATCTGGCGGTTCCAACGAGATACGGAGCGTGTGTAGTTGTCGCAAACGACTGACCGAGAAGATTCCGTCGCGCTCCCGCGGCGGAATCGTTTCGGCGTTCTCTTCGCGGCGGTCTGGATGGTATTTCTCGGCGGGCCGCTGATCGAGGGATGGAATCTGCGCGACGAACTGCGCGGCTGGACAGGGATTCTCGCGACGGTCGCCTTCGGTGCGCTCTATCTCTACACGTTCGCCACAACGCAGCAGCGGCGTCGAATGACAATGACTCGGCCGACGATTCGCGAAGCTGCACTGGCTTTGGCCGCCTTGACCGCGTTGGCCGCCGTGATGATCGTCAGCGTCGGGCCGACTGGTTTGGCAGCCGCACCGTATCTCGCGGTGACAGCGGTGACGCTGCTGCCGACCGTCGCGGGCGGCATTCTCGCCTTGGTGTTCGCGGCCTCCGTGGAGATAGTCAGCCTCTCGTCCGGGTGGGGGAACTACTCCGGACTCTCGCTCGGAGTCTGCGCGGCCGCATTCGCGACCTGGGGCATCATGTCCCTGATCAGCCGCAACTTCGCCATGCTCCATGAACGCGAAGAGCAGGAGCAGCGGGCAATCATGGAGGAGCGAACGAGGATGGCGCGCGATCTGCACGACATCCTCGGGCACTCGCTGACCGTCATCACGATCAAAGCCGAACTGGCCAATCGCCTACTCGATGTCGATATCGAACGTGCGCGCAACGAACTCGACGACCTCGAAAGACTTTCGCGTGACGCGTTGGCAGACGTGCGCTCGGCCGTCGAAGGATTTCGTGGGATTTCTCTTCCCGTCGAGATAGCCCGAGCACGAGAGGCATTGCGTGCGGCTGGTATCGAGGACGAGGTGCCGAGCAGTACCGACATGGTTCCCACGCGTCTTCGCGAACTCTTTGCATGGACGATCCGTGAGGGCGTCACCAACGTCGTTCGACACAGCGGTGCGACCCACTGCCGGATCACGGTCGACGAAAATAGTGCGTCGGTCGTCGACGACGGGCAAGGGGCCGGGTCGACGTCTTCCGGCAACGGTCTGATCGGATTACGCGAGCGCGCCGGAGCGTCGGGCGCACGAGTGATCATCACTCATCCCCAGCCGCAGGGGTTTGCACTTCAGGTAGTCGAACAGGAGACAGAGTGAACAGCCAGGGCGATCGAGCAACCATACGGCTGCTCTTGGCGGACGACCAGGCGCTCGTGCGAGGAGCGTTGGCCGCACTACTCGATCTGGAATCCGACCTGTCCGTGGTGGCCGAGGTCGGTCGCGGCGACGAGGTTGTGGCCGCTGTTCTCGAACACCGCCCGGATGTCGCGCTTCTGGACGTCGAGATGCCCGGCATGGACGGAATCGCCGCGACGGCGGCCCTTCGCGAGGCAGCACCCGACACCCGAGTCCTGATCGTCACCACGTTCGGACGTCCCGGATTTCTTCGCAAAGCCTTGCACGCCGGGGCCGGCGGGTTCGTCGTCAAGGACACACCCGCCAGGCAGTTGGCCGACGCAGTCAGGCGTGTCCACGCCGGACTGCGCGTCGTCGATCCCACCCTTGCGGCCGACAGCCTCGTCAGCGGCGAGTCGCCCCTGACGGAGCGTGAGACCCAAGTACTGCGCGCCGCTCACGACGGCGCACCCGTGGCAGCCATCGCAGGGGCGCTCTTCTTGTCCGCAGGGACAGTTCGAAATCATCTGTCATCCGCGATGGGCAAGACAGGTGCGTCGACGCGCGCGGAAGCCGTCAGAATCGCCGAGTCGAACGGCTGGCTCTGATCCGCATGGCCGGAATCCACTTCCCCGGCAAATAGTTCGCCGTGCGATTCTTGACGGCGATTTGTCCAGATCACTCAAAGTAGGGACCTTCTACCCTAGGGATTTTCCCTGCAAACGACCCCCTTCGCGAGAATCCAAAACAGCTAATCGTTCGATAACTGGCTATGATGCAGTTAATTGAATCGACGGAGCCTGTGCGTAACGGGGGAAGGGACGTCTCATGTCGAACCAGTTCAACGATCGCTTGAACTCGCTGTTCGAGACTGCCGACTTTCACGTCACCAACGCGATGGTCGTTCGCGGCATGACCGAGTTCGGCTGCCGCATCTCGACGCCGTACCTGTCCCAACTGCGCACCGGCGTCCGAACCAACCCGTCACCCGAAGTGGTTGCCGCCCTCGCCCACTTCTTCAACGTCCATCCGGACTACTTCTACGCCCCGTCCGATCAAACTCCGCCCGCGATCTCGGGCGGCGAGGCGGACCTCTCTCTCCTCGAACAGCTGCACAACGTGCGCCTGCGAAACCTCACCTCTCGCGTCGTCGATCTATCGCCGTCTTCGCAGGATCTGCTTGTCGAAATGGCGGAGAATCTACGTTCCTCCGAGAATCTTCCGCGCGTACCACCGGACTCGAATTCCTACATGTCACGCGCGTAGCGCCCTTCGCCGACTCTCCTTGACTGCTCAGGGAGGGTTGGCCTTATGCTGGTCGATGCAGCTGGTTCGCCCGGCGCGGTCATGAGGAGCCCCGAAGACCGTTCCCGGCGTCGAAGCCCCGTCAGCGCAAGCTGTCGGAGTGAGAGGGAACCCGGTGAAAATCCGGGACTGTCCCGCAGCGGTAAGCAGGAACGACCGCCGTTTATGTGCACTGGGCATCCGCCTGGGAAGCGACGGCCAGTAGGTTCGATCCAACTCGATCGAGTGCCCGCGAGTCCGAAGACCTGCCGACTGTGTCGGGCACGCCGTGCCCGACGGTCCACCGCCTCGTGGAATGGGCGTGTAGATCTCCATCGGACCTCGTGTGCGGTGCGGGCAGTACTGTCCGCCGAAACTCGAGGTCTCGTGAGGTGTACCCGTCTGCCGGCAGTGGCCATCAATGCATTGGCAATCTGGAGAAACTCCGTGACAACAACATTCACTTCGACCGTGCTGGGCTCACCGCGCATCGGTCCTCATCGAGAACTCAAGCGGGCAACCGAAAGCTACTGGGCAGGGCGCATCGACGCCGACGCCCTGCAGGCTGTCGCCCGTGACCTCCGTCGGCAGGGCTTGGCCGACCTCCGTGACCTGGGCCTCGACTCCATCCCGGTCAATACCTTCTCCTTCTACGACCAGATGCTCGACACCGCAGTTCTTCTCGGCGCGCTGCCCGACCGCGTCGCGTCGGTCGCCGATCCGTTGGACCGCTACTTTGCCGCTGCCCGTGGGACGGACACCATCGCGCCGCTCGAAATGACGAAGTGGTTCGACACCAACTACCACTACCTGGTGCCGGAGATTTCACCGTCCACCACGTTCGCACTCGACCCGTCCAAGGTCTTGTCCGAACTGGCAGAAGCACTTTCCGACGGCATTGCAGCCCGCCCGGTCGTCATCGGACCGGTCACCTTCCTGCTGCTCTCGAAGGCTGTCGGCACAGACGAGCCGCTGCTCTCGCGGCTCGACGAACTACTCCCCCTCTACGCGGATCTACTCGGTCGGCTCGCGAAGGCCGGTGCGAGCTGGGTTCAGCTCGACGAACCCGCCCTCGTGGGCGATCGCACCGATGAGGAAATCGAAGCGGCACGCGCTGCGTACGAACAGCTTTCAGCGCTGTCCGAGCGGCCGTCGATCCTGTTGGCGTCGTACTTCGGTTCGCTGCGTGACGCGTTGCCCGCGCTTGCGTCCACCGGCGTCGAAGGATTTGCCGTCGACCTGGTGGCCGGTCAGGATTCGATCGGCTCCGTACCTGAACTCGCCCGCAAACTAATCGTCGCCGGAGTGGTCGACGGACGAAACATCTGGCGGTCCGATCTGGACTCGGCACTGAGCACTTTGGGTGCCTTGCTCGGCAGCGTCGACACGCTTGCCGTCTCCACGTCGTGCTCCCTGCTGCACGTTCCGTACACACTCGACGCTGAGTCCGATGTCGACAAGGCCCTGCGCTCGTGGCTCGCGTTCGGCACCGAGAAGGTCAAGGAAGTAGTAACTCTCGCAACCGCTCTCACACAGGGCCGAGAGTCGGTGGAGGACGAGTTCGCTCTGGCACGAGCGGCCTCGTCGACCCGCAAGGACGATCGCAGACTCAATGATGCGAGTGTTCGAGGCCGTCTGGACGCGGTGCTGAACTCGGCGACCGGTCGCGCGCCCGCCGTCGAACGTCGCGCTGCCCAGGACGAGCTGCTTTCTCTGCCGCCGCTGCCCACGACGACCATCGGTTCGTACCCGCAAACCTCGAAGATCCGCATCGCTCGCGCAGCACTGCGCAAAGGTGAGATCGACGAAGCCGAGTACGTCAACCGTATGCGCGCCGAGATCGCCGAAGTTGTTGCGCTCCAGGAAAAGCTGGACCTGGACGTGCTTGTTCACGGTGAGCCGGAACGCAACGACATGGTCCAGTACTTCGCGGAGCAGTTGGACGGATTCTTCGCCACCGCCAACGGTTGGGTCCAGTCGTACGGCACCCGCTGCGTGCGTCCGCCGATTCTGTACGGCGACGTCTCGCGCCCGAAGCAGATGACCGTCGACTGGATCACGTACGCACAGTCCCTGACCGACAAGCCGGTCAAGGGCATGCTCACCGGACCCGTCACCATTCTGGCCTGGTCGTTCGTCCGTGACGACCAACCCCTCGCCGACTCGGCAAATCAAGTCGCACTGGCAATTCGAGACGAGACCGTCGATCTGCAGGCCGCCGGAATCGGAATCATCCAGGTCGACGAACCGGCTCTGCGAGAACTGCTCCCACTGCGTGCCGAGGATCAGCGCGCCTACCTGGACTGGTCGGTCGGCGCCTTCCGGTTGGCCACCTCGGGCGTCGCGGATTCCACTGCGATCCACACGCACCTGTGCTACTCCGAGTTCGGAGCGGTGATCGGCGCCATCGCCGGCCTCGACGCGGACGTCACGTCCATCGAGGCGGCACGCTCACACATGGAGGTCCTCGACGATCTCAGTTCGGTCGGGTTCGATCTCGGCGTCGGCCCCGGTGTCTACGACATCCACTCGCCGCGGGTGCCGAGCGTCGACGAGATCGCGGAGTCGCTACGCGAAGCACTCAAAGCTGTTCCAGTCGAACGATTGTGGGTCAATCCGGACTGCGGATTGAAGACACGGGGGCCGATCGAGGTCGAAGCGTCGCTTCGTAACCTCGTCGAGGCCACGAAGTTGGTACGAGCGGAGCTTTAGGGGCAAAGCCCCGGTGCGCCTTTTTGGTAGTGGGCACTACCAAAAAGGCGCACGGGGGTCAGCTCAACCACGTGTTGCCGAAGAGCAGAATCCCGTCCGCACTCGGCATCACTCCGTGCACGTTCTCGCGCCACGGGATGAAAACCTTGCCGGAGTTGACCACGGCCATCGGCGCCGTCTCGTTGACCACGGTCTGAATATCGTCGATGACGGCTCGCCGCTCATCCTCGCCCGACGCTGTTTGCAGCTTGCCGAGCAACTCGTCCATCCGAGCGTTCTTGTAGCCGAGAATGTTCGACGGCGATTCGCTGAACAGGTTGCCGTACATACGCACGAACGGTGACTCTTCCAGCACGTTGAACGCGAAGTAGGACACGTCGTAGTCATGCTTCGCGTACAGCATGGAAATCAGATCGTTGATGCTGGTTGCGTAGGTGATGTCGACCGTGAAACCCACTGCCTGCAAGAGCGACTGAAACGTCAGTGCGCTGCGCTGCGTCGCCGGATCGTTCATACCGACGTACGTCAGTTTTCCGTCGTAACCGTCGGCCTTCGCCTCGGCGAGATACTTCTTCGCCGCCTCGGGGTCGAAGCCGTTCCCGGCCACCGATCCGTGCCACTGCGACCACGACGCGAACATGTCGGTGCCGGGTTCGCCGAAGCCGCCCTGAACTCGCTCGTTGAACGTAGTCGGGTCCACCGCAGCGACAATCGCCTTACGCACGCGCTCGTCCTTCGCTGCCCGATCGTCGCGCTGATTGATTGCCAGAACGCCGGCCATGCTGGCCGAGTACACAAATCCTGGATCACCGGCTTCGAAAGCCTCGTGTATGAAATCGGGAGACTTCAGATAGGCGACCTGAATTCCGTCGGTGTGCAATCCCTCGAGTTTGCTCTTCTCGTTGACGATTGCCGGAAAGCGCAACTTCTCGAGGTACGGTGCCCCGTCCCAGTACGTCGGACGGGCAGCGAGCACCAATTCGTCCTGGGAGGCGAACTTCTCGACGGTGAACGGACCTGCCCCGATCGGGGTGAACGTGCCGGTAGCCATCGACGAGGGCGCGACGATCATGCCGGGACCGGTGGTGAACATGATCGGGAACTCGTCCCACGGCTGCGCCAATGTGAAGACGACCGTACTCGGATCCGGTGAATTCGTCTCGCGCACAGTGGTCTTCCACACCAGCGCGTGAGTTCCCTTCTTCTGCAGATAGTGATCGATACTCCACAGGACTGCCGCACTGTCCATCGGAGTGCCGTCGCTGAAGGTGACGCCGTCGCGCAATTTCAGTGTCCACACCGTGTTGTCGCCGTTGGCCGACAAAGACTGCGCCAAGTGGGGAACGTATTCGCCCGCCGCCGTATCGAAGCGCATCAGAAGGTCGTAGATGGCCGCCATTTCGCTACCACCGGTAGCGCCGCCGTCCTGACGGTCAGCCGGATCGAGACTGCTGATCCCGTTGTAGGTGGCAAACGACACGGTGCCACCCGAGCGCGGCTCTCCCCCGTTGTTCTGGTCACCGACAACTCCGACCGTCACGTCCGATGCATCCGTGGTCGTACCTTGGCTGCTACCGGCGCACCCCGTCACCACCAGTGTCGCCGACGCCAGGACAACCATCCAGATTCGAGAGCGAGCTCGGTACGAGCGCTTCATTGCGACTCACTTTCACAGTTCACGGACACGTCGATCCCTGGATCGGACATCCCGGCAGTTTTGTAAGTGAATTCTAGGTAAGGACGCTCCCTGCGTCTTCGTTTTCACAAAGCTGCAGCGATGATTCGCATTCACAGCGACAGAAACAAGAACTGAATTCTAGAGTGACACCGTTCAGCGAAGTACCAGTCCGATGACGTCTTCGACGTTCCGCTGGGCCTCTGCGAATCCGATCCGGCCACTGGTCCACAGTGCAAGGGCCGTCAACATCGTGCCGCCCATTGCCACGGCCGCAACCCGCGCCGTCTCGGCCGGAATACCGTCCATCAATTCGAACAGCATTCTCCGATGTGCAGCCGCGCGCTGATCCAACGACTCGATCACGAACTGATCCGAGGACGAATGGAGTTCGATCTCGAGTCGAGCGAAGTGAGGCCTACGCTCGAATGCCTTCATCTCGCGGCGATGAAGTGCCAGAACCCGTTCGTACGCATTGCTCTCTTCGCCGCCTGTTCGCGGCTCCTCAGGACGACGAGCGGATTCGAGCCCGCTCCACGCCGTCATCGCCGCAGCAAGAAGTTGCTGTTTGGTCGGAAAGTAGCGATAGAGAGTGCCTAGCGCCACGCCTGAACGCTCCGACACTTCTTTCATCTGGATTCGATCCGACGGCATCGCTGCAAGCATCTCGACCACCGCCGTGGTCAATCGTCGTCTCCGCTCGAGTTGCCCCACCGACATGAGGTCGGTATCCAGGGGAAACTCGTCGCTGCGCACAGTCACGCGCGTCACGATAGTTCAGAACCTCGACCGCAGTGCCAGGTTGCGAAGTTTCATCAGAACCCCGAAATCTAGTACATAGATTAATCACCTGCCGATCGCGCTAGGGTTAGTCCATGAATGACCGGACAACCGATGACCAGTCAACCGTCGGCGAACTCAATTTCTGGTCGTTCATCGAACTGGCCAACAAAAAGCTGGCCACCGAACACGGCTTTCGCGATCAGCTCGCCACCGAGGTTCTCCTGACGCTCAACCGAGCCTCCAACGTCGTCACGTACGATCTCGAGTCGTCGATCCACCGCCCTCGAGGCTGGTCATGGTCCTCCTTCCGACTGTTGTTCGTCACCTGGCTGGCCGGTCCGATCGAGCCGAAGGCTGCCGCCGAGCTCACCGGAATGAGTAGGGCAGCGGTCTCCAATCTGTCCAAGTCGCTGCTGGCAGACGGATTGATCGATCGTCGGCCCACCGAGAACGACGGCCGTTCGGTCCAGCTGTACCTGACCGACAAAGGCCGAGAAGCCATGGTCGAAGCGTTTCGCGAGCAGAACGAACGCGAACACGCCTGGGTCAGCGTCCTGAGCGAGGCCGAACAGCGAATTCTTGTCATGCTCCTGGACAAACTGATCACCAACCGCAGCCAGTTCGACGTACGCGGACGTAACTGACATAGACCCGAACCCCCTTGGAGAGTTGCGCCCATCACATCATTTTAGTTAATGTATTTACTATCTGGTGGAGGTGAGCCAGGCAGAACAGCACAGAAGGAGCCCCGTCATGGCGTTCTATCGACAACTCGGCAACATCCCACCGAAGCGTCACACCCAACACCGTGACGAGTCCGGCAACCTCTACTACGAAGAGCTGATGGGCGAGGAAGGTTTCTCCTCGGATTCTTCGTTGCTCTACCACCGCGAGATCCCGTCGGCCATCGTCGACGCAACGGTCTGGGAACTGCGCGATCAGAGCACAACCCCCAACCATCCCCTCAAACCGCGCCATCTGAAACTCCACACGCTGTTTCCCGAAAGCACCTGGAACGAGACCGACGTGGTAACCGGCCGTCGTCTCATCCTCGGAAATGCCGACGTGCGACTGTCCTACGTCGTTGCGGCGGCGCCATCTCCCCTGTACCGCAATGCAATCGGCGACGAGATGGTCTACATCGAATCTGGCGAGGCGACCGTCGAGACTGTCTTCGGCACACTCGAGGCCTGTGAAGGTGACTACGTCCTGATCCCGATGTCAACAACGCATCGATGGATCCCCAAGGGTGACAAACCACTTCGTGCCTACGCCATCGAAGCGAACAGTCACATCGTCCCGCCCAAGCGCTATCTTTCCCGCTTCGGCCAGCTACTCGAGAACGCACCGTTCTGTGAACGAGACCTGCACGGACCGACCGCGCCCATGATCGCCGAAGGCGCCGACATCGAGGTACTGGTCAAGCACCGCACGTCGGCGGGCATCGTCGGCACCCGAATGGTTTATCCCACGCACCCTTTCGATGTCGTCGGTTGGGACGGATGCTTGTACCCGTACACCTTCAACATCTCCGACTACGAGCCGATCACGGGCCGTGTTCACCAGCCGCCGCCCGCGCACCAGGCATTCGAGGGGAACAACTTCGTGATCTGCAACTTCGTGCCCCGCAAGGTCGACTACCACCCCCTGTCGATCCCCGTGCCGTACTACCACTCGAACGTCGACTCGGACGAGATCATGTTCTACTGCGGCGGTGACTACGAGGCACGCAAGGGTTCCGGCATCGGGCAGGGTTCGATATCGATTCATCCCGGCGGCCACGCCCACGGCCCACAACCCGGCGCGTACGAGCGAAGCATCGGCGCCGAGTTCTTCGACGAGCTGGCCGTGATGGTCGATACGTTCCGGCCCCTCGAATTGGGTGAGGGAGCCTTGGCCTGTGAAGACGAAGCGTACGCCTGGAGTTGGGCAGGGCGGGGGCCTCAGCAATGACGATCATCTCCCCACTCCTGCGCGGCCTGTGCGACGACGCAGCACTCTTCCCACCCGGCAATGCTCCTCTCGCCGAGGCAGTTCCGGCCCACGCGGCCTACCAGCAGGCGGACTATGACGCGCTGGTCGGGCCCTTCGTCTTTCCCGCGCCGCGATTGAGCGAACTGGCCGCGTACGTTTCAGCTGACAACCCGGTGACGCTGAGTCTGACTGTGCCGGCCGGTCCAGCCGATACGGCGGCGGCACTGTCGAACGCGCTCGCTATCCCCGGTGTCAGCGTCGCCGCCGTCGAAGTGGGAATTCCTGACGGGTTGGACGCCGAAGCCGCCTTCGAGGAACTCGCTCCCGTCCATGCCGCTCATCCCGACCTGGACATTTTTGTCGAGGTACCCCGCGGTGATCGACGCGTGGACTTTCTGACGGCGCTCGAAACCGCCGGGTACTCCGCGAAGTTTCGCACCGGAGGAATTGTCGCCGAAGCGTACCCGGACGAGGACGAGCTCGCCGATGCCGTGATATCCGTTGTCCGAGCGGGTATCCCGTTTAAGGCGACCGCGGGACTGCATCACGGCGTGCGCAATACCGATCCGGAGACAGGTTTCGAGCAGCACGGCTTCCTCAACATCATGGTGGCCGTCAACGCTGTGAGGCGGGGCGCCGACCGCTCGGAAGTTGTTGCTGCTCTGGCGCAACGCGATGGCGAATCGATCGCGCAAGCCCTGGCCGAACTGACCGCGGACGAGGCCGGCGAGGTGCGTCGCCGCTTCCTCTCGTTCGGGACCTGTAGCATTTCGGACCCTCTCACCGAGCTCGAAGGTCTCGGATTGATCGTCCGCTCCGACAAAACCGAAGGAACACTCGTATGACCGTCACGACCATCGACATTCCCGCCGACTCGTTGTTCGGGATCGACAATCTGCCATACGGCATCTTCTCCCCCGCCGGAGGATCACCGCGTGTTGGTGTTCGGGTCGCCGACTCGGTGGTCGATCTCGCAGCGACACTGGGAGATTCCGTCTTCGCCGAACCGACTCTGAATGCGTTCATGGCGCTGGGCCGAGATCAGTGGGTATCGGTGCGTAATCGGATCACGGATCTAGTGACCGGCGAAATAGACTCGGAAGCAGTGTTTCCCGTCGACTCAGTCACAATGCACTTGCCGATCGCGGTGGCCGACTACGTGGATTTCTACGCGTCGGAAAATCATGCGACCAACCTCGGACGCCTGTTCCGACCCGACGCTGCCCCCTTGATGCCGAACTGGAAGCACCTTCCGGTCGGATACCACGGGCGCTCGAGCACCATCGTCGTCTCCGGCACCGATATCGTTCGCCCCTGCGGACAGCGCAAGTCACCCGATCAGGAGAACCCGGATTTCGGACCGTCCCGCCGCCTCGACATCGAGGCCGAAATGGGCTTCATCGTCGGAACTCCCTCGAAGATGGGCGATTCCATCAACCCGGACGACTTTGCCGAGCACGTCTTCGGCGCCGTCGTCGTGAACGACTGGTCCGCCCGGGACATCCAGGCGTGGGAATACGTCCCTCTCGGCCCGAATCTCGGGAAGAGCTTCGCGACGTCCATCTCTGCGTGGGTTGTCCCGTTGCTCGCGCTCGAAGCTGCCCGAATCGATACGCCGGTGCAGGACCCCGAACCTCTCTCTTACCTGCGCGGCGAGGAGAAGTGGGGGTTGGACATCGACCTGGCCGTCGAATGGAACGGTCACGTCGTCTCCCGGCCGCCCTACGCCCAGATGTACTGGTCGCCGGCGCAGATGCTCGCGCACACCACTATCAACGGCGCAGCAGCGAGCACCGGCGATCTCTTTGCATCCGGAACCATTTCCGGACCGGACAAGGATCAGCGCGGCGCCTTCATCGAACTGACCTGGGGTGGCAAGGAACCCGTGACCGTGGGCTCCGAGACTCGAACCTTTCTCGAAGACGGCGACACCATCGCCATCTCGGCCACCGCTCCCGGCGTCGGGGGATCACGAATCGGCTTCGGGGATGTTCACGCTCGGATCCTGCCGGCAACGCAAACCGAAAGATAACGATTGACAACTGTTTGATTCACGCTGATCTGATGTCCGGAATTCCTTGCCTCACGATTCTCCGAAGATAAGCTGGACTAACCATCCAGAGCGATCGAGAGTCCTGGCTCCGTGACGTCGCAGCAACCCCCTCTGCTGAGGTGCGGGTGCTTTCTGCCAGGTCCGATGGAGGACTCGTGCCAGGCGATCGACCCCGTACCTCAGTGGGGACAGCAGCTGTCGTCGTGATCGTGGGCGGTGGCCCCCGCGGGACCGGCGTACTCGAGCGAATCCTCGCTCACGAATCGGTGAACGCCGATCCCGTACCGATCGACATTCACGTCGTGGACCCGTATCCGGCAGGCGCCGGCCGCATTTGGCGAGGCAGCCAGGCGCCGCTTCTGTGGATGAATTCGACAACCGCGGACGTCACGATGTTCACCGACGAGACCACCGCCGTGACCGGCCCAGTGCTGCCGGGTCCGACCCTCGCGGAATGGGTCGCCGAGCACTCGGCTGAACTTGCCGAATTCCCCGAAATCGCGGCAGAAGTCCCGATGATCACCCCGTCGTCGTTTGCATCGAGGTCACTGCAGAGCCGATACCTGAACTGGGTGTTCCAGACTGCGGTCGACTCTGCACCAGCGCACGTCGACGTTCGGGTTCATCGACGATCCGTGGTCGACATCGTGAACGTCGGCGAGATACAGACGGTTCATCTGGACGACGGAGTTGTCATCGAAGCGACGGCCGTCCTTCTCGCGCAAGGGCACCCCGATGCGTTGGCTGCCCCGCGTGAAACCGCGCTGACCAGCTTCGCGTCCGAGCACGGGTTGACCTACGTAGGTCCGGGATACACCGCCGACCTCGACGCCGATGTCATTCCCGAACGCGAACCGGTTCTGATCGCCGGACTCGGGCTGGCTTTCATCGACTGGATGGTTCTCCTCGCCGAGAGCCGCGGCGGCGTCTTCGAACGCGGTGAGGACGGCACCCTCACTTACACTCCCTCGGGTCGGGAACCTCTGTTGTACGCCGGATCTCGTCGAGGCGTGCCGTACCACTCCAAGATTTCGTACTCGATCGCCGACGCGCGGCCACCGCTACCTCGGTTCTTCACCGCTGATCTTGTGCCCGGCGACGGGCCGTTGGATTTCCGAAACGACATCTGGCCGCTGGCGTCGAAAGAATTGGCAGGCGCCCACTATCACGAACTGTTCGCGTCGCACCCGGATCGGACGGTGGGCACCTGGGAGGAGTTCGACGCCGAATTCGCCTCGCTGGCTTGGGGATCGTCTCGATTGCAGGAACTGGTCGAGAACGCAGTTCCGAAGCCGGAAGACCGTATCGATCTCGAGCGACTGAACCGCCCACTCGGCGGTGAGCGCTACGACGGACTTGCCGAGGTCCAATCCCGGATCAACGAGTACATCTCGGCAGACGTCGCGCGGAGGTCGGACCCGTATTTCAGCGCCGACGCGGCTGTCTTCTCAGCGCTGCTGTCGACGTACATGACTGTCGGAGAATTGCTGCGGCGCGGCAGAATCCCGGCCGAATCCGTCGCCAAGGACGTCGAGGGTTGGCTTCATTCGTTCTTCAGCTTCATCGCCAGTGGTCCGCCACCCGAGCGACTGGAACAGTTGATCGCGCTCAACGAGGCCGGCATCGTCCAGTTCCTCGGGCCGGATTCAGCGTTCTCCACCGAAATCGACCCGGCAACGGGGGCTGGGATCTTTGTCGCTCGCAGTGCGTCGCACACCGACATCGTGGCCGCGAACACCCTCGTCGAAGCACGCTTGCCGGTTGCGTCCATCAGCGCGAGCGGTGACTCGCTCCTGCGGACGCTTCACGGTCGGGGCGAGGCAGTCGAACTTCGTGCGACCGTGGACAGTTCGGCGAAGCTCGCCGTCGACGGTACTTCACGAATTCTCGACCAGGACAACACAGCTCATCCTCGCCGCTTCGCGGCCGGGCCGTGGGTTGCAGGCCACAACTGGTCGGCGGCTTTCCCTCGTCCCCGTACCAATGCGGGGTTTTTCCGGCACAACGACGCCCTGGCGGCGGAGATTTTGGGCGCTGCGCGCCTGTGAGCGGTTAGGGAGTCCAGAGACTCCCTAACCGCTCACGGGGGCTGTGCCCCTCCTAGCTGAACACCAACTCACCCTCGTCAACCGCGACGGTGATACTGCCGCCCTCTTCGAGGAGATCGTCGAGCAGCATGTCGGCGATCTTGTCGTCGACCACACGCTGAATCGAACGACGCAACGGGCGAGCCCCGAACTCGGGTTGATGCCCGTGCTCGGCAATCCAGTCCACTGCGTCGGCGGTGAACTCGATGTCGATGCCCTTGGACTGCAACCGCTTCCGGCTGTCGTCGAGCAACAGATCAGTGATCCGGTGCAGTTGCTCGGTGTCGAGCTTGCGGAAGATCACTATCTCGTCGATGCGGTTGAGGAACTCCGGCCGCATCGATTCGCGCAACCTGGCCATCACGCGGTCGCGCAGTGGCTTCTCCGCCGACTCTGCATCACCTGTGGTGAAGCCCAGTCCACCGGACTTGCTCGAAATGATGTCCGAGCCGAGGTTGCTGGTCATGATCACGACGGTGTTCTTGAAGTCCACCGTCCGACCCTGGCCGTCGGTCAGACGCCCGTCGTCGAGCACCTGGAGCAAGGTGTTGAACACGTCCGGGTGTGCCTTTTCGATCTCGTCGAGCAGGATCACCGAGTACGGGTTACGACGCACCTGTTCCGTGAGCTGTCCGGCCTCGCCGTAGCCGACATATCCGGGAGGAGCACCGACCAATCGGCTTACCGTATGCCTCTCACCGAACTCACTCATGTCGAAGCGCAGCATCTTGTTCTCGTCACCGAAGAGTGTGGCAGCCAGAGCTTTTGCGAGCTCCGTCTTGCCGACACCGGTAGGTCCGAGGAACAGGAAGCTACCGACGGGACGATCCGGATCGCTCATACCGGTCCGGCTACGACGCACCGCACGCGCGATTGCGCGAACGGCGTCATCTTGCCCGATGACACGACCGTGCAGTTCCTCTTCCAGACGGCGCAGGCGATCTTTCTCTGCTTGAGTCATCTGGCTGGCCGGAATACCCGTGGCACGGGCGACAACCTGGGCGATCTGTTCAGCAGTCACATCCGGAGTTTCCTCGGAAGGAACCGAGGATCCTGCCTTCTCGAGACGCTTTGCGACGCCGTTGATCTCGTCACGCAGGGTCGACGCCTTCTCGTACAATTCGTCGGCGACGGCTTTCTCCTTGTCGCTCTCGAGCTGCTCGAGACGTTGCTGCAGAGCAGCGGTGTCTACCGTGGCAGTCTTCAAACGAAGCCTGGCGCCGGCCTGGTCGATCAAGTCGATTGCCTTGTCCGGCAAGAACCTGTCGCCGATGTAACGTGCCGACAGCTCCACCGCAGCGGTGATCGCCTCGTCGGTGTAGTGGACCTTGTGGTGATCCTCGTACCGACTGCGCAGTCCGCTCAAGATGGCGATCGCGTCCTCGATCGACGGCTCTCCGACCTGTACGGGCTGGAAGCGCCGCTCGAGCGCGGGATCCTTCTCGATGTTCTTGCGGTATTCGTCGAGCGTGGTGGCGCCGACGATGTGCAGTTCACCGCGAGCGAGCTTGGGCTTGAGGATGTTTCCGGCATCCATCGCACCTTCGGCGCCGCCTCCGGCACCGGCGATGGTGTGCATCTCGTCGATGAAGACGATCAGCTCGTCCTTGTGTGCGGTGATCTCGTCGATCACCTTGGTCAGCCGTTCCTCGAAGTCTCCGCGGTAGCGAGTACCCGAGACCATGCTCGAGAGTTCGAGCTGGACTATCCTCTTGCCCACCAACGATTCCGGGACATCCCCGTCGACGATGCGCTGGGCGAGACCTTCGACGATGGCAGTCTTGCCGACGCCGGCCTCACCCACCAGGACGGGGTTGTTCTTGGTGCGGCGGGAGAGGATCTCGATGGTCTGTTCGATCTCGTCGGCGCGGCCGATCACCGGATCGACGCCGCCGTTGCGTGCGCGATCGGTGAGATCGACGCCGTACTTGTCGAGCGTCGGTGTGGTGGACTCGTCTTCGACTGGACCGGCTGCAGGATTCTGAACCGCTGCCTGCAGCTTCTCCGGCGTGATGCCGGCCGAAGCGAGCAGACGACCCGGAACATGATCGGGGTCACCAGCCAATGCGATGAAGAGGTGTTCGGGATCGATGTACGTCGATCCCAGGGCTCGGGCCAGTTGATGAGCCTCGAGTAGAGCGGTTTTCACGGCGCTGCTGAGCGCAGGAGCAGAGTAGGCCCCCTGCTCACGGCCTTGTGGCAGCCGCAGGTCGACGGCGTCGACCACGGATTTCGGGTCGGCTCCGGCGCGCTGCATGAGCGTGCGGACCGGATCCTGCTCCGCCATGACGCGGAGAACGTGCAGTGCATCGAGATCCGAATCACCGCGAGCAGCCGCTACACGTGCAGCGTCAGCCATGAGTTGCTGGGTGGCCCTGCTCATGAGCCGGGAAATATCGATGCGACCGGGACCCTCGGGCCCGAAGAATGCTGGCATTCCGAAGCCTCCTTGCAGAAAGTTGAGCGTTACTGACTCAATTAACGTGCATGGGGCTCGATCAATTCCCGCGGGCTCAGATTTGTTTCAACACCTTCGGGCCACAGATCGTTCTCAACTACCGAAGGATCCGGTAGATCGACCGACCGGGTACGCCTCGACGTGCATGATCACCGATCCCTCGCAGGGACCACTCGCGATGTCGGTACGCCACGAACCTTTCAGACTGCCATCGGGCTGAGGTGTGTAATACGCCTCGGAGTGCGCCGGTGCCCACACCTTGGGCACGCCTTCCCCCTGGTAGCAATCCCACTCCCAGTCATAGGGGTGCACCCAACTGGTTCCGTCCCAGGTGTATCGCGCAGGCTGCGGCAACGTCGGATTGGCGGGAGCCGGACCGCCGACCACTGTGGCGATACAGACTCCGCTCGAGCAATCCGTCTCGAACGTGTATGTATCGGAGAAATCCGGCTCCCACTGGCTGGCGGCCAGACTTGTGCCCGTCTTGGTCGCGGCGAAACGCTTGAGCGAGTAATCACCGGACCAGTTCGCATCCGCAGCCCCCGCGGGCATCGCTCCGGCGACAAACCACGTAGCAACGAGAGCAACCACAAGCAATGACTTTCGCATGCGTGAAGTGAATCACAAGCTATGTCCGAATTGTCGGATACTGACCACAAGAACACCGACGACGATCAGCACCAGCGAAACCAACGGCAACGCTCCCGCACCCCTGTCCGCCAAGATCAGCCCGCCCACGACGCCGCCCGCTGCGATCGCCGCATTGAAGATCGTCACGAAAACCGATTGCGCAGTGTCCACAGCGTCGCCCGTCGTGTCGGCGAGCGCAGTCTGAAGGAGAGTGGGAGCGCCTCCGAATGCCACGCCCCATACCGCAACGCTGAGTGCGATCACTGCGAAGCTGTCACCGCCGACGCCCAACGCCGTCAAAGCTGCGGCAAAGACCACCAAGCTCAGCACGGTGAGACTTCGAAGGGCCCGGTCGACAAACACCCCGACCACACCGATGCCCACGAAGGCGAAAAGTCCGAACACGAACAAAACGATTCCCAACCGATCGCCGAAACCGATGCGATCCAGAAACGCCGCCAGATACGTGTACACGATGTTGTGCGCGAAGATCCACAAGAACGCGACAAACAGAATCGGTCGTACGCCCGGCAGGACCAGGACTTTCCGCACCAACAGCTGCCGATCCGCTTGTTGCCCGGGAAAGTCCGGCATCACCGTGAGTATCCACACGACCAGAAGTAGCGCAGCAACCGACATTACGGCGAAGACTACGCGCCAATCGGCCAGGGTCCCGAGCAATGCACCCATCGGAACGCCGATTGCCAGCGCGATCGGCTGTCCGACGGAGGCAACCGCAACGGCCCGCCCCTGCAGACGAGGGGGCGCCATCCTGCGTGCGTACCCAGCAAGCAACCCCCACACCACACCTGCTGCCATGCCCGCCAGAAACCGAACACCCAAGGTGAGAACAAGATTCGACGACAGCGCTGTCACCAGATTGAAGACACCGAATCCAACAGTCGCCGACACCAGGACAGCACGCCGTCGCAGTCCTCGGGTCAATGCGATCAGTGGTACCGCCCCGACGACGGAGCCCAACGCGTATGCAGTGACCAATTGCCCGGCGCCGGAGACAGATACGGACAGTCCTGACCCGATCTGCACCAGTAGTCCGGCCGGCATGGTTTCGGTTGTGATTGCTATGAAACCTGCCAGTGCGAGTGCCGACAACCCGGCCAGCGGTAGCGTCCGGACGGAATCGGTCTCCGCCAGTGCCGAAGTCGCAGTCCCGTCCGAGTTCGCGCTCACCTCGTCGGTGTTTCGGGACTGCCTTCACCCGCCTGGCCGGAACGGACCAGTTCTGCAATCGACGCCCAGTCCATCTCGCCCTGACCGTTCGCCAGAGCCTGAGCGAGCACGCCTCGAAGTACGCCGCCGAACGGCAAATCCAGATCGACGCTGTCGGCGGCGTCGAGCGCAAGCCTCAAATCCTTGAGGCCCAGAGCGGTGGTGAATCCTGCAGGCTCGTACTGACGCGTCGCGACGAGGTTCCCGTAGCTCGAGTAGACCGGCCCCGGGAAGATCGTCGAGGTCAGCAGTTCTACGAGTTGGCTTCCGTCCACACCTGACCTCTCCCCCAATGTGATTGCCTCACCCAAGGATTGAATCGCGGCGAGGATGAGGTAGTTACCGATGATCTTGACGATGTTGGCCTGCTCCGGACGCTCACCTTGTGGCCACGTACGAGCCCCGATGACGTCGAGGAAGGGTTGCACTCGCTCGAGGAGGGAACTGTCGCCGCCGGCGATGATGTTCAACTGGCCAGCCTGAGCAACAGAAACGCGTCCGAATACCGGCGCCGCGATGTACCCGATGCCGTACTCGGCGTGCAGTGCTGCGGCGCGCTTGGCAAGGCCGACGCTGACGGTGGCCATGTTGACGTGCACGGTTCCAGTCGGAACGGATGCGAGTACGGCGGGATCCAGAATGGCCGCAGACACGGCCGAATCATCCGCCAACATCGACAGCACAACACCGGACTGGAATGCCTCGGCAACGGTTTTCGCGCCGGTCGCCCCTTCCGCGACCAATTCGGCTACCGCTTCAGGGCTGCGATTCCACACCGTCACGTCGAAGCCTGCACCCATCAGATTTCGAGCGATGGGACGACCCATCGCACCCAAACCGACCACGGAAACAGAAGTCATGGATTTCCCTCTCGAAAATGTTGAACCATCTAAGACGGTTCAACACTCTCACACAGGTACAGTTGCTGTCGAACCGGTTGAGATGGTTCGCTACAAAGGAGGATGAAAGTGAACGAAGCAGGAGCTGATCAATCCGCTCGGGACGTGTTTCGACTCGACAACGACACGCTCGCCTTCCGCTTCACCGCCACCCTCACCAATCGGAACGGCTCGAGGTTCGAACGACTCACGAGCCCGCAGCGACTCGAATTATGGTTACGCGCCAACGATCTGATGGACACCCCAGCAACCGCGACAGACGACGACCTCCGCGGCGCGCAGGATTTACGTGAGGCCATTCATCGCATCGGAACCGCCGTATGCGAGGACCGCCGCGCCTCACGCGCCGATGTCGGGATCGTCAACACCGCATCCGAACTCGGTGATGCCCACCTCGTCCTCGAGAGTGGCCGGGCCCTCTGGAAATCAGCCGGAGACAATCCGATCCGCGACGCTTTGTCGATAGTGGCTGCCGACGCGATCGCGGTGCTCGGTGGACCCGACCACGACCGCGTCAAAGCCTGCCAGGGCGACGGGTGCACCGGCCTCTACGTCGACACCAGCCGCGGCAACAACCGACGCTGGTGCTCCATGAACATCTGCGGAAACAAAGCCAAGAAATCCGCGATGACCGCTCGCGCCGACTAGCTCATCTCACCTTCACCGCGACTCCATTTCGCCGCCACTCGGTTCCACAGCTTCTCGATCGGCGTCGACAGCAGGAGAAGAAACAGCGGGAAGTACGACGTCACCGGAACGAGCACACTGACGAGCAGCGCCACCACCATGATCAGGAAAGTGACGATTTCAGCGGTGAAATGCGGCTTCGCATTCTCTTCGCTCAACGAAGGGTTGCGAACCAGACCCCACGCGACCACCGCCAGGCACGCAGCACTGGCTGCCATTGTCCCGATGTAGAGAGCCCTGGTTCCGAGATCCTGCGACGGCGCTGCAACGAGCGCAGTCGGGAACGGCAAGAACACGATGGTCATCACCCACAACCCCAGCCCGCGCACAACCACCTTGTCTCCGTCGACCACGAAACGAAGCAGCCGATGCTGCGACCACCAGAGACGGAAGATCACCAGAAAGCTCAGGGCGAACGAATAGAACTGCGCAGCGTGATCGCGCAGGAGTTCCGACGTGGTGCCGTGGTGGTCACTGGTGAGTTCGACCAGCGGCAGGACGAGCAGCGTGATCGCAATGGCGACAATCGCGTCGACGAAAGTGACGTAGCGCTCGAAGTAGCGGGTGCGTTCCGCAATCTCAGCCATTGCGGAAGCATAAGCCTCACAACAAGAAACAGACCGGCGACGCCACTTTGCGGGAGGCGGTATCCCGAAACATACAATTAACGAATCAAATTCGTTATACCCCTTGACCGAGGCAGGGCCCATCCCCATACTTAACGAATCACATTCATTAAGTGACTCGCATCACGCCATCAGGGGTCGGTTCCGCCACCCCCTTCAGGACATGGGGTTGCCCTAGTGCCAATCAACGCTTCTGCGATTACGCAGTCCGACCGGGTTCCACTCACCGCCAACCGCGGTATTGCCGTCTTCAGCATCGGTGTCATGGGATTCATCACCGCGAACCTCATCCCCCTGATGATCGTGGCAATGGTCGAGGACCTCGGTGTCACCGAATCCGCCGCCGGTGCCGTCCTGACCGCATCGCTGCTGGTCTGCGCGTTCACCTGCCTCGCCACCACTCGTATCGCATCGGGTCGGCATCGTCATCTCCTCGGCCGCGTCAGCCTGATGGCAATGGCAGCCGCATTCGGCGTTGCGGCCATCGCACCGTCCACGATGATCGCGTGTACCGCGATCATCGTCGGCGGCATCGGCGCTGGTGGATCTGCATCCGTTGGTGGAGCGGCACTGGCCGCGCTCACGAACCCGGACCGGGCGTCAAGCATCAGCGGCCTCGTGAACCGTGTCGTCGTCACAGCCGTCCTCGCTCTCATACCCATCCTCGGCACACACATGACCAACGCATTCGGCATCGTCGCAGTCCTGGCACTGGCTACCGCAGCAACGGTCACCTGGTTGCCGTCATCCCCGGTGAAAGAGTCGCCGGAGACGGCGAAGTCCGCCAAGACGACCACCACTCTCCCCGCCGGGGTAAGCGCGAAACGACTCACTTTTGCCGGAACCGCATTTCTCGCGATGCTTGCAGTCTGGGCGATCAGCGAAGACTCACTGTGGGCAGTACTCGGCATCATGGGTTCCGAGCACGCCGGACTCTCGGATCAACAAATGAGTCTCGCGCTGAGCGCATCAACGGCGGGTGGCGTGCTCGCGGCTGTTACTTTGACCGCGTTGGGTTCTCGGGTCAGTCGGACAGTATCGATCTCCGTGCTACTGATACTCGGGGCAATCCTGAAGCTGTCTGCCAGCCTCACCACCGATCCCACGATCTACCTGGTACTGGTCATCGCCTGGAACACTGTCTACGCGGCCACGTTCATCGTCTTGGTTGCCATCTCGGCCGCGCTCGACGCCGCCGGCCGATGGTCGGCCCCACTACTGGGCACCTACCTCATCGGCTCCGCGTTCGCGCCGCTGTTCGGCACTTCGGTGACGGCCAGCCTCGGGTATCCGACCTTCGGAGTCATCATCTCCGGGATCAGCTTCGTTCTATTAGTCCCGTTCGCCTTGGTTTCCCGACTCTCCGCACGTACCGAGGGTGCGTATCGTCACCACAGCGCCGCCATCACTACTACCGTCATCGCGTAAGGATCACGTAGAAGTCATGAATGACAGCATCACTCACTACCGCAACGGAAAGATCTTCACGGCTGCCGACGACGGATGGGCCGAATCGATAGTCGTCGAGAACCACAAGCTCAGATTCGTGGGCGAAACCGTCTATGCCGATATCCTGGCTCCCGACGCCGAGGTGATCGATCTCCAAGGCGCCGTCGTGCTACCCGGTTTCGTCGACGCCCATACACATTTGGTCATGATGGGATTCGCGCTGCAGAAGTTGGATCTGCGTGATGCCACCGATCTCGCCGACATTCAGTCCAGCATCAAGCAATTCGCGGAATCGAACCCGGACGCACCACGCCTGCTGGGTCGCAGTTGGTTGTTCTCCGCGCTGGATGGAGGGCACCCGACGCGAGAGATGATCGACGCCGTCGTGCCCGATCGCCCGGTGTACCTCGACGCCAACGACGTACATTCGGTCTGGGTGAACACTGCAGCACTGCGAGAACTCGGCATCGACGCGGACACGCCCGATCCGATCGGCGGTCGTATCGGCCGGGATCCGGACACCGGAGAAGCCACCGGAATGCTGTACGAGACCGCCATGATGCTCTACGTCTGGCCGAAACTGGCGGAACTCGCATCCGACGAGGACCGGGACGCCGCCCTCGCGCTCGCGTTCCGCCACTATCTCGAGGACGGCGTGACCGGCGCGGTCGACATGGCTCTCGGCGCGGACGAATTAGCTTCGCTGGAAAGAGCATTGGATGCAGGAGACGGCACATTGCCGCTGCGCGTCGCGGCTCACTGGCTGATGACCCGCGAGGACAACGAGGCTGACAACGTCCGACAAGTTCACGACGTGATCGAACTCCACGAGCGCGTCCAAGGTCCGTGGCTCCGTATCGCCGGAATCAAGATCATCATCGACGGTGTGATCGACAGCTGCACTGCCGCAATGAAAGAGCCGTACTCTGACGGCACCAACGCCGAGCCCATCTGGGATCTCGAGTCCTTGATCCCCGTCGTGACAGCCGCTGACGCCGCAGGCCTGCAGATCGCGATGCACGCGATCGGCGACGAGGCGTCGGAGATCGGATTGACGGCACTCGAGTACGCGATCGCCGCCAACGGAGACATTCCCCGCAGGCACCGAATGGAACACTTGGAGTCCATCACCCGGGACAACGTCGAAAGGCTTGCCCGCCTGGGAATCATCGCCTCGATGCAACCGGTTCACGCTGACCCTGCTATCCAAGAGAACTGGCAGGCGATGCTCGGCGACTACCGGGTGAATCGCGCGTACCCCTGGCCCGAATTCACCGAGGCCGGAGCGGTTCTGGCGTTGGGTTCGGACGCTCCGACGGCGCCCCACCCGCCGCTGCCGAACATGTTCATCGCCACCACCCGTCGATCCGCAATCGATCCGTCACTGGCACCCAACCTGCCGGGGTACGCACTCCCCCTCGCGGACGCGCTGGCTCACGCAACCCGCGACGCTGCCTACTCGTGCCGGTGGGAAGATGTGACCGGCCAACTGGTTCGGGGAAAAGCAGCCGATTTTGTCGTACTGAAACAAGATCCGTTCACCGAAGGGGTCGATTCTCTCCTGACCACGGAAATCGCGATGACCGTGGTTGCCGGATCCGTGCGATACGACTCCGCTCGCGCCACAAACGCCGAAGCCGTCAACACCGAAGCCCGATAGCTGATCGTTATCAGTTGTTCGATAACGCACGCATGCGGCCCGGCGACAGAACGAGGGAGGGACTTGAACACGTGAACCCACACTCTCTGGAGGACGCATGCGCAGGAAAGCTCCGATTTCGGCCGCCGTCGCTGTCTCGGCACTGGTGACGGCCACTGCCCTGATGGTCGCCGGTTGCGGGTCGACCGAAGGAACACCCGAGGCGGCGGCGAGTTCAGCAGCGTCAAGCTCAACGGCGTCGGCGACCTCGACGGCAAACGAATCCGGGACGACGGTAACGAGTTCTCCCCCGCCGCAATCGGGCACCCCAGCAAGCGAATCCGTGCCGGCGACGACGCCTGCAGTCCCGGCTTCAGGTCCCTGTCTCGACGTCGACTCCCCGGTTGTCACGGACGCAATCAGTACCTTGGGAACCGACGTCAACGGCGGCAGCTGGATACCGAGATCCGCGAGCGAGGAGCAGATCGGTAATTGTCCTGACCTGCTCTGGGTTTCGGTCGACGGTGACGGCGTGGGCGATGCGACGTATCAGTCACACGTCCTGTTCTTCCACGACGGGACTTACCTGGGCACGGCTACCAGCAAGCCGTACTCGTACACACACGTCATCGACAGCAACAAGAATTCGGTGTCCGTCCAATACCGATGGTTGCTCGACGACGACGCATTCTGCTGCCCTCAAGGCGGACCGAATATCGTGAATTTCACGTGGAACGGCAGCGCTGTGGTCGCCGACGGCCAGTTCCCGCCCTCCTGAACCCGTTTCCGTCCGATACAGCTCTGAATACAACTGTGCCCCAGCGACAACGGTCGCTGGGGCACAGTCTTCTTCGATCTACTCGCCGACGCTCCTACTCACCTACACCGAGTTCGCGCAGGCGAGTCTTGTACAGCTCGATGTTGCCGAGCTTGATGTCCTCGTAGCCGCGAACCACGTCCGGCAGTGCCGCGATCTCGACGGCGCGATCGTATCCGTCGGTTGCGAGCGTACGAGAGAGATCAGCGATCATGGCCTCGTACTCGGCGAGCAGTTCACGCTCGACCTTGCGGACGTGCATGTAGCCGAAGGGATCGAGCTTGGTACCGCGCAGCTTCTTGCCCTTGGCCAGAACCTTCAGTGCAACATGCGACTTGGGCCCGAGGCCGATCTTCTTCTTGCGGCCCATCACTCGGAGGATCGGGGGGTGGAGCTTGTAGGTCAGGTTCTCCCCGGCCGGCACCTGCGACTTGACGTCTTCGATGAAGGCAGGATCGACCAGCATGCGAGCAACTTCGTACTCGTCCTTGTACGCGGTGAACTTGAACAGGCCGCGGGCGACCGCTTCACTGAAATCGGTCCGCTCGGTTGCGGCACGTTCAGCAGTCCAGACTGCCTGAACCTGATCGATGTAGCGCTGGGCGATCTTGACGGACTGGAACTCGATGAGCTGTGCCGCACGCAGTTCGACCAGTCGCAGGGTTTCACCGGTGAAGGTGGTTCCGGCGAACATGTGAGCCGGTGCGACGACGGGTTCGCGGACGGACTTGGCCGGCGTGGTGACGGCCGAGAACGCTGCAGTGTCGGCAATTGCTGCACGGCCCCAACGGAATGCCGCGATGTTCGCTTCCACGGCAACGCCGTTGATGCCGATCGCTTCTTCGATGGCCTCGGCCGGCAGACGAAGTCCACCGCTCTGGTAGGCAGCACCGATCAGCAGGAAGTTGGCGGCTGCGGTGTTACCGAACAACTCCTGTGCCGCGGCGAGTGCGTCGAACGAGCGCAGGGTGCGCGACACCTTGTCGAGACGGGCGAGGAGTGACGTCTCCTCGGGGTAGCGAACAGCCTTGTCGTAGACCATGTCTCCGGTCGGCGTCTGCGACGTCGATGCGATGGAGACCGTCTTCTCGGCGTTGCCGTAGTCGAGGTTCTTGTTGTCCGTCGCGGTCAGCAGGTCGAAGGCGACGATGCAATCCGCGCTGCCCGGGGTGAGGCGGTTGGACGGCTCGAGCGCGCTGGAGCTGAAACGCAGGTGCGAGACAACCGGTCCGGCCTTCTGGCTCAGGCCGATCTGGTCAAGGCTCTCCACCTCGAGGCCGGCGCGCAGTGCCGCCGTTGCGAGCACCTGGTTGACGGTCACGATACCGGTGCCGCCGATGCCCGCGAGGAACACGTTCTGCGTGCTGGTGAGCGGTCCGAAATCGGGATCTGCGACGACGGGCGGGACGGGACGTGCGGCCTTGGGAGCCTTCTTGCCGGGCACCAGTTCGACGGTCACGAACGAAGGGCAATCGCCGTCCATGCAGGTGTAGTCCGTGTTGCAGGACGTCTGGTCGATCTTCGTCTTGCGACCGTACTCGGTGTCCACGGGCTGGACCGAGAGGCAGTTCGACTTCACACCGCAGTCACCGCAGCCCTCGCACACTGCCTCGTTGATGACGACGCGAGTGTTGCGAGTGGGCAGCGTGCCACGCTTGCGCTGGCGACGAGCGTCGGCCGCACAGTGCTGGTCGTAGATCAGTACGGTGACGCCCTTGATCTCGCGAAGCTCCTTCTGAGCCTCGTCGAGGCGATCGCGGTGCCAGAGCTTGGTGCCCTTGGCCAGGGCGCGCTTGTTGTGGCGCGAAGGCTCGTCGGCGCAGATGATGATCTGCTTGACGCCCTCGGTGGTCAGCTTGTGGCTGAGTTGAGCAACGGAGAGGGCACCTTCTGCGTCCTGTGCACCGGTCATCGCCACTACTTCGTTGTAGAGCAACTTGTAGGTGATGTTCACGCCTGCGGCGATGCATGCCTGGACAGCCAACTGACCGGAGTGGAAGAAGGTGCCGTCGCCGATGTTCTGGAACAGGTGAGGCACGTCGGTGAACGGTGCCTGCCCGATCCACTGGCTGCCCTCGCCGCCCATCTGCGTCAGGCCGGTGACAGCGCTGTCCTCACGGCCGGACATGGTGACGAGTGTGTGGCAACCGATTCCGCCGCCGCCGATGGAGCCCTCGGGGATAGCGGTGGAACGGTTGTGGGGGCACCCACTGCAGAAGTACGCGGTTCGCTTGGCGGAGAGCACGCTCAGCGACAGCGGTGCCGGGAGGGTGCGCTTGAGCTCGACGTGCGGCTTCAGTACGCGCCGCAGCGGGGCGAGCAGCCGGCCTGCGGTCAGTTCACCACTGGCAGGCATGAGCAGACGGCCCTGGCCGTCACGCTTGCCGATGATGCGAGGAGCATCGTCGGTGCCGTACAGGACTTCCCGGATCTGAGCTTCGATGAACGCGGTCTTGTCCTCGACCACGACGATCTGCTCGAGACCTTCGGCGAACTCCTTGATCTTCTCGCCAACGACGGGGTAGCACATTCCGATGCGAAGGAGACGGATCCCGGCGCGGTGCAGCGCCGCATCATCGACGCCGAGGTCTGCCAGAGCTTGGCGGACGGAGTCGAAAGTTGTACCGGTGGCGGCGATACCGATCTTCGCACCGGAGGGGTTGACCTCGATCACATCGAGGTTGTTGGCAGTTCCGTACGCGTGAACAAGATCCCATCGCGGGCCGTACAGATCGGCCTCGGCGATGACACTGTCCGGCGGCGCAGCCATCTGACGCTGCTTGTAGACGAAGGGCTTGCCCTCGAACTGCACTTCCGGAACCACGATGTCGAAGTCCGCGATGCTGCCGTCGATCGTCCAGGCACCGTCGGCGACGTCGGCGACGATCTTCAGCGCTACGACGCAACCGGACACCCGCGAGAGTGCAACGGCGTGCATACCCATCGTGATGATCTCTTCGGCATTGCGCGGAAAGAGAACCGGCACACCCATCGCGGCAAGCGAGCGCTCGCTGACGGCCGGAACCGTGGAGGACTTCGACGCCGGGTCGTCGCCCACCAGCAGGACGACGCCGCCCTTGGGGTTCACGCCGTACATGTTGGCGTGGCGAATGGTGTCGGTAGCGCGGTCGACGCCGGGGCCCTTGCCGTACCAGACGCCGGTCACGCCGTCGTGGGTCGCGGTTCCGGCCGGGAGATCCGTCTGGCTTCCCCATACCGCGGTGGCAGCGAGCTCCTCGTTGAAGCCGGGGATGAAGGTGATGTCGTGTTCCGCGAGAACCTTGGGCATGCCGTGGAGCATCTTGTCGACGCCGCCGAGGGGGCTGCCCTGGTAACCGGAGACAAAAGTGGCAATACGCTTACCCGCCCGGATGTCGCGAACGTGCTGCTCGACGAAACCGCGTGCGATTGCCTGAACACCGGTCAGCAACACCGGTCCCGATCCCGACCGGTACCGATCATCGAGGTCATAGGGCTTGGCCTGGGCTACGCCCGACACCAGTTCAGTCATCGTGGACCACCGTTCCGTCTGCAGTGCATTTCAACTACCGTGCATTTTCAACAACCGCGTAACTCGATCTGTTCAGATGATCGTGGTCGAGGTATGTGAAAGCGTCAACAGAGGCTTGTTCAACTATTCAAATTGGCAATTTGTGAGCCAAATCACGTGACCTAGGTCATCGAATCAATCAGTTGGAGACCCGTTCGTGGCGATACGGCGAAACGGACATAAAACGTTCCCGACAATGCACACCGAGAACTTTCTTGACATTGACGCAACGTCAACTTGCATGCTGAATGAGCACAACCGATCCGAGAGTAGGAACTCCACGTGAGCGAATGGTCCATCCAAGAACTCGCCAAATCCGCCGGTACCACCAGCAGAACGCTGCGCCATTACGGCGATCTCGGACTCCTGGAACCAAGCCGCATCGGCGCCAACGGCTACCGCTTCTACGACGAAGACGCCCTGGTGCGACTGCAACGCATCCTGCTGCTTCGGGAACTCGGACTCGGATTGCCGGCCATCGCCGAAGTCCTCACCGGTGAACGCGACACGGCCGCCGCGCTGCGTACGCACCTCGAACTCCTCGAGCAAGAGCGCACGCGGATCTCGAGACAGATCGAATCGGTCAACAGGACGTTGAACAAGACGAAGAAAGGTGAATCACTCATGCCGGAAGATGTCTTCGACGGGTTCGACCACACCCGATACAAGGACGAGGTCATCGAGCGTTGGGGCAAGGACGCCTATACCAGCGGCGACAACTGGTGGCGGTCGATGTCCGAGCAGGACCGGAAAGCACATCTGCAAGCTCAAGCTGACATCGCAGCGGCATTCGGAAAAGCACTGACAGCGGGCCTACCCGCGGAAAGCGACGACGTCCAGACGATTACCCAGAGACAGTTCGAGTGGATAAAAATCGGTTGGCAGGGAAGGACTCCCAGCGCCGACGCCTTCACCGGACTCGGCCAGATGTACGTCGACGATCCCCGCTTCACTGCAAACTACGACAAGTACGGAGAAGGCACCGCTTCGCTGGTCCGTGACGCGATGAAGATCTACTCCGAGCGCAATTTGCACTGACGTCGATCAGTCCTGCCCACTGCCGAGGAGGTTGTGTCGGTGCGCTGCCGCGACGGCCTCTTCGCGGGAATGCGCACCGAGTTTGCGATACAGGGCTCGCAGGTGACTCTTCAATGTGTTGTTGGATACGAACAACTTTCGCGCTATCTCGCCGATCGGAATGCCGAGACCCAGTTCCACGAGAACGTCCATCTCCCGCTTCGTCAATTGGACTTGAACGATAGCCGCCGGATACATCTGCGGCACTTCGGATTCGAGAAAGGTTGCGACGGCACTGCTCGGGCCCTCGGCCCGCTCTTCCAGTTGCCTGATCAGATCACGCGGTATGGTCGCCAGCGCCGACAGGACACCTGAGGTTTCGAGCAGTCCGCGAGCCTCCTCCCACGGACTGGCGGCAGCGGGGATTCTCCCCAGTTCGCACAGCGCAGCGCATTCGATCAGCAGGGACTCGAGCCGAAACCTCGTGAGATACTGCTCGCTCCAGTCGATTTCGCGACACAATTCCAATGCCTGTGACGGAGCCCCCGTCAGGAGATGCGCACGAGCGACAGAAACCGTGACAACAGCAAACGTATGCGGCGCAGCGACTGATTCCTCCAGCGCCTTGGTACCCTCCCCGGACGCCAACAGAAGATCGATACGCGCCGCGGCGAGAAGTGCGTCACCGAGTGATCGTTCACACGGATTCACGTGCCCGTGCGTTGCCACTGCACGCTGGAGCGAAATCAGCCCTGAGAACGGATCCGATTGCAGCAGTGCGAATCTGGAGTAAGTGTAGGCCGCGAACGCCCACAGGTCGCCCGGCGGTGTGATCTCGGCGAGCGCGTCCATCGCGGCAGCGCCGGCATTCAGGTCCACGCGATCGCACGCCACCAGTGCCCGCGCGATCGCTCCCCCCATGTGCGAGGGCGGTCCCAACCATCCCGAAACGTCCGGGTGTGTGCTTTCGAGGTGAAGCCAGTCTGTCGCGTGCGCGACGTCCCCGATCAGCGCGGAGTTGAGCGCGGCATTGCCAGCGGCGTGCCGCAGGACGAACTCCGGACCGTGTTCCATCGCACCCTGATAGGCGAGTCGCAATTCCACCGCGGCATCACCGAGGTCACCGGTCAGTTGATGCGAAACACCCCAGATCAGGCGCAGGGCGGGCAGTTGAGACCCCAACGCGCCCAACGACTCGTCACCGAGTCCGTACACGACGTGAGCCAACTTGCGCGTGATCTCGGTAGAGCGTTGGTACTTACCGGATGTTCTCAGCACAACCGATTGGACCGTCCCGACGTTCAACAAGCTGTGCGCATGCGAACTACCACCTATCGCACGCAATTCCGCCGGTTCCGTCGGCAACGAATCGCCGTTGACCAACTGCGGCCGTAGGCGTGATTCGAGCAGGTCACGGCCCACCAGAATCGAAGAGTTCGAACTGAGTACGTCGCCGGGTATGGATTGCAACGCAGTCCGGACCAATCCGGTGTGATCGACCAGAAGATCGGCCCAGTGACGCTCGAGTATGTCGAGCACCCTGGTCCAATGGCGTCCGTCCAAGGCGTAGTGAACGGCACCGGCTATATCCGAAGTCCCGAGAGCGTGATCGACGAGAACCTGGAAGGGATCGTCGAATCCATCCCCTTGTTCGGTCCGTATCTGCATGAATGCCAGTCGAACTGACGGCGCAAAGTACCAGGATGCTTCTCCCTCGGGACCGTCCCGAAAGATCAGACCGAAAGACTCGAGCAAGTCCAGTTTGCCCTCCACGTCAAGATCGTCGGACAAGACACGAGCGATCTCTGGTGTGACGGTGCGGGCGGCGGCGATCGTAGTCGCGAAGTCGAACAACTCGAGCGACTTGCCCGATCGAGGAGCGGTCCGACTGACGTACGCGTGGATCGCCTGGTCCACTCGCTGCTGAACGCGTTCGCGCCCACGACTCGGTTCACTCAGCCCCGCAACCGCACTCAGAGCAACCTTCATCAGCACAGGAACGCCGGCAACACGCTCGCAGATCGAATGGACGATGCCCGAGGGAAGGTGGATCCCTGCCTCCGCGAACAGAACTGTGGACTCGTCGAGCGTGTACCTGAGGTCGTTCGCGCACAGGTACTCGTCCACGCGGACGTCCTCGAGTAAGTCCGTCGCAGACCGATCCTGCAGCGTGACGATTACTTTCAATCCGGGAAGCCGCACGATCAGATCCACGATTCGGCGTCCCACCTCGTCACCCTCAACCAGGTCGATGCGGTTGAACACCAACACGAATGGAGTGGGCGACGAGTCGAGAAGTGATTCGATTGCCCCCACCGGATCCTCGCGCATTCGTGGCGGGGCCTCGAGTGATTCCAGAGAATCTTGAATCACTGCGAGCGCAGTGTTCCAGTACTCGAGGGAGGTCATCCGATTCGATGGCGCCGGCACCCAGACAACTGGTCTGATGGGCATGTGCCCGAGAGTCGTGAGCCACAACGCGGCGAGGTCCGTCTTCCCGAACCCACGCGGCGAATCGATGACCGTCAATCCCGCCGAGCGTTCCATCAACCCGAGCAGACGAGGACGAATCGCCGTGGCTCCACGCCCGGCGAGCCGTCTTTGCAGCGTGCCCCTTCCTCGAGGATTTCGCTTTGCTCGAGATAGCTGCGACCGATTCGAAGTGGATGTCATGATGGCCGACAAACGAGCAGTCGATCCCCGCCGAACTCGAGATTTCGTTCGAGCATCGAACTCCCAACCTGTCCACCCATAACGAACAACATAGACAGAATCACCGCGACACGCGAGCACTGGCCGTCTCACAAATACGTCCGATTTGTCTCATTATGTGGGCCCGGTCACTATTGACGTTTATTTGCGGGAGAGTGACTGCGACCTGCGGGATCTGACATATCATGCCCGCGTGCCGATGAATTCCGCCCGCATTCGCGTGTCGACTCGATCGGTGGACCCTGCGGACGCCAACGAGTTCTGGCGTGTCGTCACGCGTCCGTTCTTCGTCACCGAGCCGATAGCCGCCGACGCGCCCCTCCAAGGCTCGATCTCCGCCCTGCCTATCGGGACCTCGCTGATCGGTGAAACGACCTTCAACGCGCAGAAGTACAACCGCAGCAAAGTTGTGATCGCCGAGAGCGGACTCGACGATCAGTACATGATCCAGGTCGTTCTCGGCGGACAGGTCAGTGGTGACGCCGACGGAGTGGATTTTGTCGCCCGCCCTGGGGACATCGCGTTCTTCGACCTCGGGCGAACCTGGACTGCTGACGTCGAAACCGAGGCGACCGGACGCACCATCACATTCCTGGCGCCGCGCTCCCTCGTCGAAGCGGAGTCGAAGGGTCGATCTCTACACGGGACGGTACTGCGCGGAGTTCCTGCCGTCGTGCTCGCTCAGTGCATGCAATCGGTCGTACTCGCGCTACCGCATCTCGATCCCGATGCTGCGGCCGGCTACGAGGACGTCGTCGCTTCCCTCCTGCGTGTCAGTTTGGGTATCGCCGAACCTGATCTGTCGCCGCGGCCCGATCACTCTCTCCGCGATCGTGCGTACGCCTACATCGCCGAGCATCTCTCGGAGACCTGGCTCGGCCCGACGAGCATGTGCGCAGCATTGTCGGTCTCCCGAGCACAGCTCTACCGCGCATTCGCATCCGACGGCGGAATTGCTCTTGTCATACGGCGCAAGCGCCTCGAACTCGTCTACCGCGAGTTGACCAGAGCCGAGATGTCGAACGAAACGACCGACGCGTTGGCCCTGCGATGTGGCTTCACCTCGAAATCCCAATTGGCGCGCGCGTTCAAAGACTTCTACGGGATGACTCCGAGCCAAGCTCGTACCGATGGCAGGCGCACGATCGGGGACCCGTCGATCGCACGGCTGCACCGTCGACTCGAGTTCTTCAGCCCCTGAATCCGAAATACTCCACAGCCTCGGGATCGCGCCTGTGTTCTAGTTGTTCCATGAGCTGGGTCGACAAGGAACTGAGTCTGGCTGCGCTCACAGGCGCGGTCACAGGTGTTGCCTTGATGATCCCGATAGTCGGCGATGGAGCCTGGTCCTGGGTAGGACTGTTCATACCCGCTTTCATCGGAGCGCTGGTCGGGCTGATTGTTGGCTCGAGCGCTGTTGCAGGCGGGCGCTGCGCCCTGAGAACAAGCCACACATGGCCGGCGCGCACAGTCTGCTGCTGGAAGCATCGGTTCGCTGCGTACTCGGCCTTGGCGGTGACATTGTTGGTAATCGGAGTGTTCATGGCGGCCGTCACCGCTTCAGGTGCCCCGGTGCGAGATGCCGCAGGGTTCCCGACGTCCTTGATCGTACTGGCGGTCATCGCCGCAGTTACGTACGTGTTCTCCTACCTGCTCGCCCCCGCCCAGGCCTCCCAGACCCCGTAAGGACCTCTGCTTCATCACGATTCGGCCTCCGAACCGCGGTGGAGATCAATAACTCCTTGCCAGGCAGCGAGCTCAGATCACTTCAGCTGGAAATGAACCGGAGAACAAACTGCTCGATGCCTTCCGAAATGACTTTGGTCAGCGCAGTGAAGTCGTTCGACCAACGTTGAATATCCAAGCTGCTCATTACTTTCCTCCGTTCTTTGTGCCGTTGTCCGCACGAGACATGCGAGGCATCGGTCGCGCACTGGAACTATCCGCAAGAACGCGGCTTCCGTTACCGCTCGACCGATCGAACAGCACCGCATTCGCTATCGCATCAGACGGTCACTTCTTCGGCAGGTTTCCCCTCGTGGCTCGCCGCGCCGAAGACGGCTACGGCGACGGCGCCCGCGATCGCTCCGACGAATCCGACGATGGCAAGCCATTCCAGGCCCGGTCGCGACGCATCGCCGAGCACCACGACGCCGACGATTCCCGGAACGACCGTCTCGCCGACAACCAGTGCCGCTGTCGCTCCGTTGACGGATCCCAGTTGCAACGCCACCGTGTGCAGATAGAAACCACCCAGGCCCGAGACGAGGATTGCCCAGCCGGCCGGATCGCGGAGCATCGTGCCGATTTCGAACGGATCGATTCCGTAGACCACGCGTACGGCAATGGCCAGACAGCCGAACAACACACCCGAGATCAACCCGGCGACAACTGCTGCGCGTGAGCCCAACCATCGGATCAAACCGATACCGATCGACAAGATCAACGCCGAGCCCACCAGGACACCCCAGTGGACGACGTCGTTGGAACTCCCGCCGCCCGCGTGACCGGAAGACAAACCGAGCAGCAGGAGCGATCCGATCACCGCGGCGATCGCGAACCAGTCGCGACGATGCAACTGGATGCCCAGGACCACGGTCCCCAGCACTGCCGTGATGACGAGATTGGCACTGACCACTGTCTGCGACAAGAACAGTGGAATGAGCCGCGCGGAGATGGCACTACCGGCGAATCCGACCGCATCGAGCACGGTGCCCAGGATGAACGACGCCGTCAGCGCGGCGGCGAACGTCGAACGCAAGGTCGGGCCACCCGTCGCCGTCACGTGTCCGGCCTCGCCTCGCTGCTCGGCGGCAGCTGCCGACTTGCGCGCGCCGTACGCCTGCAACACCGACGCCACGCCGTATCCGACGCACGCCACGATCGCGGCAATCAGTCCGATCAGCATCGAAATTCCACACGAAGTTCATGGGCAATGGTCATAGAGATAGACCCTGCCCTATTTTCCCAGGCCTGACATCACCCTCAGGTATTCGAACAAGTGCTACCCGAGAAGTACACCGACCGACCCTGACCGGTACCTGGGGACACCCCGACCCCTAGTGGAATTGCTTGAGAGCCCTGATCTTGTTCATGACGTCGAGCGCCGCCACCTTGTACGCCTCGGACAGTGTCGGATAGTTGAAGACGGCGTCGACAAGGTATTCGACGGTCCCGCCGCACCCCATCACCGCTTGGCCGATATGCACGAGATCCGTTGCACCCGAGCCGAAGATATGAACGCCGAGCAGTTTCAGGTCATCCGTCGACACCAGGATCTTGAGCATCCCGTAGGTGTCGCCTGCGATCTGCCCGCGCGCGAGTTCACGGTATCGGGAAACCCCGACCTCGTACGGCACCGATTCCTTGGTCAGATCGACCTCGGTGGCGCCTACGTACGACACCTCGGGAATCGAGTAGATGCCGATCGGCTGCAGATCCATCAGCTTCGCGCCTGGTTCGTCGAAGGCGTGGTAGGCCGCGAGTCGACCTTGATCCATCGACGTCGCCGCCAACGCCGGGAAGCCGATGACGTCACCGACGGCGTAGATGTGTTCGACCTTGGTGCGAAAATTGTCGTCGACGTAGATACGGCCACGTTCGTCGGCTTCGAGCCCGGCGTTCTCCAGCGCGAGTGGCGCTGTGAGGCCTTGCCGTCCCGCCGAGTACATCACGGTCTCGGCGGGAATCTGCTTGCCGCTGCGCAGCGTCGTAAGTGTTCCGTTCGCTCCGACGTCGACGGCCGTCACTTCTTCACCGAATCGGAAAGTGACCGCCAGATCGCGTAAATGGAACCGAAGCGATTCGATGACCTCGGGGTCACAGAAGTCCAGCATCGACGTTCTCTTCTCGACGACGGTGACCTTGGTGCCGAGTGCCGCGAACATCGACGCGTACTCGATACCGATCACTCCCGCGCCCACCACGACCATGGTGGTCGGGATGGAGGTCAGATCGAGGATTCCGTCGGAGTCGAGCACCCGGTGACTGTCGAAGGACACCCCCGCCGGGCGGGCAGGCAACGTTCCGGTCGCGATCACAACGAATTTTGCCGTGATCGTCATCTTGTCTCCGCGCGAGGCGTCCTCGACGAGGATGGTGTGCTCGTCGACGAACGAGCCGACCCCTACCAACAATTCGACGCGGTTACGCAGGAGCTGAGATCGCACGACTTCGATTTCTTTGGTGATGACATGCTGGGTTCGCGCCAGCAGGTCGGCCGGAGTGATGTTCTCCTTGACGCGGTAACTCGCGCCGTACAGTTCGCGTTGGTTCATCCCGGTGAGGTAGAGAACCGCCTCGCGCAACGTCTTCGACGGAATGGTGCCGGTGTTGACGCACACTCCCCCGAGCATGTTGCCCTTCTCGACCATCGCTACCCGTTTACCCAGCTTGGCCGCCGCGATGGCAGCCTTCTGACCACCCGGGCCGGAGCCGATCACAACCAGGTCGTATTCCATCGGATCAGTCATCGCTTACAAATACCGTCTGCATACGACCGGCAGATGCCGAGCATGTCAATACTCGGTGAACAATCCGCGCGCCGAACGGGCACGACGGCTGTACACGAACCCTGTTGCAATTAAAAGAGATACAGTCAAACCCATACGAAAATTGCTACACACAAACATATTCCGAGATTCGCATGCGCACATTCTTCGCCGTCCGACGGAGTTCACAACGGTCTGTTGAAATTTGTTTCACGCCAGAGTGATTGATCGATCAACTGACAGGTGACCAGGGCTGTAAACCGGATGTCCAGTATTCGAATTGTCCGAAATAACGAGCAGAATGTTCCTCGTCACATCCCGCACCGAAGCAGTTGCGCGGAGCCTCGGGTCGCGTTCTACTTGCCTTGACTAATCATCTGTCACTCTCGGTTACAAACATCCGCCCCGTTCACGATCCCCACCTTTCGCCATCTCGAGAGATCAGGTTTCCCAATGGAATTCACGGAACTTGCCGACTATCCCCTACCTCCTGGGACCGTCACCGAGTGGACTCCTGCCGCAGTGAATCCGCCCGAACTGTGGCCTGTCGACCAGCGTCCCGCCAGCTACATACACGAGGCACACTTGAAACATGCCGAGCAGGCGAAACGGCAGGCGCACCATCACAACGACGGATGCACTCCGTCGTGGCTGGGTACCTCGTTTCGTATCCACGACCGACTCGACCGAAGGATCTGGGCGGCCACTCTCGATCATTGGATCGATCGCCACGAAGTGCTCCGAACACGAGTCGCCATGGAGGGCGAAGCGATAGTCCGACGCACCGCGGGTCCTGGAGACGTCCGAATTCTGGGTAACGAAGTCGGACATCTTGCGTCCTCGATGTCCGTCTTCACGCATCTGCAGCAACTGCTCGACCGGTCGACCGATCCACTTGTGTGGCCTGCGTACCAGTTCGCGACAATTGAAGGTCCCAACCATTTCACCGTGGTCTTTGCCGCTGATCATGCTCTGCTGGACGGATATTCGGTGGCGTTGACCGCGCACGAACTGCAGACGATCTACCGTTCGTCGAGCGAGGGAAGCCCTCCCTCGCCGCCGGAGACCGGAAGCTACATCGACTTCGGCACCAGGGAACGAGATCTCGTGGGACAGGCGGACTGCTCTCACCCGGCGGTGCAGACGTGGCGCGAGTTCTACGCGCAGGGCGAGGCTCCGCTCTTTCCAGCGCTGCCCGAACCGGTCGCCGGACGCCGAGGCCCTCAGCAGAGCCTGTCCGCCTGGCTTCTGAGCGCCCGGGGAGCCGAACGCCTGGCAGAAGCGAGCAAGCGCAGCAACCAAGGATTCCTGGCCGCGATACTCGCGTGCGCGGCCAAGGTGACCGGTGATCTCACCGGTGCAGACGAATTCCGCGTCGTGGTGCCGCAACACACCCGTTCGGAGCTTCGATGGGCCGCGTCGCTGGGATGGTTCATCGGTGTTGTGCCGGTGAGGATCCCGATTGCTCCCGCAGCAACCGTGAGCGATCTGGCCAAGGTTGCCGGCACGGAGATGCGACGCGTCCGCCCCGCAGCGGCCCTGCCGTACTCGAAAGTGTGCGAGCTGATCGACTCCCCGCAGCACCTGCCGTTCGTGCTCTCGTACATGGACGTTCGTCACGTTCCTGGTGCCGAGCAATGGACGAGCTGGCAGACCAGAGGCCTTCGTAGTCGCGATCATTCGGGAACCGACGTCTACATCTGGCTCACACGGACTCCCGAAGGGCTCAATCTGGCCATACGCCACCCAGGCAACGCGCGCACAAGCCGCCACATCCATCAGTTCGCGGGACTCCTACGCCGCGAAATGGAGGACTTTGCCTTCTCGACCGACACATGCTCACCTCCGACCAACACCGCTGTACCGATCAATACCGCTGTACCGATCAATACCGCTGTACCGATCAATACCGCTGCACCGATCGAGGAGAACTCTCATGGAAATGACACCCATCGATCTCTGGGCACCGAAAGCCGGGACGCTCACCGAGTTCAGGCCTACTGAGCAGTCCCTGACGGCAGCATCTCGAGCACCGCTGAGCGACCAACCTCTCTCGTTCCTCCAAGAGGGACACATTCGTACCGCCGATCACAAGCGCGCACAAGGCGTCGACTGGTCACCGTGGATCGGATTCACGTTCACTCTGCCCGGTGATCTCGATCGGGAGGCACTGCGTCGGGCTGTCCAGACATTTGTCTTGCGGCACAACACACTTCACAGTTGGTTCGAGGTGAGACCATCCGAAGATCCTGGCGGCAGCGGGGTCATCGACCGTCACGTGGTGGATGAATCGACGATCGAACTCGCGCCGCACAGCGTCGGTTCCCTGAACACGACCGATGCGGTTCGCGAGCATGTCAGCCGAAGTTTCGCAGGCGATACCAGCCCACTGCAATGGCCTTCGTTCACCAGTGGCGCCGTCGAGCACGGAACAGGCGCCGGTTTCACCATCTACTACGGCGTCGATCACTCGCACACCGACGGCCTGTCGCTGATGCTGGGCGTCGAAGAACTTCGTGCGCTGTACATCGCCGAAAGCGCCGGCATCGACGCTCAACTTCCCTCTCCCGGCAGCTACGTCGAGTACAGCGGCGAAGAACGGGCAGCGGCGAAGAACCTCGACCTAGCCGCAGAACCTGTGCAGCAATGGATTTCGATTCTCGCCGCCAACGCCGGACAACTCCCGACGTTCCCCCTCGACCTCGGCGTCGCGCAGGGCGAACAGACCCGGTCGACCCGCACACATATCGACGTTCTCGACAGCGACGAGTCAGCCGCGTTCGCAGCGCTGTGCAAGTCCAATGGCGTCGGATTCTCCACGGGGATCTTCGCAGCCCTCGCCCTCACCGAGATCGAAGTTGCTGACAGAGCGAACTACTTCGCGCTCAACGCAGTCGGTACTCGTTCCGATCCGAGATACCTGTTTTCTCAAGGCTGGTTCATCAATCTCGTCCCGGTCTCGTTCACGCTGAGTGGTGTCACCACCTTCACCGATGCACTCCCCCATGCCCACGCTGCTCGCGCAGCCGTGAAGGGACTCGCGGACGTGTCCATTCACTCGGTGATCGCCCAGGTGTCGAAGTTGACCGGATCCGACATCGGCGGAACCTCGGTCCCGCCGATGGTGTCGTACATCGACATGCGCCTGATTCCAGGTGCCGAGCACCACGACGAACTCGAAGCGCGCGCACTCGGTGGGCCAGGAACGACGGGTGATCTGTCGATGTGGATCAACCGGAAGGAAGACCGTACGTACGTGATGGTCAGTTTTCCCGATACCGAGCAAGCGCACACATCGGTGGATCGGTACCTTCGACACCTCCGCAACGTCCTGAGAACGGTCGCCGATACCGGCGACTACCGTGTCGTTCGTCAGGCGGATGCACGTCAGGAAGTGGAGACCGCCTGATGCACATCACCTTTCTCGACAGATTCGAGGCACGGCCGGGCCGCATCCTGCAGTGGACGCCGAGCGAAATCTCCACCGGATCGACGTATCCGGTTCCTCCGACCTCGAATCAGCAGCTGCATCTTGCCGGGAGCCGCGGCGATACGACTTGGCTCGCTGCCACTTTCGACGTTCCCGGCCCGATCGACACGGACGCACTCCGGACCAGCTTCGAGGAATGGACGTCCCGTCACGACGCCCTGTCGTGCTCGTTCTCCCAGGCCGAAGAAGCGGATGAATCCTCGGCGCTGTTCGTCGACGTCGCCGATGTCGCCGATCTGCGCCTCCGTGAGGAAACAGTGGCGGATGCGCGAACGCCGGAACAGGTGCGAGAACTCTTGGGCGAGCGCTTGGATCGATGGTGCAATCCTTTTGCGTTTCCCGCCTACTTTCTCGGGGCCATCACCCGCGAGGACCAGTCGACAGTGATCTGCGGATTCGACCATGCCATCTGCGACGGCTGGTCCATGAGCATCGCAATTACCGAGATCAGCACTCTGTACCGTGAATACACGCGGGCGGACCGTAATCCGATCGCGTCGGATCTCTTGCCCGAGCCCGGGAGTTTCCTCAACTACTGCTTCCGTGAATCGGCAACCGCGGATCCAGAGCCCGGCGACCACCGCATTGCAGGGTGGCGGTCTTTCCTTCGATCATGTGGGGGTGACACTCCCCATTTTCCCGTAGATCTGGGACTGCCCGCCGGGACCATGTCGCCCCAGGGCACAGACACCCGAATGCTCCTCGACGCCGACGAAGCAGAGCTGTTCGACCAGAACTGCGCCGATCATCGACACTCGTCGTTCGGTGCGATTCTTGCGTCGATCGGTTTGGCCACAACACAATTGACCGACAAGAGAGACACACGCCTTCTATTTCCTGTTCACACGCGTCGGGAACCGCGGCACAACCACACCTTCGGCTGGCTGGTGGCCAATGCACCCATCACCGTGACGAGCATGGATGATCTTCACAGCACTGCTCGGGCAGTCAATCTCGCTTTCCACGAGGCACTTTCACTGTCGTCCGTGTCGTCGAGACAAGTGTTGAGGAGCTTGGGACCCGAGGTTTCGCCCACTCGCCGAGACATCTTCTCGGTGTCCTACGCCGACTACCGGACCATGCCCGGTGGGTCTCGCCCCCGCGAATCACGGCCCGGCGACTCACAACCTGCGCCGATCAATCCGCAGCAACTCAGTCGCGTGTCGAGCGCCGACGACGTTCAGTTCTGGTTTTCGCGCACCCACGACGGACTGGCAGTGCGCACCCGATTTCCGGCAACCGCGTCCCAGGCAGTGCTTACCTTCCTCGAGTGCGTATCCGAGGTTCTGTCGACGTCGTAGCCAGACGGCTGCGCATCCGTGGATCTATTTGACACTTCTTTGTTGTGCACAACTTAACTGTGCGCTACAGTTGTTCTCGTGACCAACCCACTCGCTCTCGAACGCCAGGTCTGCTTCGCCCTCTATTCGGCGTCGCGGGCCACTACGGCCGCGTACCGGGCAATGCTCGACGACCTGGGAATCACGTATCCCCAGTACCTCGTCCTGTTGACACTCTGGGAACGAGACGGCCGGGGCGTGCGTGAGATCTGTGAGGCACTCGATCTCGATACCGGAACTCTGTCGCCGCTGCTCAAGAGGCTGGAGGGTCTGGGATTCATCGAGCGCCGACGCCTCACCACGGACGAGCGTCGCGTCGAGATTCACCTGACCGAGGCGGGTTCCACCTTGCGCAGCAAGGCCGAGGACATCCCGGCCAAGCTCGCAGGCGCCACTGGTCTGAGTAACGACGAACTCACCGAACTCCGAGACGTTCTCACTCGTCTCGGTGAGTCACTTCAAGCATCCAACGCCCACTCCGACGGAAAGAAGAAGTCATGAATATCGTCTACACCGCAGAAGCACTTGCCACCGGCGAAGGCCGCAACGGTCACGCTCGCACTTCGGACGGACGCCTCGATCTCGGCCTCGCCATTCCCAAGGAAATGGGTGGCAGCGGCGAAGGCACCAACCCCGAGCAACTCTTTGCCGCCGGATACGCAGCATGCTTCCACTCCGCTCTGCAGATGGTCGCCCGCGCCGAGAAGGCCAACGTGGCTGATTCCGCAGTCGGTGCACGGGTCGGCATCGGCCCCAACGATGCAGGAGGCTTCGGACTCGCTGTGACGCTGGAGGTTTCACTCCCCCACCTGCCCCATGATCAGGCCGTCGAGCTGACGGAGAAGGCGCACCAGGTGTGCCCGTACTCCAATGCAACTCGCGGCAACATCGAGGTCACCCTCGAAGTAAGTAAGGACGACGAATGAGCACCACCACTGTCAGCCGGGAAATCCGTCTCGCTTCACGCCCGAGCGGTTGGCCCACCTCGGAGAACTTCGCCACCGCCGAAGTAGAACTCCCCGAACTCGAAGACGGCCAGATCCTGGTCCGCAACATCGCCATCTCCGTCGACCCGTACATGCGCGGCCGAATGAACGACGTGAAGTCCTACCTTCCGCCGTTCCAGGTCGGTGCGCCGCTCGACGGTGGTGCTGTCGGCGAGGTCGTCGAATCCAAGTCGGCTGATCGCGCTGTGGGCGACGTTGTCGTCCACGGCCTCGGATGGCGTGAATACGCCATCCTCGACGGATCCGCAGTGACTCCGGCCGACACGTCCATCGCGCCGGCGACGGCCTACCTGGGTGCCCTCGGCATGACTGGCCTCACCGCGTATGCCGGCCTCACCGCGGTTGCGGAGTTCAAGGAAGGCGATACCGTATTCGTCTCCGGCGCAGCCGGTGCCGTCGGATCGCTCGTCGGTCAGATCGCCAAGTTGCTCGGAGCGAAGCGAGTAATCGGCAGCGCCGGTTCACCGGCGAAGGTTGCCCGACTTCTCGAACTCGGATTCGATGCGGCATTCGACTACCACGACGGCCCGATCACCGAACTGCTCGCCGCTGCCGCCCCTGACGGCATCGACGTGTACTTCGACAACGTCGGTGGCGAGCATCTCGAAGCCGCCATCGATGCCATGAACCAGGGTGGCCGGATTGCCCTGTGCGGAGCCATCGCTCAGTACAACACCACCGAGAAGCCCACCGCTCCCCACAACCTGGCACTGGTGATCGGCAAGCAGCTCACACTGCGCGGATTCCTTGTGGGCGGCTACCGTCACCTCGGTGGCGAATTCCGCACCCACATGGCAGGGTGGCTCGCCGACAACAAGATTCAGTGGGACGAGACCATCGTCGAAGGCCTGGAGAATGCACCGCAAGCGTTCATCGACCTGATGCGCGGCGCGAACACCGGCAAGATGGTTGTCACGCTGTAACCCGAACAACATCTGGCTCGAACGAATATGAAGGTGGCCGCGAACTTCTCGAAGTTCGCGGCCACCTTCATATCTGAATCAGATCCCGAACGAGACTCCGGTCAACTTCTCCGACAGCGTCCACAAGCCCGAGGCTGTCTTCGAATCGTGTGACTTCTTGTTCGACCCCACGACCTTCGGATAACCTCGCTGCTCGAACGGACCGTCCGGTCCGATGTAACTGCCGCCGAAGGCATCCGGCGCGGTTGCCGCCCACAGTTCGGGAAGGGCACCCATCTCCGCAGACTGCGCGAAGATCGAATTGCCGATTCCCATCAGCTTGTCCTGGATCGACTCGGTGTGACCCTGCAGGTTCGTCGACGCGTATCCCGGATGCGAAGCAAGCGCTTTGAGCGAAGATCCCGAGGCTGCAAGCCTGCGTTGAAGTTCGTACGTGAACAACAAATTGGCAAGCTTGGACTGCCCGTAGGCCAACCAGCGGTTGTACTTCCGACGCTCGAAATTGAGATCGTCCAGATCGACAGTTCCGAGCTGATGCAGGGCACTGGACATCGTCACGACACGGTCGGTGAGCTTGTCCTTCAGCAATCCGGTCAACGCGAAGTGCCCGAGATGGTTTGTGCCGATCTGCATTTCGAATCCGTCGACAGTCCGGCGAAACGGAACCGCCATCACGCCGGCGTTGTTCACCAGGACGTCGACCTTCTCCGTTGCGTCGGCAAAGGCTCGTACCGACGACAGATCCGAGAGGTCCAATTTACGGACAACCGCGTTGGGTCCGATCTCGGCGGCTACGGCGTCGGCCTTCGTGGTGTCACGACAGGCGAGGACGACGTCGGCCCCGGCTTTGCCAAGCGCCCGTGCGACTACCTCACCCAGTCCGCTGTTCGCCCCCGTGACGACAAATGTGCGGCCGGTCTGATCGACTACGTCTTCTGCGGTCCATTTGGTCATGCATTCCAGCGTACGTGCCTTACCCGCCGGTAGGGAGGGGTCGCTTTTCGGTCATCGCTTGCGTTTGGCGCGGATCGGCTTTGCACCCGGCAGCGGCGGTGCTGCAGCCACCCTGGGCGACGGGGGCGCAGTCACTCCGGGTGTGGGCGACGATTCAGCTTCCTTCTGCTCCGCCGCGATCCGGCCGTAGACCAAATGCTGTTGTCCCAGCGTCCAGCAGTTGTTACTCACGAAATACAGCAGGATCGCCACGGGCGCGAAAGCACCGAAAGCGATCACACCCACCGGAAACACCCACAATGCGAGCTTGTTCATGATCGCTGTTTGAGGGTTGACGGTTCCGGTGTCCACTTGGCGCGCGATGGACGCCCGCGACGTGAAATGTGTAGCGACGGCGGCGAAGATCATCAGCGGTACGGCAACCAGAATGATGGAGATACGGCTGACGTCGCCGAACGCTTCCAGTTGCGCTGCCGGACTCGAAATCATGGCGGACAACGGCGCGCCGAACAGTTTGGCGTCGAGAAACGACTGCACGTCCGAGGCACTGAAGAAGTAGTTGGCCGTATTCGCGTTGTCCGCCACCGACATCGGTTCGGTCGGACTCAGAAACGGGACGTGCGATGCCGCTCCAGTCCGATTGAAGGATCGCAGGACGTGATAAAGGCCGATAAACACCGGTGCCTGAACGAGCATCGGCAGACAGCCGAGCAACGGACTGTAGTTGTGTTCCTTCTGCAGCTTGGCCATCTCGACAGTGAGTTTCTGCCGGTCACCCGAATACTTCTTCTGCAACGCCTTGATCTGAGGTTGCAGCTTCTGCATCACCAGTTGCGTGCGGACCTGCTTGACGAAGGGTTTGAACAGCAAAGCCTTGAGCGTGAAGACCAGAAATACGACCGACAACGCCCATACGACGCCGTTGTCGGGTGATCCGGAGATCAGTGAAAAGACCTTGTGCCAGAACCAGAGGATTCCGGACACGGGGTAGTAGACAAAATCGAGCATGACGAATGAACCTCACCGAGAGGCACGCTCACAGGAGATGAGAGCGCGGGAATGGTCGTGGACGCAAGACGTCTGACCGACCTACGACGAGTTCACTCCCGCCGACGGCCGATCTACAGACCGATTCCCGGAGCTCGAGGCTGTGGACGGCCGGGCGCGTCCGGGCTGCTCTGCCTGCGGAAAGCGCCACGCAGGCAGCGTTCGTCATCAGAGGGGCCAGTGGCCGAAACCGCGCACAGCTGCAGAAGTTCGTACTTCGACGACGTTGCGAGGGCTGCGACCACGAAGACGGCAATCGCAGTTCCCAGCACCGCGGCGCTACCCGACGATCCAAGCGGAGGCACGGCGAGAAGAGCGATGAACGGCAGCAGAAGCAGCAACAGTGACCGTGTCACCGTTCCCGTGCTCCGCTGTTGCATGACTGCGAGAGTACAGAACATCTGCCGAATCCAGCTAGACGCTTGCCTCACGTACTTGTTCGCGCAGCCATTTGTGTGCTGGATCGTGGTCCAGCCGACCGTGCCACTGTTGGTGGATGGTGACGGCCGGTAGTTCGGTCGGCACCGCAAACCAGGCGACATCGAGGCGAGCGGCAAAGTATCGGGCAAGCCTTTCCGGCACCAGTGCAACGAGATCGCTGTCGGCCGCCATGAGCGCCGCCGCAACGGGCGAGGCAACCACCGCGATCACCCGCCGGCGCATTCCGACTGCGGACAACGCGTCGTCGATCGGTCCGTGTGTCCGGCCACGTCTGGATGTCGAGACATGTGGATGCTCACACAACTGCGCGAGTGTCGGCTGAGCCGTGCGGGCCAACGGCGACGACTTCGATACCAAGCCCACATGACCCTCTCGGTAGAGAATCTCACTGCACACATCAGAGGACGGCAACGGATCAGCGCCGATATCGAGATCGATCGAACCGTTCCGCAGCGAGTCGACGTCCTCGTTTCCCTCTCCGACACAACGGATTACAGCGTTCGGCGCTTCCGCCGCGAAACGCCTGACCAGAGCCGGGGTGAGGCTGGCCGCCGTGCCCTCGTTGATTCGGATCACGAAAGTCCGCTCGAGCTCTGCTGGTTCGAAGTTCTTGCGGTCGATCAACAGGCCTTGCGCCCCTTCCAGGAGCGATCGGACCTGAGGTGCTGCACGCAACGCAAAGGGCGTCGGTACCAACCCACGCCCGGCACGAACAAAGATCGGGTCATCCATCGCACGCCGGAGACGCCCCAAAGCCCTACTGGTTGCCGGTATCGACAAGTTCAATCGCTCGGCCGCGCCGGTGACACTGCCCTCCGCCACCAGAGCGTCGAACACTCTCAAAAGATTGAGGTCCATATCCATCGCCATAGTTGCACCATACGCAACTATCTACTGCAATCTTTGCAGTAGACGCACGTTACCGAGATCCCTACTGTCGTTTCAGTAGCCGAATTGGCTGTCGATCAACAACTCCCGCAATAGAACAAATTTCCGCAAAGAGGTGCGTCTTGTCCACAAATACTTCGATACCGACGGAGAGTCGGGCGAACTCGGACGCGCGACAAGGATTGGTGCTCGCAACGTTGTGCGCGGTCACCGTCCTCGTTATTGCGTTCGTCGCTGCCATCAACCTGGCAGTTCCGCTCCTGACGTCCGGGTCTCTGCATCCTTCCTCGACGCAGCTTCTATGGATCGTCGATTCCTACGTCACGGTCTTCGCCTGTCTGGTGATCCCCTGCGGGGCACTCGGTGATCGCTTCGGACGCAAAGGGGTGCTGACCATCGGGTTGATCCTCTTCGCAGCAGGCGCCGCCGTGTCCGCAAGTTCCCCCACAGTGGCGGTGATGCTGATCGGCCGCTGCGTCACCGGAGTCGGAGCCGCCTGTGTTCTGTCGAACAGCCTCGCAATCCTCATGCACGCGACTCCCCCACAGAAGCGTCCTCGCGCAATTGCCATTTGGGCATCGTCGACCGGATTCGGCGGCGTGGCAGGGAATGTCGGTGGTGGCGCGCTACTGCAGACCGGGTCCTGGCGCTGGTTGTTCGTCGCCGTCGTACCCATCGCGTTGGCAGGTGCTGCCGCAGTCGCCTATCTCGCTCCTCGCACCCCTCGAAATCACCGCGGTCTCGACCCTGTCGGAACCGTCTTGCTGACGGCGGCGACGTTCGGGTTGCTGGTCGGTGTCATCGAAGGACCCGAAAGTGGTTGGGGCAGTATCACGGTGATCTCAGCATTCGTCGCGTCGGCGGCGCTTTATGCGGCATGGATCATCGTCGAGCTCCGCGTCGAGCAACCCTTGCTGGATCCGCGGTTGTTCCGCCTTCCTCTGCTGCGTGCGGGATGCCTGGGAATGACCGTCGCGTTCTTCGGTCTGTTCGCACTGTTCTACGTCAACGCATCATTTCTGCAGTACGCCAAGGGATTCAGCGTTCTCACCACCGGCCTGGCGGTGATACCGCTGACCATTCCACTGCTGTTCGGTGCTCGCTTCGTGCCGCTGATCTCGGCTCGTCTGGGTTCCACCATCACCGTGGCGGCAGCGTTCGCGTTCATCGGGGTCGGCATGTTCGGGCTGTCGACCAGCACAGCCCACACTCCCTATTTCGCCTACGCGTTGTGGCTCGTCGTCATCGGCATCGGCGCGGCAGCCGCGCTCCCCGTATTGACTCACGACATCGCGGACTCGCTGCCCCTCGAACAGGCAGGCGTCGGTTCAGGACTGCAGGCGACGGCACGAGAATTCGGCAGCGCCTTGGGCGTCGCCGTCATCGGCACCATCTTGACCAGCCGTTTCATCAGCGCATTGCCCGACTCGATGCGCGACGGAGACGGCGCCGCGCCACGCACGGTCGCAGACGGACTCGAGATGGCCGACACTCCCCTCGCTCACGACGCCGTCCTGAGTGCCTTCACCACCGGCGCGGACAGCGCCGTGCGCGTCATCGCGATCATCACCCTGATCGCCGGCTGCCTGGTCACTGCGCAATCCGCGTGGTCGAACAGAACACGAACGAAGGAGACAGAACAGGTGCACTGACAGCTCGTCCGGCCTGTGATTCCGTCAACACCTGGCCGAACAACTCCGCATCGTCGATAAGCCAATTGTGATTGCCAGGAACCTCGCGAACCTCGGGATCACCCAAGGCGGCGCAGACAGCATGAAAACTCGTTCGCGGAATCACATGATCATCAGCTCCCCACAACACGACAACAGGCATCGCGCGGACTGCGATCTCTTCGAGTGCATCGATGAGATCCGCAGTCCGCGCGAGGTTGCCCGTTTGCCACACTCCATGGGCGTTGCGAAGCGCGTTGAACGCGAACTCGTCGTATCGAAACTGTGGGATTCTGCGAGCGTGTACGGACTCGGCAGCCTCGACCATCGCCGACCCACACTAGTTCCACCACGGACGTTCACGAATCGGGCGCTCCTGACCACCAGCACTCGACCACACGCCACCACCAACCGAGTTCACCAGAACCAAGCGCGAGACTCGCGTGGGGAAGTCCCGCGCCACTGCAGTTCAGGTGAGGTTTTTCTCCGGGTGAAGTATCGAACTCGATATTGCCGCGCACGCACCGGCGCGGCGACATAATCCGCGAGCAGATCCGGATCCGACAACTCCCCCAACTCCACCAACCAGGTACCGTCGCTGAACACCCGCTGCAGCGCACCCGCAAGCCGAATCGCGAGACGTGTCTTGCCCACGCCCCCGACGCCGGTCAGCGTCAACAAACGGGACGACTCGAACAATCTTCTGGCATCGGCCAACTCACGCCGCCGACCGACAAAACTCGTCAACTCCAACGGCAAGTTGCCGACAACCCGATGATCGGCTTCTGCACGCACAGCGGATGCCATCGACCGACTCGCTTTCTGCGATTTCACTCCAAAAGCAACGCTACCCCCGCGAACTGCACCCGAGAAGCGCTAACCACTGCCCGCGATCTCAGCCTCGGGAGTCGGTCTCCTGCTCGGTCGACACGAACCACGCCGCGATCTGCGCTCTGGAGGTGAAACCCAATTTGGTCAGCACATGCTCCACATGCCCCTGAGCCGTGCGAAGCGAGATCACGAGATGTTCCGCGATAGCGCGATTGGTCAGGCCCCGCGCAACGAGTTCCGCAACTTGCTGCTCACGACGAGTGAGGTGAGGTGCCTCAGTTGACGATGAACCCGGAACACTGCGACGCTCGTCGAGCGCATACGCGACAGCTTCACCCTCGGACATCACAAATCCGTTGCGAAACGACTTGTCGAAAGCACTCTTACCCATAGCCCTACGAGCAGTCTCTGCCGCAGTGTCGTGATGAGGCGACAAACCCGGCAGGCCCGCCAGCCGACCCCCGACCTTCTGCCAATACATGGCTGCCGCGCCGAGCAGAACCGCGGAATTCTTCCAATCACGTTGCGCTGCAGCAATCCACGCCAGTGGTTCGATACACCACGCCGAGTTCATCGGGGCATCGAGAATTCTCAGACTTCGCGTCAAATAATCACGTGCGTCATCTAATTCACCTCGGAGCCAGCCCACGAGCCCGAGGGTTCCCAACGCAAAAGCCTGGAACATGACTTCGTTGGCGGGCACGGTGATCGCGAGAGTCTCTTCGTTGCACTCCACCGAGCGATCGAGGGCCCCGGAAAGAAAGTACGCGATCCCCAGGGTGTCCAGGCCGATCACCACATGCAGCAGATTTTCGTCCAATCGAAACAGCGTCAACGCGGATTCCAGCTTGGCTGTAGCGGTATCGAAGTTGCCTCTGAACGTATCGACGTATCCGTCACCCCATGCCGCGAGACCGCGTGAGCGTACGTCCGCCAAGGCATTCGCCAGGTGCCAACTCTCGTCGACCAGCGCTTGTGCCCGTTCGAGTTCCCCCTGCATCGCGTGATTCACAGCGTCGATGGCCAAGACATCAACGCGGAACGGGTCGAGCTCCCGATCCTCTGTATTCAGGGCTCGATCCGTCCAATACCGTGCCTGCACAAGCAATCCACCAGAAAGCCAGAATCTGTACAACGCACCGACCATTCGCGTCGCAGATCGCGCCTCTCCGGTAGTGGAAATCGAAAACTCCAGCGCGTCGTAGACGTTGTGCTGTTCACGACCCAGCCGTGCGATCCACGCTGCTTGCCGGTCACTGATCCACCGGCTTCCGCACGAACGACCAGCGCTTCGAACCAATCCCGGTGGCGCCGTCGAAGTTCCACGTAGTCGTTCGAGATCTCGGCCTTCTCTCGTCCGTACTCCCGCAGGAGGTCGAGCAGGTGATAGCGAACGGTGCCGTCGATCTCCTCACGAATGAGGATGGACTTCTCGACCAACGCAGTGACCAGATCGAGCACTTCCGTCGAACTCGAATCCTGCCCGCACACTCCCTCGGCAGCGTCCAGCTCGAACCCGCCGGAAAATACTGTCAGCCGACCCCACAGCTGCTGCTCCGGAGGCGAGCACAAGTCGTAACTCCAATCGATCGACAAGCGCAGGGTCTGCTGACGACTGGGAACATCACGCCCACCGGAAGTCAACAGGCGGTAACGATCCGAGAGCCGATCCATGATCTGCTCCGCCGACATACCGCGCAGGCGAGCGGCCGCCAACTCGATCGGAAGTGGGAGTCCATCCAGGTCGTGACAGATATGAGCAACGGCGCGCTTGTTCTCCTCAGTGAGGGTGAAACCGGGGACGACTGAAGCCGCACGCTCGGTGAACAACGACACGGATTCGTACTGGGCAAGTCCCTCGAATTCGCGCGGCTGTTGCTGCGGCGTGGTGAGCGAGGGAACGCGCATCGTCACCTCACCGCCCATTCCCAGCGATTCTCTGCTCGTCGCCAAGATCTTGACCCCGGCACATCGCCGTAGGATCGCACCGGCAAACAGAGCGACGGCATCGACCAGATGTTCGCAGTTGTCGAGTACCAACAGCAGACTGCGATCGGAGCAGTATTCGATCACAGTGTGCAGCGGGTCCGACGAGGACACCGGCCGCACCCCCAAAATCACGGCGACATAATCCTCGAGGAGTTCTGGATCCGTCTGCTCGCCCAACTCCACCAACCACGTGCCGTCTCGGAACACCCGCTGGAGCGCGCTCGCAAGCCGGATCGCGAGCCGCGTCTTGCCGACACCTCCGATACCGGTGAGCGTCAATAAACGGGACGACTCGAACAATCTTCTGGCTTCGGCCAACTCACGCCGTCGGCCGACAAAACTCGTCAACTCCAAGGGCAAGTTGCCGACAACTCGCTGGTCGGCTTCTGATCGCACAACGGATGCCATCGACCGACTCGCTTTCTGCCAACCACTACAAATCAACGCTACCCCCGCGTTCGTCGCCCTGAGCAGCGCTCACTTGTGCTTCGTCATCGCAGTCGAAATGTCGGCCCTCACGCATGCGATTCACGACGGCCATGCCGGTGTCACGCGCCCGAAACAACGGATTTCTACCCTGGCAGCGACGAGAAGGGAGACCGACATGCCGCCGCGCCGTAGATCGGTACTACTGACGCAACTGGTAATCGACGCTCCCGGCAGTCCACAACAAACGATCCTCGACGAACTGCGCCGAGTGATTCTGTCGGGTTCGGCGCCTCCGGGTACCCCGATCCCTCTCGGCGACGTGGCTGATGTGTTCGGGGTCAGCCGAATACCAGTGCGGGAATCGCTGAAGACCCTGGTCGGAGAGTCGTTGGTCGACCACCGCCACCAATTCGGCTACACCGTTGCTCAGTTGACGCCGGCAGAACTGCGCGAGATGTACATCGTCCGCGAAACTCTCGAATCAGCTGCATTGGCCGTCGCCGTCGAGCAGGCCACCGAAGAGGATCACGAACACGCCGTCGAGGTGAATTCCCGTCTGGAGATCGCGTTGCGCTACGACGACTCTCAGTCCTATCACTGTGAGAGCCGAAACTTTCACCTCGCACTGACCCGACCGTCGCAAATGCTTCGACTTCTGCACATGTTCGAAGCTGCCTGGAACATCACCGAACCGGTACAGCCGATGGTCCATGTTGCCGGCGTCGATCGCCAGGTTCTGCACTCCGATCACACCGCGATGCTGGACGCATTCCTGCGTCGGGACGCAGCCGCTCTTCTGAGTGCTTCCGAAATCCATCATCGCCGACTCAACACCGTGATCGCGACTCTGCCGACAGACACCGGCCTACTGGCCGAGAAAGATATACCGATTGCGCAATAGCTGTGCAACACAGCGTCGATACCTTTCTCTCAACACAGTTTTCATCACTGACGCTGAGAGCTCGTGCACTGTCCGCTGATTTCCTGCACTGATGCACAGGAGCTGTCATGACCGACATTCTTCCGTCCCGAACGACCACTACCCCAACTCCCCCAAAGGAAACCGGCTCGGCCGACCTCGTCGAAGCCGCGGGCCACCCGGTCGGCGGCGGACTGATCAAACCGGGCTACGACCCTCGCTTGACCAACGAGGATCTGGCGCCGCTTCGCAAGCAGACCTGGTCGTCGTACAACATCTTCGCCTTCTGGATGTCCGACGTACACAGCGTCGGCGGATATGTCACTGCCGGTAGTCTTTTCGCACTGGGATTGGCCAGCTGGCAAGTACTCGTCGCCCTGCTGGTCGGTATCACGATCGTTTACTTCTTCTGCAATCTCGTCGCCAAGCCCAGCCAAGTTACCGGCGTACCGTATCCGGTGATCTGCCGCAGCGTGTTCGGTGTCATCGGCGCGAACATCCCGGCAATCATTCGTGGCCTGATTGCCGTGGCCTGGTACGGGATTCAAACCTTCCTCGCTTCGGCAGCCCTCGATGTCGTACTGATCAAACTCTTTCCCTCACTCGCACCGTATGCCGTCGTCGAAGATTACGGATTCGCCGGACTATCCGCACTGGGCTGGGGAAGTTTCATGCTCCTGTGGGTACTTCAAGCCTGTGTCTTCTGGCGAGGCATGGAATCGATCCGCCGCTTCATCGACTTCTGCGGGCCGGCTGTGTACATCGTGATGTTCATGCTGTGCGGGTACCTCATCTACCAGGCAGGCTGGAGCGCTGTCGATCTCACACTCGGCGACGTCAAGTACTCCGGTTTCGACGCCGTGCCGGTCATGCTCGGTGCGATCGCTCTGGTTGTCTCGTACTTCTCCGGACCGATGCTCAACTTCGGTGACTTCTCCCGCTACGGGAAGTCGTTCGCTGCAGTCAAGAAGGGCAACTTCCTCGGTTTGCCGTTGAACTTCCTCGTATTCTCGGTGTTGGTCGTCGTTACGGCGTCGTTGACACTGCCGGTGTACGGCGAACTGATCACCGATCCCGTCGCAACAGTGGCACGAATCGACAGCACCTTCGCCATCGTCCTCGGCGCACTCACCTTCACCATCGCCACGATCGGCATCAACATCGTGGCCAACTTCATTTCCCCCGCCTTCGACTTCTCCAACGTGAGCCCGCAGAAGATCAGCTGGCGCGCCGGCGGGATGATCGCGGCGATCGGCTCGATCCTCATCACCCCGTGGAACCTCTACAACAATCCCGACGTCATCCACTACACGCTCGAAACCCTCGGAGCCTTCATCGGTCCGCTGTTCGGAATCCTGATTGCCGACTACTACCTCGTGCGCAAGCAGAAGGTGATCGTCGACGAACTGTTCAGCATGTCGCCGACCGGAACCTACTGGTACAGCAAGGGATACAATCCTGCTGCAGTGATCGCCACCGTGGTGGGAGCCGTCGTCGCAATGGTCCCGGTCCTGGGCAAGGACCTCACCGGGATGTACACCGCAGCGCAGTACAGCTGGTTCATCGGTTGCGGGCTCGGATTTGCCGTCTACTACCTACTCGCCACGCGCACTTCCCTGGCTGTCCGGAATGCTTCTTCTCCCGACACTGTGACGGTCGACTGATCGTCATGAGAATCAAGGTGATCAACCCCAACACCACGTGGGCGATGACCGCCAAGATCGAGGAATGTGCCCGGGCCGTCGCGGGCTCGGGCACATTCGTCGAGGCCGTCAGCCCTGCGATGGGTCCCGCGTCGATCGAAAGCCACTACGACGAAGCTCTCAGCATCCCCGGAATCCTGGCCGAGATCGCCGCCGGAGAAAAGAACGAAGTCGACGGCTACGTCATTGCTTGCTTCGGTGACCCAGGCCTGGATGCAGCCAGAGAGCTGGCCAAGGGCCCCGTCGTAGCTGTTGCCGAAGCGGCAATGAACTACGCAAGTTTCCTGGGACGCGGATTCAGCATCGTGACCACCCTCGGTCGAACCCGCGGCCGCGCAGCCGATCTGGTGGACCGGTACGGCATGCAGGCTCGGTGCCGGGGTATCCACTCCTGCGAGATTCCGGTTCTGGAACTCGATCGTGATCCCGACGCGCGAAAGGTGATCTTGGAAGCCTGTTTCGACGCATTGGAGCAAGACGACTCGGACGTCCTCGTGCTGGGTTGCGCCGGCATGGCGGACCTGTGCCAGGACTTGTCCGACGAACTCGGTGTCCCGGTAGTCGACGGCGTTGCCGCTGGGGTCACGATGGTTCAATCGTTGGTCACCCTCGGACTGTCGACCAGTGCGCGCGGCGAGTTCACACGGCCACTGCCCAAAATCTACACCGGCACACTGACGCCGTTCTCGCTGTGAACGTGCCCGAGCGAGAGTCGAGCACCGATTGTCACCATTGCCAGGACCGCGAACAATACTCCGGCCCAGACTAATTGGCGGGTTTCGAAATGCGCGAGAAACAGTCCACCGACCGCAGTTCCGAGCGTGATCCCCAAGTTGGAGAACGAGATGAAAAGGCTGTTGCCGAATTCAGGCGCGTCGACTGCGTCTCGCCCCATCCAACTCTGCGAAACCACCAGTCCACCGGAATGCACTACACCCCAAACCAACACGGCTACAACCATCGCACCGAAGTACGGGCCTGCCAGATAGAGCATCACGTAGACGACGATGTACAGCAAGGGAAAAGCCACAACCGTGCGCACCACACTCTTGGCGAGCACCGCCCCGAAGACGAAGTTGCCGAAGATCATCACGACACCGAAAGCCAAGAGCATCGCGCTGATCCACGATCCGCTCATGCCCGTCACTCCGCCGAGGTATTCGGCGAAGTATCCGTACACCGAGAACATGGCTGCGAAGACGAAGGTGACGGAAAGGATGGTCAACCACACGCGCGGCCGGCGAAGGATCCCGACCTGTGCGCCGTACGACAGGCGTTGTGTCACCGGAGCCGAGGGCAGAAGTACGACAATCCCGAGAAACGCGAGAACGTTGACCACGGCACCGAAAACGAAAGCCGTGGACACCGAGAAGTTCTCGGCCAGATACGACGTCAGCGGTACACCGAATGCGAATCCTACTGTGACACCCGCAAATACTTTCGTCACAGCTGCAGTTGCTTCCTCCGGTGGCACCAGTCGAACTGCACTCGCGAGTGCGAGCGCGAAGAAGACCGGGTGAACCACGGCGGGAATGATCCGAAATACAAACATCACCTCGAAACTCGACGTGCTCGCGTACACCATGTTGGAGACCGCAAAGACTGCAATCGCCACCAAAAGAACGGTTTTCCTGTTGATTCCCGAGGTGATCAGCGTCGTGAACGGACCGGTCACCGCCACGACGAGCGCAAACACACCGACCAACCATCCGGCAGTGGACGCGGTGATACCGAACTTTTCGCTGACCTGAGGCAGAACCCCGATAATGCCCATCTCCGTAGTGATGATTCCGAATACACCCAACGCCAGAACCGGTATCAACAATTTCGACTTCACGACACACTCCTTACTACTACGCCACACAAGACAGATACATATCTAGATATATAGATATGTTTGATTGAGCAAAACCGGCCGACGAGGGCAATCCGACCGCTACAGCTTTTCGCGAACGAATTCCCTGAACTCGCCGATCACGGTTTCGTTTCGTCGGTAGTACGTCCACTTCCCGATGCGCTCGGACTCGAGCAGACCCACATCTTTCATGCCCTGCAGGTACCCCGAGATCACCGACTGGGCAAGTCCCGATCGCCCCTGAATGTCACCGACACAGACTCCGATGTGAAACCCGAGATCCTGTTGCGTGTACGAGTCCTCGTCGAAATACTTCGCCGGATGCGCGAGCCACTCCAAGATCTGCAGACGAGTCGGGTTGGACAGCGCCTTGAAGATCGCCAAAGCATCCATGGACCGCACCCCTTCTCCTCGCCAACCGGAACGCATCTACTTTTATGGATATGTTTGGCGAAGTCAAGCCCGATTCGGACGCAAAGCTACGTACGTCACATCGACGCATTTGAAGTGAGCTGTGCCACTTACGTTTCGACGACCTGCGGAAATCTCAGCGCCGACTTTCTATCTGTGACGACTTGTTTATAGTTATCGCCAACAACGAATTGCCGGAAGTTTCCGGTTCGCCCGAGAATGCTCGCGGGTGAACACAATTCGCTCAACACCAGCCGTACCCGGCTAGTCATTCGGGAGTCGAACCATGAACACACCGCATCAGTTCAGGGCCGTCCCCACATGGTGATGTCGAAGCTCGCCAAGTGGCAGCTGGTCGCACTCGTCGTGGTTGCACTCCTCGGTTTGATCTATGTCGGAGCGAAATACGTACGGCTGGACAATCTTCTGGGATTCGGCCAATACACGGTCAAAACCGAACTGGCGACGTCCGGTGGCATCTTCACCAACGCCGAAGTGACCTATCGCGGTGTACCCGTCGGACGCGTCGGCGACATGTCGCTCACGTCCGACGGAATCGAAGTCGACCTGTTGATCGACAGCAGTGCTCCACAGATTCCCGCATCCGCGCGAGCCGTGGTGGCCAATCGCTCAGCCATCGGTGAACAGTACGTCGACCTTCAGCCCGATACCGACCAGGGCCCGTTCCTCGAAGACGGCTCGGTGATCGCCGTGGGCGACACCACCACGCCGATCCCCATCGAGAACGTCTTGACCAGCGCCAACGGTCTGGTGCACTCCGTTCCGGTAGACGCACTCCACACCGTCGCGAAGGAACTCGGCGCGGCATTCAACGGCAAGGGCGAAGATCTGCAAGTCCTTGCCGACTCGCTGTCGGGGATTTCCCAGTCGGGCCTCGACACCCTTCCCCAGACCCTCGGACTGATCCGCGACAGCCAGACGGTACTCACGACCCAGTCCGATCAATCGTCGGCGATCAAGCAGTTCAGCACCGACCTCGACGCACTGACTGCGCAATTGCGCACCAGCGACCCCGACATCCGACGCGTGATCGACAACGGCATACCGGCCAGCGAACAAGTCGGCTCTCTCGTCACCGAAGCCGGCTCCGCGCTCACGACCAACCTCTCCAACCTCTCCGCCGTCGCAGCGGCAGCCGCCCCGACACTGCCCTCGCTGCAGCCCTTCCTGCTCTTCCTGCCTGCCCTCGCCGGGGCGGCGCCCACCGTTGCACCGGGAGACGGCACGGTACATCTGGGCTTGGTACTCGAGACCAACAACCCGCTCTCGTGCACCGTCGGTTACGAAGGGACCATGGCGATCCTCGACGAGATGAAGCGCAAAGACCCGAACTTCGACGACACGACGCAGAACTTCCCGTTGAACACTGCCGCCAACTGCCAGGCACCTCAGGGCAGCGAAACGGGAGTTCGGAGCGCCAACCGCATCGCGTTCGCCGACCCGAACACCTCGCAACCGTGGGACAGCAAGCCCAAGGTGGACCCGGACAAGCTGAACCTGAACCCGATTGCCACTCAACTCGCACCGATGCTCGGTGCGACCCCGAAGTAGCCGTAAACAACTGGCACCGTCGACGCTCCGCGACGATGATGATGTGATGTCGCAAGGAACGCCTGAAGGCGAGTCACAGAGCATGTCACGAAGTTTCGAGGAACTTGTCGCCGAAGCCGAATCCGCCTCCGTCGACGGGTGGGACTTCTCGTGGCTCGACGGGCGCGCCACGGAGCAGCGTCCGTCGTGGGGGTATCAGAGGTTGATGGGTGAACGTCTCGGTGGCGCCGGCGCTGCGCTGGACATCCAGACCGGCGGCGGCGAAGTCCTCGCCGCTGCACCGACACTCCCGCCGGTGATGGCGGCAACCGAATCCTGGCCACCGAACGTAACCAAGGCCACCGCGCTTCTGCGTCCCCGAGGTGTGGTGGTGGTCGCGGATCCGGACGAGCCACCGCTACCGTTTGCCGATTCGGCTTTCGATCTGGTGACCAGTCGACACCCTGCGACGGTGTGGTGGGCCGAGATCGCTCGGGTACTCGAACCGGGAGGAACGTACTTCGCTCAACATGTCGGTCACGCCAGCGTGTTCGAACTCGTCGAGTTCTTCCTCGGTCCTCAGCCGCAGGCTCGTCGCGGACGGCACTACGAGGACGAAAGCGCCGACGCGATTTCGGCCGGGCTCACCGTCGTCGACCTTCGTTTCGAGCGTCTGCGCATGGAATTCTTCGATATCGGCGCCGTTGTCTACTTCTTACGCAAGGTGATCTGGATGGTTCCGGGATTCACCGTCGCGCAGTATCTGGACCGGCTCCGGGAACTCGATCAGCAGATCCGTCGAGACGGATCTTTTGTCGCGTACTCGAGTCGATTTCTGATCGAGGCGCGCAAATAGCCCCGCATTACGCGGGGTGAATGGTCTTCCAGTGCTCGGCGATGTCGATTCGCCGCGAGATCCAGACCTTTTCGTGTGACTGCACATGGTCCAGGAAACGCTCGAGGGCGGCAGCTCGGGCAGGGCGTCCGACTATGCGGCAGTGCAACCCGACGGAGAGCATCTTCGGTGATCCGGCCGTTCCCTCCGCATACAGCACGTCGAAGGCGTCACGTAGGTGCGCAAAGAACTGATCGCCGCTGGGAAATCCTGCTGGAGAGGCGAAACGCATGTCGTTGGTATCGAGCGTGTACGGAACGACGAGATGCTTCACCGACTCTGTGCCACGCGGAACGTCTACCCAGTACGGCAGATCGTCGGCGTACGAATCGGAGTCGTAGACGAAGCCGCCGTGCTCGACCACCAATTCGCGGGTGTTCGGTGAATCGCGTCCGGTATACCAACCGAGAGGCGCCGAACCCGTCAGATCTTGCAGAATCTGGACTGCCTCGGCCATGTCGGCGCGTTCACGCTCGATGTCCACGGATTGGTAAGACTTCCAACGTAATCCGTGACACGCGATCTCGTGACCCAACTCCTGAAAAGCACTGACTGCTTCCGGGTTACGCTGCATTGCCCGCGCCACCGCAAAGACCGTGAGAGGCAGGTTTCGCCGCTCGAAGGTCCGCAGGACACGCCACAACCCGGCCCGGGAGCCGTACTCGTACAGCGATTCCATGCTCATGTGTCGATTCGGAAATGCCTCCGCCGGAGTCATTTCCGACAGAAAAGTCTCCGAAGCCGCGTCCCCGTCGAGGACGTTGTTCTCGGCTCCCTCTTCGTAGTTGAGTACGAACTGAACCGCTATCCGCGCGTCGCCGGGCCAGTGCGGATGCGGCGGATGAGGGCCGTACCCCACCATGTCCCGGGGATAGTCGTCGCGCGGATAGTCGCTCATGGCAACAACTTTACCGTCAGCGCCCGGAGATCACAGCGCGAGCAGCGTCGGTGAGTACGCCGAATACTCTCAGCCGCGCCAGGCCACCGTCCGGGAAGATGTCCAGACGGACATCGGTGACCGGAACTTCGGAATCGATCGGAAAGCGATGGCGCGTGTCCGGACGCAGCGTCGTACGCGGCAACAGTTCGATCCACTCCCCTTCCGGAGTTCGGCCGGTCAGAGCGCCCTCACCTGGACTGTTTCCGAGGAAGTACGAGGTGTCGATCTCGACGAAACTCAACACGCCTTCACCCGCGAGTTGTACTTGCACCCAGTCGTTTCCGTCGTCGCGGCGCCTGGCGGTCTCCCACCCGTCCCCCATCGAAGCAGCGCGTCCGGGGAACAGAATGTTCTGCGGTGAGCTGTAGAACATGTTGGAGCAATCGGTCACGCGGCCACCGTTTTCGAGTGCTGCGAGGTCCAACGGCCCGGCATCGAGGAAACGCGGGTCTGGCCGTGCTTCACCGTGAACACGGAATCTCGCAACGCCGCCGTCCGGATAAATGGTCAGCTTGACGTGCGTCCATCGATCCTCCGAAACCACCGAGAACGGATTCTCCGAGTCACCGTGCACGGTCGAGCGTTCGACGATGGTTGTCCACTCGCCGGATCCGGCCAGGTCGACGGGATCCGGATACCCGTCGACGGAGATTGCTTCCACCGAGATCTCGGGCGGGTAATTGCCCTTGAACCACGCGGTGTCGACCACGACGCCTCGCACCACTCCAGGAACACCGAGGCGCACGATCGCCTCGTCATGACCTGCCACACGGCGACGACGCGTCTCCCAACCGTCGTACACCTGCCCCTTGTGTCCGAACGTCGCCGGCTGGTATCCGGCTTTACCTGGTCGGATCAGGGCCTCGCGCTCGGCGAATGCCTCGTCGTTCGCCCAGATGACGGCTCCGCCGAGGGTGCGCAGTGCCAGGTCGGGCAGCAAGGTGAATTCGGTGGTGCTCATCGGTCAGTGTTCTCCTGTGATCGGTGTGGTGCGTCCTACGAGGTGGTGGAGTGCGTTGGTGTCCGCGCTCGGGGCGAGCCGGAGAACGTCGGATTCTGGATAAGCCCCCGCGTCGAGCCCACGCAGTACCACCGCTGCCAGCGCCTGGGCAGTTGCAGGTTCGTCCATCACATCGCCACCTTGGCGCCCCAGGTACGACTGGATGCGCGGGGCAGCGGCGCCGAGCGCGTTGCGGTAGAAGCCGAACGTGGCGAGCCAGCGGGTGACCAGATGCCCGGGGTGCATGTCCCACCCCTGGTAGTAACCGCGTTCCAGGGACCGCGTGACGAGGCGGTGGTGCCGAGTGATCGCGTCGCGGATCGCCGTGGCGCTCCCGACGGGCGCGACCTGAGTTGACCCGTCGCACACCCAGACGCCGGTCTGCGCGGCAGCAGCCAACATGAGAGCCTTTGCGTGGTCTGCCACCGGATGTTCGAGCGACTGATGACGCGATGCAATTCCGCAAGCCGCACTGTAATCGTAAGTGCCGTAATGCAAACCGGTCAGACGGCCGGCACCGCGATGGATGGCCTGAGCAACTGCCACAGTTCCGTCGGCAGCGATGACCGCCTGCGGGCTCTCGATCTGCAGCTCGAACCGAAGCGACCCGGTCTCGAGTCCGTGCGCCTTCTCCAGTTCTTCGCAGAGCACCACCGTCGCCGTGACCTGCTCCACCGCGCGCAGTTTGGGAACGGTGAAGACAAATCCGTCCGGCACTCCGCCGGCCGCGTCGATCACAAGCTCGAGCGTCCTGATCGAGCGCCGACGCTCACCGGCCGGCAGCCCTTTGAACCTGATGCCACCCCAGTTCGGCCCGGCAGGATCAGCGCTCAACGCCGCAAGCGTCCGCCCGGCCGACGTCGCTGCTGCGTCTTCTTCTTCGTCGCTGCGGCGTCCGTACCCGTCCTCGAAATCGATCCGAAAGTCTTGGACCGGCTTGCGGCCGAGTTGAACTCGCACAGCTGCGAGCGCATTCTCCGTGTCGAGATCGGCGAACACATGCGCATGGGAATCGAGAAGCGCGATCGCCTGCTCACCCCAGAGACGAGGGGTGTCGACGGTTGCATCCGCGGCACTGACGTAAATCGTGTGCACGGGCTGGATCTCGTCACGGTTTCCCGGGTACTGCGCCGCGAGCCGCTCGTCCACCGGATCCAGAAGTCCGTCCAGACGATCGTGGACGGCGGCGGAGAGTCGGGATTCTGTCATCGGACGATCTTCGCAGAACGTCCGCGAGCCCGCAGGTTCTCACGCCGCCGATCCAGTCCGGGTCAGCGACCCCCGACGAACGGAACGTTGACGAAGCTCGGCCGATCCGCAGCCAATTCGATGTGCTGCGGCTTCAGTTGGCTGTCGGCAAGCATCGGCCCGAGCGCCAGGTATCGCGGCACGCTGGCAGCGTAGACGTCGACGCGGAGCCGGTGACCGGGTTGTAGCACTGCGTCCGTCGGGAGCATGTTGATGTCGACGGCGGTGACCTCACCGGGAACCACCGGCTGACGCGTGTCGATCGTCAGATAGTGGTGCGGTTCACTGTAGTCACCGTTGGCCGAGCGAGTGCTCTTGGAATCGTCGACCGCCCGGAGCGACGCAGTCAGAGCGCCGTTCGTGATCGGTGTCGATGTTCCGTCCGGCGCTACGTCGTTGACCGTCGCTGCCCAGAATCCGTCCGTCGCGTCCAGGACTGTCTCGAGGTGGACGTTGATCGGGCCCGAGAGTGAGGTCGGCTCCGTGACTGCCTCACCGGTGAACGTCAGACCCTCCGCTTCCTGGAATCGGGAGTCCTTGGAACACGACGCACCGAGCACCACGGAGATCCCGGCAGTGCCCTGAGTTCCGTCACCGGAGCAGAAGCCTCGCAGTCCGGGTGCGACTGTCAATCGCGCTGCGGCACTGGGCTGGTCACTGGTCAGTGAACCGTCGTAGGCCGCATGGGCGGCAGTTCCGCTGGGCGCGGAGTTCAGATACATACGCTCGTACGTCGCGCCCGCTCGCGGGAACTGATCATCCGTGATCCATCCGCCACCTTGCTGGAACATCGTCACCGGACCGTATCGCTCGATCCCGTTGTCGATGCCCTTGAGCCACTTGTCGAACCACGCGCGTTCGAGTACGTCGAGGCGAGGCGGCGCACCGTCCTTGCCGAATCCTCCACCGGGAGTGACGTGATAGCCGTTGCCCATGATCAACTGCTTCTGCCCGGCCGGCAGATCGATTCCGTTGTAGATCCGCGGCTCGCTGTTGGCGAAGATGTCGTGCCAACCGCCGTAGACCATCGTCGGAACAGTGATGTTGCCGACGTCAGCGGATCGGTCCTGATAGAACTGACCGTCCTGTGCGACTTGCAGAGTCGACGGTGACACGTCCTCGATTCTCTGGGCCGTCATCGCTTGTACCAGTTCAGGAATCAGGGTGCCGGGATCCTCGAGGCGGCTCGCCAACCACAGTGGATCGAAGTTGCCTTGCAGGATGTCCTGAACGTTCGGAACGAGTTTGAGCCCGTTGACCGCGGTCAGCCACAACGGCATGAACCCGACTCCGAGTCCTCCACCGGTTCCGACGATGTCGCGTAGCAGATCGTTGCCTGGTTCGACCGGGAAGATTGCCTTCAACGCAGGCGGATTGTTACTCGCGGCCTGTACGGAGTTGATCGCGGAGTACGAGATTCCGGCCATCCCCACTTTGCCGTCGGACCACCCCTGCTTGCTCATCCAATCGATGACTTCGACCGAATCCTGTTGCTCGCGCTTGCCGAGCACGTCCCAATTACCTTGGGAGAAGCCGGTTCCACGTGCGTCGACCACTACCTGCGTGTATCCGTTCTGGACCAGATCACGGTTGACGCCGAGAACCCTGGCGCCTCCGCCGGCAATGACGCCCGTCAACTCCGAGACTCCGTCGAACGGCGCCGCGAGGTCGAGCGAGTTCGCCACGTCCATCAACGTCTCACCCACCTGCGGGATCGACAGAGCTGAATCCACCAACGTGTCCAGCAGTTTCGTGTACGGAGTTATGTTGAGAACCGAAGGCGCCTTCGATTCCACAGCGCGCCCGGACGCATCCGCCGGTCGGTACACATTTGCCTGCAGAACCGTGCCGTCACTCATCGTGATGGGTACGTCCCACTCGACGGAGACGCCCGGATACTGCGGCGCAGTCTCCGTGGCCGCGAGCCAGGTCTGTCCGTCCGACCCTCCCGTCGGATCCGCGGAAGCGACGGCGCTCGGCACCGTCAATCCCACGACGCACAGCCCCACCGCAATCGTTGTCGACCTTCGACGTAGAAGTCGTGTCCTCACGAAAACCCCAATTTTCTGTTGTGATGACCCAGCCCTGCCCCCACGACAGTGACCGGCGTCACGAACTTACCGGATAGTAACTTCCGTCCCATATGTCGTCAATAGGTCTCGATGCCGCCCGGACGGCTAGCTTTGAAGATGTGTCACGATCTCCCCTTCCCGTCCGCGACGGCCTGAACCCGAGTCGCATCCGTCAGCCAGACGACGGCATGTGGGCGACGACGCTCGACTACCTGCTCGAACGGTTTCCCCAGGACGCCGTCCGCCTACGGGAGAAAGTCGCAGCCGGGGAGGTCGTCGACGAGAAGGGCGTCGCGATCACCGAGACGAGCGGTTTCGCCCCCCGGCGTTTCGTCTACCTGTACCGCGACGCTCCCGTCGAAGCGCGGGTGCCGTTCGAGATCGACATCCTCTACCGGGACGAAAACATCCTGGTCGTGGACAAGCCGCACTTTCTCGCGAGCACGCCCCGCGGGCGATACATCGCCGAATCGGCCTTGGTGCGGTTGCGCAGAGATCTCGATCTGCCGGAGTTGAGTCCAGCGCATCGCCTCGACCGCGTCACGGCAGGACTGCTGCTGTTCACCGTGCATCAGCCGGCCCGGCGCGGTTATCAGACCATGTTCGCCGAGCGCCGCGTCACCAAGGAATACGAGGCCATCGCGCGTTACGACGCGCAGGTGAGCACTCCCGTGGTCGTGCGCAGTCGCATCGTGAAAGAACGCGGCGTGCTCAAGGCCGCGGAGATCGAGGGCGAACCCAACAGCGAGTCGCGGATCGAACTGATCGAGACGCGAGACGGCTTCGCGCGGTACCGGTTGATTCCCCATACCGGCAAGACCCATCAACTTCGCCTGCACATGACCTCGCTCGGGCTCCCGATCCACGGCGACAACTTCTATCCCGACTTCTACGACGTTGCCGCAGAGGATTATTCGAACCCGCTGCGCCTGCTGTCGAAGGTTCTCGAGTTCGAGGATCCCACGACCGGCCGGCTGCAACGGTTCGAAAGTCGGCGGACCCTGTCCTGGCCGGACGAATCAGGCCGTGGCGACTCGCCGTAGGGACCCCGGACCCTTCCACTGCGCCTCCGATACCGGGAGGATGGAAGCGCAGACCGCACCGCAAGAGGAGACCAGATGAGCAAGACCGCCGTCGTACCCGAAGCCGTACGGGAGATCGAGCGCAAGTACGAGGCGCCGGCCGAGCAGGAAGTTCCCGCGCTGGGTGGACTTCCCGGTGTCGTCGGCGAACCGGTCCACGACTCGATACAGCTCTCTGCCACCTACTTCGACACCGCCGACTACCGGTTACTCGCCGAGAAGATCACGCTGCGCAAGCGTGAGGGCGGCGATGACGCGGGGTGGCACATGAAACTTCCCGCAGGCGAGGATACTAGAACCGAAATCCAGCTTCCCCCGGACGAGAGCACCGATGTGCCCTTGCCGCTGGCGAGTCTGATCCGGGCGGTCATCCGCGGTCACGATCTGGTGCCGGTCGCCCTGATCATCACCGATCGGGAGCGCACCAGACTCAACGGCGAAAACGGTGTTCTGCTTGCCGAAGTGGTCTCCGACACCGTCATCGCCTGCAAGGCAGACGGTTCCGGTGAGTCGACGTGGCAGGAAGTCGAGGTCGAACAAGGCGCAGGCGGGCAAGCCCTGGCCGATGCAATCGAGTCGGTTCTACTGGATGCGGGGCTCGAGCGTTCTGCCAGTCCGTCCAAACTCAAACGAGCACTGGGCACTTCGGTCACTCCATACGTCGGCCACGAGGTCACCACAGGCAAAGCGTCGAATCCGCGAATTCTGTTGCGTAATTATCTCATCGAACAACTGCGCGCACTGGTCGCCGCGGATCTCGGCACGCGCCGCGCCGACGACGAAGCCGTTCACGACTTCCGGGTCGCAGCACGTCGCATTCGCAGCGCTCTACAGTCGTACGCCGGTCACTCCCCCAAGACCGACGATCTCATCACGGATCTTCGGTGGATCGGTGGAAAGTTCGGTGACGCCCGCGACGTCGAGGTCCAGTGGGAGCGTCTTGTGGAACGACTCGGTGAAATCGACGAGATGCCCGAGCGAGAAGCAGTGCGCGCTCGAATCGACGAGTACTTCTCGGCCCGCGGTGAAACCGCACAGGAAACCGCCCTCGAAGCGCTCGATTCCGAGCGCTACACCACACTGCTCGATCGACTCGACGAGTACGTCGGCGACCTCGAATTCGACACTGCCGCCCACCGTGTAGGAAAGAAGGCGTCGGCACGAGAGCTGGCGCATACCCTGCGCCATCTAGCTCACAAGGTCGGTAAGCGAGTCGATCACGTCTTCGATGCCGATACCCGCACCGAGCGTGACGAGCGAATGCACCGCGCACGCAAGGGCGCCAAGCGGATGAAGTACGCGATCGAGGTCATGGAACCGGTGTCGAAGAGCCGGGCCAAGCGTGCCTTGAAGCATTTCAGCCACTTCCAGGACGTTCTCGGCGAGCATCAGGATTCCGTTGTAGCCCAACATCATCTGCTCGAAATTGCTGCGGAGCAGGAGCACACCTCGCTCACCAGTTTTGGATTGGGCATGGCCTACCGACGAGAACTGGAAATCGCCGACGGGCAATCAACACTGCTCCGCAAGACGTGGAAGGAAGCCGTCAAATCAGCGTCGTCACTCTGGTGACCAGGCTGTAACCAGTCGACCGATCTCGATCATTTCAGAGGAGTAGACATGAACACACTTGCAGGACACCAGGACGTCGTCGCCGGTATCGACGGATCCGAGGCCTCGACGGCGGCGGCCCGGTGGGCAGCCTCGGTCGCGAACGCGGTGAACTCACGACTGATTCTGGCGCATGCCCTGCCGCAGGAGGGTCCGATTTACAGTCCCGCTGCAGTGATGTTGCAGTCGCAGTTCCTCAGCCAGATCCGCGAAGACGGCGAAGCGATCGTCGATGCCGCCGCCGCGGTGATTTCAGCTGAATTCCCGGAACTGACCATCGAATCCGAGATCGCACCGGGCCCGGCGTCGACGCACATCCTCGAATCCTCGGGTACCGCACGCCTGATCGTGATGGGGTCGACCGGATCCGGCGCACTGCGCTCGCGACTGCTCGGATCGACCGCACTGAAGGTGGCAAATCACGCAACCTGTCCGGTCACCGTCTGGCGTGGTTCGGCGGAGAATCCCGGTCCGGATCAACGTCCCGTCATCGTCGGAGTCGACGGAAGTGCGTTGAGCAAGAAGGCCGTCGAGTACGCGTTTCGTTATGCCGATCAGTTCGACGCGCCGCTTATCGCGGTCCACACCTGGCAGGGTTCGTCCACCTTCCGCGAAGGCGGAGCGGGAATCCTCATCGACTGGGAGGCCGTCGAGCAGGAGGAATCGGCACTGCTGGCAGAGAACCTGGCCGGCATGGCCGATCAGTACCCGGACGTGCCGGTCACCCGCATCAGTGAACCCGGCGCCGCCGCCCCCGTCATGCTCAAGTACGCCGACGACGCGCAGTTGATAGTTGTCGGAAGCCACGGCCGCAGTGCGATGGCCGCCGCCGTGATGGGCTCGACCAGCCAGAATCTGCTGCACCATGCGCCAGGGCCGGTCATGATCTGTCGCGCCTGAATTGCTGTGCGCCTTTATTAACCCCCCGCGGTTAATAAAGGCGCACAGCAGGGGTCAGGCGAGGCCCGTGCCCACCAACTGACCTACTCCGTAGGTCACAGCCATCGCGAGCGCGCCGCCGATCACCACTCGTAGCACCGCTCTGGTCTTGCGGGCTCCGCCGAGCGTCGCGCTGATCGTCCCGGTCAGTGCAAGTGCGATCAGCACTGCAAAGAAGGCGATCGGGACGCGGATACCCGTCGGAGGCAACAGAATTGCGACCAACGGGATCGCCGCACCGATCGTGAACGAGATTGCCGACGAAATCGCCGCATGCCATGGATTGGTGAGATCATCCGGGTCGATACCCAATTCGACTTCGACGTGTGCCGCGAAAGCATCGTGCTCGGTCAATTCTTCGGCGACGCGGCGGGCCGTCTCCGGACTCAATCCCTTGTTCTCGTAGATCTCGGTCAGTTCCTGGAGTTCCGCCTCCGGTGTCTCGAGGAGTTCCTTCTTCTCCTTCTGCAGGAGTGCGCGTTCGGTGTCTCGCTGAGCGCTGACCGAGACGTACTCACCCAACGCCATGGACACAGCGCCGGCAACCAGACCAGCGAAACCGGCCGTGAAGATCGCCGAGCGCTCGGTTGTGGCTGCCGCAACACCGACCACGAGGCCTGCGGTCGAGACGATTCCGTCGTTTGCCCCCAGAACACCTGCACGCAGCCAATTCAGGCGATTGTTCAAACTCGGTGCGTGAGGTTCCGATTCCCCACCGGGCGCCCCGTCGGTCAACTGCACACTGTCTCCGGACATGGCAACAGATTAGGACGATCAGTCCGGTTGCGATAGCAATCTGAGCCTGTCCTTCGCGTACTGATATATTCCCAGACAGAACCCAACCAAGCATTTGCTAGGTTATGAAACGGCACACCTCTGGAGGCATTGTGAGCGCAGCACGCACCGCTTTTGTCAGCGGCGGAACCGGTGGAATCGGGTCGGCGATCGCGCTTACTCTCGCCGACCGCGGGCACGACGTCGCCTTCACCTACCGAAACAACAAGGACGCTGCCGAGCAGCTGAGCGAGCAGATTCGAGCGCATGGCGTGCTCGCCCACTCGTACTCTCTCGACTTGACCGACGAGTTGTCGATCAGCTCCGCCGTCCGCGATGCGGTCAGCGATCTGGGCGCGTTGACGACCCTCGTCCACGCTGCGGGACCGCACGTCCCGATGACGCACCTCTCGCGCGTGACGCCGGCGTTCTTCACCGAACAACTGAACCAGGAAGCCGCGGCGTTCTTCACACTCGTCCACACCGCCCTGCCTGCGCTGCGGGCATCTTCGGGTTCGGTGGTAGCGGTGACAACCGCGGCAACGGATCGTTTTCCCGTGCGCGACGGACTCTCCGCAGGCACCAAAGGGGCTGTCGAACAACTTGTTCGCGGATTCGCCGCAGAGGAAGGACGCTACGGCGTTCGGTTCAACGCGGTAGGACCAGGCATGTTGACGGACGGAATGGCGGAGCGACTGATCAACTCCGCCGAACTCGACCAGAGCGCACTCGATGTGACGATGAGCCGAATTCCGTTGAAGCGCTTCGGATCAGCTGCCGACATCGCCGAAGCAGTATGTTTCCTCGCAAGCGACGCGGCCGGATTCATCAGCGGTCAAAAGCTCAACGTCGACGGCGGCTACACCGTCTGAGCGCTATCCACCCAACTTGCGAAAGACCAGTCGCACGGCAAGTTCGAGGTGCGCCATCACCTCGTCCGTCGTCATCCGGCCGGCAACCCACGAGACCAGACTCGACATCCAGACGTCGTCGATGACCTTCACCGCATCCATCTGCTGTTGCGAGACTTCCTCGACGCCGATCGCCTTCGCGAACATCTCGGTCACGACGCCACCGAGCGCGTTGAGTTCCGGAGTCGCCGACGCGTCCGCGAACATGTACGCCCGAACCAACGCTTCGTAACGGAGGTGGTCGGTCTCGAGGACCTCCGTATTCTTGCGCAGCACAAACAGAATTCGGTCCGACGGAGTCTCGCCCGGGATTACAAAGTCCTGGAATCTGTCACGCAAACCCTCGAACATCCACAACAATGCGACGACGAGCATGTGGTTCTTGGACGGGAAATACCGGTAAACAGTGCCGATCGCGACGCCGGCGCGATCGGCGACCGATCGCATCTGCACCGCGTCGTAGCCGCCTTCGGAGGCGGATTCCATTGCGGCGTCGACAATCCGGCGAAAACGCGCTCGTTGCGACGGCGTCGTACGACGTCCGGTCACCGAGCTACGTTCAACCACCGACTGGTCTGCCTTGTCGCCACCTGCCATGTCCACAACCCTAATTAGACGTCGTTTTGCCGACTCCCAATGTAGCCGCCCAACGCAATCGTCGGGTGCATGACTGCCCGCGTCGGAGCTGGCCGCCAGTAGGACTGGCCGAGATCAGGAAGCGCGCCGCGGCCGATCGGATCGGCCGCGTCTACGTGGATCTTCCGACCAGTCGCGCGACGGTGCGCGTCGGCCCGGCGCTTGAGTCCGGCGCCTGTCGGGTTGCGGCGCCCGTCGCTCCGGTCGGCGTTGACCAGTAGGGGCAGGCTGGGCGCGGCGAGCAGGCGGCCGACGTCGGTCAGTCTGTGGCTTCTTGGCAATGCCGAACCGAGGCTTGCCGAAGACCAGCGGAATCCAACCGCGACCGCTGCTCTCGGCCGAGGCGACAGCCTCGGGCTCACGGAAGGCTGCGTGCGCGATGAGCCCGAACATCAGCAAGGTGGTGATCATCGACGTTCCGCCCGCCGAGATGAGCGGTAGTTGCAGACCGGTCACCGGAATCAGGCCAACGACGTAGGCGATGTTGATGAACGCCTGCACGACGATCAACGTCGTTGCCGTCGCCGTCATGACCTTGAGGAACGGATCGGTGGACCGCTTCGCGATCCGCAGTCCGACGATCAGAACCGCGGCGAAGAGAGCAACGACGATCAGCGCACCGACCAGACCCAATTCTTCACCGATCACGGCAAAAATGAAGTCGTTGTGCGCCTGCGGGAGATAGCTCCATTTGGCGTCGGACTGCCCCAGACCGCGACCGAAGATGCCGCCGTTAGCCAATGCGTACTTGGCCTGAGTGCTCTGGAAGTTCAAGCCTTGCGGGTCGAGATCAGGATTGAGGAAAGCCTTGATGCGATCCGAGCGGTAACCAGCAGTAAGCCCGAGCACGAGAAATGCGACTGCGGAACCGAGCGTGAGGCTGATGAACGTCTTCATCCGGAACAGCCCGAACCACAGCACCGACATGAAGATGATGCCGATCGTGATCGTGGTTCCGAGGTCCTTCTCCAACACCACCAGAACCAGAACCAGCAGCGTCGTACCGCCGATCACCGGCAGCGCACGGTTGACATCCATCCGCGCGTTCATGAACGACGCAACCGTCGCCGCGGACCAGATCGCCAGAGCAAGTTTGGCCAGCTCCGACGGCTGGAAGGAAATACCCGCGATCACAAACCAGCTGCGAGCACCCATCTGTTCCGAGCCGATACCTGGAATCAGCACCAGGACAAGCAGAACAAGACACAGGATCAGCAGCCATGGTGAGGCTCTACGCATCGTTTCGGTCGGCAACCGCACGACCGCCACGAACATCACCAAACCGATCGCTGCGAACATGCACTGCGGCCAGAAGCGGGCGTAGGACGTCCCGGACAGAACATAGGATTCGACGCCCGAAGACGACAGCACCATCAGCAGTCCGAACGCGACGATCAGCACGACCAGACCGACGATCATATGGAAATCGAACAGTGGCCGATTCGTCCACATAGCCGTTCGAGCGCGGAAGGGTGTCGATGTGCGGTCACGTTTGTCCGACGATCCACGGGGTGAGTTAACTGGCTCTCCACTCCCGCGACCGTTGGGCTTGTCTTCACTGCGACCGGTCACCACACAAGTATCGTCCCACGACTCCTAACCCATGGGTAACACAAGTCCCATGAGTCACACGGGCTCGGCCTCCCGAGGTCCATGTAGACCCACGAAATACCAGGTCACGTCCTTCGCCGGCGTCGGTCTGCCACCGCTCCCGCCAACGAGAGCGTCAACATGACCACGCAGACGGCAAGCGCAATCCCGAACGCACGTCCGTATCCGTCGGGCGACGATCCGAGTACACCGAGATACAACCCCGATACCGCGGCCAGCGAGATGGTCGCTGACAGGCGCTGAGACAGTTGAAGGAAACCCGCCGCAACACCGTTCGCGCCCGGCGGTGCATATTCGAGAGTCAGCACCCGATTGGGCGCGTCGACCAAACCGCTGGCAACTCCCGACAACACCGCCAGGGCCACCAGCACCGGGATCAGATGTTCCCGCGGAATCAGATTGACCGCTGCGATGTACCCGAGGATGACAAGGATCTCGCCGACTATGGCAAAAACCACTGCACTTCGGCCGAACCTGGCAACCAGCCGCCATCCGAAAGCCGACGTCAATGCCATCGCGAGTGAGCTACCGGTCATGATCAACGCCGCACTCAGGGGGGCGAAGCCCAAACCTTCGATCAGATAGAGGCTGAGCACCGCGTTGACGGCGAGGATGGATCCGAACCAGAAGAGTGCAACCGTCGTGCCCAGTCGGAAGCCCCGTGAGGCGATCAACGACGGAAGCAGTACCGGCGTCCCGCCGCGGCCGGCGTACCGACGTTCCCAGAACCAGAAGGCAACGGCAGCGCCGAACGCACCGATCAGCAAAGCCGCGGCCACAGTGACACTGGTTCGGGTCACGATGGGCCACAACAGGAGCCCGGTCGTAGTCGCCAGCAGACACAGCCCAACCGGATCGATCGATGCGCCCGATCGGGTAGTTCGATCACGGCGCAGAAAGCGAAACGCCAAAATCAGAGTGATCACGGCAAACGGCACGTTGAGAACGAGAAGCAACCGCCATCCGAAGTCGGCGTCGGAATACTTCAGCAGAACGCCACCGAGGATCGGTCCGGAAACCCCGGCCAGACCACCCGCGGTGCTGTACGCGCCTAACGCCTTCGCCCGAGCCTTTCCGGACACCCGGTCGGTGATGATGCCGAGCACCTGCGAACTGATGGTGCCTGCGCCGATCCCCTGCCCAAGACGAGCCAACACGATCATCGACGGATCCGACGCACATGCTCCGAGGATTCCCATCACAGCGAAAATGCTCAGCCCCGCCAAGAACAAGCGTCGACGCCCGACGACGTCACCGAGTCGGCCCGCCGGCACAAGGGCCAAGCCGAAAGTCAGCGAATAGCTCGCAAGGATCCACTGCACCTCGGAGGTCGACGCGCCCAGCGACGCCCGGATCGACGGAACCCCGATTCCGAGCACCGCCGAATCGAGAAGAGTGGTGAAGCCCGCGGCTACGCAGACGATGATCTCCCAGCGGACGGCCGAATCGAGCTTGGTGGATTCGGCCGCCGCTGTGACCGTTTGGGACAGGACCCGTTACCCCGCAACTTCAGACGCGGCCCGACGCGTGAGCGGCGGTCGCAACCCCAAGTGCTCTCGCAGCGTCGACGTGGAGTACTCGGTGCGGTACGCCCCACGCTCCTGCAGTTCCGGGATCAACCAGTCCACGATCTCGTCGAGGCCGGTCGGCACCAGGTACGGCGAGATGTTGAAGCCGTCCGAAGCTCCGTTGCGCACCCAATGGACCAACTGATCTGCCACCTGCCCCGGAGTGCCCGCAAAACCCGAACGCTGCGAGGTCTCGATGGCGACCTGACGTAGGGACAGATTCTTTGCCTCGGCGAGAGCCCGCCATTCACGTGCGATCGCAATGGGGTCGTTGCCGTCTCGTGCGGAACCGCGCGTCTCGGACACCGGGCGGGCAACCGGATCTTCCTCCGGTAGTGGACCGTCCGGGTCTCGGTCGGAAAGGTCCATCCCCCACACCAATCCGACGAGGGACAGTGCGGTTTGGCCGGTGAACTGACCTTCGAGGACCCACCGCGCCTTCTCCTCGACCTCGGACTCGTTCTCCGCCAACACGATCTGCGTGCTGGGCAGGATCTTGACGTCGTCCTCCGGTCGCCCGACGCTACGCAACCGAGCCCGAATGTCGTCGGCGAAGTCGAGTGCGCCGTCGAAATGCGTCCCGTGTCGCGAGAAGATGACGTCGGCGTGCGTCGCCGCGAAATCGCGTCCAGTCGGCGAATCGCCCGCTTGAAAGATGACCGGATGTCCCTGTCTGCTGCGGGGAAGCGTCGGCGTCACGGTGATGTCGAACTGCGAAGTCTGGCGGCATACGTCGCTCACGGCTCCCGGAGTCGACCAGTTCTCGGACGTGCGAGAGTCCGAGATCGCGTCGTCGGCCCACGAATCCCACAGTGCCCGCGCGGTTTCGATGAACTGCCCGGCACGCTCGTAACGCAGGGCGTGGTCGAGGAAACCACCGCGACGGAAATTCTCTCCCGTCCAAGCGTTGTCAGTGGTGACCGCGTTCCAGCCGGCCCGTCCGTCGGAAAGTAGATCGAGGCCGGAGAGTCGACGGGCGAGGTCGGCCGGTTCGTTGTACGTGGTGTTCTGTGTCGCGACCAACCCGATCTTGTCGGTGATACCGGCGAGGGCGGCCAACTGCGCAATGGCGTCGGGGCGGCCGGCGATATCCAGATCGAGAATCTTGCCGTTCTGCTCGCGAAGACGAAGGCCCTCGCCGAGGAAGAAGGCGTCGAACAGACCTCGCTCGGCGGTGAGTACCAACCGCCGAAACGTCTCGAAGTCGATCTGGGATCCGCTCGAGGAATCGGACCAGATGGTGGTGTGGTTGACCCCTTGGAAGAAGACGCCGAAGTGAACGTGAGCGTCGGGTCGAGGTACGGCGGAGCGTGATGCAGTCATAGCCGAAATGTCCTTAGCGCGAAGTCAAGTCAGGAGGAGTGGACGAATCGATTTGCGGGCCGCTGCAGGCCGAGGTTGCCCCTCAGAGTCGATCCCGGAACCGGGCGTCGCGTCAACCCGGACTTCGACAGCGCCGGAAGCACGATTTTGGCCAGCACCGGAAGGTCCTCGTCGATCACGAGAGCGTGGAAATGAACACCGTCGAGGTGTCCGGCCAATTCCTTCAGAACCACGGCCGCTTCCCCCGGATCTGCAGCCAGGAGCAGTCGGCCAGTGACGACGGCATTCCCGTACGAGTTCAGCTCGATCAACCGCTGCGCCGCAGACAGATTCGGCGTATCGAATGCCACATCGACCTCGGCGACCACCAATGACGCGCCCTCATCGCGCGCCTTGGCAGCCGACTGTGCAATGGCCTCCACCGAATCACCGGAAACGAGAACAACATCGGCCTGGTGTGGTTCGATGGCGCCGTAGCGGCCGAACACCACCAACTGGCCTTGCGGCGGCCGCGGAACGATTGACGGCCCCTTCACCGAGAAGGTGTCGCCCTCGAAATTGACGTAATGCAGACGATCACGCTCGAGGAAACGCCCACTGAGATAGTCACGGACGACGGCGTCGTCCTCCCACGAATCCCAGAGATCTGTCACGACGGTAACCGAATCCCGCTGCTCCTGCTGACGCGCCGACTCCGTCGTTACCGGAGCCCTCCCCCACGCCCTCGCCGCGGCATCGTCTTCGACCGGAACAGCAAGCCAGCCGCCACGCCCACGCGAGGAGTAGTCCAATGTCGCCAATTGCGAAGAGGTGTGGAACGGTTCGGCGTACGTGGTCCCGACGACGGGGACCAGTCCGATCGTGCTGGTCGTCGCCGCCACGTATGACGCCCTGGAGACGGCATCGATGCGGCCGACAATGTCACCACTCGGAGGGAGGATGGAATCGTCGAACGTCGCGAAGGTGAAGCCCGCATTCTCGGCAGCCGCGACGCGATCGCGCACAGCCTTACCCGTGAGCAACTGATCCGGGCGATGTGAGCTTCGGCGCCAGGCAGCGGGGTGAGTGCCCTCGCCGTCCAGTTCGATACCCACGGCAAATACAGTCATGTGTCCTCCATCGGTCCTGGCGGTAGCACCCACACTGCGGTTAGGTAGCGGGTTGCTGCGGCATCATCGAGCCAGGTCTCTCAGCCACTCTGGATGGTGGATGCAATCTATGCGGGCGACGCTGAACAAGTCAAATCGCGCTTAGCGAATCATATTGACCTACAACATATTTCAATACAATCATCCTGATCGAAAGGGTTGCGCAACGCTAGCCGACGTAGACACGAAAGAGCCCCGCCCGACTCGCGTCGGACGGGGCTCTCGGTGTGCGCTGGAACGCTACTTCGCGCCCATCCATGCCTGATCGAACAGCATGATGCCGGTTGCAGTCGGAACCACACCGTGCACGTTCTTCTGCCAAGCCCAGAACGACGTGAGCCCGCCGATCGGCGCCGACGGAACCGTCTCGTTCCACAGCGTCTGAATCTTGCCGATGATCGCCAGGGTCGACGAATTATTCTTGGCTTGTTGTAGATCTGCGATCAGCTGATCCATCGCCGGGTTCGCATATCCAGCAGTATTCGCCATCGAGGTGCTGTTGGTCGTGGAGAACAATCCGAGATCGAGAATCGACTCGTACATTCCGATGCCCGCGTGCGCCAGGTCGAAATCGTGCTTGACGTAGACGTTCTGCACGATGTCGCCGGCGTTGTTGGCCAAGATCAAGTTCACCTCGAACCCGACGGCCTGCAACAGTGACTGCACGGCGAGGCCGATCGCGTGGTCCTTGGGCTCACTGAGCACGACGTAGTCGAGAGTGCCGTCGTATCCGTCTGCCTTCGCCTGATTCAGAAGTTCCTTGGCCTTTTCGGGGTCGTAGGCAATACCCGGTGTGTCCACGTGCCATTGCGACGTCGGACCGAACAACTCCGAGCCAGGCAGTCCCTCACCGTTTTCCACGCGCTGATCGATCAATGTCGTGTCCAGCGCGTAGCCGATAGCCTGGCGAACGCGAACATCCGAGCCCGGTCGGCCTTCACGATTGTTGACAATCTCGGCACTACCGGCGTTGAGCACGTCGATGTAACCGGGGTAACCAGCGGACTTGGCGGAATTGATCGCCGAAGTAAGGCCGCGAATGTAGGCAACATCGAGCTGACCACTGTTCAATGATTCGAGATTGGCCTGCGGACCGTTGAGTGCAACCATCCGCAGTTTGTCCAGCTTGGGAGCGCCGCCGTAGTAGGACGGGTTGGCCTTGAAGATTCGCTCGACGCTCGGCGTGAAGAGATCTTCGGTAAAGGGTCCGGCACCCACCGCGGTGAACTTGTCGCCTTGCTGCGAACTCGGGGCGACGATCATCCCGTGCCCGAGAGCGAGCATCGACGGAAAGCGCATCCACGGCGTCTTCAGCTTGAAGTCGACCGTCGTGGGGCCGCTTGCCTGCGCCGATTCCACCGAAGCCAGCCACAACTCGGCGCCATTGCCCTTGCCCGCGTTGTACCGATCGATGCTTGCAATCACGGCGTTGGCGTCGAGCGCGGAACCGTCGCTGAACTTCACACCGTCGCGAAGTTTCAACGTCCACGTGCTTCCGTCGTCGCTGGTATCGAGCGATTGAGCCAACTTGGGCTCGAACTCGCCGCTCGCAGTGTCGTAACTCATCAGGACGTCGTACACAGCAGCGAAGGCCTCACCGCCGGAACCGCCGCGCGCTGCCGTCTTGGTCGGGTCGAGTGAGGGAACGAGCACCTGCACGCCGTACGTCATGGTCCCGCCGGCGACCGCGTCGCCCGGGTCCGATTGCTCGTTGACCATGCCGGTCACGACGTCCCCCGACGTGTTCGTCGTATCGGTCCCGCTGTCGTCACCGTTGCTCGCGCAGCCCACCAACAGAACCCCGGTACCGAGCAACGCGACGGCGACCCGGCTGACTTTCCCGATGCGCCAAGATCTCGAGTGCGACACGGAGATTCCACCTCACTTCCAGTAGACGCAGCCACGGATCGGCCGCAATCGGCTAATAGTGATGTCCTCCGTGGAGTGACGCCCAGCACGTTCCCGGTGACCGGAAATATTCACGGAGACAAAGGACGCGCACAACTGAGATGATCGGGCCGAGTGGTTGACGGCGACTGACATCCGAACACGAAAAAGCTCCAACCTTATGTTCGAAGAACATGAGATTGGAGCTTGTCGATAAGAATTATGGTGGCCAGGGCCGGGATCGAACCGGCGACCTTCCGCTTTTCAGGCGGACGCTCGTACCAACTGAGCTACCTGGCCGGACGGCACCCGAACCGAATGCCTATCGCATTGCTTTGTTCTCAACCAATTGATTGAGAACAAAGCTTTGCGACCCTGACGGGACTCGAACCCGCGACCTCCGCCGTGACAGGGCGGCGCGCTAACCAACTGCGCCACAGGGCCTTGCTTTTTCCTTGCTGTGAAACCGTACTACATCTTCGAGCCGCTCCCAAACCACTGTCCTGGCCTGGCATTTGTGCATCTCAAAGCGTGTCGTGCGGATCAAACCATACTGCATCGTTTCGCTTTCGCAAAACGTACCCCCTACGGGATTCGAACCCGCGCTACCGCCTTGAAAGGGCGGCGTCCTAGGCCGCTAGACGAAGGGGGCCCGCCGGATCTCTCCGAACTAGTACCCCAACGGCGTTCCGTTGGGAGCTTGGATAGCTTATGGCACAGCGTTCGGAAATCACAAATCGCCTGGTCATGGGCGAAAAGTGGACTATTCCGCGTCGGGGAACTCCACTTGTGGCCAGCCGTCGCGATGAAACTTCTCCAACCACTCCGGTGTGGCCATGGCCTCGAGCACCACTTCGAGGGACTCCTCGAACCACACACCCAGATCGCCACTCGAGGCAATCAGGTCCGCCATGTACCGCTGGCCGGCAAGGCTCGCTGCCAGTACGCGCGTGAATTTCTCCGGGTCCACGTCTTCGCGGAGCAAACCGTCGTCCTTGGCGCGCAATGCCAACTCGTAGGCGGTCTTTCCCCAGACCTGCCCGCCACCAGATTGCACATCCTTGTAGAACTCCGGCTCGATGATCAGCCGGAATTCCGCCTGCACGATTACCTCGGTACGGAAGACCTCGGCAATGTCGAGCACGAGCCCGTGCAATGCGACGAATGGATCGAGGTCTGTTCTCTTGGCCCAACGATCAGTGATTCCAGTGAAGGTTTCGATAGCCGAGGTCAGAACCGCTCGCGCCAACTCTTCCTTGGACTGGAAATGGAAATACATGGCGCCTTTGGTGGCGCGGGAGCCCTCGAGGATCGTGTTCACCGACGCAGCTGCATAGCCGCGCTTGGCGAATTCGACTGCAGCCGCTTCGACCAGGGCGGCGCGGGTACGCCGCGCACGCTCTTGTTGACGTGCCATTTACGGTGTTGTGCCTCTCGCAGAGTTGGTACGCAGAATCGCCGTGATCGGCGCCTGTCATCCCCCGAAACCTCACAATATCCCCTCCAACACACCCTACGTAAGGACTAGAGCGATACCCGCCAAAAGTACTAGAGGCAATCGGCTGTTCGGGGGACAACAACCGACTTTATGCCCAAAAGACACCAAGTGGTATGGTTTTGGCCGCTCGGGTGTGCCACAGGGGGTGCGCATCCGAGCTTTTTCGTGTCCGAGATTCCGATAATCCGACCTCGCAGACGGAACTGCTTCGCCGACGGATGAACGGCAATCCCAAGATTTTAAACAACTAATGCGATTGTTTATTCCCCAGTTTTTGTCGAAACCGTGCTGGCAGCATCGAAATAACACAGTTAGACTGTCTAAATGAACGATGGCGAGGGTCGCAGCAAGGCTCGGGACGAGATCGACGTACTTTGGGACGATCTGGGTGCCTTCGTCCGGCGTCTCCGCACCAAACGCCACGACCACAAACTCACGCCGAGCCAGATCCAAGCTCTCGGCCACCTCGACCGACAAGGTCCGTTGACCGCAAAAGAGTTGGCGAAATTCGAGCGCGTCACACCGCAATCCATCGCCAAGACCGTGGCCGCGCTCGAGGAACAGGGCATGGTGACGCGAAGGGCGGATCCATCGGACGGCCGCGCGGCCCTGGTCACGATGACCGAACTAGGCACATCGACCCTTCACGAAGACCGAACGAAACGCACGCAGTGGCTGGCCGAGGTCATCGACGCCGAGTGCACCGAAGCCGAACGTGACTTGCTGCTGATCGCCGGCCGCATCCTGCGCACACTAGGCCAGGACGCTTCCCCGCCATCAGCATCGACACCGATATCAGAGGAGTCACTGATGAACCCGTGACCGCCGTCGCCGAAACGTCGACACCCCAAGCCTCCGTTCCCCTGAAACTGAGTCTTGCTCTCGGTTCGGGAACCGTCCTTCAGGCACTGAACTCGTCGATGATTGCGGTGGCAATCGTCCCGATCGCCACATACTTCGGTTCCAGTTCGGGCACAGCGTGGGTCATCTCGGCTCTCTACATCGCGACTGCAGTCACGGCACCGGCGGCGGGGCGACTCGGATCGATCCTCGGCGCCAAACGCGTCTATCTGGCGGGATTGGGTCTGATCGCTGCCGGATCGATCCTCGGCTCGCTCGCCCCGTCGCTGGGTTGGCTTATCGCGGCGCGGATTCTGCTCGGAATCGGCACGGCGACACAGTATCCGAATGCGATGACCGTCATCCGCGAATACGCTGACCGTCACCGGGCTCAAACCCGTTCAGCTATAGCAACACTCACCATTTGCGCTCAATCGGTCGTCGCGCTGGGGCCTACTCTCGGCGGGTTGCTGGTCGGCACACTCGGTTGGCAGTCGATCATGTGGGTGAACCTCCCGCTTGTCGTCGTCACTGCCATATGGGTCTTCTTCGCCGCTCCGAGCGACTCCGCCCTGCCCGACCGGGCCGGCGCCGCTGCGTTGTTCAAGTCACTCGACCCACTCGGTATCACGCTGTTTCTGGCCCTGACGACGTCGACGATGCTCTTCCTCCTGTCTCTCGCCGAGCACGCGAAGTGGTATCTCGTCCCGTCGACGGCCCTCTTCGCGTTCCTGTTCGTCTGGTGGGAACGTCGAACCGCCTCGGCGTTCATCGACGTCCGTGCCGTCGCCCGAAACCGCGCACTGAGCATGACTCTCGGCCGGACCCTGCTGACTTACACAGCGTTCTACTGCATCTTCTTCGGACTCCCCCAGTGGCTACAGGTAGCCCGCGGAATGTCACCGATCAGCGCCGGGCTCTTCATGCTGCCCGTCGCTGCGGTCGGGATCTTCGCGACCATGTCCGCGTCCAGGGTGTACGGGAAATTCGGCGCACGAATCACCCTCCTGATCGGCACCGCCGCGTTGGCTGTCGGCGGGATTCTGATCGCCTTTGTCGAATCCAGTTCGACTCCCCTTGTGGCACTCCTGCTGATAGCGGCGATCCTGGGCATCCCCAACGGCTTCAACAACATGGGAAACCAGAACCTGATCAACTCGGTGACCACCTCCGCCGACGTCGGGACCGCGATCGGCCTTTACCGAACAATCCAGTACATCGGCGCCAACCTTGCGGCCGTCGTCATCGAGCTGACCATGCGCGGAACCATCGACGACGCGGGTCTGCATCGCACGGGCGGGACCATCGCCGTCATCGGAATCGCCCTTCTGGTGGGGGTGGTGTTTTCACGGACTCTGCGGTCCCGTTAGACTCTGCGCCGCGCCCCTATAGCTCAGTTGGTAGAGCTACGGACTTTTAATCCGCAGGTCGTAGGTTCGAGTCCTACTGGGGGCACAAACACAGACCCGGCGCCTCATTCAGAGGCGCCGGGTCTTGTGCGTTCATGCCACATCAATTCGTGCCACATCAATGCATCAGCAGGTCATCGAAGCAGGAACTCGAGGGTCACGCGCTCGAATGCCTCCTTGGCTTCGATCATCACCCAGTGCCCGCAGTTCGGGAATACATGCAGTTCGGCGTTCGGAATCAGTCGCATCGGAATCATCGGCATGTCCGGTGGACACTGCCTGTCGTCGAGCCCCCATGTCAGCAAGGTCGGGCATTGCACCTTGTGCATCATCGACCAGTACGGCGGCACATCCGAGTTGGACATCATCTGCTGCTGAGCGGCAAAGGCTTTGGATCCGTACATCGCGGTCAATGCCTGGTGCGAGGCCGGATCGTTGGCCGTTTCCCATCGTTCCTCGATCCGCGCCTCGGTGACGACAGTCTTGTCGTACACCATGCATTCGAGCCATCGAACCAACTTCTCACGGCTGGGAGCGTCGGCGAAGTCCTGCAGGAGACGGGTACCTTCACTTGGGTTCTGACTGAAGATGTTCGGGCCGACGCCACCGATGGTGACCAGCCTGCAGACACGCTCCGGGAACCTCATCGCGACGTTGACGCCGACTACCCCACCCATCGAATTGCCGATCATCGCAGCCGATTCGATTCCCAGCGCGTCCATGAATCGGATCACCGACGACGCTGCCGTGATCACCGGATGGCCGTCGACGGGATCGCTCACGCCGAAACCCGGGAACTCGAGGATGTAGCAGTGGAAATGCTTCGCGAATACCTCGAGGTTCCCCCGATAGTTCCGCCAACCACTCACACCGATCCCTGAGCCGTGCAACAGGATCAACGGCGGACCATCGCCCGCCTCGTGAAAGCGCAAAGTCCCCTTGTCGGTAGCGACTTCGCGTTTGGTCCCCTCATAGGTCACGTCCATCACGCAAGATTAGAACGTGTTACAGATTCAGGACGGCTGATTGCGGAACTTCGCAACCACCGTCAGAAGCATCCCCCGCTACCTCGACGCCCACTGCGATTCGTGGACTTCTGCTCGCTCGGTTTCGACTTCCCCGGCCCAGCCTTCACACACCGGTTGGGGCGCCGCACTTGCTCGAAGTGTCCGGCGCTCACAACATGACCGGCCACACTCACCCGGACAGACGTGTCTGCGCGGGCGGTTCCGACTTCCCCCGAACCCAACGTCAACGCGAATGCAGCCACCAGCACCAGGGCTACCTTCTTCGAGATCTTCATTGGCACGGCCACTGAGACACGGTTCCACTCCAGATACTGAACAGGTGCGCGCGTCTAAGGAACACGCTGAGTGTCGACGATATTCAGTACGGGTGGCCGGCCGCGATCCTTTAGCTCACCAGTATCTGAACAGTCGACAACAAAAGTTTGGGCGGCACGTCAACATCCCGAGGGCGTCAACGAGCCAACGACCAAGCTACGCACCAATACTGAGAATCACGTAAACATCGTGCAGACGCCGGGGCCGGCGCCTTTCGAAACTCCCCCAAGGCGATGTCCAGGTTCACGTCCTGCCTGAATCGTTCTGTTTGGTACTTTTACCCCCTGAGTCGCACTCCTCAGATTCGCTGTCGACCCAGCACAAACGGCGTGCAGTACAAATCGGATACTGCGGCCCGCGAACGCCTTACCAAGCACTCACGAAAGCCCGGGCAAACATGACCGAAACGGAAACCACAGTGCGGGACGACCCGCCGCGGACGCCATTCGAACCCGAGGATCGCTGGGTTCCCGTCGACCGTAGATGGTTCGGCCTGGACCGAGCGACCATCATCCCGGCAGCGATAGTGCTGGCCGTTGCGATAGTCATGAGCATCCTCATCCCGGCCGTCAACAACTCTGTCGCCTACGACGACGAAGTCGTGGCCGGGGATGTCATGGAACTCAAAGACGGCATCACCTTCGTTCCCGCCGTCGGCTGGGGAATCACAGACGGGGTCCGCGAAACTGATGCTCCCGTCTCCGGTTCGTTCCCGCAGCGCGCAACTCTGGTGAACAGCGGTGCACTGTTCACCGTCTACACGGCACCCTTCGCCGGTGACGCGAACGCTCTACTCGAACAGATCAAGAAGACCTCGGACGCCCTGGCAACAGCAGAGTCTTTGCGCGTCAGCGGCGACTCTTCCTCGATCACCACGGCGAGCGGCATTCGTGGTGTCATCACCAGCTACTCGAACTCGACTGCCGACGGCGTGATCGCAGCATTTGTCGTCGACGGAAAAGGCATCGAAGTTGTCTCCACCGGGCCGAGCGATGTGGCTCCGACCATCACGGACGACATTGCTCACATGATCGTGAGCATCAGCCACCGAGCCGGAGAGGGTTCCTGATGAGCACTCCCACAACACAACCCGCAAACGATCTCCTCACCCGCGCCGGTGCGATCGAGAACTCCGGTTGGGGTAGGTCGTTCACGTTCTACCAGCCGCGCAACGCCGCTTTCTGGGTTTACCTCGCTTTGGTGGTGAGCGGCGCCTTCAAATTCTTCTCGCTGCTGTCGTCGTCCGCCGGCGCTTACGGAGAAGCCATCGCGCTTTCGCTGGTGCTGTTCGGTGTGTACGGCGCCATCTTCTGGTGGTTCACGCAGCACATCGACAGGTACGCGCGCCAACCGGTCAAACTGATCGTCGTTGCGTTCCTGTGGGGCAGCTTCGCCGCTACATGGGTGATGGCCGCAAACGCCAACGACGCCATCTTGTCCTTGTACGCCAAGACATTCGGACAGGCGTGGGCATCGGACTGGGGCCCCGGCCTGACAGCTCCGTTCACCGAAGAAATCGCCAAGGGCATCGGGTTGCTCCTGCTCATCGCACTGGCATCTCGATTGGTGCGCACCGCATTCGACGGATTCATCCTCGGCGCCTTCATCGGACTCGGCTTCCAGATCTTCGAAGACGTTCTGTACGCCTTGAACTCGGCCGCGTCGCAGTTCGGAGCCGATCCGGTCGGCGCTGCGATGCCGACGATCATCCTCCGCATGGTATTCGGAGTGGCCGCACACACTCTGTACAGTGCGATCTTCGGTGCCGGACTCGTCTATCTACTGGGACGGCCGGCGGAACCGCGTCGTGTGGGGCGCGGACTCGCGCTGATGGCGACCGCGATGCTGCTCCACGGCCTGTGGGATTCCGCCGGTGCCTTGACACAAGGCAAGAATGCACTCCTCTTTCCGCTCTTCTTTGTCATGGTCGCCGCTGCATTGACCCTCGTGGTCCGCGTGTTTCGAATGACGGTTCCACGTGAACGCCAGTTCCTGAGCGACATCCTGGCACCGGAAGTCGACCGTGGTGTCATCACGGACGAAGAATTCGTCGCTCTGTGCGGCGACCACAAGGCACGCAGGGCTTTCCGCAAATCTGCAGGCGGACACGCGGCCCGTAAACGCGCCGAATACGTCCTCGAAGCCGCGGCAGACCTCGCCGACGCTCTGGCAGACTCCCACGGAACCAACACCGGCCGAGTCGAATTCGCTCGATCCGAGGTAAGTCGTATCAGGAGTGGTCAGCCGTCGGTCAAGCTCTGACCCGCTCCGAACTGGAATTCAACGCCGCGTCCCCTCGTGCGAGAGCACAAGGGAACGCGGCGTTGGCCATTGATCACGTTGCACATCCGGTTCGTCACGTCGCGATCAACCGCTGAACCGCCCCGACCGCAGCCTCGCGACGCTGAGCGACGGGACGGGACGACTTGAGCGCGAACATCCGGGCGATGTCGGTGATCAACAGAATCAACTCCGCGGGATTCCACTCGGGGTCGATGTGTCCCTCGAGTTGACCTTTGCGAATCTCGGCTACCTTCGGCCGGAACGTCTTGCTTCGTATGTCGTCCTCGCTCATGACGTCCGGTGCTTCGAGATCCGCCCATTGCTGCAATCGAGCGTTCTCGGGATGCGCTACGTAGTTGTCGAAGAGTCGACCTGCATACCCCGGCAGATCATCACCTCGTAGCGCTGTCTCCGCTGTGGTTTCGGACGTCCATTGCTCAGTGACGGCAGAAAACAACTCTTCCTTGCTCGCGAAGTACGCGTAGAGACGGTCCTTGCTGGCACGCGCTTGCGCGGCGATCCGATTGATCCGCGCGCCGGCCAGGCCGTACGTCGCAAATTCGTCCTTTGCGGCCGCCAGAATGCGGTCTCTCGTGGCTTCCCCTGCTGAGCGCATGTTCACAGCCTAGAACGAATCGACCGTTGCCGAACCATCCGGTTCGGCGTAGCGTGCAGAGTTGACGAACAATTTGGTTCGCGAACTTCGGCCAACTCACCCGCCGACGCAAGGAGAGACATGAATCTCGATGACGCTCGAACCGCATTCACCCGGCTCCGTGGATCGGAAAGTGGTGTTTCACCAGCAGAACTCGACGAAGTGTGGGCCGCGCTGGAAACCGTTGCCGCCGAAGAAATCCTCGGCGAATGGAAGGGCGACGACTTCGCCACCGGTCATCGTCTGCACGAAAAACTGTTCGCGAGCCGCTGGTACGGCAAGACTTTCAATTCCGTCGAGGATGCCAAGCCGTTGATCTGCCGAGACGAAGACGGCAACCTCTACTCCGACGTCAAGAGCGGCAATGGCGAGGCAAGTCTGTGGAACATCGAGTTTCGTGGCGAAGTCACGGCGACGATGGTCTACGACGGCGCGCCGATCTTCGACCACTTCAAGAAAGTCGACGATTCGACGCTCATGGGCATCATGAACGGCAAATCGGCGTTGGTTCTCGACGGCGGACAGCACTACTACTTCCTGCTCGAGCGAGCGTGATTCGCGCCGAACAGAATTCGACGTCCGCCATGCAGATGACAGCGGCGCTCTCACACGGCCCGCACTCCCCCTTCACACTCGACACCGTCGAGATCGACCAACCCCGCGCAGACGAGATCCTGGTTCGCATCGTCGCGACAGGCCTGTGCCACACGGATCTGTTCACGAAGACGGTGCTACCGGAAAAGCTCGGGCCCTGCGTGTTCGGACACGAAGGCGCCGGCGTCGTGCAAGCCGTTGGCTCGTCGATCGACAACATCGCGGCTGGTGATCACGTATTGCTGAGCTACCGCAGTTGCGGTGTATGCAGGCAATGCCTCAGCGGCCATCGGGCGTACTGCGAAAGCTCACACGGGCTCAACAGCTCTGGCGCACGCACCGACGGCTCGACGCCGGTCCGGCGAAACGGAACTCCGATACGGTCCGCATTCTTCGGCCAGTCCAGCTTCGCGGAATACGTCATCGCCTCTGCCGACAACACCGTCGTCGTCGATCCTGCGGTGGACCTGACCGTCGCGGCTCCGCTCGGCTGCGGGTTTCAAACCGGCGCGGGTGCCGTGCTGAATCTACTTCGCCCCGAGCCCGACTCGACGTTTGCCGTTTTCGGGGCAGGCAGCGTCGGACTCGCAGCGCTGCTGGCGGCGAGGGCTGCCGGCGTTTCCACCCTGGTCGCCGTGGACCCCGTTGCGCAGCGGCGCGAACTCGCCGAGGAATTCGGCGCCGTCACTGTCGATCCCTCGAATGAAGATGCGCTCGACGCGGTCCGCGCCGCCACCGACGGAGGTTCGACGCATTCCCTCGACACCACCGGAATCGGCTCCGTGATCAATCAAGCCGTCACATCACTTCGAGCACGGGGAACACTGGCGGTAGTCGGACTCGGAGCATCCACGGTCGAGGTGAACATGGCCGACATCATGCTGAGCGGAAAGACAATTCGAGGATGCATCGAAGGAGAGTCGGAAGTCTCGACGTTCATCCCCGAACTCGTCGAACTCTTCACTGGTGGCCGGTTTCCGATCGACCGCTTGGTGACGCGCTACGCCTTCTCCGACATCAACAAAGCCGTCGAAGATCAAGCGTCGGGGCGCGTCATCAAACCCGTTCTCGTGTGGTGAGGGGCGAAATGTCTCATTCGTCGACCCGACGGAATTCGCCCTAGACTGCGCTCCTGCACTAGACGTCGGAGCAAGGTGGGGACGATGACAGAACACACCAGTACAGGCGCGGGCCACGGCCGGGCCGTTATGCCGATCATCCGGATGCGCGCACGCAGCCGCGACGAGAACCATCGCGCATCGACGCCACTCGAACTGTTCTTCGACCTGTGTTTCGTGGTTGCGGCCGCACAGGCCGGAGTTCAACTGGTGCATGCTGTTGCCGAGGGCCACTACGTCGACGGCATCGCCGGTTATATGTTCGTCTTCTTCGCGCTGTGGTGGGCGTGGGTGAACTTCACCTGGTTCGCGTCTGCCTACGACACGGACGACGTCCCCTACCGGGTCGCGACCTTCGTACAGATTTGTGGCGTGCTCGTCTTCGCCGCCGGAATCCCCGACGCATTCGACGGAACCGACCGTACGACGGCCATCGTCGGCTACCTCATCATGCGAATTGCGCTCACCTGCCAATGGCTTCGAGCCGCCAGCGGTGAATCCGGTGCAGCGCGAACCACTGCTCTGCAATACGCCGCCGGGCTCGTGATCGTCCAGGCCGGCTGGATCGTGCTGCTCCTGATGCCGGCGTCGGCGTGGATTCCGGGCTTCTTCGTTCTCATGATCGCCGAACTCGCGGTGCCGGCAATCGCCGAGCGCAACCACCAGACGCCGTGGCACCCGCAACACATCGCCGAACGCTACGGCCTCTTCACCATCATCATGCTCGGCGAAACCATTGCTGCCGCCACCATCGCGGTCCAATCCGGCATTCGTGATTTCGACGCCGCCGACCTATTGATTCCGATTGCTGTCGGCGGAGTTCTGATCGTGTTCTCTGCGTTGTGGATCTACTTCGCCGTCCCGATCCACGAGTACCTCGCAGACCAGGGCAATCGCGCCGTCCTGTTGTGGGGATACGGGCACTACTTCGTATTCGGATCCGCTGCGGCCATCGGCGTCGGCATCGAAGTAGCCGTCGAGGAAGCAGTTGGCGAGGCGCACATTTCGACGTTCGCAGCATCTGCCGCGGTCACGATCCCCGCCGCGATGTTCCTGATCTTCGTGTGGCTCATGCACTCACGACACTTCAAGCGTGACAGGATCGAGCAGGCTGTTCTACCGGTGAGCGCAATCCTGGTTCTCGCCTGCACATTTGCCGGACACTGGGCGGTCCCGCTCGCCGGACTGGTGGCGGCGGGAACCGTCGGAGTCGGTGTCGGCCTGAGTACTCGGTCGAAGAGCTGACTCAGATTTCCGGGGCTGGAGCCTCGCCCTTACTCTGCGGCTCGTGTTGCTTGAGCTCACCGCGCATCTTGTCGAGATCCTTGCCACGCTTTTTGTACATATAACCGAGCGCAACAAGACCCAGGAACAACGCAACGCCCAGGACTGCACCGACAACGGAGGCTCCGCGGAAACCGGGGCCGTCGACGTCGAGGATCCGCTCGCCCGCATGCGCTGCATTGTTGTTGCCGAGAACAACTGTCAGAGAGAGCAGATTCGGCAGCGCGAAGATCACACCCAACGCGAGAGCCGTGATCTGGATGATTCGAGCATGCTTGCGCTTGCGCACCTGCCAGACCGCTCGGAAGAAGATGAGCGGGACCAGGGTGCAGACGAGACCGAACAGCAGTCCCCACGCGATTCCGGCGCTGAAGCTGCCGTTCGCCAACGACGCAATTCGCTGCGCCCACCAACGCGGAAGGAAGGCGGCAAGGATGAAGTAAGCGATGACCAGGACCACCGCCATCACTGCGATCCCGATGGCCTTCTTCGCCCACGGCGGCATGCCCGGTTTTGCGGTGGCCGGTGAAGTTTCCGGTGTCGTCATGACAAATCCTCGTCTAGTCGGCGTCTGTACTGACGAATCTATCCGTTACGGGCGTTCCTCATCCGCATCGAGAACGATCCGGGCAAGCCGCTTCGGAGCAACGAGGGTGAACGAGGTGTAGATCCATTCCTCCAGTTGCGACCATTTCTCCTCGGAAACGTCGGTGCCGATGTCGAGCGCAACCCACCCGTGGCGACCGAGACCGTAGCCGGCAGCGCTTGCGCCTGGTTCGGTGGCCACCACCGCTTCGGCTTCCTCCTTGCTCAACTTGACGGTCAAGGAGGTGGCTTCGACGTTGCAGAACACGAAGTTCTTGCCGCGGACCCGGAAGGTCGGGTGGCCGTCCCACGCTTCGATGTCGACGCGCTCTGCCTCCGGCAGGGACAACGAGATCTCTTCGAGTCGACGCATGTTGTCGGGCATGGAGACGATTCTGCACGCTCGATACCGCGCTTGACACCCGCGACACAGCTAGGCTCGGCGACGACCGCGTTACCGAACTCCGAACACAGGGAGAGTGGCATGCGCACGTTAGTTCATCTGGTTCTGCTCATTTGTGGAATCGCCGTTGCCGTCGGCTCGTTCATGTACGTACTGGCCGGGGTCAAACCCAACAACGTTCGCCTCGAGGACCTGCGGGACGGTTTTCCGGCCGGGTGGGCAATCGAGCAACTCGGCGATCAGTCCGTGACCTTCTACCGTTCGATGGCGATACTTCTGCTCGCTGCAGCCGTATTGATTCTGATCGCCGCTTTGTTCGGTTCTCGTATTTCAGCGTGGATCGGAATCATCGTGGGATTGGGAACTCTGGGCACGTTCTACTACCGAGTGAACGATCAATTCGACAATGTCATCAGGGAAAACTACTCCACGATCCTGACAAATCAGACAGGATTCATCTTGACGGCCGGCGGACTGATTCTCGCTCTCCTAGCGTGTCTGGTCCCCCGCGAGAAGACCCGAGCCTGACCGCTCGGCAACCGGAGGGTTACCGTCGACGCCGACATTCACTAGTGTCTGCAACAGCCGGGTACTGACGAGTAGTACCCCAGAAGAGGTAGGGCATCAATGGCATCGCTTGACGACCTTCTATCCCAGATCCCCATCGACCAGATCGCGCAGCAACTCGGCGTGGACCAGGCAACTGCCGAATCGGCGGTCAAGACTGCACTTCCGACCCTCGTCGGTGGCCTCGGCGCCAACGCTCAGGATCCCGCAGGCGCAGTCTCACTCGAAAGTGCGCTGCAGTCGCACGCTGACACCAGCCTTCTCGACGACGGCGTCGACATCAGCAAAGTCGACACCGCTGACGGTCAGAAGATCGTCTCGAACATCTTCGGCGGCAACACCGATCAGGTCGCCAGCGCACTGGGCGGTGTCGGTGGCGGCGGTGGAAACGATCTGGTGAAGCAGTTGCTGCCGATCCTCGCTCCCATCGTCCTGGCCTACCTCGCCAAGCAGTTCACCGGTGGCGGCGCCGGCGCGCAGAGCCAGGCCTCCGGTGGCGGCGGGCTCGGGGATCTCCTCGGCGGAATTCTCGGCGGCGGCGGCAATTCCGGCGGCGGCATCGGCGGCGCACTCGGCGGCATCCTGGGTGGATCCGGTGGCGGCGGCCTCGGAGACCTGCTCGGCGGCCTCCTCGGCGGCGGCAAGAAGTAAAACGCTAGACAGAACGCACGCGGCGATCCCGTTCGGGGTCGCCGCAGTGCTCTGTTCAGTCAACCGTCGAAGATCGAAACATCCTCAGCGACAATGCAAACGCAACCAACAGCAGCGCGCCCACAAAGGCACTGACCCCACCCCAACCGCCGCCCGCGTACGCGAGACCAGCGAGGGCGCCCGCCACGGACGAACCCGCGTAATAGGCAAACAGATACAACGCCGACGCCTCGGCCCGGTGATCGGTCGCGATCAGCCCCACCCAACCGCTGGCCACCGAATGTGCCGCGAAGAATCCTCCGGTGAAGAGCAGCATCCCCACGAGAGTCAACGCCAGATTGTCCGGAACGGTCAGTGCCAGACCGATACCGATGACAACAACCGAGCCGAGCAGAACACTGCGCCTACCCAGCCGGTCCGAGGCCCCGCCGGCTACCGCTGAGGTGAAAGTTCCGGCGAGGTAGAAGAGAAAGACCAGGCCGACAAGTGCTTCAGGAAGTCCGAAAGGAGCTGCCGTGAGCCGAAACCCGAGGAAGTTGTAGATCGAGACGAATCCGCCCATGAGGATGAACCCCAAGGCGAAAAGCGTGCGCAGCGACGGGTTCGCAAGGTGGCGTCGTAGATTCGATGCGATCGCACGCACCGACACCGGCTGCGGGCGAAAGAACTTCGACGCGGGGAGCTTCCGGATCATGTTGAGCGCGAACAACGCTGACAGCAAGGCCGCAGTCACCAATGCCCAGCGCCACGTACTGAAATCGACGACGGCCGACGGAACCAGCCGTCCGATCAGCCCACCGATCGTCGTGCCGGCTACGTACCTTCCCATCGCTGCACCGAGGTCCTTCCGATCGACCTCCTCGGCCAGATAGGCCATCGCCACCGCCGGGACCCCCGCCAGAGCCAAGCCTTGCGCCGCGCGTCCGATCAGCAGAACCTCGATCGTCGGACTGAGTGGCAGAAGCAAACCGATCACACAGGATGCCGACGCCGACGCGATCATCACCCGTGTGCGACCGAACCGCTCGGAGAGCGCACTGGCCGGGATGATCGCCAACGCCAACATGCCCGTCGTCGCCGAGACCGAAAGTGCAGACACCGCGGGCGAGACGTCGAAGCCTTCGGCGAACGCAGGCAGCAATGCCTGTGCCGCGTACATCGAGATGAATGTCGACAGCCCGGCCGCGAACAGCGCAACGGTCACCGTGCGATACCCCGATGTTCCGCGGCGAAGCGGCACCACTTCGGATTCGATCACATTCTCGACAGTCACCACATACCTCCAGGCATCACTTACCTCCGGTAAGAATCCTCCCGCCGCGCTTCGACAAAAGAAAATGCATAAACTTGGAGTTCTATATGCGTCATAGGTATATAGATTGGGTTCGTGATGCTGACCGAAGACCTCGAATGGTTTGTCGTTCTCGCCGAAACCCAACAGGTGACCGCTACCGCGGATCTGACTCACCTGTCGCAGCCGACGCTCTCGCGCAAACTCGCACGCCTCGAACGACAGATCGGAGTGACGCTCTTCGACCGTCAGGGACGCCGGCTCGAACTGAACCGGTACGGCGAGATCCTCTACCGACACGCTCGCACCGCTCTTCACTCACTCGACGCGGCGCAGAGCGAAATCCAGTCGCTGGCGAGCCCCGAAAGCGGCACGGTCCGGCTCGACTTCCTCCACTCGTTCGGCACCTGGTTGGTGCCGCACATGCTGCGCGGATACCGCGTCGAGCATCCCGGAGTGCGATTCGAACTGCATCAGGACAGTGCGCAGTTCCTGGTCGACAGAATTGCCGCCGGCACGTCCGACCTGGCCGTCGTCTCGCCGCAGCCGCGTGATCCGCAGGTGGCATGGATGCAGATCGCCCAGCAGTCACTGGCATTGGCTGTTCCGGCTGATCATCGCTTTGCGAAGTTGCATTCGGTCGAGCTTGCGGACGCGGCCGACGAACCGTTCATCGGTATGCATCCGAACTTCGGGATGCGAAGAATTCTCGATGAACTGTGCGCGGCCGCAGGATTCACTCCGAATTTCGTCTTCGAGAGCAGCGAGCTGGCAACGGTCGGCGGACTGGTCTCCGCGTCCTTCGGTGTCTCGGTCATGCCGGTGCAGGATCCACCGATCTGGGCCGAAGGAGTCGTCTACGTACCGATCGAAGGAGCACAGCGAAAAATAGGGCTGATCTGGTCGAAGAGCCGCGAGCTGTCCGATCCCGCCCGGACGTTCCGCGACTACGTCGAAAGAACGACTTGGTAGTGAAAGTGCCCCCGGATAACTACGGATCGGTAACATCCCTCGAGGGGAGCAATTTTCATGCCATTCTTTTCAAACCTACGGTGCCGTAGGCTGGGGCGAAGTCGCGCATTCACTCAACATGGAGGCAAGAAATGACGAGGATTCTGACGCAGCTGGAGCTGCTACAAGAGCTGCAGCCGGTTGCCGAGGAGAACGTCAACCGCCACATCTCCATGGCCAAGGAATGGCATCCACACGACTACGTTCCGTGGGACGAGGGCCGTAACTTCGCAGCCATGGGCGGCGAAGACTGGAGTCTCGAGCAGTCACAGCTCGGCGAGGTAGCTCGCGCCGCGATGATCACCAACCTGCTCACCGAGGACAACCTGCCCTCGTACCACCGCGAGATCGCCGAGAACTTTTCGCAGGACGGCGCCTGGGGAACGTGGGTCGGCCGGTGGACCGCCGAGGAGAACCGTCACGGCATCGTGATGCGTGACTACCTCGTCGTCACTCGCGCAGTCGACCCCGTCGAGCTCGAGCGCTTCCGCATGGAACACATGACAAACGGTTACAGCGCACCCATCGACGAGGGCGACGCCGGCCTGCTGCACTCGGTCGCCTACGTGACCTTCCAGGAACTCGCGACGCGCGTCAGCCACCGCAACACCGGCAAGGCTTGCGACGAGCCGATTGCCGACAAGATGCTTCAGCGCATCGCCGCTGATGAGAACCTGCACATGATCTTCTACCGCAACATTTGCGCCGCCGCGCTCGATCTTGCTCCCGATCAGGCTCTCAAGGCTGTGGCGAACATCGTCCAGAACTTCCAGATGCCGGGCGCCGGCATGCCGAACTTCCGTCGTAACGGCGCTCTCATGGCCAAGCACGGCATCTACGACCTTCGCCAGCACCTCGACGAGGTCGTCTGGCCCGTCTTGCGCAAGTGGAACATCTTCGAGCGCAACGATTTCAGTGCCGAAGGCGAGAACACGCGCGAAGAGTTGGCGGCCTTCCTCGAGACCCTCGCCGCCAACGCGACGAAGTTCGAGGAACAGCGCGATCGCATGCTCGCACGCGAAGCCGCCAAGCGCGAACAGCAGGCTTCTTAGTTTCACCAGCTATTCTGTGCCCGGTACCGGATTCGGTACCGGGCACTTCCAATTGTCACAAGTATTTGTTCAGAGGTAGACATGTCATCCCTACGTATCGGTTCACTCGAGCTGCACAGCCCCGTGGTCCTCGCCCCCATGGCGGGCGTCACCAACGTCGCCTTCCGCACGCTGTGCCGTGAACTCGAACTCGAACGTGCAGGCAGCACGTCCGGCCTCTACGTCTGCGAGATGGTCACCGCACGTGCGCTCGTCGAGCGCCAGCCGGCCACGATGCACATGACCACGTTCGGCCCGACCGAAACGCCCCGGTCGCTGCAGCTCTACACAGTCGACCCGGATACGACCTACGCCGCGGCGAAGATGATCGTCGACGAGAACATGGCCGATCACATCGACATGAACTTCGGCTGCCCCGTCCCGAAGGTGACCCGCAAGGGCGGTGGCTCCGCGCTGCCGTACAAGCGTCGGCTGTTCGGACAGATCGTCGCGGCTGCTGTGCGCGCGACCGAGGGCACCGATATTCCGGTCACCGTGAAGATGCGCGTCGGCATCGACCCCGAACATCACACGCACCTCGACGCCGGCCGGATCGCCGCAGCTGAAGGCGCTGCTGCCGTCGCACTTCACGCACGTACCGCGTCGCAGCGCTACTCCGGCACTGCTGACTGGAACGAGATCACGCGTCTCAAGGAACACGTCACCGACGTTCCGATCCTCGGCAACGGTGACATCTTCGATGCTTCGGATGCTGCCCGGATGATGAACGAGACCGGCTGCGACGGCGTCGTCGTCGGGCGTGGCTGCCTCGGACGGCCATGGCTGTTCGCGGAACTCAGCGCAGCTCTCAACGGACAACAGATCGCCACGCCGCCGACGCTCGGCGAAGTCACCAAGATCATCGCCCGTCACGCCCAGCTGCTCGCCGCACACCACGGTGAGATGAAGGGCTTGCGCGAACTTCGCAAGCACGTCTCCTGGTACATGCGTGGGTTCCCGGTCGGATCGGATCTGCGGGTCTCGATGGCGTTGGTCAGCACGTTGTCCGAACTGGACGACCTGCTCGGACAGCTCGATCACGACGTCCCGTTCCCCAAGGACGCCGAAGGTCCGCGGGGTCGCCAAGGCTCGCCCGGTCAGGTAGCACTTCCGGAAGGTTGGCTCGACGATCCCGAGGACGATCTTGTGCCGGTGGGGGCTGACATGATGCACTCCGGTGGCTAGCGAGAACACGCCGTCGGATTACTCTCATCACTTTCTGAGTGAAGCACTCAGGATTCACCAGTAATATGGCTCCAGCTTCGTCGACAACCGGTTGACGCCGGCATCTGAATGACGAGTTACTGACAGTCGACGACGGGACAGGTTGCATCGGTGGGTGATGATCACGATTCGGGCCCACCTCCGCCCGAGAGCCGCGCCCCCTGGGAACGTCCGCTCGCAGACAAGCGGTTCCGCAACGCCCGCCCGGACCAACCGGCAGCTCCCCAGCGTCCTGCCACACCCCAGCGACCAGCACCGCAACCACCCAGTCCCCCGGAGCGTCGCAGCAGTGGACGGACCGGCCGCCGGGATTCGCCTCCGACCGACGACTCTGTTTCGGTCGCCGAGTTGGTCCGACGGGTAGGCGACAAGAAGCCGCCACCTGCCCCGGCTGCGCCACCCAAGCCGGCTCCGACCAAATCCGTGCCACCCAGGACTCCACCTCCATCAGCGTCCGCGCCGCCCCCGGCCCGGCCGATTCCCGCGCGTCCGACAGTCCCGCCCGCCGCTGCGGACTGGATCACCGAAGAACATCCCGTCACTTCCGCAGTGCCGCGGGTAGTCGGTGACACCGGCGCTACCCGTCTGGCACAAAGCAAGATTCGCCGCCGCCATCGCGCAAAAGTGATCGGCCGATCGGCAGTAGCGTTCCTGGCCGTCATGTCTCTCGCGTTGACCGGCGTCGTCTGGGGTTATCTGCGGTCGGTCGAAGGCGGTTTCGATCAGATTGCGGCACTCGACACCGAGTCCGACGACATCATCGACGCCGGCGGCCAGCTCGGCGACGAGACGTACTTGATCATCGGCACCGATACCCGCGCCGGTGCGAGCGGTGAGATCGGCGCCGGAACCGTCGAAGACGCCGAAGGCGCCCGAGCCGACACGGTCATGCTGGTGAACATTCCCGCCGACCGAAGCCGTGTCGTCGCCGTCTCCTTCCCGCGTGACCTCGACGTCGAACGTCCGATCTGCCAGGGCTGGGACAACGACGCCGGCAAGTACACCAGCGAAACCTTCCCGGCCGCCAGTGGCGACAAGCTCAATGCGACGTACGCACTCGGTGGTCCCAAGTGCCTGGTCAAGGTCATCCAGAAGATGTCCGGCCTGAAAATCGGGCACTTCGTCGGAATGGACTTCGCCGGTTTCGAGCGCATGGTCGACACCGTCGGCGGCGTGAACGTCTGCTCCCCCGGACCGATCGAGGACGGCATCCTCGGAACCGTCCTCGCATCCGGCGGAACGCAGATGCTCGACGGCCGTACCGCCCTCAACTATGTGCGTGCGCGCCACGTCGAAGCCGAGGGTAACGGCGACTACGGACGCATCACCCGTCAGCAGAAGTTCCTGTCGGCGCTGCTCCGCTCGGCCCTGTCCAACCAGGTCCTCCTGAATCCGAGCAAGCTCAACGGATTCATCAACGCCTTCACCAGCGACACGTTCGTCGAGAACATCGACACGAAGTCGCTGGTCACCCTCGGCCGTTCGCTTCAGAACGTCGACGCGGGCGCGGTCACGTTCTTGACGGTCCCCACGGACGGCACCAACGACTGGGGCAACGAGATTCCTCGCACCGACGAGATCAAGTCCCTCTTCCAGGCGATCATCGACGACGAACCGCTTCCGGGTGAAGAGCGCGAGGACACCACACCGTCGTCGACCAGTTCCACGACAACCCCTCCTACGTCCAGCACGCCGCCCGCCGCCACTTCCGTCGAAGCGATGAGTGCCTACAACATCTCGGTCGACGTCTCCAACGCGTCGGGAATCGCCGGGCAGGCCGCGACGATCGCCGACAGCCTCGCTGCCTACGGTTTCCAGATCTCCACGGTCGGCAACTTCAGCGCAGCCACCGGCCTGGCGAATGCTCAAGCCTCGACCACCGTCGTGCGTTACGCAGCAGGTTACGAGGCTGAAGCGGTCACTGTCGCGTCGTCGATTCCCGGTGCGGTTCTCGTTCTCGCTCCGAGCATGGGAGACATGATCGAGGTCGTCGTCGGAAGCAATTTCGCCGGCACCGTCGTCGCCCCCGCGGACCCGGGGACCATCCTGGCGGCAAATCCGACATCGGTCGACACCAGCACCTCGACGGCTCTGCCCGCCGACATCGCCAGCGTCAACGCAGGCGACACCACCTGCGACTGACACGCGTTCATTCACCTTGCGTTCACCTGGTGCTTGTGACTTGGTCTTTCACGGCACGTAGGCTCTGACCTCATGCGCGTGGCTTACAACGAACAGATGACCGAGCTTGCAGACACGCTCGGCGAGATGGCAGGACTGGCAGGTGCCGCTATGGAGCGCGCCACCCAGTCCCTGCTCCAGGCAGACCTGTCCCTGGCAGAACAAGTAATCGGCGAACACGACAAGATCACCGAACTCAGCACCATTTGCGAGGAGCGCGCGTTTGCGCTGCTCGCCTTGCAGGCTCCCGTTGCCGGAGATCTGCGCTCGGTGGTCAGCGGAATCCAGATCGTCGCCGACATCGACCGCATGGGTGCACTCGCCCTGCACGTCGCGAAGATCGCGCGCCGCCGACATCCCAACCACGTGCTTCCCGAAGAGGTCAACGGCTACTTCGCCGAGATGGGACGCATCGCTGTCTCCATCGGTGCGGCCGCCAAGGTCGTCCTCGAGACCCGCGACCCCGAGCGCGCTGCCCGCCTGCGCGAAGAAGACGAAGCGATGGACGACCTCCACCGCCACCTCTTCACCGTCCTCATGGACCGCGAGTGGAAGCACGGCGTTGCCGCCGCAGTCGACGTCACGCTGCTCGGCCGCTTCTACGAGCGGTTCGCCGACCACGCCGTCGAGGTCGGCCGACGCGTCATCTTCCTGGTGACCGGCAAGCTGCCCGAAGAGCCGGAAACCACCGAGAAGGTCGACAACCTCACCTCGTACCCGGATCTCTGAACCCAACCGTCCACGTGAGTAAAAGGCGGCCGCGCACTTGCGCGGCTGCCTTTCCTATTCAGTTCTCGTGTAACCAGGTCTTCAACGTGGGTCCTGCAGTTGTGGATCCCGGCCCGGACAGCAGCGCCCCGCCCTTCATCGCCTTACCCGCTCCCGGCATCGAGATCGGGATCAGCCACTTGCGCCGGCCACGGTATTTCAAAATCTCACGCGTCATGGCCGGGATCTCGAGGACCTCAGGCCCGGCGAGATCTGGAACCCTCCCGGTCGGACCGTTCTGAGCGCACGTCACCAGAGCCTCGGCGACGGTCTTCGCCGCTATCGGTTGGGAGCGCATCCGGGGAACCATCGCGACCGGCCCCAGTCCTAAGAGCGCGATGGTCTTCTCGCCGAACTCGAACCACTGAGTGGATCGCAGAATCGTGAAGGGAATGCCCGACGCTTCCACCGCGCGTTCCTGCGCGGCCTTTCCCTGGTAGTACCCGAAGGACTTCAACTGCGGATCGTCGCAGTTCACGATCGAGAGCAGCACGTGATGCTTCACGCCTGCTCTGGCTTCGGCCGCGGCGATGTTCTTCGCTGCCGTCTCGAAGAACTCGATCGCCTTCTTGGCACTGTTGGTGACGTGATCACTCACGTCGATGACAACGTCGGCACCGACAAATGCTTCGTCCAACCCCGCACCCGTGGAGATGTCGACTCCCGTCGATCGAGCGGCGGCGGCGACGTCATGGCCCCCGATTTTCGCCTGCTCGACGACCAGCTTTCCCATCTGGCCGGTTCCGCCCAGAACAACAATCTGCATGATGCCTCCGTCAAACCCGTGCGCCCGGCTCTCTTCGGCCTGGTCACATACTGGACGACGCAGCCTCCCGAAGTGTGACGGTCGGGCGAATCAGTCGCTGTACTTCTGCGAAACCCGCCCACGCCACTGCGACCAGATCGGATCCAACGCTGCGCTCGCCTCGTGTGCGTGATCGGCCACGGCCCGTGCCAGCATCCCTGCTCCCGCCAGCGGCGTCACGTGCCCTTCGACCACGTCGGAAGTCTTGATCCCCAACAGCATCGTCGTACCGAGCACGCGATGGCCACCGAGAATTCCCGGCAGCGAACGGCCCGGCACGCTACGCAGGTCGAGTGTTTCCACGAGCAGCGCGTCACCGTCGACGGTAATGCGCTGATCCGAGCGAAGGGCACCGCCGGTTTCGCCGGTCCGGCCGAACACGATCATCTCGTCGAGCAGCGCAACCGCATCGGATTCCAGTGAAATATCCACGCGCCTGGTCACATCCGCGCCGCCCGCGACGACAAACGGTGCCGCGCGCCAGATCAGCGCCGCACCGGCGCCGACGCTCGCCGAAGCCGACCACGACGCCCGGCCGCCACGCGCGTTGTACGCGACGGTCCCCGACGGCTCGATCACCTCGAGGCACGTACCCGGAGCGACTACGAATTCGATACGCAGGTCGTCGCCGGCCAGCAGCGTTGCACTGTGCCCTACCAAGGCAATTCGCACGGTGAGCCCGCGAGCGTCGACGAACCGCGGGGCCAGGAAGTCGCCCGAGATCAGCTCTCGCGCAACAGCGGTGTCACCCACTCTCTCGACGACGACCCGCGTAGCTCCGGTGCGCATCAGTGAGCGTGAGAGTGGCTGTGCCCGTGACCGTGTCCGTGGTCTTCTTCATCGGCATGGAAGTGCGGCGCCATCGGCCCCGGATCCTGCGGGGTGTGACTACCCGCACGGTGAGCTGCGATGACCTGGCGAAGCCACGCACTGAGTTGGTCGATCGTCGCGTGATCCTTCTGGCTGAGCGCGAGAACAGGAAGTCCGTCTCGCGCGGCCGTGGCATCGGCCACCATCTGGACCACGTCGACGTCGACGTACGGGGCCAGGTCGATCTTGTTGACCACCAACAGATCTGCCCGCTCGATGCCGGGACCACCCTTACGTGCGACGTCTCCGCCGCCCGCGACGTCGATGCAGAAGATCTGGGCGTCGACCAGTGCCGGGCTGAACGTGGCGGTCAGATTGTCACCGCCGCTTTCCACGATCACCATGTCGAGGGGATGGAACTGACGCTCGAGGTCTTCGACCGCAATGAGGTTCGGCGTCACGTCGTCACGGATGGCCGTGTGCGGGCACGCTCCGGTCTCGACTGCGACGATGCGCTCGATCGGAAGTACGTTGGCCGCGCGCAACAGTCGCGCGTCCTCGTCGGTGTAGATGTCGTTGGTGACCACCGCGATCTCGTACTCCGACGCGAGCTCGCGGCAGATGGTGGCGATGAGGGTACTTTTGCCGGTGCCGACGGGGCCGGCAACGCCGAGCCTCAAACCTCTTGCAGCAGTGGTGGTGTTGTTCAGGTTGTCAAGCACGGAAAATCCTCCTGGATCGAGCGTGGTGTTCGAGTGACCATTGTTCGACCAACGGTCCTGTTGTTGCGGGTATATCTGTGACGCCCTCGACTGCTACGGCAGCCGCGGCGACGGTTTCGATGGTCGGGGCTGCTCGGAGCAACCATTCGACCGGTTCTGCCGGATCCACCGGCAGTAGCTTCAGTGCCGCCGACGCCACTGTTTGAGCGTCGTCGTACAAACAAGATCTGGCTGCCTGTAGGTCGTCCATCCCGGAGATCGCAGTGAAGACTCCCAACGCGAGCGGACGCATCGGATGCCCAGGCAGCGCCATGAGCATCTGCACCACGGGGTGCTGCGGCCACAATCGCGACGCCAGCCTGGCCAGCCCACGTCCGAGCTGAATCGACGCCTCACGCAACGGTGCGCTGGGGGTCCGAGCGAGCAGTTCCCGCGAGATGTCCTCGAGTTCGCCTGCACCACCGGCACTTACGGCCCAGCGGCGCGTGATCACCGTTGCAGCGGCCTCGACAAGTCCCACTGTTTCGAGTCGACCGCGAATGAAGTCGGGGACCTGACTCTGTAGGAGTCCGCCCGCCAGTGCCGGTTCCAACCCCGACGAGTGCGCGTGACCGCCGGTAGGCAGACGCCCGTCTGCCAAGAGCATCGATGCTATCTCGGCAGACGCCATCTCGATTGACATGGTTTCAGAACAGCATGTAGCGCTGAGCCATCGGCACTACGTCAACGGGGTTGGGCGCGATCAGGTCGCCGTTGACCTTGATGGCAAACGTCTCCGGATCGACGTCGATGGACGGCAGTGCCGTGTTGTTCGGCATATCCGCCTTGGTGAGGTGCCGCGTCGGACGAACACCGGTAAGGGTGCGCGTGAGACCGAGACGACCGGCCAGACCGTCCTCGATGGCCATCGGCGAGACGAACGTCGTGGACAGGTGCGGGGCTGATCCCGGAGTTGCCGCGATGGCCGGGCGAACGAACACCGGCTGCGGGGTCGGGATAGCAGCATTCGGATCACCCAGCGGCGCAGCAACAATCGCCCCACCCTTGATCACGGCAGAAGGACGGACACCGAAGAACGCGGGATCCCACAGCACCAGGTCCGCCATCTTCCCGGCCTCGACCGATCCGATCTCGTGATCGATACCGTGCGCCACCGCGGGGCAGATCGTGTACTTGGCGACGTAACGCCGCGCACGCTCGTTGTCGGCCGGCATGCTGGTGCCCAGCTTGCCGTACTGGGCCTTCATGACGTGGGCGACCTGCCACGTCCGCAGGGTCACCTCTCCGATACGGCCCATCGCCTGGGCGTCGGACGAGGTGATGGAGATGGCACCGATGTCGTGCAGAAAGTCTTCCGCTGCAATAGTTGTCGGCCGGATCCGGGACTCGGCAAAGGCAAGATCCTCCGGAACCCGGGGATTGAGCGCATGACACACGATGAGCATGTCGAGGTGCTCGGCAACCGTGTTTACGGTGTGCGGCAACGTCGGATTGGTCGATGCCGGAAGAACGTTCGGCTCACCTGCCGTCACGATGATGTCCGGAGCGTGCCCGCCGCCGGCGCCTTCCGCATGGAACACGTGGATCCCGCGTCCGGCGATCGCGTCCAAAGTGTGCTGTACGTAGCCGGTTTCGTTGAGGCTGTCGGCGTGCAGCGCCACCTGGAGCCCGAACTCGTCGGCTGCTCGCAGAGCTGCGTCGATCGCTGCCGGAGTGGAACCCCAGTCCTCGTGGACCTTGAATCCACCTGCGCCGGCGAGAGCTTCCTGACGCATGGCCTCATGGCTGACGGTGCTGCCCTTGCCGAGGAGAAGAACGTTGAGCGGGATGTGGTCGAGGGCCCGGTGCATCATCGTCAGCGACCAGGCACCGGGCGTGACGGTGGTTGCCTTGCTTCCCTCGGTTGGGCCCGTTCCGCCGCCCGCCACCGTCGTCGTACCGGTCGCGAGCGCTTCCATCATCTCGATTTCACTGAGGAAGTGCACGTGAGTGTCGATCGCACCCGCGGTGAGGATCTTTCCCTCGCCGGCGATCACGTCGGTGCTCGGCCCGATGAGCAACTTGGGGTGCACGCCATCCATGATGTCGGGGTTACCGGACTTGCCGATCGCAACGATGCGTCCGTCGCGAATTCCGACGTCTGCCCGGACGATTCCCCAGTGATCGAGGATCACCGTGTTGGTGATGACGACGTCGAGAGCGCCCTGGTCGCGAGTGGTCAGGCCCTGGCCCATCGACTCGCGGATGCTCTTGCCGCCGCCGAAGACCATCTCGTCGCCGGTCGCGGTGTAGTCGTGCTCGATCTCGATCCACAGATCTGTGTCGGCCAAACGGATCTGGTCGCCTGCGGTCGGGCCGTACAAGGAGGCGTAGCCGCGTCGATCGATCCTGCTCATTCGGCTGTCCTCTCAACTGTCGTCGCAGCGTCATCCGGTGAATCCGCCTCGACTGGAACATCACTCACACGAACGTTCACCGAGGACGCTCGCAAAGGTTCTTCGACCTCGACACCGGGCGTGCCGAACGGCATCACGGTCTTGGGCTCACGCGCATGCGTCGGTAGGTCTTCGTCCGGCACGATCTGCAGGCCCGGAACCCTTTTGAGTCCGCCGAGCGCGATCAGTGTCACCGTCCTGCTTACCCCGGGTTCGAACCGAACCGACGTTCCCGAGGGGATGTCGAGCCGGAAGCCGTCTGCCGCTTCGCGATCGAAGGTCAGCGCCGGGTTGGCCGCTGGAAGGTGGAGATGTGAACCGATCTGAATGGGGCGATCGCCGTCGTTGACGACGACCATCGTGATCTTTTCCGCGTCAGTACCGAACTCGAGCGGTTCGGTGGACACACGTACCTCACCGGGGATCATCGAATGGGCTCCGTCACGGTGACCAGCTTGCGACCGTCCGGGAAAGTGGCCTCCACCTGGACATTTGCAATCATCTCGGGTACCCCTTCCATCACGTCGTCGCGGGTGAGCACTTGCCGACCGGCGTTCATCAGTTCCGCAACCGTCATTCCGTCACGCGCACGCTCGAGAATCCAACACGAGATCAGGGCCATCGCTTCGGGGTAGTTCAGCAGTACCCCGCGCTCGCGGCGGTCGCGGGCGACCATGCCCGCAACGCTCAGGAGGAGCTTTTCGGTATCTGAAGGGGTGAGGTGCACTGACAAGCCCTTCCGGTTGTGAAACGACATCGATCGACAGCGTGCTGTCGGGCCGAGATTAGCATTGCCCGAAGCGTCGTCAGTATCCACGAGATTCACATCGGCGGCTACTTCAGCGCCCACTCGGCGCACTTACGCTGCTCATCGAATTATTCGGGCGCCCAACGACGCTCAGCTCTGCGCCCCGGAGTGGGAACTATCACCACAACCAAAAAGTTTCACCCCCGTCTCCTGTTGGAAACGGGGGTGAAACATCATCGTGCAGTGTGCAATCCCAGGGGCTATCCGAAGCGGCCGGAGATGTAGTCCTCGGTGGCCTTCTGCGTCGGGTTCGAGAAGATCTTCTCGGTGTCGTCGATCTCGACGAGCTGCCCGGGCTTACCGGTTGCCTCGAGGTTGAAGAATGCCGTCTGGTCACTCACACGCGCAGCCTGCTGCATGTTGTGCGTGACGATGACGATCGTGAAGTCCTTCTTCAGCTCGGTGATCAGGTCCTCGATCGCGAGAGTCGAGATCGGGTCGAGAGCGGAGCACGGCTCGTCCATGAGCAGAACGTCGGGCGAGACGGCGATGGCACGCGCGATGCACAGACGCTGCTGCTGACCGCCTGAGAGGCCGCCACCGGGCTTGTCGAGGCGATCCTTGACCTCGGTCCACAGGTTGGCACCGCGCAGCGAACGCTCGGCCACCTCGTCGAGCTTCTTCTTGCTGCGCTCGCCCTGCAACTTCAAGCCCGCGACGACGTTGTCCTTGATGGACATGGTCGGGAAGGGGTTGGGTCGCTGGAACACCATGCCGATGGTCTTGCGGACGCCGACAGGATCGACGTTCGAGCCGTAGATGTCCTCGCCGTCGAGCAGGACCGAACCCTCGACGCGCGCACCGGGAATCACTTCGTGCATGCGGTTGAGTGAACGGAGAACGGTGGACTTGCCGCAACCGGACGGGCCGATGAAGGCGGTGACGCTCCGGGGCGGGACGGACAGGCCCACATCGGCGACGGCGTGGAACTTGCCGTAGTAGATGTTGACGTCCTTGAGATCCAGACGCTTGGCCATTACCGGCTCCCTACTGAGTTGTTGACGCTGTTGAGTACGAACATGTTCCGAGGCCGCATCACTTGCTTCTGACCTGTGAGAAGTGACCGATCAGCTTCGCGACGATGTTGAGGATCGCGATCAGCAGGATCAGGGTCAGTGCTGCGCCCCAGATGCGGTTGGTGCCGGCGTCGGTGGGGTTGTTCATCTCGGCGACCATGACGGAAGGCAGAGTGCCCATTTCGCCGTTGAACAGGTCGAAGTTGATGAACGGCGCGTAGCCGACGAGGATCAGCAGCGGCGCGGTCTCACCGAGCACGCGGGCCAGGGCCAGCATGACGCCGGTGATGATGCCGGGAAGCGCCGTCGGCAGAACGATTTTCGAGATGGTCTTCCACTTCGGCACACCGAGCGCGTACGACGCCTCGCGCAGATCCATCGGGACGATGCGCAGCATTTCCTCGGTGGAGCGGATGACGACCGGGACCATGAGAAGGACCAGAGCCAGCGACACGGCGAACGCGGACTTGGGGAAGCCGAAGGTCGCGATCCACAGTGCGTAGATGAACAGCGCGGCCACGATCGACGGAACACCGCTGAGGATGTCGACCATGAACGTGGTGAGCTTGCCCAGCTTCGACTTCCGGTCGGCGTACTCCACCAGGTAGATCGCGACGAAGATACCGAGCGGGATGGAGAAGACCGCACACACGATGCCTTGCAGCAGGGTGCCGATCAATGCGTGGTAGATACCGCCGCCGTCGGCCGACGCCGTCAATCCGCTCAGCGAGTTGGTGAACCACGTGGGCGACGTCAGAGCGGGCAGGCCCTTGGCGATGACCGTGAAGAGCACCCAGACCAACGGGATGAGCGCGATGACGACTGCCAAGCTCACCAGGATGGTCGCGATGACGTCCTTGGCACGACGACGGGCGCCGACGCCTTGGAAAGTGGGGGCCTTGACCGGCCGGTCCAGAGTGGAGGTCATGGGTCAGTCCTTCTTTCCGGCGATCACTGCGCGGGCAGCCGCGTTGACGACGAAGGTCAGTACGAACAGCACCAGTCCGGCCGCGATGTACGCGCCTGCCTGGATGTCGTTGTTGAACTCCGCGTAGCCGAGGGCGATCTTGGAGGCGATGGTCGAGCCGCCGTCGAACAGCGACCAGCCGAAGGCCTGAGAGGTGGTGCGCAGGATCAGGTACAGCGCCATCGTCTCGCCGAGTGCGCGTCCGAGACCGAGCATCGAGCCGCTGATGTAGCCGGACTTACCGAACGGGATGACCGTGGTGCGCACAACTTCCCAGCGCGTGGCGCCGAGAGCGAGTGCTGCTTCGATCTGTGAGCGCGGGGTCTGGATGAACACCTCGCGGGTCACTGCGGTGATGACCGGAAGGATCATCACGGCGAGGACGATGCCTGCGGTGAAGATGGTGCCGCCGCCGGTGATCGATCCGCTGCCGTCGGCGAAGAGCGGGAACCAGCCGAGAGTGTCGTTGAGCCACACCGCGACCGGGGTGATGGCCGGAGCGAACACGAGAAGTCCCCACAGGCCGTAGACGATGGACGGCACGGCCGCGAGGAGGTCGATCGTGTACGACAGTGGCCGCGTGAGCCACTTGGGTGAGTACGAAGTCAGGAAGATCGCGATGCCCAGTGCGATCGGCATCGCGAGCACCAGTGCGAACAGCGAGACCAACACAGTGACCTGGAAAAGATCGAGGACACCGAACGCCATCGCGTTGATGTTCTGCGTCACCCATTCACGGCTGGTCAGGAAGTTGACCTGGTTCCGGCTCAAAGCAGGAACAGCACGCCAGATCAGGAACGCGCCGATCGCCGCGATGACAACCGTGATGAAGATTGCCGAACCGGATGCGAGCGAGCTGAAGATGCGGTCACCCGGACGGGTCACCGTCTTGCTGTTGCCGCTTCCCGGACCGTCACCCTTCGGAGGATGCTCGGTTTCTGGAGCCTTGGTGGAAGTAATCGTGTCCTCCGTGGTGCCGTTCGGACCGCCCACCCCGGCCCCGCTGGTTGCGGGGCCGGGAGAACGAGATGTCGAGGTGATGGGCGCGTCACTCATGTGCGCTCACTTCCTTCACGTCTGAATGTAGATCCATGAGCTTGTCCGCACGAGTCTCTAGGTCAGCTGATTGCCGTGATGGACGCGTTGAGGCGATCCTGGACGTTGGCCGGCAGCGGGACGTAACCCTGCTCGGCCAGGTTGGCCTGACCCTCGTTGGCCGCGCTCGTCAGGAACGACTTCACTGCTGCGGTGGTGTCCGCGTCGTAGCCCTTGGAGCAGACGATCGAGTACGTGGCGAGAACCAGCGGGTATGCGCCGGCTTCGTTGGTCTTGAAGATCGACGCGAGGTCGAGCGTCAAGTCGCCGGTTGCGTCGGACTTGAACTTCGCGCCTGCGATCGACTTTGCGGCCGAGTCGTTGGTCAGTGCGACTGCCTCGGAGCCGGTGTTGATTTCTGCAACCGAGAGCTTGTTCTGATCGGCGAACGACTTCTCGACGTAGGTGATCGAACCCGGTGCCGTGGCAACTGCCTGTGCAACGCCCGCCGAACCCTTGGCGCCCTCACCGACGCCACCGGTGAAGTCGGACCCTGCGCCCGACGTCCAAGCACCGTTCGATGCCGCGTCGAGGTACTTCTGGAAGTTGTCGGTGGTGCCCGAGGAATCGGAGCGGATCACGGTGGTGATCTTCTCGTCGGGAAGCGAAGCACCGGAGTTGAGCGCGGCGATTGCCGGATCGTTCCACTTGGTGATGCCACCGTTGAAGATCTTCGCGAGAACCTCTGCGTTGAGAACGAGCTTGTCGACGCCGTCGAGGTTGTATGCAACTGCGATCGGGCCGAAGACGAGGGGAAGGTTCCAGGCTTCGCCGCCGACGCAACGCTCCTTGGCCTTGTCGGCCTGCTCGTCCTTGATGGCCGAGTCGGAGCCGGCGAAGTCGATCTGGCCGGCGATGAACTGCGTGCGACCGTCGCCCGAACCGCTGGGGTTGTAGGCGACGTTGACGGTCTTGCCCTTTTCCTGGCACACGGAGATGTAGGTGGCGACGAACTGGTCCATGGCATTCTTCTGTGCCGAGGAACCAGCGGCAGAGAGGTTGCTCTTGCCTTCGCACGTTGCGTTCGATGCGGACGCGTCCACACCCGTCGACGACGAGTTGTTGTCGCTGCCACATGCGGCCAAGGTCATGGCGCCCACGGCCACTACACCGAGCAGGGCACCACTGCGCTTGAGATTCACCAAGATCCTCCGGAAATCGCTACCGCCACGCCCACGATCGGGCGGCGACATGAGATGCAAAATGATTGAAATCTGCATCAGGCAACACGGCGCTGCCCACAGAGAAAAGTAGGCGGGCGCGGTGTCCGGTTGGACCACACATGGTTAACAGAGAATGAACAGACTGGACATTTCTGCGTGTTCGACTGTGACGTCAGAGCGCGCGAGCGTAAGCCATGTCCACGTGGAACCGATCGAAGCCGAGTCGCTCGTACGTGTGGAGGGCGGCAGTGTTGTCACCTTCGACGTACAGAAGGACCGTTCCGAGGCCGCGATCGCGCAGGTAATGCATGCCTGCGAGAGTCAGCACTCGGCCGAGACCACGTCCCTGCGCCGCGGGATCGATCCCCACGACGTACACCTCCCCCAACTCCGGATCGTCACCTTCGGGTGCGTGCACCTTGGTCCAGTGAAAGCCGAGAAGAGTATCGGGATCGGTGTCCGCGAACGCCATGAACAGACCGGCCGGGTCGAACCAGCCTTCGGCCGTTCTCTCGTCGATCTCCGCCTGGGTCCAGCCACCCTGCTCGGGATGCCAGGAGAAGGCCGCGTTGTTGACGCGAAGGATCTCGGAATCGTCTTCGGGCCCACGGTACGTCCGCACCGTTATACCTTCGGGCACAACGGTTTCCGGAAGCTGCGGAGTATCGAGAGGTCGACGCAGCTGGAGGAGTTCACGAACGCTGACCAAATCGAGGCTCTTGGCGAATTCCACTGCGGCGTCGACGTTTCCGTGCGCCCAGACTCGCGTGCCCGGCCGACCTTCGTCGAATACCGCTGCGGCAAGCCTGGTTCCGATACCACGGCGCCGCGCCTGCGGGTCGACCACCAACTCGGCCATGTCGGGATGCTCGTCCGAACCGGCTTGCAGCTGTGCATAACCGACGACCGTATCGCCGTCGAGTTCGAGAAAGTGTCGTGCTGCGCCGCGCCCGGCAACGGCATGGCGCCCCTGTTCCGACACTGGCGCCTTGCCGTCGAACTCGGTCGCGCGATCGAGAAGCGCGGAAACCTGCTCGGCGGATCCGGCCGACAGTGAATCTGTCCAACCCACGTCAGACCACCGATCCGTCGGCCGCATCGTAGTCGACGTCTTCGTCGTCCTCGAACTGAACGGGAGCAGCTGCGCCGCCCTTGGCCCTGGTCGGACGCACTGCCTTGTATCCGACATTTCGGACTGTACCGATCAAGGACTCGTATTCGGTGCCGAGTTTCGCCCGCAGACGACGCACGTGGACGTCGACCGTCCTGGTGCCGCCGAAGAAGTCGTAGCCCCACACTTCCTGCAACAGCTGTGCCCGGGTGAATACCCGACCGGCATGCTGCGCGAGGTACTTGAGCAGCTCGAATTCCTTGTAAGTCAAATCAAGGGGCCGTCCACGCAGTCGTGCCGTGTACGTCCCCTCGTCGATAACCAGTTCGCCCAGCGTGATCTTTCCCGACGCTTCCGGACTGGCAACACCGCCGCTGCGGGCGACCAACAACCGCAATCGGGCGTCCACCTCAGCCGGACCGGTACCGGGAAGCAGGATGTCGTCCAACCCCCAGTCGGCGTTGACGGCAACGAGTCCGCCTTCGGTGAGGACGGCGACCACAGGTACTGCGGATCCTGTGCTTCCGAGCAATCGACACAACCCGCGTGCGGCAGCTAGATCAGTGCGCGCATCCACCAATGCCACGTCCGCGGAACTTGCCTCGAGTAGCGAGGAAACCTCTGTGGGGGCAGGCCGAACCGAGTGCGCCAGCAACGCCAACGCCGGTAGTACAGCTTCCGGGTTGGGGTCGGAGGTGAGGAGGAGCAGTTCCACACGGCCTCCTATCTAGTAGCCCGCGCAACCCGTGAGGGCAACGCTCGAGTAGTTCGACGCTTTTGGTCGGTCCCTACATTAGCGTGCCTGGTACCGGGGCCGTCGCATCGAACCCCGACCGGAGTCCGTCACAATGGTGCGGTGCGCAAACTGATCATCGGCATCGTCTTTCTCCTCGGCCTCGGACTGGTGGCCGATTTCGGCGCTGCCGCGTACGCCGAGTACCGGGTTTCCCGCGAGCTCCGAACCGGCGCATCACTCGAGTCGGATCCGGAGGTCACCTTCAACGGGTTCCCCTTCCTCACCCAAGCACTCGGCGGGAAATACAAGGACGTCTACGTCAGAGCTACCGGCGTCCAGAGCGACGTGGTCGGCGAAGTGACCGTCGAAGCCGACCTGCGCGGGGTCACCGTTCCCTTCTCCGACATCGTGAACGGCAATGTCACCCAGCTCCCCGTCGACAAACTCGACGGCCGGATGGGAATCAACGCCACCGACCTCGGAAAGCTGCTCAACATCCCTGACCTGCAGGTATCTTCGCCGCCGGCCAACAAGTCGGATGGCACCGGGGGCAGCGGTGGAACGGGCGCGAGCACCGCGGGGGCCGTCGTGCTGACCGGAACGGTTGCCGTCGGTCCGGTCGAGACTGCAGTGAGCGTCCAGGCCAACCTGGTTCTGGAAGGTGGGCAGGTCAAGATCGTCGCAAGCAACCTGTACTTCGGTCCGGAGGGCAAAGCCGATTTCTCGATCCCCGCAGCACTCGAACCCGTGGTCCTCGGATTGTTCAGCTACACGATCGATCCGCAGGCACTCCCCTACGGAATTCAGCCGAGCCTGGTCTACGCGGAAGGCGGAAGAATCGTGATCGAAGGCAGCGCCGAAAACACGACGATCGATCTCGCAGAGCTGCAGAACCGATGACCGGGATCACAATTCTGCTGGTCGCGCTTGTCGCCGTCGTCGCGGTCGGGCTCTTTCTCAAGTCACGCAACGGGAAGGTCCGAGTCACCACGCCTGCCGCAGCCGGCGCCGCTGACAGTCGCCTCGAACTGCTGAGTTCTGCCGGAGTCTCTTCGCCGAACGGCGGACCCGTCGTACTGCATTTCTCCGCCGACTGGTGCGGACCGTGCGCGGCAGTACGCCGCGTCGTCGGCCAGGTTGTGGTGTCGATGGCGGACGCTCCCCGTCCGCCGGTGGAGATCGAGCTCGACATCGACAAGGAACCGGCCCTCGCACGCGAAATGAGCGTCCTGTCGCTGCCCACCACGTTCATCCTCGATGGTGGCCTGGAGGAACAGTTCCGAGTGTCCGGAGTTCCGTCCGCAGCCGATCTGAAAGCTGCGCTGGTACCACTATCCGGACCCCACGAGCCAAAATCCGAGAATTCGGGGTAAACTCGCCGACGTGCAAACCCGCCACGAGCTGATGCTCACCCGACGCCGCGCAGTAGACCTGTGCCGCCTCGGGGGCTGTTGCTGTACCTGTTGCTGATCACCACATCCGTCAGATCTCTCTGACCTTCGAGCTTTCGCTCACGTGATCAATACACCGAGTGGGACTTTGCGTCCCCTTTTCTCGGTCCAGGCAAGCACCATGCAATCCAGCGCAGGAGCACTCCCGATGTCCACAACCACAGCCCAGCTCGAGCAAGTCGACGTCCGCGGACCTCGGTTCGCCGCGTGGGTCACCACCGGCGTTCTCGTTCTCACGCTCATCCTCTCGACCTTCTCTCTGCCCGCCGCCACCGTCGTTCTCGCATTGCAGGCGATCGTCTTCGCAGTCGGAGCGGTACTCGGCCCCAAGCGCAGCCCGTACGGCCAGATCTTCGGCAAGCTCGTCGCCCCGCGACTCTCGCCGGTCAGCGAACGCGAACCCGTGGCGCCGCTGCGCTTCGCTCAGTTCGTCGGCTTCGTCTTCGCATTGGCAGGCACGGTCGGTTTCCTGGCCGGGTCGACGATCGTCGGCACCGTTGCCACCGGCTTCGCCCTCTTCGCGGCCCTGCTCAACGCCGCGTTCGGCATCTGCCTCGGCTGCCAGATCTACCCACTCGTCGCCAGGCTGCGAAATACCGGCCGCGCGACCACCGCGTGAAAACGCTTGCCACACAACCCCGCTGAACCCCTGCTAGATATCGACCGATGCAAGACCACATCGAAAGGAACACCATGGCTCGCTCCGACGTCCTAGTCTCCGCTGACTGGGCTGAGCAGAACCTCAACACCCCCAAGACCGTTTTTGTCGAGGTGGACGAGGACACCAGCGCATACGACGGCGGCCACATCGAGGGTGCAGTCAAGCTCGACTGGCGCAAGGACCTCCAGGACGGCGTCCGACGCGACTTCCTGAACCAGGAGCAGTTCTCGGACCTGCTCTCCGCCAAGGGCATTGCGAACGACGACACCGTCGTTCTCTACGGTGGCAACAACAACTGGTTCGCTGCTTACGCGTACTGGTACTTCAAGCTGTACGGCCACCAGGACATCAAGCTGATCGACGGCGGCCGCAAGAAGTGGGAACTCGACGGACGCCCGCTCTCCAAGGACGCAGTCAACCGCGAAGCCACGCAGTACAAGGCCGAGACCCCCGACTTCTCGATCCGCGCATTCCGCGACGAGGTCATCGACGCCATCGGCAGCAAGAACCTCGTCGACGTTCGCAGCCCTGACGAGTTCTCCGGCAAGATCCTCGCTCCCGCCCACCTTCCGCAGGAGCAGGCGCAGCAGCGTGGCCACGTCCCCGGAGCCATCAACATCCCGTGGAGCACCACCGCAAACGAGGACGGCACCTTCAAGTCGGACGACGACCTCACCAAGCTGTACGCGGAGAAGGGCTTCGACGACACCAAGGAAACGATCGCCTACTGCCGCATCGGCGAGCGCTCGAGCCACACCTGGTTCGTACTGCAGGAGATCCTCGGCAAGAACAACGTCAAGAACTACGACGGCAGCTGGGTCGAATACGGCTCACTCGTCGGCGCACCGATCGAATTGGGAGCCTGATCATGTGTGGAGCACCTACCCAGGGGCAGACCCTGCCTGCCGGCGTCGACGTCGAGAAGGAAACGGTCATCACCGGCCGCGTTCTCGCCGCTGACGGCCAGCCCATCGGCGGCGCATTCGTGCGCCTGCTCGACGGCTCCGGAGAGTTCACGGCCGAGGTCGTGGCATCGGGAACCGGCGATTTCCGCTTCTTCGCCGCTCCGGGCGAGTGGACCGTGCGTGCACTGTCCAGCTCGGGCAACGGCACATCCACCGTCGCTCCCGAGGGCTCGGGCGTGCACAACGTGGACGTGACCGTCAGCAAGTAATTCCTGCTTTTCCAGGCGGCCCCGCACCCCTTCGGTGCGGGGCCTTCTGCATTCCGGCTCCCGATTTTTCCGGTCGGTCGCCGCGGTCTAAGATGTACCCGTGGTCATTTTCTTCGAGGTACTCCTCGCACTCGCATCCGTCATGATCGCTTGGTTCTCCGTGTACGTCGTGTACCGCTTGGTCACCGACGAGTCGTGAGTCAGGCTCCGGATTCAGGGTCCGACGCGACCGCTGACGATTCCGCCGCTGCAGGTGCCGTAAGGCGCGGCAGCGGGGACGAAGCTGTCGCCATCGCCGTCGAGCGCTCCAAGTCGACGGCGTCGCTCAACATTCCGACCCTGCCGGACCTTCCGTTGCCCGAGGACACCGCAAACCTGCGCCTCGGCCCGGACATCAATCCCGAACTCCTCGCACTGCTCCCCCTCGTCGGCGTCTGGCGCGGCGAAGGCGAAGGGCACGACGAGACCGGCGACTACGCCTTCGGTCAGCAGATCGTCATCTCTCACGACGGCGGCCCCTACCTCAATTGGGAGTCCAGATCTTGGCGTCTCGACGCCGACGGCAAGTACGTGAGCCCTGATCTGCGTGAGAGCGGGTACTGGCGCATGGGCGGCGACGGCATCCCCGGCAGCGTCAACCAGGAAGTCGTCGAACTCCTGCTCAGCCACAGCTCCGGCGTCGTCGAAATGTACTACGGCCGTGCGCTCACCCAGGCGTCGTGGGAACTTGCCACCGACGTGGTGATCCGCAGCCAGTCCGGTGCACTGTACGGCGGCGCGAAGCGCCTCTACGGCATCGTCGAAGGCGGCGACCTCGCGTACGTCGAAGAGCGGATCATGTCTGACGGTGGCCTGGAACCGCGCCTCTCGGCGCGGCTGACCCGCTACATCGGCTAGTTCTGCTGTGCGCCTTTATTAACCCCCGGCGGTTAATAAAGGCGCACAGCAGATCCATCCACAGGCACCGACAAATTCCACAGGCGGGCTCTGGAGCGGCAGTTTCGACCGATTCCTGTCGGACCGCGATCTCACGGTATTCGCATGAACTGCGACTACATCGATCCTGATCTCCGAAGACTCTTCGACTTCCAGCACGGGCTCGCGACCAATAAACAGCTGCGCCCTTTCGGCTATTCACCACGGCGCATCCAACATCTGGTCGAATCGGGTCAATGGACTTCCGTCCTCCACGGCGTTCAATCCAGCACCAACGGCCCACTCAACCGAGCAATGATTCTCGAGGCCGCCCTTCTCTTCGGCGGCGGAGAGACCTACCTGAGTCACCGGACTGCAGCTGAAGAGTGGGGGCTCACGCACATCGAGTCCGAACTGCCGGTCCACATCACTGTCCGATACGGCAGATCCTCACGCTGTCAGAGTCCGACGGTCAGACCCGAACGCTCCCCGGCGCGCCCCGTTCCGTTGGGGTGGTCCACTGCCCATCCCGGAGTGATCGTTCATCGTTCACGCGCTCAGGCCCACATCGGCGTTGCCACTCAGCCTGCTCGTACTTCGCTGGCCGACACCGCAATTGACCTGGCGGTTGCAGAGCCGTCGGCTCGCGACGCCGCTCGTTCTCTGGTCCGATCGGCCACGGCGTGCAAGGTGTCCCGGATGGAACTACGCACCCGAATGGAATGCCGCCGGCCGAGGCGATATGTCAAAGCGCTGTCCTCGACGTTGGACCTCTTGGATCGCGGCGTCCAGTCGGTACTCGAACATCGCTACGCAATCGAAGTCGAGCGCGCACACGGTTTACCGGAAGCGCGACGGCAATCGCCGGTCCTCGTCGACGGGAGAACTCTCTACGAGGACGTCGACTACCGCAATTGCGGTGTCGCACTGATCGTTCGACTCGACGGATTTGCCTTCCACTCTTCTCGGGCGACTGCACTGCGGGATCGGCGGCGAGGTAACGCATCCGAACTGTCAGGCAACGCCACACTGGTCTTCGGTTGGGAGGAGGTGGAGGGGGCCTCGTGCCGGACTGCAGCCGAGGTCAGAGCGATCCTCGAGCGCAGTGGATGGTGGGGGCCTAATCCTTGTCCACGCTGTGCGCCTTTATTAACCGCCGGGGGTTAATAAAGGCGCACGGCACGAAGCGACCCCCGAGCCACACCCACGCTTTCGCGCGGATCCCGGTCGGACTGATCGGGGGCTCGGGGGTCGGGTGGCTGCCTGGGATTCGCCGGCCGCTCACGCGGTAAGTGAATTCCATCAGCGATTGCGGCTAGCTGGCAGCCACCTCACGCGTCCGTCTGTACTTCAATTTCAGACCACCTCCTTCCTTGTGTAAAGGAGAAAGTACGCCCACTTCACGACGACGGCAACGTATTTTCCACAGAAACTTTTCCGACGCATATCACCTGGTCAGCTGCTGTGCCGTCCGGAAGTTGGTGGGTGACGACAACAACGGTTCGCGAAGAATCGACCAGCGTTGCGTCGCGACCGAGCAACTCGCGGAGCAACTGAGCACCCGCCTCCGCGTCCATGTGCTCGGTCGGCTCGTCGAGCAGCAGCACCTCCGCAGGCGAGACGATCGCGCGTGCCAACAGCAACCGACGACGCTCACCGCCCGAAACTGCTCGCATACCGCCGACCAGGTAGGTATCGAGCCCTTCCGGCAGTTCCGACAGCCAGTCGCCGAGACCAACTGCGGCAAGTGCCTTCTCCGCGTCCTCGGCTGTGAGGTCACCCCGCGCAACGCGCAGGTTCTCGAGTACCGACGTCTCGAAGAGGTGTGCGTCTTCGGCGAAGTACCCGACGTGCCTGCGCAGTTCGGCCGGATCGATATCCGAAATATCCACTGCGCCAACGCGAACTGTTCCCGCGACGGGCGGCAGCAACCCCGCCGTCGTCATCAGCGCGGTGGTCTTTCCGGATCCACTCTCCCCGACGACGGCAACGCGGGCACCGCGAGGAAGATCCACGGAGAGCGGTTCGGTCACTTTTCCCCCGGGCCAACCCGCCTGCAATGCATGCACGCTGAGAATCCCGTTCTCCGGCCACGCACGATTTCCTTCGACGTGTTCCGCGTCGGCTCGATCGAGTACCGCCATGATGCGAGCCGACGCCAGCCGCGCCTTGGTCAACGCCACTGCCGCGCTGGGCAGTATCGCGGTTCCCTCGAAAGCCGACAGCGGAAGCAGTACAAGGATTCCCATGGACATCGGTGACATGTCGGTGGTTCCGTACAGCGTAATTCCGATCAGCAGGGCACCGAGGACGCTCACGCCGATTGCCAGGGGCGTCGCAGCGGCGCCAAAGGCACTCGGTACCGCCGCGCGATCGGTTGCATCGACCACCTCGTTCTCGGCGGACACAGCCTCGCTCACCGCCTGATCCAAGCGACCTGATACTCGAAGCTCAGCGGAATGGTCGAGCGCGGTCACCGCTGACGCACTGAATCGCGCTGCGGCAGCTGAACTGTCGGCCTCCGCAAGTCGAGCAGCTCGCGCCGACAGCCAGGGCGCCGCAATCCCGGACACGGCCAGCGCAACAGCCAGAATGAGTGCGGCCGGAACCGAGATGAACAACAGGATTCCCACCGCGGCGAAGGCAAGGACAACCGAAACAGCTATCGGGATCAGCGCTTTGACGACGACGTCGCCCAGCGCGTCCACGTCGGAGCCCGTACGGGAGAGCAGGTCACCGCGTCGTAGTCCGGCGGCGGCCGCGGGATCTCCCGCTGCCAACTGCTGGTAGATCCTCGACCGCGCTGCGGTGGTGCCGCGCAATGCGACGTCGTGCGTCGTCAATCGCTCGAGATAGCGGAAGACACCACGTGAGATTCCCAATGCGCGTACGGCAACCACGGCGACGCTGAGATCGAGAACGGGAGGCATCTCCCACGCGCGCGTGATCAACCATGCGGACAGCGCGGCCAAGGCGAGTGCGCTACCGAGTGTTGCCACACCGGCGGCCACCGCCGTCAGTACGCGTCGTGGTCGAAGTTCCAGTAGCCGAAGAGCACGCAGAAGCGGATCGTGAGCGTCACTTCTCATGAGCGCGCACCTCGACGATCCGGTCAGCTGCGGCGAGCACACTCGGACGGTGGCCGATCACGACGACTGTGTCGCCGCGCTCCGCCCGTGCTCTCAGAGAAGCCAACACTGTCCCTTCCGAATCGGAGTCGAGGTGAGCGGTGGGTTCGTCCAGGACAAGAACTGCGCGGTCGGAGGCGAGCACGCGTGTCAGCGCCAGTCGTTGTCGCTGCCCCAGCGACAAACCTGTGCCGCCGACGCCGATAACGGTCTCGACACCCGCAGGCAGCTCGGCCAATACCGCGTCGAATCCCGTCGCAGCAGCGGCGCGAGCCAATGCTTGCGCATCGACGACCCCGGTGAGATCGAGATTTTCACGAACGGTGCCGGGTAGCAGGACCGGATGCTGGGGAAGCCATGCCAACTGACTCCACCACGCGTGCTCGTCCAGGTCTCGGACATCGACGCCGGCGACCGTCACGCGGCCACTGCTCGGTTCGATCAGCCCGAGTAGCGCGTGCACTGCCGTCGACTTGCCGCAGCCGTTGGGACCGGTGAGCACGGTGATCGCCCCTGGCAACGCCACGGCGGAAAGTTGAGACGGTGCGACTCCCCCACGAGAGGTCACGCCGAGTCCGTCGAAGACGATGTCGGCGCCGCAAGCGACCACCGTCGTGCTACCACCCTCCGGTGCCGCAGAATCCGCCTCGATCACCTCGAATGCCTTGTCGGCTGCTGCCATTCCGTCCTCGGCGGCGTGGAACTGGGTTCCCACCATCCGAAGTGGCAGATACACCTCGGGTGCGAGGATCAACGCGACTATCCCCGGCTCGAGTGACATGTCCCCGTACACGAGTCGCAAGCCGATGCTCACGGCCACCAATGCGACGCAGAGTGTTGCGAGCAGTTCAAGCACCATCGAGGACAGGAACGCTACGCGCAGAGCAGACATGGTCGTCCGTCGATGGGCGTCACCGAGTTCACGGACACGCTCGGCAGGGCCTTGCTGACGACCGAGCGCTCGCAGCGTCGGCAGTCCGGCAAGTAGATCGAGCAGTTGCGAAGACAGCGTGGTCATCGCTGCCAACGTCTTCTCCGACTTACCCTTCGTCAGCAAGCCGATCAGAATCATGAAGATCGGGATCAGCGGCAGCGTCACGAAAATGATGACCGCAGACGTCATGTCCTGCACCGCAATGACTATCAGGGTGATAGGCGTCAGTGTCACCGACAGGACCAGAGCCGGAAGGTATCCCGTCAGGTACGGACCGAGGCCATCGACACCGCGGGTGACCACGGTCGCGATCTCGTCACGCCGAGGATCCAGATCGCGCGGACTCATCGCCGTCGCCGACGTCAGCACGCCGTTCTTGATCTCGGCAACGACGCGAGTCGACGCCCGGTGCGCATACCTGGTCTGCAACCAGGTCCCCAGAACCCTGACCGTCACAGCTGCGGCCAGAACAACCAATTCGGTTGTCCACGAAGAAACATCCACAGTTCGAGTGGTGATCACTCCGGCCAGGACTCGGCCGATCATGAGCGCCGCGACGATGACCATCACGACGTTCACCATCGACAGAGCGACCGTCAGGATCAGATAGCCGCGCGCAGAAGCGGAATGTCGCCACAGCCGCGGGTCGATCGGCCCCCGGCGACGCTCCCGAGTGGTGGGAGCGTCGCCTACTTCGATAGTCACGTGAATTCGACCGTCAGTTCTTTCGTGTTTCGAATCTTTTGTGATTGCGGGTTTGCCATTACCACGTCTTCTCCTTGAATCGCAGACCGATCGACGCCGGAATCTGCTTGGAGGAGATGCGCTGTCGGAACACCCAGTACGTCCAACCCTGGTAGATGATCACCACCGGCGTCATGAATGCCGCGGCCCACGTCATCACCTTGAGCGTGTACGGACTCGACGACGCGTTCTCGATGGTCAGGCTGTACGCCGGATCGAGCGTCGACGGCATGACGTTCGGGAACAGCGAGGCGAACAGCAGCACGACGGTGGCGATGACGGCCACACAGGTGAGAACGAAGGCCCAGCCTTCGCGCTCGGCCCGCGTCAGGAAGACGACGCCGATCAGTGCAGCAGCAGCGACGGCTACCAGAATCCACGTCCATCCCTTGCCGTAGGCGAGCTGCGTCCACAGGACGAATCCGCCGGCGACAGGAATAGCCGGAATTGCGAGTCGTGCAGCAATTTTCACTGCGTCTTCACGAACCTCGTCTGCACTCTTGAGCGCCAGGAACACAGCGCCGTGGAGAGCGAACACCAGTGCGGTGGTCAGACCGCCGAGCAGTGCGTACGGATTGAGCAGATCGAAGAATCCCGACTCGACCTGCTTGTCCGCGTTGATCGCCACGCCCCGAACGATGTTCGCGAAAGCCACGCCCCAGAGAACTGCCGGGACCCAGGAGCCGAAGATGATGCCCCAGTCGCAGCGCTGACGCCATTTGTCGTCGTCGATCTTGCTTCGCCATTCGATGGCACAGATTCGAACGATCAAGGCCACCAGGATGATCAGCAGCGGCAGATAGAACCCGGAGAACAAGGTCGCGTACCACTCCGGGAATGCCGCGAACATCGCGCCACCGGCGGTGATCAGCCACACCTCGTTGCCGTCCCACACCGGGCCGATCGTGTTGAGCGCCACCCGTCGACGCGTATCGGCCGGGAGGTCACTGCCTCTGCCGACGATCGGCATGAGCATTCCGACACCGAAGTCGAATCCTTCGAGGACGAAGTAACCGATGAACAGTACTGCGACGAGCACGAACCATACTTCTTGAAGTCCCATGATCGCCTCCTAGTACGCGAACGACAGTTGTTTGGGCTTGTCCGGATCTTCCGGCTCGTCATGATCCGTATCGCCCGGCGGATGCATGTCGTGCTCCAACGGACCTTCCTTCGCGTACCGCACGATCAGCTTGAACCAGACAACACCCAGCGCTCCGTAAAGGAGGGTGAAGGTGATCAGCGAAGCCCAGACGGTAGCCGACGCATGGTCCGAAACACCTTGGTCGACAGTCAGTCTGATCATGTCGACGCCGGTCGGATTGGGATGCACCACCCACGGCTGACGGCCCATCTCAGTGAAGATCCAGCCCGCGCTGTTCGCCATGAACGGAGTGGGAATCGCGACGAGACTGAGGATTCCGAACCACTTCTGGTCCGGGACCCGCCCCTTACGTGTGACCCACAGTCCCGCGAGAGCCAGTGCTGCCGAACCGGCGGCGAGACCGATCATGGCGCGGAAAGACCAGTACGTGACAAAGAGATTCGGTCGGTAGTTGCCCGGTCCGAAGTCCTGCTCCGCCTGCTCCTGCAGTTGGTTCACGCCTTGCAGTTCGACGCCGGTGAACTTGCCCTCGGCCAACCACGGTAGAACGAACGGCACCTTCAGAACGTGCGTCACGCTGTCACAGTTGTTGTGTGTACCGATGGTGAGAATCGAGAAATCCGGATCCATCTCGGTGTCGCACAGCGACTCTGCCGACGCCATCTTCATGGGTTGCTGCTGGAACATGAGCTTGCCTTGAACGTCACCGGTGTAGATGATGCCGATTCCGGCCACGATCATGACGAGCAAGGCGAATCGTGTTGCCGGGCGGTACATCGTTCGTGCGTCGGTTTCGAGACGCTCGGCTTCGGCGGCCTCAGCCTGCTTGGCGCGGCGCATGTTCCGCACCATCCACCAACCACTGATGCCGGCAACAAACGTCGCCGCCGTCAGGAAGGCGCCGGCAACCGCGTGCGGGAAGGCAGCAAGAGCGGTGTTGTTGGTCAACAACTCCCAGATGCTGGTGAGTTCGGCACGACCCGTTTCAGGGTTGTACGTCGCGCCGACCGGATGCTGCATGAACGAGTTGGCCGCGATGATGAAGAACGCCGACGCGTTGACGCCGATCGCCACGAGCCAAATGCACGCCAGGTGTACAAGTTTGGGCAGCCTGCCCCAACCGAAGATCCAGAGTCCGATGAAGACGGACTCCATGAAGAAGGCGACAAGGCCTTCCAACGCGAGTGGAGCTCCGAAGACGTCGCCGACGAATCGCGAGTACTCGCTCCAGTTCATTCCGAACTGGAACTCCTGCACGATGCCGGTGGCTACACCGAGTGCGAAGTTGATGAGAAAGAGCTTGCCGAAAAACTTGGTGAGCCGATACCAGTGGTCCTTTTTGGTGACCACCCACATCGTCTGCATGATCGCGATCATCGGTGCAAGTCCGATGGTCAGCGGAACAAGGATGAAGTGGTAGACGGTAGTGATACCGAACTGCCACCTGGAGACGTCCAAAGTATCCATTGGCTACTCCGAGAGTAGGGCCCTGGGACAGGCTTCGGGGTTCGAGACGCGGGCAGTCGCTCGGCCCCTGCGGACACGGTACTGCTGTCCGGTTTGGACCGCAGGACTTTGCTACTACCAAATGTAGTAGAGACCTGTCGCGATTCCTATTCGCCTATCGCCCTGCTGAATCCGAATCAATTGCACGTTCAACCAATTCCGCGAATTCCTCGGAGACCTTCGGCTCTGGCAATGCGAGCCCGTCGAGTGTATGCACGCGTGCGGCCAGCGTGACGCTCGAAACCATCCACACTCCGTCGGCCGCAATCAAATCCGCAGGTCGGAGGGTTTCATATCGGCAATCGAAGCGAGCACTGCCGGCAACGTCGAACAGAGCACGCTGCGTCGTACCCATCAAAATGCCCTGTGCGGGAGGCGGTGTGATCAAAGTCCTGTCCCGAACGATCACCACCGTCGAGCGTGGCCCCTCCAACACATTGCCCTCGGAACTGACGAAGATCACATCGTCGGCACCCAAATTCGCCGCATATCGGAGCGCTGCCATGTTGGTTGCGTAGGACAACGTCTTCGCGCCCAGTAGCTGCCAGGGTGCCCGGGCAGAGAGATCGACCGAGAAACCTCGCTCGAGAGTCATCACCGACAGCCCCGATTCGCGGACCTGTCTGACCCGATCGGCCACCGGACCGACCATCACGAAGGCTGTCGGCTTGTCGCCGCTCTCACGGCCGCGGGTCAGAACAAGACGAAGAGCGCCTTCCTTCTCTGTCCCCCACTCCTCGGCTGCCATCTCGATCGCCAGACGCCAGTCATCGAGAACGGGGGCGGGCAGACCCAGTGCCCGCGCGCTCAGAACCAGTCGACTCAGATGTCCCTCGACCACCCGCGCCCTACCGTCGCGTACCAACAGCGTCTCGAAGACTCCGTCGCCGCGCACCACCGCCAGGTCGTCGGCGTGCAGAAACGGTGCGTCAGCATCGAGCACCTCATGGTCGAGAGTCACCAATACGCGATCAGGCATGCCATCAACCCTAACGATCCGCCAAGCCGCCGGGGCCGCCCTGTAACCGCGATCCCGCCCACACTCCTAGACTGGTCTTGTGGTCGACAACGCTCTTGTGCCCAACAGCCCACTTCTGACTTCCCCCGGCGCGGTCACCGCACCGGACGGTTCGGCCGACATCGGTGTCGCATGGCACTACGGCGATCCCCTCGGTGAACAGCGAACCGCGCAGCGCGCAGCAGTGGTGGTCGACCGCAGTCACAGATTCGTGATCGCCATTCCCGGCGACGAACGCCTCACGTGGCTGCACACGATTTCGAGCCAGCACATCGCCGCGCTCCCCGACGGCAAGAGTGCCGAGAACCTGAGCCTGGATGTCAACGGACGCGTCGAGCACCACTTCGTGCAGACGGACCTGGCCGGTGTCACCTGGATCGACACCGAAGCCGACCGCGGACCCGACCTCCTCTCCTTCTTGAAGAAGATGGTGTTCTGGTCCAAGGCCGAGCCTCGGGACGGCAACGAACTCGCGGTCCTGAGCCTGGTCGGTCCCGAATCCCCGGCTGTCCTCTCCGCGATCGGCGTGCAGACACCAGCCGATGCCTACGACGCTCTCGCGCTGGCCGACGGCGGGTTCGTCCGCCGCATGCCGTGGCCCACCGAGGACTCTTTCGATCTGCTCGTCCCACGTGAGCAACTGGCGGCGTGGTGGACCAAGCTGACCGATGCCGGTGCCAAGCCCGCCGGAAGTTGGGCCTTCGAGGCGCTCCGCGTCGAAGCGAGGAGGCCTCGCCTCGGACTGGACACCGACGAGCGGACGATCCCGCACGAGGTCCACTGGATCGGCGGGCCGGCCGAACACGGCGCCGTCCACCTCGACAAGGGCTGCTACCGCGGTCAGGAAACCGTCGCCCGGGTTCACAATCTCGGCAAGCCCCCGCGCCATCTCGTCATGTTGCACCTCGACGGCAGCGCCGAAGCGGTCCCGGAACCGGGTGATCCGATCACGGCGGGCGGACGGGCAGTCGGACGTGTCGGGACCGTCGTCAATCATCACGAACTCGGCCCGATCGCGCTCGCTCTGATCAAGCGCAACATTCCGGTCGACACCGAACTGATGGCCGGCCCCAGCGCTGCGTCCATCGATCCGGATTCGATCGTCGCGGACGACGCACCCCAGGCCGGACGTGAGGCTGTCAACCGATTGCGCGGAAAGTGACGGGCATGGTCGACGCGGTCTGCGTCGTCCACACCGAACGTGACAGTGGCGTCAGGCGAGTCCCCCGGACCGCGATCGACAAGCGTCCCGTCGACGGCCGCGTAGCGGTCGGCCGACTCGGCCTGGGTGGCGACTACGTCTGCGACACCGAATTCCACGGCGGCGCCTTCCAAGCTGTCTACGCGTATCAGCGCGACGAAGCGCAGCGATGGTCGGACGAGTTGGGCCGACCGCTCGCCCCGGGGTGGTTCGGCGAGAACCTCCACATCAGCGGAATGCTCGTCACGGACGCCGTGATCGGCGAGCGTTGGCACATCACCGGAGCCGAGGCGTCGGACGTTCTCGAACTCGAGGTAACCGCTCCCCGCGTCCCGTGCGGCACCTTCGGCATCTGGGCCGCGGAAAAGGGCTGGGTCAAAAGATTCACCGAGCGGACCGACGTCGGCGCCTACCTTCGCGTCAACCGGACCGGCACGATCGCCGCGGGCGACTCGGTCACCCGAGTCCACGTACCGGATCACGGCGTGACTGTTCGAGAAGTCTTTGCCGGAACCGACCCCGAGAGACTCCGACGGCTCCTCGCAGAACACACCGATCTTGCACCGAACGTCGCCGCGCGCGTCCAGAGGTTCATCGAACAAGCAGAAGCGCAGGTGCACTCGTGAGTATCGAATTGGTGGAAGTGGTCCGCTCCGGATTCCGCGAATGCGTGCATCGCGGATCGGCCGTCATTCTGGGCGCCGACGGCGAGGTCGTTGTCGGACTCGGGGAAATTCACACACCCATCTACCCGCGCTCGGCGAACAAGCCGCTGCAAGCCGTCGCTGCGCTTCGTAACGGCTTTGCACCCACCAGTCCGGAAGAGTTGGCCGTCGCGTCGTCCTCACATGCGGGCGAGGCCGATCACATCGAATTGGTCGCCGCGCTTCTCGCTCGCTACCAACTCGGTGTCGACCAGTTGCAGTGCCCCTCCGATCTGCCGGGCAACGAGCTGGCCCGAGCCGAACTGATCGCAGCGGGCGAACTTCCCAGTCCGATCTACATGACCTGCTCGGGCAAGCACTCCGCGATGCTCGCGACGTGCGTCGTGAACGACTGGCCGCTCGAGACGTACATGGAGCCGACCCATCCCCTCCAACTCGCGATCCAGGAGACGATCTTCGATCTCAGCGGCGAGGAAGAGCAGGAACTCGGCATCGACGGTTGTGGTCTCCCGATCGTCCCGCTTTCGCTCACGAACCTGGCTCGGGCATTCGGACGCCTGCCCTCGGCTGAGCCGGACTCCCCTGAACGGGCTGTGGCCGACGCGGTCCGCGAAAACCCCTTCCTCGTCTCGGGCACGGGCCGCAACGATCAGCGCCTGATGTCCGCCGTGCCGGGTCTGTTCTCCAAGACCGGATACGACGGCATCTACGCCGGAGCGCTTCCCGACGGTTCCGCTTTCGCCCTCAAGATCGACGACGGCCACGAGCGGGCGCTCCTGCCATTGGCGGCAGCTCTGCTCAAGCGAATGAACACCGAGTGGACCGAGGAATTGGCGGCTCTCGCATCCGCTCCGGTCTTCGGCGGGGACGCCCGAGTGGGGACGATTCGCGCAATTCCCGGAAACTTCTGAGCAGTTCTCACAAAGTTCTGACGAGTTCTTTCAGCATCCTGGCAGCTCGCGGCCATAGTGAGAGCAATCAGACACGGCGGTGAGGCGTTCGTGGAAGCGGAAGCGACTTTTCCACGCTAGAGTGTGTGTCAGGAAACTTACACACTCAAACGGGGCCGCCAAATTCCCCAGGCCGCCCCGCGAAAGCGCGAGGGGGTCAGCCATGGGCCGCGGCCGGGCTAAGGCAAAGCAGACCAAGGTTGCACGCGAATTGAAGTACAGCGTACCGACCACGGATTTCGACAGCCTGCAAAGAGAGCTCGCAGGTGGATCGACCAACTCGCATCGGAGCAGTGTCCGATCGGACCAGACTTCCGATAGGGAAGGGCATGCGCGAGAGGACGACTACGACGACTGGCGGCGTTGACCGCGCACTGCCACCGCGCAGACTGTGAAATGAGGAAGAGCTGATCGCTCTTCCTCATTTTTGCGTTCCATTTTCTGCCCCGCGCCTGCTTGTACGGACACACAAAACTGCCCCACCGGATCTCTCCGATGGGGCAGCTGACGTTGCGGCCTAGAAGCGCGGGTGGTCTCCGGCCAGGAACGCACGCTCTGCAGCGGCGTCCGACGCCTTCTTGACGCTACCGAGCGTCCAGCAGTCGATGTGGCGTGCAGTCAGGACGGCAAGTGCGCGGTCGACGTCCTCGGGCGCCACGACGGCAACCATGCCGACGCCCATGTTGAAGGTCTGCTCCATCTCGGCGCGCTCGACGCGTCCGCGCTGCGCGATCATCGCGAACACCGGAGCGGGGCTCCAGGTTCCGCGATCGAGTTCGGCGACCAAGCCCTTGGGCATGACGCGCGCGAGGTTGTTGGCAAGGCCGCCACCCGTGACGTGGCAGAACGTGCGCACGTCGGTCTCGGCAGCGAGTGCCAGGCAGTCCTTGGCGTAGATCTTGGTGGGCTCGAGCAGTTCCTCACCGAGCGTGCGGCCGAACTCGTCGACGTGTGCGCTCAGGTTCATGCGGTCGATCTCGAGCAGGACCTTGCGGGCCAGCGAGTAACCGTTGGAGTGCAGTCCCGACGAGCCCATGGCGATGACGACGTCGCCGGGGCGAACGCGGTCCGGTCCGAGCAGCTTCTCGGCCTCCACGACACCGACGCCGGTGGCGGAGAGGTCGTAGTCACCGTCAGCCATGATGCCGGGGTGCTCGGCGGTCTCGCCACCGAGGAGAGCGCAACCGGCCTGGATGCAGCCCTCGGCGATGCCGCTGACCAATTCCGCGACGCGCTCGGGGATGACCCGGCCGACAGCGATGTAGTCCTGAAGGAACAGCGGCTCGGCGCCACAGACGACGAGGTCGTCGACAACCATGGCGACGAGGTCGAGTCCGACCGTGTCGTGCTTGTCCATCGCCTGCGCGACAGCGAGCTTGGTTCCGACGCCGTCGGTCGATGCGGCGAGCAGCGGCTCCTTGTAGTCACCCTTGAGGGAGAACAAGCCGGCGAAACCACCGAGGCCACCCATGACCTCGGGGCGGCTGGCCTTCTTGGCCAGAGGGGCGAAGAGTTCCACCGCCCGGTCGCCTGCGGCGATATCGACTCCTGCTGCCGCGTAGGAGGCGCCTGCGGTGCGGTGACTGTCCTCGGTCATCGGGTTACTACTCCAGCCTTGTATTTCTCGCGAGCACGTATTGCTCGTGCACAGGTAAGTGGTCTTGCAATGTGAAGTGTTTGCAATCCTCGTGACGCGAGATGGATCGTTCGACTCGAGACCCAGAGCGCGCACACAAATACCGACGATTACGCCCATACGCTACCGGACCGGCCCCCTCGGTGAGACCTCGCGTACCCCGAGACGTCAGTTCTGCAGCCGCGCACCGATCGAGGAGTGCAGCGCTCGCAGACTGTTCTGCCCGAGTGCAACGGTCTCGGATTCGATGTGTTTGAGGAGGTGCCCGTCGTGGACGACCTTCTCGCTCGACTGGATCAGCACCGTGCCGGCTCCGGTGAAATCGAACTGGCGTTCTTCACCGGTATTCGCGCCGAACATGCTTCCGCGAACCGCGCCCAGGAAGCTCTGCATCCAGTCCGCATCGAAGTGATGGGACGGCGACGGGCAGTCGGCCCAACCCACCAACGCCTGCGGGTCGATGCGCAGCGGCGGCTCCGCGAACATGACCGGGCCGTTGGACGACGCCAGGAACTTGCCCGTTCCCAGCAGCGTCAAAAAGCCTGGGACGATGGACTGTTTGAGGTCCAGGCTCGTCTCGAAGGCGAGGAGATTCGCCGCGCGAATCGTGAGGTTGCCGTCGTCGAGGTCGTAGGAATTGATGTTGAATCCGCGGTCGCCGAGGATCAACTTGCCCTGCCCCTGGGCGAGCACCCAGTCGTCCGCGTAGAGCGGCGAAGAGAACCTGGCCGCGACGATCGCCGTCATGCTCGTGCGCCCGAGCGGCTCGAAGTTGATGTTTCCGTAGTACGCGATCATCGCGCCCTTGGACGTGAACCACGGTTGTCCGGCCATCTCGACGCAGAAGGCGTAGTCGTTGCCCGGGACGTTGTCGTTGGCGGGCAGAGTTGCCGGATTGTGAATTTCGATACCCATGCTCTTTGCCCTCTCAGAACTTCTGCTCGGACGCCTGGACCCAGACGGTGCCGGCGCCGGTCATCTTCAGCTGGATGGACTCCCCCGAGCCCTTGCCGACGGCCTCGCGCCAGCCGACGTTCGCGGAGATGTCGACGTTGATCTGACCGATGTGGCACACGTATGCCTGCGGGTCGACGACGACCTGAGGATTGTTCGGACCGACCTGCAACGGAATCGCGCCCCCGTGCGAGAGAACCGCGACGCTTCCCTGTCCGTGCAACTGCGTCGTGAACAGCCCTTGACCGGTCATCGCTCCGCGTACCGCTCCGCGCACACCGCCCTGCGACGTGAGAGCGACTATCGAACTCTGGAGGTAACCGTCGTGTGCGAGGAGTCGGTCGGCTTCGACCGTGAGCATCGACGAACCGTCGAGGTGGATGACCTCGACATACAAACCGGCGTGCCCGTAGAAGACCTCACCGTTTCCCTCGGCCGCCATCATGCGTGCATGCTCGCCGGACATCATGCGGCCGGCCATCCCGGCGATACCGCCCATGTTCGGCATGGCGCCTGGCCCACCGCCCATGCTGTGCGGGATGAAGCGGACGTCACCGGTGTAGTAGAGCATCGACCCGGTGCGGGCGAGCACGTTCTGGCCAGGCGCGAGGGTCGACTTGACGACCTTGCTGTTCACCAATTCCAACGGCATGGTTCAGCGCTCCTCGGGCTGGATGTAGACGACTCCGGATCCGTCGAATCGCAGCGAGAACGCTTCACCGCTGCCACCGCCGATCGCGGAGCGCCAGGTGACGTCGGTGACGAAGCTCTGGTTGAGCTGGCCACGGTGAGCGACGAATGCGTCGGGATCGGCAACCAGCGGATACTGCGGGCTGACTTCGAGCGCGATGATCGGTCCGCCCTTCGACAGCACGGCCACCAGACCGGTGCCGCTGACGACCGTCGTGAACAAGCCCTGTCCGGAACCTGCGCCGCGGAGGCCGGCAAATTTCACATCGGTTCGCAGCTGTCCGACCAGTGCGAGCAACTGTGACGCTTCCACGTGCAGAGCGTCGTTGTCGAGTTCGATGATCGTGATGTCCTGGGCGTCGACCGCGAAGTAGACGGTGCCTTGTCCGCTGACTTCCATCAGGGACAGTGATTCACCTGCCGCCTTCTGTTTCAGCGCGGCACGTAACCCACCGCCACCGCCCATTCCGGCGTTCTTGAAGGTGATCGCACCTTCGTACGCCACCATCGAACCGTTGATCGCTTTGATGGTGTCCCCCACCAGGTCTGCGACCAGTACCCGGTGCCCATCCATTCTCAGTTGCGCCACGGAGGGCACTATGCCAGATGCTCACGACGTATTCCGTGTCGTCGATCGGAAAGTCGTGGAACAGAAAATCTGCCGCCCACATGTTGTGGACGGCAGATTCTCGGCTATCGAAACTTCAGCGCTTTCGGTGTTCAGGGGCGGCTGAGCGCGCTCGCGTTGTCGTTGTCGCGAGTGGCCGTCGAACCTGCGGTGCTCTCGAGCATCCCCTCGAGGACGTTCTTGCCGATCGAGGTTTCCTTGGGAAGCGCGATCGGGTAGGTCCCGTCGAAGCACGCGGCGCACAGACGGCTGGCCGGCTGCTCGGTCGCGGCGATCATGCCTTCGGTGGAGATGTATCCGAGCGTGTCCGCTCCGATGGAACGACGCACACCGTCGAGCATTTCCTCGAACGTCGCATCCTGTCCGCCTGCGCCGTTGGCAATCAATTCGGCCGGTGAGGCGAAGTCGATGCCGTAGAAGCAGGGCCACTTGACCGGCGGCGAGGCGATACGGACGTGAATTTCAAGGGCGCCGGCTTCGCGGAGCATCCGGATGAGCGCACGCTGAGTGTTACCGCGGACGATCGAATCGTCCACCACCACAAGCCGCTTGCCGCGGATGACTTCCTTGAGCGGGTTGAGCTTGAGCCTGATACCGAGCTGACGGATCGTCTGCGACGGCTGGATGAAGGTACGGCCGACGTAAGCGTTCTTCATCAAACCCTGGCCGTAAGGAATGCCCGAACCCTGGGCGTACCCGACGGCTGCGGGGGTGCCGGACTCGGGAACGGGGATGACCAGATCGCCTTCGGCGGGGTGCTCGCTGGCGAGCAGACGGCCGATCTCGACGCGGGTCGAGTGGACCGAACGGCCACCGATGACGCTGTCGGGACGCGCGAGGTAGACGTACTCGAAGACACAACCCTTGGGAGTCGGGTTCGCGAAACGCGAGGAGCGGACGCCGTCTGCGTCGATCGCGAGAAGCTCACCGGGTTCGATGTCGCGAACGAACGACGCGCCGACGATGTCGAGGGCTGCGGTCTCGCTGGCGACTACCCAACCGCGGTCGAGTCGACCGAGGCAGAGCGGGCGGATGCCGTGCGGATCGCGCGCTGCGTACAGCGTGTGCTCGTCCATGAAGGTGAGGCAGAACGCGCCCTCCAACGTGGGAAGCAATTCCATCGCGGCCTGTTCGATGGTGCTGTCGCCGGCAGCGTGTGCCAGGAGACCACCGATGAGGTCGGAGTCGGAAGTCGCGGCATTGGGGCGCTTGTCGTTGACCAGGCCGGCTGCACGGGTGCGGCTCGCGAGTTCAGCGGTGTTGACCAGGTTGCCGTTGTGGCCGAGCGCGATGCCGGTACCGGCAGTGGTCGTACGGAAGATGGGCTGCGCGTTCTCCCACGTCGTGGAACCGGTGGTGGAGTAACGGCAATGTCCGACGGCGACATGTCCTGGCATCGCTGCGAGAGTCTGCTCGTCGAATACCTGGCTGACCAGGCCGAGATCCTTGAACACCAACACCTGGGAGCCGTCGGCTACCGCAATGCCGGCAGCTTCTTGACCACGGTGCTGAAGTGCGTACAGGCCGTAATAAGTGAGCTTCGCCACATCCTCTCCCGGCGCCCAGACGCCGAATACACCGCATTCTTCGCGGGGCTCGTTCTCGTCCTCGTCGGACGGGTTCGAAGCGAGGAGATTTGGACTGTTGACCGACAGATCGGCACGAGTCACCGGGCGCTCCCTTTGTGGGCAGGGGTTGGGGGGCATCCACAGTCTACGGCCATTTTGGGACACACTTCCCCTGAGGGCAGCCTTGGGCCTCAGATCACGCCGAAGCGAACCGGATGGTCTCTGTCACTACGCCAACCGGAGCAGTGGGAGCCAGTGCGCAATTTCGGGGGCGCGGCTACCTGATGCGTCGACTCGTCCGTCCCCTGCGGCCTCGGAGAACTCGAGCAATCCGGTGACCATCTGCAACCACGTGCGAGCGTCCGTCTCGACGACGTTGGGCGGGGTTCCGCGCGCATGACGTGGACCTTCGATGCATTGCACTGCGACAAACGGCGGCACCCGCACCTCGACGCTCGATCCGGGGGCGATCTGTTCGAGAGTGCGAGCACTCATCTTCACTGCGGCGCCGAGTTCGGCGCGAGAAGGCTTCGGAAGTTCCGGATCGCGAAGCCACGGGCCGACAGCCAGGACGGCGGCACGGAATTCGGCGGGGTCGACGGCGCGGCGGGGCGGCATCAGTTCACTCCCTGTCTGCGAGTAGCGATACGAACGGCAAGTGCGCCACCGGCATTGGTCGCGAGGTGCAGCAATGCCGGTGCGAGGACGCTGCCACCCCTGCGATGCAGCCACTCGAACAGCAGTGCCGACGCGCCGGTGAATGCCACTGCAGCGGGAACGTTGTCGCCGGCACCGCGGGCGGGGGCGACGTGCCACAACCCGAAAGTCAGTGCATGAACAGCCTGCGCGGTGGGACGGTTCAGCTCACGATTCCAGACTGCGGACATCGCGCTACGGAACAACAGTTCCTCGGAAAGCACCGTGCCGAAGGGGATGTGCAAGATGATCCATTCGAGGAAGTCCTCACGGCCGTCTGCTCGCTCGTCGGCAGCGAGTGTCGCACGCAAGGACGGGACAACCAGAGCGGCGCTGTAGCCGGTGAGGACCGCCCCGGCCGCGGCTCCGCCGAACTGGGCACCACCACGAATTCCGGTGTGTGCCAATCCGAGTTCCTCGCGGGTGTAACCACGTGCGAGTAAGACTCCGATGGCCGACAGACCGGCTGCGGTGTTGACCACGGCGCGAGCGCGAGGCGAAAGACCGAATGCCGGAAGCACGACGTTGCTCCAGGTGATCGCGGCGGCGGAGAGCGCGATCGAGGCGACTCCCCTCACTTCTCGGGGCCCTCGGATTTCACGGCGACAACCAACGCCGACCGCACCCGCTCGGTTTCTGCGGCCGTCCATCCCTCGGGCTGGGTGACGCTGATCCAGGCGTCCAGAACGGAGGTTCCGTAATTGTGACCGTGACCGTCCGGAACTCCCGCGGCGTTACCGAGGTCTGCAGACACCTGCCAGAACGTCACGACCGGGAACCATTTCATCGACGGTGAGCGGTCGAATCCCGGTACTTCCTTGAGCCACTCGGGCCGGTTGAACATGAGGTCGGGTGACCACCACACCACCGGATCGGAAGGATGCTGGACAAACAGAACTCGCGGCTGCGGCCACGTCATACCGTCGGTCGGAATGTCTGCGGAGCGATCCGCGAACCGGACTCCGGCCAGACCGTCCGCGTACACGGGCGCCACTTCGGGAGTGCCGGGATCGCGCCTCTTCTCGATCGAACGCCACAACTGCGTCGCGTTCGGTGGACCTACCCACAGAATTCCGTCGGCGGTATCGCGCGCCGCTTGCAGTGTGTCGAATGCCCCCGCGCCGGCCATGACGCCGAGGCTCTCGCCGTAGACCATGAACTTCGGTCTGGTGGCTTCCGGTTCCTGAAGCCATCTTTCGTGTACCCGCTCGATCAACAGGCGACCGGCAGCTTGCGCCTTCTCCTGGTCTGCGAGGAACGAGATCCAACTCGGCAGGTACGAGTACTGGCTGGCGACAAGAGCAGTGTCGCCGCCGTGTACAAGCTCGATTGCCTGTGCCGCAGTGGGATTGACCCACCCCGTACCTGTCGTCGGAATGACCACGAGGACCTTGCGTTGGAAGGCGCCGGTTCGCTCCAGTTCCTTGATGACCAGATCCATGCGCTCTTCGGGATCTTCGGCGCTTTCGAGTCCGGCATACACGCGAATCGGATCCATCGCAGGCTTACCGGTTGCCGCTTCGAGTTCCTGGGCGTCCAGTCCACGCGAGACGAAGTTGCGCCCCTCGAACCCCAATGTGTCCCAGGGAGCAGCAGATTCGGGGCTGCCCGATTTCATCGGATCCTGCGGTTCGACGACGCCGTCGCGAGTGGTCGAGTTCTGCAGACTGAAGATCGAGTTGGTCGCGGCATAGATTCCGCGGACGAGGACGCCGTCGACCAACATGAAGAACAGGACGGTGACAACCAGGACGCCGACACCATTGGCCACAGACCGCGACCAGTGGAACCGCCGCATCAGCTGTCGGGCAATCAGTTTCACCAGATCGTGGAGGACCCGCCAGATCGAGATGAGCAGGCCGCCGATGAAGAGGCTCAATCCGAGGGTTCGGATGTAGCCGGAGGTGGTCGTGCCTTCGGCGTCGGTCAGCGCCGCAATTTCGCGTTGCCACCCGGCGGCGTAGACCAACATGATGATCGCCGCGACGATGGATGCGACCGGTACGAAGACCTTGATCGCGGAAGGCACCGGCTCGGGCAGGGGCCACCACCGTCGACCGCTGAGCAGGTATCGCTCCACAGCCCAACCGATCGCGGTGCCGACGCCGTAGCCGATGGCCGAGTTGATGCCGCCGATCAGACCCTGGAAGAGCCAATCGCGCGGCAGCAACGACGGCGTCAGAGACCAGCAGAAGAAGAACGCGGCAAACGCGATGCCGGTGAAGTCGAGTTTGAGGAGCCCCCACGCCCACTCGGTGAAGCGGTTGTCGAACTTCTCGAGAGATGCGGGAACAGCCAGCCGCAGGTGGTGTTCCTGCGGCTGGCTGTCAGAAGAAGTCAGTTCTCCGGAATCGACCATCTATCACCCGAACAGTGCGGGCAGCGTTCCCTCGAAGGCCTCACGGAGCTTGGCCATCGTGACGGAGAAGTGTCCCTGGACCTCGACGGAGTCGCTGCCCTCGTCGACGACCCCGATACGCGTCCACGGCAAGCCGCGAGCGGTGCACATACCGGTGAAGCGGGTCTCCTCGGTGCGAGGAACCGCAACCAGGACGCGTCCGGACGATTCCGAGAACAGGGTCACGAACGGATCTGCGCCCTCGGGAATCAGGATGCGGCAACCGGTTTCGCCGGCCAGCGCGGCTTCGACGACAGCCTGGGCCAGTCCACCCTCGGAGAGGTCGTGAGCTGCGGTGACCAGTCCGTCACGCGAGGAGGCGAGCAGGATGTCCGCAAGCAGCTGCTCACGGGCGAGGTCGACCTTCGGCGGCACGCCACCGAGGTGACCGTGCTCGACCTGCGACCAGATGGAGCCGTCGAACTCGTCGTGGGTGTCGCCGAGCAGGATCAGCGTCTCGCCAGGCTCGAGTCCGAGGCCCGTCGGGATACGGCGGTGAACGTCGTCGATCACACCGAGGACGGCAACCACCGGCGTCGGCAGGATGGCCGTGGATCCGGTCTGGTTGTAGAAGCTGACGTTGCCGCCGGTGACGGGGATGCCGAGGGTGGCGCAGCCGTCGGCGAGGCCGCGAACAGCCTGCTGGAACTGCCACATGACACCCGGGTCCTCGGGAGAACCGAAGTTCAGGCAGTTGGAGACGGCCTTGGGCGTTGCGCCCGTGACTGCCACGTTGCGGAAAGCCTCGGCCAATGCGAGCTGCGCACCGGTGTACGGATCGAGAGCGGTGTAGCGGCCCGAAGCGTCGGTGGACAGAGCGATTCCGCGTCCGGTCTTCTCGTCGATGCGGATGACACCGCCGTCGGCGTTCTCGGCCAGGACGGTGTTACCGCGGACGTAGCGGTCGTACTGCTCGGTGATCCACTTGCGGCTGCACAGGGCAGGCGAGGCGATCATCTTCAGCAGGGTCGCTTCGAGCTCGGCGTCGGTTTCGGGACGCTTCAGTCCGGCGGTCGTGTTCGCGATCAACGCGTCCTGGCTTGCCGGGCGCTCGACGGGACGGTTGTAGACCGGGCCCTCGTGAGCGACGGTGCGCGGGGGAACGTCGACGACGGTCTCGCCGTGCCAGGAGATGGTGAGGTGCTCACCGTCGGTGACCTCGCCGATGTCGGTGGCCAGGACGTCCCACTTCTTGCAGACCTCCATGAACGCATCGACGTTCTCGGGCGTGACCACGGCGCACATGCGCTCCTGCGATTCGCTCGAGAGCACCTCGGCGGGGGTCATGCCGGTGGCGCGCATCGGAACCTTCTCGAGGTTGATGTGCATGCCGCCGTCGCCGGCCGCAGCCAACTCGGAGGTGGCGCAGGACAGTCCGGCGCCGCCGAGGTCCTGGATGCCGACAACGAGGCCGGCCTTGTAGAGGTCGAGACAGCACTCGATGAGCACCTTCTCGGTGAAGGGGTCGCCAACCTGAACCGCAGGGAGCTTCTTACGTCCGCCGGTGTCTCCACCCTCGTCGTCGAACGTCGCCGACGCGAGGACCGAGACGCCGCCGATGCCGTCGAGACCGGTGCGTGCGCCGAACAGGATGATCTTGTTGCCTGCACCCGAAGCGAAGGCCAGATGCAGATCCTCGACGCGCATGACGCCGGCTGCCAGTGCGTTGACCAGCGGGTTGCCTGCGTAGGACTCGTCGAAGACCGTCTCGCCGCCGATGTTGGGGAGGCCGAGGGAGTTTCCGTATCCACCGACACCACGCACGACACCGTCGACGACGCGACGGGTATCGGGGGCGTCAGCAGCGCCGAACCGAAGCTGATCCATGACGGCGATCGGACGAGCACCCATGGCCATGATGTCGCGGACGATGCCGCCGACACCGGTTGCCGCACCCTGGTAGGGCTCGACGTACGAGGGGTGGTTGTGGCTCTCGACCTTGAACGTGACTGCCCAGCCGTCACCGATGTCGACGACGCCGGCGTTCTCGCCGATACCGGCCAGCATGTTGGCGCGCATCTCGTCGGTGGTGGTCTTGCCGAAGTATCCGAGGTGGACCTTCGAGGACTTGTACGAGCAGTGCTCGCTCCACATCACCGAGTACATCGCCAGTTCGGCGTCCGTGGGACGGCGGCCCAGGATCTCCTTGATGCGTGCGTATTCGTCGTCCTTGAGACCGAGCTCCTTGAACGGCTGAGCGGCATCGGGATCAGCCGATGCGTGCGTGACGGTATCGACCTGGTGAGCAGACACTGGAGAGTGGTCCCTTCCCTACGGGAGTCAAGAGGCAAGCCGGCGCGGAGCGGGACACCACGAATGTGCCCAACGAAAGAACGTGCCGGGGGACAGTCTATCGGTGTGGGCCGACGACTTCCGCAGACGGCAGCACCCGCAACACCTCCGGGCCTGCGAAGTATCGCCCGTCACACCCGCCCCGGTTTGGGTAATCCGGTCGGTTTTCTTAAGGTCAGGCCGGTTCATTCTTTCCCTCGAAAGGTCTCGCATGCCCCAGGATGTTCGTCAAGCCGACCTCACGGCACAGTCCCAGTCGGTGACCACTCCCCTCACTCCGGCTGCAATTTTCCTGGTCGCGACCGTGAATCCGGGTGGCGAGAACACCACACGAAAACTGCTCGCCGATGTCGCCGGCCTGCAGCGGGCTGTGGGGCTGCGCGTCCCTGGATCGGGTTTGGACGTCGTGACGAGCATCGGTTCGCTGGCCTGGGATCGACTGTTCGCCGGTCAGCGCCCTGCGCTGCTGCACCCGTTCACCGCTTTGCAGGGTGACGTTCACTCGGCGCCGTCGACTCCCGGTGATCTGCTCTTCCACATCCGCGCGATGAGTATGGACGCGTGTTTCGAGGTGGCTCGGCAGATCACGAAGCGACTGCACGGCGCGGCCACGGTGGTCGACGAGGTTCACGGCTTCCAGTACTTCGAGAACCGCGACCTCATCGGCTTCGTCGACGGCACCGAGAATCCGGTCGGCCGCGACGCCGTCGCTGCAGTGACGGTCGGCGACGAGGATCCTGCGTTCACCGGCGGCAGCTACGTCCATATCCAGCGCTACATCCACAAGATGCGCGATTGGGAAGCAATCACCGTCGACGAGCAGGAGGGTGTGATCGGGCGCAGCAAGCTCGAGGACATCGAGATGACGTCCGACGTGAAGCCGGCCAACTCGCACGTCGCGCTCAACGCAATCAAGGACGAGAACGGCAAGGCTCTCGAGATCCTGCGTGCCAACATGCCGTACGGGCGCCTCGGTGACGACGAGATCGGCACCTTTTTCATCGGCTACTGCCGCACGCCTGCGATCACCGAACGGATGCTGGAGAACATGTTTCTCGGCGACCCCCGCGGCAACTACGACCGACTACTCGACTTCTCGACGGCCGTGACGGGCTCGATGTTCTTCACACCGAGCGCCGACTTCTTCGAGGGTCTCCCGGCCGCACCCGCCGGGCTCTCAGCACTTTAACTACGCGACCTCTAACTTCGAGGCGTGAGGAAGGCACCGAGCGCGTCGGCATACATGCGGACGTCTGCCGCGCCCATCAACTCGCGGGCAGAGTGCATCGCGAGCTGGGGTGCGCCGACGTCGACGGTGGACAGTCCGGTCCGTGATGCCGTGATGGGTCCGATGGTGGAGCCGCACGGCAGATCGGCGCGGTGGACGTAGCGCTGCATCGGCACTCCCGCCTGATCGCACGCGAGCGCGAATTCGCCTGCACCGGCCGCATCGGTGGCGTATCGCAGGTTCTGGTTCACCTTGAGTACAGGCCCACCGTTGATCTCGATCCGATGAGCGGGCTCATGGCGGTCCGGGTAGTTGGGGTGCGTCGCGTGAGCCATGTCGCCCGACGCACACACCGAGCCCGCCATCGCCTGCAGGAATTCTTCGCGGCCACCACCGCGCCCCAACACGATCCGTTCGAGCACGGTGTTCAGCAGATCTGAGAAAGCTCCACGGTCGGACATGCTGCCGACCTCTTCATGATCGAAGAGTGCGAGCACCGGGACCTGCTGACCAGGTGACTCGACTGCGGCCAGAAGTGCTTGTGTCCCTGCATAACACGTGCCCTGATTGTCCAGCCGAGGGGCGCTGACCAATTCCTTGTCCACCCCCACGACTGCGCTGGGCGCAAGATCGTGTGTCATCAATTCCCAGCCGAGAACCGACGACGCGGCTACACCCGCACGCTCGGCGACAAATCCGATGAACGACTTGGGTTTCGAACCCACTCCCCAGATTCCGTTGAGGTGCCGCTGCGGATCCAGCGTCACGCCCTTGCGATCTTCGGACAGGTGGATAGCCAACTGCGGAACACGCAGAATCGGGTCGTCGATGCGAACCAGCTTCTGCTCCACCGTGTTTCCCACCCGGACACTCAATCGGCCGGAGATACCGAGATCGCGGTCGAGCCAGGAGTTCAGCCACGCACCGCCATACGGTTCGAGGCCCACCATCTGCCACCCGGCCGAAGTGAGGTCGGGATGCTGTTTGACCCGCAGATTCGGGCTGTCGGTGTGACCTCCGACGATCCGGAACGGAGCGGCGTTTTCCACGCCCTCGGTGCTCCAGGCAATCAGCGAACCACCGCGCACGAGGAAGTACCGTCCGGGCTCGGCGGGCCACGACTGCGTTTCGTGGACTTCGACGAACCCACCGGCCGTCAGCTCGGTCGCCACCGTCGCGCACACATGGAACGGCGACGGTGACGAATCGACGAAGCTGCACAGGCCGACTGCGTCGGCCCCGGTCCGAGAAGTCTGAGAAGTCATGCCCCTCATCATGCCCGAATCGGTGCCCGCGAAATCAGTGGGCACGAAATCAGTGGGCGCGAATCGGGTGAGCTCAGAACCTGTCAGCTCAGGCGTGAGGACCGGACACGCAGAACTGGTTCCCATCAGGATCGAGGAGCGTCACCCAGCGGAAACCGTCCATGTTCTCCCGGTGGTGCTCGGTTGCTCCGGCCTCGACGAGCCGCGCCACCTCGGCGTCGAGATCCGGACTCCCCAAATCGAGATGGATGCGATTCTTGCCGGCAGTGGGGTCCGGGACCTTCTGGAATGCGAAGTTGGTGGCGCTGTCAGGGACCGCGACGATGTAGAACCAACCGTCGTTCTCCTCGACGATGTTTCCGCCCAACTGCGCCGCCCACCACGTTGCGAGCGGACCGGGATCGAGACTGTCGAAAGTGATCATGCCGAGTGTGAGAGTCATGCGCACAAGCTAATGCAAGCCACCGACAAAGAGTCTCGATCTCGGGCTGAGATGAGACGATCCTCGAATGCGACTCACTACGCTTCGCAACCGCGTTGCAGAACCACTCTTCGCAGTTTTCATCGCGACCGGATTACTCCTGAGCGTCCTCGGAGTGCTCGCCTGGCGATTTGCCACGCCATCCACGCGGACAGAACATATCGGCATCCAACCTCCACCACCGCCGCCGATAGAGGACGGCAAGACGGGGTACATGTGGGTGATCGACGGCTACAGCTACTCCGACGCACCACATTGGTTCCCCGCGGCCGCTTGGTTCCTGATGGTCGGAACGGCTGTCGCCGTTGTCGTCTCGGCGATACTGAACGCGACGGGATGGCGACTGGCCCGCGACGCGCACGGTAGAAAATTTGCTCTTCCGCTTGCCCTTTCAGCTTTCGGCGCAGCCTACGGACTCGCGGTTGCCGTTGTCGGACGAATCTGGCCGCCCACCTTCTATTCGGTGGTCCTTCCCGAACCGCGCGACCCTCAGAACCCCTACCCGGCATCGGCCGTTACCCACTTCGACCTCGAGCCGAACCTGATCACCTTCACCGCAACAGGTCTTGCCGTCGGCCTTCTCGCGGCCGCCCTGCTTTATGTCCGGAACTACTCGCTCACACGAACGAACTAGCGGGCGCGGAGATCACTCGACCGCTTCGAGTTCCGCGACACTTCCGTCCGAGATCAACCGGACGTGGCGGGTGATCTTCTCGATCGGCCAGTCCCACCACGCAATTCGCACCAACTTCTCGATGTCTTCAGCGCTGAAGCGGCGCTTGATCTCCATTGCCGGGTTGCCGCCGACAATTGCGTAGTCCGGGACGTCGCGCGTTACGACGGCGCCGGTGGACACGATCGACCCGTGGCCGATCCGGACACCGGGCATGACTGTCACGTTCCCGCCGAACCACACGTCGTTCCCCACGACGGTGTCACCGCGCGACGGCAGATCCTGCACCAAATCCATGTGCCGGGCCCAATCGCCGCCCATGATCGGGAACGGGTAAGTGGAGACACCGTTCATACGATGGTTCGCGCCGTTCATGATGAAGGTGACACCGGTGGCCAGGGCGCAGAACTTTCCGATCACCAGTTTGTCGGGACCGTAGTGATGCAACACGTTTCGAGTCTCGAACTCTTCGGCGAACTCCGGATCGTCGTAGTAGGTGTACTCCCCTACCTCGATCAACGGGTTGTCGATCAACGGCTTCAGCAACACCACTCGTGGTTGCCCGGCCATCGGATGAACATTTGTGGGATCTGGCGCGTTCACTGCTTACTCCGATCCGTCGGCGCGGTGTCGCCGACCGCAGCAAGACTATCCGGTTCCTGCTGCGGTCGACCGACCAGCGAAAACGTTCCGGTGTCAGCCCAGGAGGCCCTTGGCGATATGGGTGACCTGAATTTCGTTGCTGCCCGCATAGATCATGAGCGACTTGGCATCACGCGCCAACTGCTCCACTCGGTACTCGGCCATGTAGCCGTTTCCACCGAACAGCTGCACGGCTTCCATCGCGACCTCGGTCGCTGCGCGCGACGAGTACAGCTTCATCGCCGACGCCTCCGCCAGGCTCACTTTGTCTCCGGCCGCGGTGCGTTCGATCGCGTTGAAGACCATGTTCTGCACGTTGATTCGAGCGACCTCCATCTCGGCGAGCTTGAGCTGGATGAGCTGGAACTGCCCGATCTCACGTCCCCACAGTTTGCGGGACTTCGCGTATTCGATGCTCAGACGGTGGCATTCGTTGATGATGCCGAGCGAGAGCGATGCGATGCCGATGCGTTCGGCGGCAAAGCTCTCCTTGGCGCTGGACTTTCCGTCGGACTTTCCGCTGTCCTCGGTTTCGCCGAGCAGACGATCCTTGGTGATGCGGACGTTGTCGAAGAACAGCTCACCGGTGGGCGAGGAGTTCATTCCCATCTTCTTGAACGGCGGGCTCTGCGTGAGCCCCTCCATGCCCTTGTCGAGGATGAAGGCGAGCACCTTGCGGTCACGACGATCAACCGAAGCGTCCCCCTCGTCGAGCTTTGCGTAGACGATCATCACGTCGGCGTACGGACCGTTGGTGATGAAGGTCTTGTTGCCGTTGAGGATGTAGTCGTCACCGTCGCGGCGTACGTAGGACTTCATACCGCCGAAGGCATCCGAGCCGGAGTCCGGTTCGGTGATCGCCCATGCACCGACGGTTTCGAATGTCACCAAGCCGGGGAGCCAGCGTTCCTTCTGCGCGAGTGTGCCGCGGCTGCGGATAGTTCCAGCGGCCAATCCGAGGCTGACGCCCAACGACGCGACAAGACCGAGGCTGACGCCGGCCAATTCGCTGTTGAGCACAACGCCCATGCTGCCGGCGCCACTGAAGGCGCTCGACTTCTCACCGTCACCGGACGGAGCATCGCCGCGCTCGCGTGCGAGCGACTTCTCGAGGCCCTCGCGTGCCATGTCGGCCAGACCGAAGGTCGAGTACAGCTTGCGAATGATGTCGAACGGCGGCAGCGCACCACTTTCGAGCTCGTCGACGTGAGGTCGCACCTCTTTGTCGATAAAGCCCCGCAAGGCGTCGCGGAACATCAGGTCGGTGTCGGACCACTCGTACATGTGCCTGAACTCCAGTCGGTGAACGATCGAGAGACTGCCGAACGGCAGCCACACACCGAATATAGAACACGTTCCAAAACCGGAACAGGATTCAGCTGATCAGTCCCATTCGCTGCGAGATCCACGTCAGCTCCTGCTCGACGCCGGCCGACCACACCGAAAAGCTGTGACCACCGGGAAGCTCGAGATACCTGGCGTCCATTCCGGCCGCTTTGGCCGCTTCGTACACCTTTTGCTGGCCGGGCTTGAACTCGTTGTCATCTGTTCCGACCACAAACACTCCGCCCGAGTTCGGGAACTTCCGGGTCGCCAGCAGGTCCATCGGATTCACCTTCACGAATGCCGCCTCGTCGCCGCCGAATATCTCGTCGACGGTTCGCTGTCGGTCACCGAGCGAGGGCTCCAACTGACCGGAGAGATCGAGGAACGTCGGATACACGTCGGGGTAGTTGGTAGCCATCTGCAGCGAGCAGGTACCGCCGTAAGAGAGTCCGCCGATGGCCCACGCCCTCGGGTTCGTGTCGATCTGGAACGCCTTCGCCACTGCAGCGGGCAAGTCCTTTGCCAGGTACGTGCCGACCTTGCCCTGCGACGAGTCGGTGCACAGCGGATTGGCCATCTGCGAACCTGTTCCATCGGCTATCACGACGACCGGAGCCAACCCCTCGTGATCCCGGGCAAAAGCATCCATTGTCGCGGTGAGCTTTCCGCCCTGGAGCCAGTCCTCGGGCTTGCCAGGCTGACCGGCCATGAGCACCAGGACGGGCAGTAGTGGACGCGGATTGGTGAAGTACGACGGCGGCAGATACACCTGGGCATCGCGCGCGGAGAATCCCGAAATCGTTCCGGGAACAGGCAAAGTCGTGACTCGTCCGCGAATCGGCATGCCTTCCGGCGCTTTCCACACCGTGTCGGTGGGATCGCCGGTGACAACAGGATCCGTCGGACCGGGAACTTCGCTGAGTGAAATGCGGTCGAAATCGTCGTGTCCGAAGGCAATTCCCACTGTCGGGTAGGCAGCAAAGACCAGATTGATCTGCGTCGCGGCGGTGACGATGACCAGAACGGTCGCAACGACGGACACCACCGCCTTCGCGATCGTTCCGCCCGCCTTGATTCGCGGCCCGAGAAGTAGCACCGCGTAGATACCGATTCCGATCCACACGTAGATCGACATCTCGATGGGATCCGGGAACGGCACGATCACCTTTTCGACGGTGATCCAGACGGCGATCATGATCACCAGTGCGATCAGCCCCGCGATCGGTACGGCTCTGCGGTAGTACCAGCGAACGCTCGAACCGAGCAGCCACACACCACCCAGGACCCCGAGCACAGTCAGGATCACCGGCAGTGGTCCCGAGATCAAACTGATTCGGTAGAGCCAGTCCACGTCAAGCCTCTCGCACGTAGAAATGTCGCACGCACGAGGCTAGACGACCACGCTGATACGGCGACGACGCTAGTACTGTGTATCAGGTGACATTCATCAAGGTCTGTGGGCTGCGGGACGCTGACACGGTCGACCTCGCGGTGGGCCTGGGCGTCGACGCCATCGGTTTCGTCTTCGCCGAGAGCGTCCGCAAAGTCGACCCCGCACTCGCAGTCGATCTTCTTGCACGAATCCCCGAACACATCCGGGCAATCGGAGTATTTCTCGGCAACCCGATCGATCAGGTCCTCGAGATCGCCGAGATCACCGGTCTTCGTACCGTGCAGATTCACGATCTGGTCGACGCCGAGCAAGTGCAGCGCTTGCACGACGCCGGCCTCACTGTCATCCGCGCTGTTGTCTCCAGCAACGTCCGCGACGGTTACAACCTCGACCTCGGTGAGGACGAGCTCCTGATCGACGGCGCCGACGCCGGATCCGGGGTGCCGTGGAACTGGGCACAACAGCAATCACGCCCGCACGGCCAGTGGATCCTGGCGGGCGGACTGTCCCCGGAGAACGTGCGCGACGCGCTGGATGCCACCGGTGCCTGGGGCGTCGATGTCTCCAGCGGCGTCGAATCGTCGAGGGGCGTCAAGGACCACGCTTTGATCGAGAAGTTCGTCAGCGCTGTCCGGCAGAGCGATCACTCGAAATAGGACGCGTAGTCACTGAAGGCGACTTGACCGGTGGGACTCGCCTTCACGGCGTCGGCAACGGCAGGCGGAATGGGAGCCCAGTGCGCAGGCATGGCCGCCGCCAGTGACGGCTTCAAGATGTAGAGCAGTGCGAAGTTCACTATCCAGAGCGGCGGCGCCATCGACATGCCGACTTCCGAACTCACATCGCCTTTGGTGTTGGTCACCAGCTGTGCTTCTCCCGAAATCTGTTGCGCTGCAAATCCGTAGACTGCCTGCACCGTGTATGCCGACTGATAGAGCGCAATCAGAGTGTGCGTCGCACCGTTGTTGCGCAACCAGGTGCCCACAAAACCGCCAGGGGCGATCAGCGTATTCACCTGTCGCGTCGGAGCATCCGCGTTGGCCGGACTCTCCAGCAATCCGTCGGGATTCACGTACAACCCGTAACTGGCCAGAACCGACGGCGTAGTGCCGGAATAGAGGGGCCGCCCGTTCGTATTGGTGAGAATCCGAGCGCATTCGTCGATCACCTCGGCATCCTCGAGATTGCCACCGATCCCACCGCCGGTCATGAGGTCGCGATACTGCTCCTCGGTCAAAGCGTCGGCTGGCTCGAGTCCGATCTGCGCGGCAATCTCTTCCGCAGTCTGCTGACCGAGTGGCTGGTTGAGTTGATCCGGAGTAGTCATCTGCGTGGGCGCGACGCTCTCGTAGACCGGTGCCCCGGCAAAAGGGATCACGAACCCGGTATCGACATTCTCTGCAACCGGTTGCGCGCCGGCCGTCTGAGTGGTGGCAAACGAAAGTACGCACACCCCAACCAAAGCCAGAACCGAGACGGTCCCGCGATGAGACCTTGCTCGGTGAGATTCTTGTCCACGTCTACAGCCCTCGCCTGAGAAAGCCTTGCCTGCAATTCCATTGCCGCGCATAGGTCAACCTCCCGGGACACAGTCCGGCGAATCAACTCGAGCTTGCATCTCAGTCAAACGCTGTGACCAGCGCCGTGTCAAGACACTGGTCAGGTCGAGGCACCTACGGCGACAGCTCGCTCGATACAGTCGACAGCTCGCCCGCTACAGTGATGCTTCCAACTGAAGTGACCTCACCCCATTTGAATTGCAGGACATCTCTGGAGGCGAGCAGTGTCTGACAGGCGCGGGACCGTGTTGATCACCGGCGTCGGCCGGAGCAAGTCGATCGGAGCAAGCCTCGCATTGGGTCTAGCCGAGGATGGTTGGGATCTGACGATCGGCTACTGGGCGCCTTATGACGAACGCGTCGGGTTCGTCCGCGGAGCGCACGATCCGCAGGACGTTGCCGAGAAGTGTCGCGCACTCGGGAGCCGTGTCGACCTGGTTCCCGGAGATCTGGCCTCGCCGGATGCGGCCGCACAGCTCGTTGACGCTGCCGCATCGCGGAATGACCTTCGTGGGCTGGTTCTCTCGCATTGCGAAAGCGTCGACAGCTCGATCCTCGATACCACCGTCGAGAGCTGGGAACGACATTTCGCTGTCAACGCCCGCGCCTCTTGGCTGCTGATCAAAGCGTTCGCTGAACGCCTTCCGGAGCAGCGCGACGTCAGTCAGGTGACTGGGCGGATCATCGCACTCACCAGCGACCATGCGGCCCACAATCTTCCGTACGGGGCCAGCAAGGGCGCTCTCAACCGCATCGTCATCGCCGCCGCAGTCGAACTTGGGTCACGCGGTGTAAGGGCAAACGTCATCAACCCAGGACCGATCGACACAGGGTGGATGACACCGGAGATCAGACGGGCCGCAACCCTCCAGACCCCTGCCGGCCGGCTGGGTACTCCCGGCGACACTGCAGACCTCGTTCGATTTCTGATGTCCGACGCCGGAGGCTGGATAACAGGGCAACTCCTTCACTCCAACGGTGGATTCCGCACCAGCTGAGCAGGCAGACTGGGCCCGCGCCCGGACTCAGGTCAGGCCTTGTAGGTCGGTAGCGTCTGCCCGAGCCTCTTGCCCATCTCGGCAGCCAATGCGGCGAGCCCGCTGGCCGGACGCACCATGACCTCGAAATCGACGATCTTGCCGTCCTCGTCGAATTCGACCATGTCGATTCCCTTGAGGCTCTTGTCTCCGATGTTCGCACTGAATTCGAGAACGACCTGCCGACCGTTGGCTCCGGCGAACTGACGGTGGTACTCGAAATTCTCGAACACCTGGATCACCGTATTGAGAATGAGCACAACGGCATCCGCGGACTGGTACGGCTTGAATCCGGTGGGCGATCGGAACTGCGCGTCGGGCGCGACAATGGTCGGTAGTGCCGACAGGTCACCGGTTTCGATCATGTTGTGCCACAACTGCAGTGCAGCTTCAACTTTCGGTTCGAGCGTCAATTCCGTGCTCATGCTTCTACCCTTTCCTCGATGTTACCTGCCGCTTGATTTACCGGCACTTGACTTGCGACGGCCCACGCACTCAACACAGTTCGCACCCCGGTCACGAGTTGCAACGGCTGATCGATCATGACGTGATGGCCGGCTTCGGGAATCTCCGCCACGATGGCCTCCGGTCCGAACAGTCCGCGCATGTGCTCCATGAGTCGATCGGACACGATACCGTTCTCAGCTCGGAAATAGGCTACGCGGCAACGCGGTTCACTGTCGAGAACATCTTCGGCGCCAACTCGGAGAAAGAAGTTCGGATCGAATTTCCATGACCAACCGCCATCGACTTCCTCCATGGACGTGGCTGCCACATGGTCACGCACCGCAGGCAGTCCCGAATCCTGGGGCGGAACGAAGCGGAATCGACCCATCGCGTCTTCCCTGGTGGGGTAAACCTTCTTGGGGCCGAACGCATTCTGGCGTCGAGCTGCCTCCTCTTCGGGCGTCCGCGCCTTGAGTGGCGAATCGATGATGACAACGCCGTCCAACAGTTCGCCGTGCAGATGCGAGGCCACGAAGGAAACAATCCCACCCATACTGTGCCCCACCAGAATCGGCTTGCCGTCGATTCCCCCGGCCTCGGCCGCCGCCAGCACCTCGCGAGCCCACTGGGATATCGCGTAGGCATCGCGAGTGTCACTGTCTCCGTGGCCCGTCAAGTCGAGAGCGACGACGCGCCGCCCCTCGGCGAACTGCGGCGCGATGTGATCCCACCAGCGACTGTGGGCTGCGCCGCCGTGGATCAGCACAATTCCCGGCCCCGCCGACCCCCAAGCCCGAAAGTGCACCGAAGCGCCCTCGACCTCCACCGACCCCGTCTCGACCGGCGCTTCCAGCGCCCGAGTGAACCAACCAGGCGCGTCTTCGACGACATTGCTCATCGATCGAACATACATAGTCGTCAATCGGTTCATCCAACTCTTCCCAGTTCGTGATCCATCACCTATATTGAATCCGGCCTCAAGTTCAATTCGTTTCGCCGAAGGGGAGAGATGACCAACCGCCAAGTACGCCTCGCCGCCCGCCCGACAGGACTTCCCGACGCTTCCACCTGGGAATATGTCGCCGCCGAGATCCCGTCCGCCGGGCCGGGTGAGTTTGTCGTCAAGGTCGAATACCTCTCCCTCGACCCCGCGATGCGCGGTTGGCTCAACGACGTCAAGTCGTACGTTCCGCCGGTCAAGCTCGGTTCCGTCATGCGCGCCCACGGCGTCGGACGCATCACCGAATCCCAACACCCCGATTACCAGGTCGGGGACATCGTGGCGGGATCGTTCGGCGCTTCCGAGTACGGCGTGTCCGACGGAACAGATGTGACCCGGGTCGACGAATCGATCGCTCCCCTACCGACCTGGCTCGGAGCACTCGGATTCCCCGGCGTCACCGCATATTTCGGACTGCTCGACGTCGGAAAGCTGAAAGACGGTGACACCGTCGTCGTATCCGGTGCTGCGGGTGCGGTCGGCAGCCTGGTCGGTCAGATCGCAAAGCTCCACGGATGCAAGGTCATCGGCATCGCCGGCGGTCCGGAGAAGTGCGCGTGGCTCACCGAGGACCTCGGCTTCGATGTCGCCATCGACTACAAGAACGAATCCGTCTACAAGGCGCTCAAGTCCAACGCTCCCGACGGTATCGACGTGTACTTCGACAACGTCGGCGGAGAAATTCTCGACGCTGCTCTCTCCCGATTGCGCCTGGGCGCTCGGGTGGTCATCTGCGGCGCCATCGCGGGTTACAACGCCACCGAGCCTCAGCCAGGCCCCGCGCACTATCTGTCACTTCTCGTCAATCGGGCCACGATGGCCGGCTTCGTGGTCTTCGACTACCTCGATCGCTACGCAGAAGCGCAGGAGCAGATCGGAAAGTGGATCAAGAGTGGCGAATTGACTGCCCGCGAGCACGTCGTCGACGGGGGTATCGACGCGTTCGGCGACAGCCTCAATCTTCTCTTCGCCGGTGCGAACACCGGAAAGCTGGTCCTGAAGGTCAGCTGAGTCACCCACACACGCAGATCGGCCACCGGGTATTCCGGTGGCCGATTCGCTTGGGTCAACTGACTCCCGACGGAGTGGGAACGCTGTCCTCCCCCAACCGCGGCGGGGCCGACCGATAGGTTGCCGGCGTGCCGCTCATCCGAATCGGATTGGCTACCTGCCGGGTCGGTGCATCGCGACGCGGGTCGTCGATGGACACCACCGGATCGAGATTCAGTCGCTCCGCCAGCGCTATCGCGTCGGCGATGTCGTTGAGAGGTCCACACGGGACACCTCGCTCGGTCAGCGCCTCGAACCACGAGTCTGCAGTGCCCTTGGCCAACGCAGCAGTGACGGCATCGAACAACTCTTCTCGATGCGCGACCCGATCCCGGTTCGAGATGAACCGCACATCCGCGGCAAGTTCGGGAACTCCGAGAACCTCTGTCAACGAACCGAATTGCCGGTCATTGCCGACAGCGAGGACCAGTGGACGGTCCGCGGTGTCGAATACCTCATATGGTGCGATGCTCGGATGTCGATTGCCCATCGCCTGAGGCACCACGCCCGCGGCAACGTAGCCGGACGACTGGTTGGCGAGCGCGGACAGCAACGAGGACAACAGATTGACCTCGACGTGCTGTCCTTCGCCCGTTCGATCGCGATGGCGCAGCGCTGCAAGGATTCCCACGCTGGCGTGTAGGCCCGTGATGACGTCGACCACCGCGACGCCGACCTTGGTGGGAGTCTTGGAATCGGGGCCGGTGATACTCATCAATCCGCCCACCGCCTGGATCAACAGGTCGTATCCCGGCAAAGAGTTGTTGCCACCGAAGCCACTGATCGAGCAGTAGACCGCACGCGGATTCATTTCTCGCACAGAGTCGTAGCCCAATCCCAGCCGGTCCATCGTTCCCGGCAGGAAGTTCTGAACCACTACATCCGCGCCGCGAACCAACTCACGCGCACTCTCCAGATCCTCCTGCTCGCGCAGATCCAGAGTGACCGACTTCTTGTTGCGGTTCACCGACAGGAAGTAACTCGACTCGTCCCCGACCCATGGCGGACCCCAACTACGAGTGTCGTCGCCGACACCCGGACGTTCGATCTTGACTACCTCCGCGCCGAGGTCGGCGAGAATCATCGTGGCGTACGGGCCGGCGAGGACGCGACCGAAATCAGCGATCACCAGCCCGTCGAGTGCTCCGACAGCGTCGACCGTCACCGGAACGCTTCTTCACCGGTGAGAGCGCGACCGATCACGAGCTGGTGAACCTCGGAGGTGCCCTCGTAGGTGAGAACGGATTCGAGGTTGTTGGCGTGCCGAATCACGGGGTACTCGAGCGTGATGCCGTTGGCGCCCAAAATGGTGCGGCATTCACGGGCGATCTTGATGGCCTCGCGGACATTGTTGAGCTTGCCGGTGCTGACCTGCTCGGGGCGAACCGTCCCGGCGTCCTTGAGGCGTCCGAGGTGGATGGCAAGCAACTGCCCCTTGCCCAATTCGACTGCCATGTCGGCGATCTTGGCCTGGGTGATCTGGTACGCAGCGAGCGACTTGTCGAAGACCTTGCGATCACGCGCGTAGGAAATCGCGGTCTCGAGGCAGTCACGTGCGGCACCCATCGCGCCGAAGATGATGCCGAAGCGTGCCTCGTTGAGGCAGCCGAGGGGCCCGGAAAGTCCGCGTGCCTTGGGCAGCATCGCCGAGGCAGGAAGACGCACGTCCTCGAGCACCAGTTCCGAGGTGACCGACGCGCGCAGCGACATCTTGTTCTTGATCTCGGGGGCGGAGAATCCCGGAGTGTCGGTGGGAACGACAAATCCGCGCACGCCGTCGTCTGTTCGCGCCCAGACCACGGCGACGTCCGCGATGGAGCCGTTGGTGATCCACATCTTGGTGCCGTTGAGGATCCAGTCGTCGCCGTCGCGCTTGGCGTTGGTTCGCATACCGCCGGGGTTGGATCCGAAATCGGGTTCCGTGAGACCGAAGCAGCCGATGGCTTCACCCGCCGCCATCCGGGGGAGCCATTCTTCCTTCTGCTCTTCACTTCCGTTGTGGTGGATCGCGAACATGGCCAGTGAGCCCTGGACCGAGACGAGGCTGCGAATGCCCGAATCGACAGCTTCGAGTTCCTGGCAGGCCAACCCGTACGCCGTGGCGCTCATTCCGGCACAGCCGTAGCCCTCGAGGTGCATGCCCAGAACGCCGAGCGCGCCCAGTTCCTTGGCCAGTTCACGCGCCGGCAGTGCTGCCGCTTCGAACCATTCGCCTATGTGCGGGCGGATGCGATCGTCGACCATCTTGCGGACCGTGTCGCGGATCGCGATCTCCTCGGCGTCCAGCAGGGTGTCGATGGCAAAAAGCTCGGACAGGGACTGCGGCGTGGTCACGGGGCCTCCAGTGTTCTCGGGCGCAATCCTTTGCGAGAACGATTGCGCAATCGTTTGCATCACTTAGAGTAGAGCCCGGTTGCACACCCGTCAATCCCCGGACAGCCAACCGACTCAGAACCAACTCAGAACCAACTCAGAACCGACGCACACCAGGAGCCCCGACGCAGATGACGCCCGATCCGTCGAACCGCAGCAACGGCCGTCCGCCAACGCTGCGCGAAATCGCCGACCAGGCCGGGGTCCACATCTCGACGGCGTCGCGGGTCCTCCGTCAGCCCGAGCCCGCCGACGGTTGGTCCGACTCCGCACTCCGAGTTCGTCAGGTTGCCGAGGAACTCGGTTACCAACCGAACCTGTGGGCGGCCAGCCTGCGTACCCGCAAGACCACCACCATCGGCGTCGTGATGCCGAGGCTGACGGACGTCGTGGTGGCCACGATGTTCCAAGGCATCGAGGAAGCCGCCACCGCAGCCGGGTACTCCGTCCTGCTCTCCAGCCCACCCGACGATCTGGACGCGCAGCGCAAAGCGGTCGAGTTCCTGGTCAGCCGACAGGTCGACGGTCTCATGCTGAGCAGCATCCACCTGCCGGGTACCGATTTCGTCGACTCGCTCCCCCTGCGCGCATTGCCGATCCTGCTGCTGAACCGGCACACCGACTCGGCGACGTCGTCTCCGAACCGAGGTCTTCCCTTTGTCAGCGGCGACGACCGCCTCGGCGGCTACCTCGCGGGGAAGCATCTACTGGACTGCGGCTATCGCGATCTCGGAGTGATCGCGGGGCCGGATCACGCCAGCACGTCGCGGGAACGCGTCGCGGGTTTCCGCGATGCCCTGACCGAAGCCGGTCTGGAACTGCCGCCGAACCGAATAGTGGCGTCCGAGTTCGAAGTTCAAGGGGGTGTCGATGCGGCGGCCACATTGCTCGGTGGAGATTCACGCCCCGACGCCGTCTTCACGGTGAGCGACACCATCGCGATCGGCGTACTCGGTGTGGCCCGTGATCTCGGGTTGAGCATTCCCGACGATCTTGCGCTGGTCGGCTACAACGACATTCCGGTTGTCTCGCAACTCCCGGTGCCCCTGACAACGGTGAGGTCCCCCGCCCGAAAGATCGGCGCGACCGGGCTCGAGCACCTACTCGCACTGATCTCCGGCAAGAACGTCGAATCCGTGAAACTTCCCGTCGAACTGATCGTGCGAGCCTCCACCAGAAAGCCTGCCAGTCGCAAACTCTGAGCAGCTACCAAACCTGAGATTCGTCGATGCCCAACTGTCGCGCGTAACCGGAGTTGAGTGCGTCCCAACCGTACTCGCGCGCCCGTTCGCCCACGATCGGTCCGAAGGGCTCGCCTGCCAGAAGGGCATCGAGTACGTCGAAGCACAAATGCCACCCGGCAGCGAGTGCCGACGCCATCCCCTCGGCGCGCGACCTCTGCGTCAGTACGACGCGGGTGCCGCCCTCGACCGAGGTCAGGTCCCACACCAATTCGTCCGGGCCCCACTCGTGTTCGAGCCGCCGAGTGGTCTCCACAACGTGAACGGTGACCGGCAGCGACATTTCGGGGGCTCCGTCCTCGGTGAGCATGGTGATCACGGCGTCACCGGTACGGCTCAGATTCCGATCGGCGGTGTACGGCGTCCATTGCGCCAACATCTCCGGGTCGGTGATCGCCTCCCACACCTTCTCGACGGGATACGGCAGCACCCGAGGGAAGCTGACGACTGTGTCGTCCCCGTCGACGCTCACCGTGACGTCGGACAGGGCACTGGGCTGATACGGCTGGGCACTCATGATTCGATCTCACCAGGAACCACCGACACGGGCAACTGCCCGCTCGGCGTTCAGAACACGAACAAAGCCGATGCGGCCGCGACTGTCGCCTCCACCACCGGAAATTTCACCACGGACAAGTCGTGTCGTGCTCCTTCGAACTCCACCAGACGTGTCGCGGCGGGAACCAGGTCGAGTGCTGCCTGTATCTCCTCCGTCGTCGCGAACTCGTCCTTCGATCCGTGGACGACAACGGTCGGTGTGTTCAGGTCGGGCAGGTGTTCGGTTCTGAGCTTCTCGGGCTTCTTCGGTGGATGCAGTGGATAGGACAGCAGGACCAGGCCGTCGACAAGTCCCGGGTTCTCCGCTGCCAGCATCGACGCCTGCCGACCGCCGTACGAATGTCCGCCGAGCAGAACGGGTCCGGGCACCGAGTAGTCCGAGCGAACAGCGGTAATCACCTCGGCAATGCCCGCGCGATCCTCCGCAGCACGCGACGGATGCGGCGGCCCCGAAGCTCGACGCACCCGAAACGCGAGATCGAAGCGCAGAACTTGCACTCCTGCTGCAGCAAAGCCGTCGGCGACAGCACGCAACAGCACAGTGTCGCAATTACTTCCGGCGCCGTGGGTCAATGCCAGGGTTGCGACGGGCACTGACTCGGGGCGGTGCAGGAAACCGTGCACCGCGCCTTCGTCGACCGCTTCGACAGTACTCATGGACGCATCCTTGTCCGGCCCGCTCGGGCCTGTTCGACTGCGGCAGCCAAGCTGCCTTCGTAGACCGGCCCGTGTCCGGGAAACAGCGCGCCGGCGGGCGCAGCGGCAATATTGTCCAACGCCTGGTCCGTCGCTCCACGGTCATGGTTGAAGGGGCACACCAGAAATTGTGGTCCGGCGACACTCGAGGTCGCGTGCCCGGTCACCAGAGCGTCACCCGACGCGATGACTCCTGCGTCGGGAACAAGGTAAGCGCTGTGGCCGTCGGTATGCCCGTGGGTAGGAATCGGCACGATCCGACCGGGAACGTCCAGCGCACCACCTGGCGCAAAGGCCTGTGCTCGAGGCAGTTCCGCGCCTTTCAACGCGCCTGCTCCGATCACGTCGCGTAGCCACTTCGGAGCGCCTCGCCGCCACAACAGCAACGGAACTTTGGCCGGCGACAACTGCTGCAGGTACTCCCGCTTCGCGTGGGGCACTTCCAACGGATCCATCAGGACCGGAACCTCGAGCCGAGTCACGATGTCCGCGATTCCACCGATGTGATCGACATGCGCGTGAGTGACGAGGATTGCCCGAACATCCCCGAGCTGGTGACCGATCTGCTCGATCGAGCGTTCGACGTCGGCGCCGTTGGCCGGGTATCCGCCGTCGATCAACGTCAGATCGGACCCCTCTTCGACCAGGACCCAATTGGCGTGACCGCAACGAACCAGATGTGTGTTCTCGATCTGCGTGATCGACAGTGCCGCAGTAGTCATGCTTGGTAGTCTGCGCCACGTGTCGGAATCCGTGAAGCAGGCCAGCAGCCGCAGCATTCGAGATCGCGCCGAAGCGTCCTTGGTAGCAGCCGCATTCGCGCTGCCCAGCGCGGTGAAACGTCGAATCACCGGGCCACCCGTCGTCATCGAGGGCAACACGCTCGACGCCGACGCACACCTGCTGCTCACGCTCGCGAAGACGCGGCCACTCCCCTCACATTCCACCGACCCCCAGTCACTCGCCGCTGCTCGCGCCAATCTCACCCGAACCGCGATCATGATGGGTGGCAGGCCCGCGCAGGTCCGCACCGAAGAGATCTCCGTTTCGGGCGCCGACGGCCCGCTCCGCGCCCGGCTCTACGTTCCGACTGCCGACACCGGCGCTCTGCTCGCCTACTTCCACGGCGGCGGCTGGGTACAGGGCGGCATCGAATCACACGACGCTCCGTGTCGCCTGTTGGCCGAGACCTCCGGCGCACGGGTCATCTCGGTCGACTACCGGCTTTCACCCGAATTCGCTTTCCCCACACCGGTAGACGACGCCTATGCCGCGTACCAGGATATCGTCGACCGCGCCGAAGAGTTCGGGGCAGACCCGACACGCATCGCTGTCGGAGGCGACAGTGCGGGCGGGCACCTGTCCGCGACGGTGGCGTTGCGTGCCCGCGACGACGGCAAGACCCCACCGGCAGCACAGCTGTTGATCTACCCCGCTACCGACTTTCACGAGAAGGCTCCCTCGAGAACGACGTTCGGTGAAGGCTTCTTCCTGACCGAGGCCAATATGAACTTCTACGAGTCCAGCTTCCTCGGCAAGGATGCCGATCGACTCGACCCGTTGGTGTCGCCGCTACGCGCCCCCGACGTGGCCGGACTGCCACCAGTCATCGTGATCACGGCGGGGTTCGATCCACTCCGGGACGAAGGCGAAGCGTACGCAGCACGATTGCGAGACAACGGTGTTCATGTCACGGATCGACGCTACCCCGGATTCATCCACGGTTTCGTCAACGTTCTGGGGCCCAGTGCCGGATCCCGTGCAGCGGTCGCCGAGATCGGCGGCATGCTCCGCGCACTCCTCAGCCGCCCGACAAAATTTCCCGCACCGTATCCACCAGCGGATCGACGGGAAGCTCTGGGCTGATTGCGCGCTGTAGCCCCAAACCGATTCCGACGCTGAGCATTCGCAGCGCGGCTGCGTCCGGATCCAGCGTCGGCGTCACCCCGTTGGATTCCGTGAGGTGTTGGACCAATCCGGCGATCAGTCCGCGCACCTGGTCGGCACCCGCCGCGATCTTCTCCCGAATGTCCTCGCTGTGCCGCGATCTCACCGAGAACTCGACCTCGAGCAGCGTCCACCTCTGGTCCCCGATTGTTCGCTCGGCCCACCGCGCGAATTCAGCCACCGCATCGTCGAGGGTCGATTTCGCCCCGAGTTGCGCAGTGATCTCACCGACCTTGGTCAGCCTGATCCGGCCGAGAACTTCGGCACACAATTCATCCTTGTTCTTGAAATTCGAGTACACCGCCCCCTTGGAGTACCCGGCGTCCTCGGCGATCTGATCGAGAGAGGCCGCGGCGTATCCGCGATCGAGAAAGTGCTCGACGGCCGTCGCCAACAGGGTCTCGCGGGTCAGCGCCTGCGCTTCCTGCCTGGTCAATCGCGCCATCGGAACCTCCCAGTGGTCCTCGGTATCGAGATTCCCACGGTAGCCGAATACCGCGGACGGTCGTCGAGTGGAGTACTGAAACCAATTTTGGGGTACCAACGTTATTCGGATACTGATAGTCTCCGAAACATGACTTCAGATGTGACCGGTACCACCGTGCGCCAAAACAGCGCACCGAGACGCGGCTTGGCCATCGGCTGCGGCGGCACTCTCGGTTTTGCCTGGACTGTTGCCGCGCTCGCCTCGGTCCGGGATGCACTCGACTGGGACCCACGGGAAGCCACAGCCATCATCGGGACGTCCGCCGGCGCCGAGTTCGTGACGATGCTCGGCAGCGGAGTCGGTGTCGACGAGTTGGTTGCCATGCAACTCGGCAACGCCGCCGCACGCCCCGAGCTCCTCACCCACATCGCGTCGGCGCCCGGAAAGCTCCCGCCACTTCCGAGACTGGGCGTCGGCAATCCACGACTCCTCACGCGTCGAGACCTTCCGGTTCTGAGCCGGATGAGCGGCATCGCACCGGTTGGTGGCGGCGACCCGTCCTGGCTCACTACGCTCGCCGAATCACTTGCTCCGGGCGATTCGTGGCTCCCACATCCGAACGCGTACATGGTATCCATGGACTACAGAACGGGGCGACGGGTCGCATTCGGGGCACAGGGGGCTCCGAAAGTGACCGTCGGTGAAGCGCTCCGAGCGTCATGGGCGATTCCCGGCTGGTTTCCACCCGTGACGATCGACGGCGTCAGGTACATCGACGGCGGCGCCGCATCCACGGCTTCGGTAGACCTTCTGCTCCCCCTTCAACTGGACGAGCTGGTTGTACTGGCGCCCATGGCTTCTCGAACCCTGAGGCCGGCGCGCGGCGCCGCCCGTATCGAACGCAGTGCCCTGCGCAATGCCATGTCCAAGGGGCTCGATCAGGAGATCGAACTGGTCCGCTCCGCGGGTACCAGAGTCATACGAATCGATGCCACCGACGACGACCTTGCCGTGATGGGCGCCAACTTCATGGACGGCCGCCGACGGCTCGCCACCTTCGAATCATCGCTGCGTACAACACGTGCGAGCGTCAAGCGCGAACTCGATGTGCACCCGTTCCAGCCCACTCGTTCCCACCAGTGAAAGCGCAGACTCAGTGAACAACGAATCTGACCACTTCGAGGTCGTGATCATCGGCGGTGGAATTTCCGGAATCGGCGCGGCTATCCACCTGCAGCGTCTCGGAATCGACAACTTCGCACTCCTCGAGAAGGCCGACTCCCTCGGTGGAACCTGGCGCGCCAACACCTATCCCGGGTGCGCCTGCGACGTTCCATCCGGTCTGTACTCGTACTCCTTTGCCGCCAATCCGGATTGGACGCGCTTGTTCGCGGAGCAACCGGAGATCCACGAATACATCGAGAACACGGCGGGCACGCACGGAGTGGACAAACACGTTCGCTTCGGGGTCGAAATGCTCTCCGCGCGATGGGATGCGTCGCAATCACTGTGGAAAATAACAACTTCCAGCGGCGAACTGACTGCTCGCTTCGTGATAGCCGCTGCCGGCCCATGGAACGAGCCCCTGACACCGGCGATCCCCGGACTGGAAGCGTTCGAGGGAGAGGTGTTTCATTCCTCGCAGTGGAATCACGACTACGACCTGACCGGAAAACGCGTCGCCGTCGTAGGAACCGGAGCCTCGGCAGTCCAGTTCGTTCCGCGCATCGTTTCCCAGGTCTCCGCCCTTCACCTCTACCAGCGAACCGCTCAATGGGTTCTTCCCAAACCCGATCACTACGTACCGCGGATCGAAAGGTCCGTCATGCGATTCGTGCCGGGAGCACAGAAAGCCTTGCGCAGCATCGAATACGGAATCATGGAAGCGCTCGGATTGGGATTCCGTAATCCGTGGATTCTGCGAATCGTGCAGAAACTCGGGTCAGCCCAATTGCGCCTGCAGGTACGCGATCCGAAGCTGCGCAAGGCATTGACTCCCGACTACACCCTCGGTTGCAAGCGACTGCTCATGTCGAACTCGTACTATCCGGCCCTCGGCAAACCCAACGTCAGCGTCCATGCCAACGCCGTCGAGCAGATCCGCGGTAACACCGTGATCGGCGCCGACGGAGTGGAGGCGGAGGTGGACGCCATCATCTTCGGAACGGGCTTCCACATCCTCGACATGCCCATCGCATCCAAGGTATTCGACGGAGAAGGTCGATCACTCGACGATCATTGGCAGGGAAGCCCGCAGGCGTACTTCGGCTCCGCCGTCAGTGGATTCCCCAACGCGTTCATTCTGCTGGGCCCGAGCCTCGGCACCGGGCACACGTCGGCATTCATGATCTTGGAAGCCCAACTGAACTATGTGGCGCAGGCAATCGGCCACGCCCGTCGTCACGGCTGGCAGACCATCGACGTGCGAGAGGAAGTTCAGGCAGCCTTCAACTCTCAGGTTCAGGAGGCATTGGGGACCACGGTCTACAACGCCGGTGGTTGCGAAAGCTATTTCTTCGACGTCAACGGCCGCAACAGTTTCAACTGGCCGTGGTCGTCCGGCGCCATGCGTCGACGGCTACGGGACTTCGATCCGTATGCCTACAACCACACGTCGAACCCTGAGTCAGACAACACGCCCCCTGAACCCACGCCATCCGAACCCACCCCCAGTCCGGAACCGGAGTACACCGCATGAGCCTCTTCGGCACCACCTACCCGCCGATCGATCTCGACGGAGCGGTCGTCGTCATCTCGGGCGGTGGCCGCGGAATCGGCCGGGCGACAGCCAAGTTGTTCGCTACTCGCGGTGCACTCGTATGCGTCGGCGATCTCGACGAGGAGACGGCCGTCGACACAGCGGAGTCCATCGGCCCACGTGCCCGCGGTTACCTGCTGGACGTCACCTCACGCGATTCCTGGGATGTGTTCGTCTCCAAGGTGATCGGCGAATTCGGCCACATCGACATTCTCGTCAACAACGCGGGAGTGATGCCGCTCGGCAGCTTCCTCGACGAGTCCGACGCCACCAGTCGAGTCACCCTCGACGTCAACATCTGGGGGCCTATTCACGGGATGCGCGCCGTGTTGCCCGGCATGGTGGATCGACGACGCGGGCACGTCGTCAACATCGCATCGATGGCAGGCAAACTTCCGGTACCCGGGATGGCCGTGTACAACGCCAGCAAGTTCGGTGCAGTGGGTCTTTCGGCTTCTGCCCGTGTCGAATTCGCAGATTCCGGGGTCAGCGTCAGCGCGATCCTGCCCAGCGCGGTGCGGACCGGCCTCTCGTCAGGCGTGCCACTCGGAAAGGGAATGCCGACGGTTGAGCCCGAGGTAGTGGCCAAGGCCGTCGTCGACACGGTCGCGCATCGGCGAGCCGAAACTGCAGTTCCCCGTTACCTTGCGGGCTGGGATCTCGTCGACGCACTGGTCCCCGAATGGATCATCAACATCGGCCGCCGGGTGATCGACGATCGCCGCGCACTGACATCGGTAGATCCGAACGGGCGTGCGGACTACGAAAAGCGAGTGGCACGTCAGGCCGAAAACGGGGAGCACAATCCGAAGTGAACCGGGTAGTTTCGTGGCCATGTACATCCGCCGCGAAACTTCTTCCGACCGTGACGCCATCTATTCACTGCTCGGGGCGGCGTTTGCCGACCAGGCACCGCCCGGCGAGACTCCCTACGAGATCGAACTGACACGCCAACTCTTCGCCTCGGACGACTACTTACCGAAGTTGTCGCTGGTCGCCGTAGCCGGCGGTGAGATCGTCGGCTTCGTGATCGGGACACGCGGATGGGTCGGTCCCGTGGAGGCTGTTGGCCTCGGCCCGCTGGCTGTCACCCCGGGTAACCAGCGCAGCGGGGTTGGTTCGGCACTGATGCACGCGGTGGTCGGCGCGTGCGACGCCCTGGACGTGCCGCTGATCGCACTCTTGGGCAGCACCGAGTACTACCCGCGGTTCGGATTCGTCACCAGCACGGACGTCGGAGTGGAGTCTCCGGAAGCTGAGTGGGGCGCTCACTTTCAGATCAGAACGCTCACCACACATCGCGCTGATCAGACGGGGAAGTTTTCATACGCAGCGCCTTTCGGAATCGCGTGACCCGGAGCGCGATGTAAGAGTTCTTTGACATACGGCGTGCGTGAATCTACGCTCAACCCTGTCAAAGAACTCTTACATCCGGGAGGCTTCATGAGCACCACGGCACGGTGGAGCCTGGTTATCGGCATCGGCGTCGCAGTAACGCTGACCCTCGGCTTTTTCGCAGCACTGACCGCCGGCGACCAGAAGACGTTGACCTTCGTCGTCTTCGCAATCGTCATGGCGCCGGCTTGCATCGGATCGGTATGGGCCCTTTTCCCATCGGAAAAGAACAAGGCTCCCGCCTATCCCGAGGACACCGTCGAAACAGAATGGAGTCGCAAGGCCGGATTCGGCGCGTTCACAGACTTGATCACTGCCATGGGAATCGCGCTGATCGCGCACAATGTCTTCGGCGCTCCCGAACTGCCGCTCCTGATCTTCACTGCCCTCGGCCTGGTCGACTTCGGAATTCGGTACTGGGCGGTGTCGAGGGACCGCGCCCCCACGATCGAGATCTGATGCGCAACAACCTTCAAGAACTTCGTACGGCAGCCGGATTGTCACAGCAAGCGTGCGCCGACGCACTCGGAATCACGCGCCAAACCGTCATCTCGATCGAGAAGGGCCACTTCGACCCGCGTCTGTCGCTGGCGTTCCGAATCGCCGAGTACTTCGACAAACGCGTCGACGACGTCTTCTCCAGCTGACGCCGTCTCGGGCTGACAGAAGGTCAGTCGAACAGGGTAGGCGACCCGTTTTCGTCTTTCCCGTCGTCGACCGCCGTCGTCTTCTTGCCCGAGCCCTTGCGGACGACGGTCAACGTCGTCGTTCGACGCGACAACCTGTGCCCGTCACTGTGTTCGAGCAACGCCATGCCCTGGCGAACTTCGACTACCGTCCACGGACCCGCATGGCCGGCTGCCTGCACGAGGTCACCGGACTCCACCTCAGTTGCCATGACCACTCCTTGTTCGTCGTGTCCTGCACGTTCTCCTTCCTATTATCGACGCGGCCACCTGGTAGTCGACGCGCAGGGTACCTACGCTGCAGCAGCAACCTTGACCGCATGGCCGACTTCGGCTCGAAATGCCGCGTATTCGGGTGAGCCTCGGAGATCGTCGGGATCGACGCCGGTTCGTGGCAGATCGATTTTCAGGTCCAGCGCGACCTTGCCGGGCCGGCTTGTCAGAACTACGACGCGGGAGCCGAGAAAGGCCGCCTCGTCGGCACTGTGAGTGACGAAGACACTTGTTCGCCCCGATTCGGCACTGACACTGCGGAGGTCCTCCTGCAGACGCTCGCGAGTGAGGGCGTCCAATGCGGCAAAGGGCTCGTCCAGCAACAGCAACGACGTTTCGGCCGCCAAGGCCCGGGCAATTGCCACCCGCTGCTGCTGCCCGCCGGATATTTCCCAGATACGCCGGTCCGCTGTGCCGCCCAGACCGACGCGGTCGAGAAGCTCGTCGCGCCTTCGCCCGCGTTCGCTCTTCGTCACCCCGGCATATTTGAGTGCCAGATCGATGTTGCCGCCCACCGATTTCCACGGAAACAGTCGTGGTTGCTGAAACACCACGCCGGCACTCGACCCGGGAATCGGGTCGGATCCTGATACCTGAACTGTTCCACTGGAAGGATTTTCGAAACCCGCAATCAGCCGCAGCAACGTGCTCTTGCCGCAACCCGAGGCTCCGACGAGGACCAGAAACTCACCAGGGGCGACGTCGATCGATACCGGCCCGAGTGCCGTGACGGACTCTCGACCGTGGCCGTACTTGTGCGAGACGGTGTCGATTCGGATCGCGCCCGGGCGGTCGGCAGCGAATCCTCCCGCGGCCTGCTGTGCGGTCTCGCTACTGGTCAAGGACATCGGGAAGCCCCTTCACATAGAGAGCATTCTGAAAGACCGCCAGATCAGGCACACTGTCGATCTGCTTCTGCTCGGCCAGGAATTGCGCTGCACTCTGCAGGTTCACTGCCAGATTCCCGGGAGCGCCTTCGGTGCCCAGCCATTCCGGCGAGGAGATCTGCTCGGGAGTGAGGAACACTCCCTGCTTCAGCTGCGCTGCCGCGTCTTCCTTCGAGGCGCCCAATTGCGCGGCAACAGCTTCCGCTGCCGCGTCCGGGTCCGTGGCGATCGTCGTGAGCGCGCGGGCCTGAACCTTCCGCCAGGTATCGACGACCTCGGGGTGATCCTTGGCAAACGCGGTCGACACCACACCAAGATCGAGTGTCGGCTTTCCAGCCGTCGCGAGCTCGCGGCTGGCGATCAACTGTGTTCCGTCCTTACGGAGTTCGTCGAGCGTGGGCAACCAGGTGTAGACGGCATCGATGTCACCTCGCTGCCAGGCAGCGAGGGATGCTTGCGGCTGGAGATCCACCAACTGGACGTCGTCAGCACTGAGTCCGGCCTGGTTCAGTGCTGCCAGCAGACTGTAGTGCGCGGTCGAGGCGAATGCCGTGGCCACTTTCTTGCCACGCAGATCTGCGACGGTCTTGATTCCGGTTGCTTTGCGCGCCACCAAGGCTTCGTTGTCGCCGGCCACGTCGAGAACAAACGCGACCTGGTACGGAATGTTCAGCGGTGCCGAGAGGCCACGAGCAACCGGACTCGAACCGATTGCGCCGAAATCGATTTCACCGGCGATGAAGGCGGTGTTGATGTCGGCTCCCGAATCGAACTTCGTCCACTTCACGTTGTACTCGGGCAATGCGTCTTCGAGCCAGCGATTGTTCTTGACTATCAAGTCGCCGCTCGGGAACGACTGGTAAGCGATACGGATCGTTTCCTTGGACGAATCCTGGCCCGAATGATCCACCGAGCACGCACCGAGCACAAGGGCAAGAACGCCGATCAGCACCGTGAACGCCGTCCGGGAAGCCCTTCCCTCGTTGCGGTTCGGATTGCTGTTGCGCTTCAGATTGCCGCTGGGCTCGGAAATGCTGCCATATTTCTTATTGTCGGTCATACTTTTCCCCTCCAGGGAACGGCGCGGCGCTCAGCAGCCCGCAACAGTCCGTCGATGATCAAACCGGAGAATCCGATGGCGAAGATCCCCACCAGCACTACCGGAGTGTTGTTGTAATTGCTTGCATCCTTGACCATTCCGCCGATTCCGGGGATGCCGTTGAACAATTCGGCCGCAACAACTGACGAGTACGCCATACCCACCGACAAGCGAATGCCCGTGAAAGTTTCAGGCAGCGCCGACGGGACAACCACGTCTCGGATCACTTGTGCCCGTGAGGCTCCCAGCGCCCTGGCAGCTTCGACCAGCCCGACGGGTGCCGCGACAACAGCACCTGTGGTGGCCACTGCTGCCGGCGGTAGCGCAGCCAACGCCAGAAGCGTGATCTTCGGCGCCTCGTCGATTCCCAGCCAGATCACCAGCAGGAAGAAGTACGCCAAGGGCGGCAGTGCCCGCAGGAAGGTCAACCACGGTTCGAGCAGGCTCCGCAGCCATGTCACCGATCCCATTGCCAAACCTAGGATCACGCCCAATCCGACGCCGATGATCACACCGACCAGCACCCGTCGCAGCGTCATGTAGAGGTGCTCCCAGAGCAAATACCCCTGGTAGCCGCGCACTCCGTCGTGCGTGGTCATCGTGTTGACGAAGGCATGCCAGACCGTGCTCGGAAACGGCACGAAGGTCTCACTCCAGGTGCCGCTCGCCGCGGCGACCTGCCACAAGGCCAAGAATGCGATCACGGAAAGCACCGGCAGTCCGACAGTGGTCACACTCGAAGTCCACCGCCGACGCGGTTCACGGTTCGGTTCCGCGACTGGTGTTGGTTCTATTGCTTCGACAGGAGTCGACATCGCTGTTCTTCCTCGACGTACGGAAAATTCCGGCACACATGCAGCAACGAGCGCATATGCAGGGGCGAAGGCACACAGAGCGGCGCCATTCTCACTCAGGAGAGTCGGAAGGAATCAACAGCAACAGCAGTTGGCACCAAGACGGCACAGGTCGACGGCGATGCGTCGTGTCAGTGGCGTCGTGGGCATGGGGGTAATTACTACCTGTGTCTGCAATTACCCGCAAATGCGGGGGAAATAGGCGTCAGTCGGCCAAGCGAACAGACAGCGAATACATCAGCGGTATCTCTGGTCGTCCGGCCGGGACTCCCCAACGCTTGCCGCCGAGTTCTGCCATCTCCTCGAATCCTTGCCAACCGTTGGCGTACGGGTACTCGTCGAAGGACTCGAGCGTCAATCCGGCACGCCGCAGGGCGCCGAGCACCTCGGCAATGGACCAGTTGAATTCACATGAAGGGAAGGGATTTTCGAAGTTCTCGACTCCGTCTCCCTGAGCGCCCGGCAAGACGAGATCGGCTGAATCTGCCACGTAGTCGCCAACGCCACCGGGTTCGGTCACGGGAGTCCCGCCTCCGTACGGGTATGTCAGCGACCACTTCTCGTCGAAACACATGGCAAACGGATGAAACTCCACCAGAACGAATCGACCGTTCGGCGCCAGAACACCGGCAATCCCCTCGGCCCACTCGTCGAGATCGGGTAACCAGATCACCGTTCCGTACGAAGAGAAGACTCGATCGAACTTCCTCCCGGTAGCGCCGGCATCTCGGAGCCACGCAGATACATCCGCTCGCTCGAAATCGGCGGCAATGCCGGATTCCGCAGACAACGTTCGCGCGAAGTCGATCGCAGAATCCGAGATGTCGACGCCGGTCACCGCGGCACCGAGAGCAGCCAAACTCAGCGAATCCTGACCGGAATTGCACTGCAGATGAAGAATCGAGGAGCCGTCGATCTCGCCGAGCAGCGCCACTTCTTCCGGAAACAAGGTCGACCCGCCGTTGCGAAAGAACTGTGCTTGGTCACCTTTGTGACTGTTGTGAGCGACGGTCGCCGCATTCCACGACAACCGATTCATCTCCACTGCGTCCATCTCTACTGCATCCACCTCTCGGCCCACAACAACTCCGCCCGAGTTCACCACGCCCCCGGTCACGTCGGCAATCGATTTACTGGGCTGGAAACCTATCCGAACGAAGATGCAACAGGTTACAGTTTTTCGACGGACCATCGAAGGAGAACCAGTGCGCTACGGACTCAGCCTGTTCACCAGTGATCGCGGCATCCGCCCTGCCGATGCAGCAAAGGCTGCGGAGGCGAATGGATTCGACGCCTTCTACGTTCCGGAGCACACTCACATCCCCGTATCGAGGGATTCCGATCACCCCGGAACCCAGTCGGCAGAATTGCCCGACGACCGTTACATGCGCACACTCGACCCCTGGGTTGCCCTCGGCACCGCCGCGTCGGTCACGAGCACCATCCGATTGGGCACCTCGGTGGCCCTCCCCCTCGAACACGATCCGATCACTCTCGCGAAAACCATCGCATCGCTGGACCATCTTTCCGACGGACGCGTGGTTTTCGGAGTCGGATTCGGCTGGAATGCAGAGGAACTCGCCGACCACGGCGTACCGCCCAACAAACGCCGGACCGCACTCCGGGAGTATCTCGAAGCCATGGGTGAACTGTGGTCGAAGGAAGAAGCTTCGTACGACGGCCAATTCGTGAAGTACGGGCCTAGTTGGGCCTGGCCCAAGCCCGTTCAGAAGCCCCGTCCTCCCATCTTGTTGGGCGGCGGCGGCAACGAGAAGACTTTCAAGTGGATCGCAAAGTCTGCCGACGGGTGGATCACCACACCGATCGAGCAGGAGATCGACGGAAACGTGGAACTGCTCCGAAAGATATGGGCCGAAGCAGGTAGAGTCGGCGAGCCTGAAATAACCGTCCTGGCAGGCAAACCCGATCCGGAGAAGCTCGCCCACTGGGCAGATATCGGTGTCACGGAGGCGATGTTCGGCACTCCGGACAAGAGCCCCGAAGAGGTGGTCGGATACATGGAACGTCTGGCAGCCAAGCTCGGACGGTGAGGTCCGCCACAGCACCTTGACCTCAACTGCACTCGAGGTTTTAACGTCGGTATTGCACAAGAGAGTGCAACGACAGCAAAACCCGAGTCAGAAGAGGTGCTAAGTGTGACGACAAAACTGGTTGGCACCCAACCTGTTTCGGACGTCGCTGTTGATTCGGCGCCGTCCATCCGAAGCGCATTCGTCGAGGCATTCCGAAATCATCCCGCCGGCGTCTCGATCATCACCGCGACGGGCGATGACGGCCCGGCCGGCATCACGTCGTCTTCGGTGATCTCGATCAGCGCCGATCCGGCAGTTCTGGCGTTCTCACTGCAGTCGTTGCGTGGTTCTGCGAGCGTCATTGCTTCCGCAAGCAGTTTTGTTGTTCACCTGGCAAATTCGGCAAACGAGCGACTGGCGGCCACGTTCGCGACCCGCGGCGCTGTGCGCTTCGGAGACGACATGCGCTGGTCGTTTCTGTCGACGGGTGAACCATTCCTGCACGGCACGGGCCACGCCTTGCGGGCGGTTCCCTTGAATGCCACGACGTGTGGCTCCGCAGTGATTGTCACCGCGCGCGTCGTCGACGTCATCGATCCGCAGCACGTGTCAGCGCCGCTCGTCTATCACGATCGAACCTATCGAAATCTCTCGTCTCACAACATTTCCTCAAAGGAAGGCATGTCACATGACTGAATACGTTCTCCCCGAGCTGGACTACGACTACGCCGCACTCGAACCGCACATCTCCGGCGAGATCATGGAACTGCACCACAGCAAGCACCACGCCACGTACGTGGCGGGCGCCAACAGCGCAATCGAGCAGTTGGCTGCTGCACGCGAAGACGGCACGATCACCGCGAAGGCGCCGCTGCTCAGTAAGAACCTCGCCTTCCACCTCGGCGGCCACACCAATCACTCGATCTTCTGGAAGAACCTCTCCCCCAACGGCGGTGAGCGACCAGAAGGCGAGTTGGCAGCCGCGATCGACGAGCACTTCGGTACCTTCGACGCATTCGTCAACCACTTCTCCGCTGTAGCAACGACTTTGCAGGGGTCCGGCTGGGCGGTACTGGCCTACGACACGGTCGGGCAGCGCCTGGTCATCGAGCAACTCACCGACCAGCAGGGCAACATCAGCATCGGTATCGTTCCGCTGCTCATGCTCGACATGTGGGAGCACGCTTTCTACCTGCAGTACAAGAACGTCAAGGCCGATTACGTAAAGGCTTACTGGAACGTCATCAACTGGGAAGACGTTGCACAGCGATACGCGGCGGCCACAGCCTCGACCGGCTTGATCGTCCCCGCCTGATCACTGCCGCATCATCCCGATCAGCCCAGCTCGGCACGGTGGCTCCGTTGCCGAGCTGGGTTTTTGCACCCCCGAGATCGATGTATGTGAAGGCAGGTAACATACACCGAGCGCGGCCGACTCGGCCGTCCGCCGATTCGACTCCAAGGGGAACCAGTGCTCGATATCAGTGGTTTGATCGCGACGTGGCGTCCGACGCTGGACACCGCAGCGCGCAATGCATGGGGACTCTCGTTCGGCGACGGTGTCGAGAAGGCCGAACGCACGCCGTCGGTACTGATCAGCGAAGGTCCACACCGCGATCTGTATCGCTTCGGCGCATTGTGGACGCCCAGAGGCAATCCGGTCCTCCTCGTACCTCCCCTCGCGGTTTCAGCCGACTGCTACGACCTTCGTGCAGGCCAGAGCCTCGCCGCACACCTACTGGATGGCGCAAACACGCCCTACCTCCTCGACTACGGGACCATGCGGTACTCCGACCGCGGAATGGGTTTCGAGGCCTGGGTCGACGACATCATCCCGGAAGCGATCCGTACGATCTCGGACCTACATGACGGCGCACCTGTTTCGCTGATCGGGTGGAGCCTCGGCGGGACCATGTCTCTGCTCACGGGCTCCGCTCACTCCGACCTTCCGATCGCATCGATCACGGCAATCGGCACGCCAATCGACTACACGAAGATTCCCGCAATCAGCCCGTTGAGGTTGATCGGCAAATACACGGGCGACACCCCGCTCACCTCCGCGACCAATCTGGTCGGCGGACTACCTGCTCCACTCGTTCAGGCGAGTTACAAGGTGACGGCGTTGCAGCGCGAAGTCCTCAAGCCATGGTTCATCGTCCGCAATCTTCACAACACCGAGACCCTGGCTCGTATGGAATCGATAGACAAGTTCATGGCAGCCATGCCTGGATACCCGGGCAAGGCATTTCAGCAGATCTGCGAGCAACTCATGCTCGGCAACAATCTCTACAACGACGCTGTCACGCTTGCCGGGCGCGAGATCAAACTGTCAGCTCTGAGCGTTCCCGTTCTCGCGGTCGGCGGCACCACTGACGTGATTGCACCCATCGCTTCGGTGGAAGCGATCACGTCGGTCCTCACCGGAGCGCCGTCGGTCCGGTTCGAGAAGGCGCCGGGAAGTCACCTCGGGCTCGTTGCCGGCCCCACCGCGAGAGACTCCACCTGGGCGCACATCGACGAATTCTTGAAAGAGAATGCACCACAGTTGGTTTCGACCAGATAAATCACGGCGTCGTGATGCCCGCGGCCACAGCTGCCTTGTGCCAATCCGGGAATTCACTCAGCAAACGGGTGTACAACTGGGCGTCGTCGACGGTGTCGATGTCGTCCAGCGCGAAGAATCCGGCATTGTCGACCACCCTGCCGTCGAGGTCGTCGAGCTTCTCCAGCACTCCGTAGTTGGCCTTGCCGATTCCGACGAACTGCCAAAAGGCCGGGAGCCCAGACGCTTCGCGCATCAACTTCGTGATTTCCTTGCGCTCGCTGAAGCCACCGTCAGTGAAGAACAGGACGAGCGTCGGCGCCGAACCACGTGTCAGGCCGGAAAGAATCTCAGTCATGATCGGCACTTCACGATTTGCGGCGCCGATCTTGTCATAGTTGAATCCGCCGTGCGAGCCGCGCAAGTGCAGGTAGGTATCCGACCACTCTTCCGCGTCATGGACAGAGATCTCGGGAAGCTTGACGAAGCTGACTGCATACAAGTACGGCTCCAGCTTGCCGTCGTCGTCGAGCTGGATCGCAACGGGAACCATGCGTTCGACAACACGATGCACCACTCTGGTGCGGTACTGCTTGGCCATACTTCCGGTTTTGTCGATCACCAGGACCACTCGCGCCCGAATTCCGTTGCCACCCTTGGTCAGCAGGACCTTGGCCACTTCGCGCTTTCGGAGGTCCAGTTTTTCCCGCTTCACCATCGAGAGTTTGGCTTCGTCGGGCACGGTCCGAATGCCATCTGCCGATTCAGCCGAGTCGGGTCGGCTCTGCGGTTCCTCGTCGACCGAGACTCCGAATGCAGTGACCAGATCTGCCAATCCACTGTCCCAACCCGCCGAAACATTCCGAACCTTCCAGTCCGTGCCGCGGCGATAGATCTCGACGAGGACCGCTGCCCTCTCACTCGTCAAACCCAAAGCCTGAGCCACGATAGCGGTGGAACCAGCCTGCTCCACCACGACACCAAGGCCCCCGACAGCAGAAAGGGTTCCGTTTGCCGCCGCATCAAGCGCCACGGCAACACTCAGCTGGTGGATGTCGGCGGGCAACCTCGCAATGTCGATTTCGATGACGCCGCCGGACTCCAAGCGCACCGCACCTTCGGGCGACACCGGCTGATTGAAGAAGACAAAATCTGCGTCGTTCCGCACCTTGTTCCGTTCGTCGAGCTGGAACACCATCAGGTCCACCGTGCCCGGGGCGCTACCGTTCACCGCCACCTTCAGCGAAGTTCCGTCAACGACTGTGTTCGCTCCACGCGCCAGCTCCATACCGGAAGATTAGCGGGCCACCAAAGAATCAACGGCCCCGCGGTCGGAAGAATCACAGCACACTTTCAGCAATCGCCAGGATTCTCGAGGCAGACTGTTCGTGGAAGATTTGTCGCACGCGGGACCAAGAGCCTGAACATCGACAGAATCTTGGGGTCGATCAGGAGGTCACCAAATGCCGCACGGCCAGGCGCGCACCATCCCGATGCTGCCACTCCTGCCACCACTGACGAATTTCGACGACGCAAGTCGCTCGGTCGTGTCCTACCTCGACGAATATCTTCCGCTGGCACTGTGGTCGATCACGCGGTTCGACGGGTCGAATCAAATCTTTCTCACCGTCTCACCCAACCCACTTCACATCGAAGTCGGCGAGACCCGGACTTGGCAAAACACCATGTGCAGCGAGGTAGTCCTCGGAAATGCGCCGCCAGTCTCATCGAATCGCGCACTCGTACCTGCACTTTCCCGAGATGACAGGTGGGAAGGCATAGGCGCATACGTCAGCATCCCAATCCTTCACAACGACGGCAGTCTCTTCGGCACTCTGTGTGGCGCCGACCCGATTACGGGCGACTCCGTACTCGAGGACAACCTGGCCCTCCTCACTCTCCTGTGCCGACTCCTCGGAACGATTCTCGATGTCGACTATCAGCGCGCGCAGTCAGTGCGACTGGCCGAAACTGCGCAACTCGATGCCGAGACCGACCCGTTGACAGGTCTTCTCAATCGGCGCGGGTGGAACCGCATCCTCGAGGCCGAGCAAACTCGGTACCGCCAATTCGCCGATCCGGGATCTATCATCATCGTCGATCTGGACGGCATGAAGACCATCAACGACGAACTCGGTCACGCCGCGGGTGACGAATATGTTCAACGGGCCGGCAATATCTTGGCAGCATGCGCGCACCCTGGTGCGGTGGTTTCACGGTTGGGCGGAGACGAGTTCGGAATCGCTCTGCCCGATACACAGCCGCGCGCCGTCGACTACCTGGTCGAGTGTTTGGAGAAGGCGTTCCGGAATGCCGACGTCTGTTGTTCGATCGGCCGAGCCGACTTTTCCATGTTCCAAAGCCTTTCCGAGACTTGGGATACGGCCGATGCCGAGATGTACCGCCACAAGCGCTCGAAGCACTGATTCGACTCCCCCACGGCCTGTTGGCACCGCATCGGAGGATCCCTTCGATGCGGTGCTGGCCCGTGTTCTGTTGTGCCCGAGGTTCTTCTCAGGTTTTGAAGGTGGTGTTCGCGGGCCGCGGGTGCTGGCCGGGGTCGATCGAGGGTGGTGGGATGAACCACGGTTTGTTGTCGACGCCGATGCGGATCACCCATTTCCCGACGAACCCGGATTTCCGGTGCATCAACCGGTGATGTGAACGGCACAGCAGGACAAGGTTGTTCATCACCGTCGGGCCGCCGTTGGCCCAGTGCCGAATATGGTGCGCATCCGTCCACGCGGGAACACACGCACACCCCGGGAACGCGCACCCCTTGTCTCGGGCGATCAACGCCACTCGCTGCTCCGCGGACACTAATCGCTTTCCGGGTTTCGCATCCAACGGTGCGCCGTGATCGTCCAGCAGGACAGTGGAGAGGAAACAATCACACCCGAGGAGTCTGGTCTGCGACACGGACAGTGGTCCGAGCCACGGCATGTGCCCGACATCGAGATCCGACACAGCCACAGCACCATCGGGCGAGGGTGCGGCGGCGCAGTCCCGATGCTCCGCGAGATCACGGGCGTTGATGTGCACGTTCACGTGCGGGCGTTGGCCGCCATCGGTGCCGGTCTTGGCGCAGTCCAAGTACCGGCGGATCAGTTCGGTGAACCCGTCCGCCGTCCGCTTCGCCGCCGACCGAGAATCCGGAGTTCCATCCGGTGCCGGGGTCGGCATCGTCAGATTCGACAACGCCGACAACAACATTTCCCCGGTGAGAGCATCGAAATCGCCGCGCACCACCACCCGACCATTCAACGTCGACGCGATCCGCAACTCATTCCGATCCACATCCTCGGCGGGCGGAATCTCATCGGATTCGAACACTCGCTCCAAAGTCGCGATAACACTCCGCACCTTCGTCGTCGTCGCCTCCACGCCCGAAGCAGCAGCCAACAACAAATCGACACAGCGAGGCAACGCCTCCTCCGGCATCCCCTTCGGAGGTGACTCGCAGAACGCCACGATCAACACGGCATGATCAAAGGAGCAATCCCCGCCATCGAACCGGGCAGCCACCGCCGGAAACGGCCGCAGCGCCGCACCCAGGGCGGCGATCTTCTTCCCGTCCCGAACCTGCAGCATCGTGTTCGCCGCCAACCAGCACCCCACCCCGCGGCTCGCAATCACCTGATCATCCGGCCGCAACGACAACTCGTCCACCACCGCCACCCGCACAGCCTCGAGCCGAAGAATCTCCGCACTCGCCTCGATAGCAGCGGTATGCAATTCAGAAGCAGACAACCGCCACAGGAGTCCGCGCAACCCCACCGCAGAACCAGACACCACATCCGACAACAGAACACTCATTGAATCCCCCGATCCCCACCCCCAACAATACTCGAACACGTGTTCGAGTCAATACCTTGCTACCAGCACAAATGAGAGCGGGGAATAGTTCGATCGATCCAGGCGTATTATTTGAGTAAGCAATACTTGCGAGCGCAAATAAATGGAGGCTGTCACCGATGACTACCGACGAACGTCGACGCGGTTCCGTCTGGCGTGACCTAGTGGTCAGCCACAGCGTCATCCTCGGCAAGATGGAGGCGGACCTTCGAACCACCACCGGGCTCACCCTTGGCCAGTACGACGTTCTGCTCCGACTGCACGAAGCGCCGGGAAACACGATCCGAATGGGCGATCTGGCCGAACTGGTCCTGGTCACCACCAGTGGCGTGACGCGCGTCGTCGATCGATTGGTCGAGGCAGGACTGGCAGAGCGCGTTCGACCGGAAAACGATCGACGCGTCGTGACGGTATCGATGACGCCTGCGGGCAAGAAGACGCTTCGAAAAGCGTCCGCCATACACACGCGAGGGATCGCCGAATACTTCTCCGATCTCATTGAAACCGAGGAGCTTCCGGTACTCGAACGCTTCTTCTCCCGACTTGTCGCACATCACACGAATCAAGGCGGCGCATGCGATGCGCACGTAGAACAACTTTCCATCACCCCCACGAACAGATAGCGAGAAACAACATGGCTTTCGAATTGGGCGTCTACCATTTCGGTGAACTCACCCCAGATCCCACCACCGGCGCGATGATGAATCCCGGTGTCCACCTTCGCCATTTGGTGGAGCAGGCAACCGTTGCCGATCAGGTTGGACTCGATGTCTTCGGCGTCGGCGAGCACCATCGCACCGACTTCGCAGTCTCAGCCCCTGCAGTTGTGCTCGCGGCAATGGCTCAGGCTACCGACAACATCAAGCTGTCCAGCGCCGTAACCGTACTCAGTTCCGACGATCCCGTCCGTGTGTTCCAACAGTTCGCGACAGTCGACCTGCTTTCCGAAGGCCGTGCCGAGATCATTGCCGGCCGAGGTTCGTACACGGAGTCATTTCCGCTTTTCGGGTACGACCTGTCCCAGTACAACGAACTCTTCGCCGAAAAGCTCGATCTACTACTGAAACTGCGCGACGAGAACCCGATCAACTGGGAAGGACAACTTCGCGCACCACTGATCGACGGTGACGTGACGCCCCGCCCGGACCGTCAGATTCCGGTGTGGATCGCAGTCGGAGGTACTCCGGCCTCTGTCGTCCGTGCCGCGAAACTGGGCCTGCCCCTCTCGCTTGCCATCATCGGTGGAAGTTACCAACAGTTCGAACCGTTCGTCGATCTGTACCGCAGGGCTGCAGCGGAGTTCGGACACGATCCGAAGAAGCTCGCTGTCTCGATTGCTTCGCCAGGATTTGTCGATACCTCGAAGCAAACAGCACTCGACACGTCGTACCCGTACTTCCAGGCCGGGTGGATGCAGAATCATCATCAGCGGGGAAACGGAGTTCCCATGCCGCGCAGGGCATACGAGGCTCAGGCAACCACCGCGGGTGCGTTCTTCCTCGGCGGCCCGCAGGAAATCATCGACAAGACGATGGCGCAGTACGAACTGTTCCATCATGACCGCATCATGATCCAGATGGGGTTCGGCAACGTGCCACAGAAGGACATGCTGCGTGCGATCGAGATCCTCGGCACCGAAGTAGCCCCCGTTGTGCGTAAGGAAATCGAATCACTGAAGTCGTCCCAAAAATAGGAGTTTCGATGAGCACACCGCTCAAAATTGTTGCCGTTGTCGGCAACCTCCAAAAACCCTCCAAGACTCGTGCCCTCGTCGACCTGATCGTCGAAACCTTGGGAGACTTCGAGCAGATCGACACACGAGTTTTCGAGATCGTGGATCTGATTCCAGGTCTTGCATCTGCTCTGGATCGCGATCACGTCGACTCAGTGACCGCCGAAGCGCTGGCAGCAGTCGAGTCCGCCGATATCGTCATCGCGGCGTCACCGGTGTTCCGCGGCTCGTACACGGGAATGTTCAAGCATTTCTTCGATCTCGTGGACCAGTACGGGCTTGCCAACACTCCGGTGATTCTTGCTGCGACAGGTGGCAGCGACCGCCACGCTCTCGTGTTGGACCATGCCCTGCGGCCACTGTTCGCTTTCTTCCAAGCGCTGACCGCTCCGGTCGGGATCTATCTCAGCTCCGGTGATTTCGACGGAACGACTATCCTCAACCCCGAGGTATTCGAGCGTATCGAGATGGCAGCAAAGGACGTCCTGCCGGTAGCGAGGATGCTCGCGGAGCGGGATCGAGTTGCGCTGACGTGAACGCCCCTCATTCGCACAACACGGCAACAGTTGCCGGTCTGAGGATGATCGAACAGCTACGTCAGGTTCACGAACCTCTACGAGCCGATATCGAGGTACTCGAGAATGCCCTGCAACTGTTGTCGGACGAAACCGCCGATCTGACTCGGATACCCGAGATGATCGACAATCTGACGATCGCGGATTTCGTCTGGCAACTACGGGTCAACTGCGACTTCTACTGCAACACGCTGACTCTGCACCACACCATCGAAGATCAACGTATGTTCCCCGTAATGACCAGGAACTTTCCCGAGTTGGCCCCTGCGGTCGAACGACTGCAGGCAGAACACAAGCTTGTCGGGGAGATCGTGTCGGAAGCCAAGCGTGCGTCACTCGCGCTGAGCACCGAATCCTCCACGGTCAATCGGGCACACGCCGCAATCTCCGAATTGGCGGATCATATGCAGTCGCACCTCGATTTCGAGGAGGCCACACTCTTTCCGTACTTCCGACGGATGGATCGCGACTGGCATTACGGCTGATCGTGCACACTCAGTGATTCTTCAGCTCCATCGCAGTAGCGTCGAAAGGGCCACCTCATGTCAGGAGCCCCCATGACCAACCCGGATCAACCCACCGTCCAGCAATCCGTTCCTCAGCACCCGATTCGACCGCCCGTCAATGCGGGTTGGGCAGTGGTCTCGCTGCTGTTCTTCTGGCCGCTCTCCTTCTCCGCTTTCACGCACGCCTTCAACGTGTATCCGCTGTGGGCCGACGGCGATGTGGCCGGGTCGCGGTACGCGTCCGATCGAGTGAAACGACTCGGTCAGATCTCGCTGTGGATCGCAGGCGGGCTACTACTCCTGGTCTGCATCCTGTACGCGATCGCGGCAATCGTGTGGTTCGCCAACGGTGGCCACGATTACGGGCCGCGACGTATGCGCTGAACAACCACCCTGAAACAACAACACCGCAACAACAACACCGCAACAACAACACCGCCGAACATCACCTCATCAATCGATCGATGAACTCCATGGTCTGGTCCATCGAAGCGACCGTCGTTTGGCCGTGGCTGATTCCGCTGAGTTCTTGATACTCGAACTGCGTTCCTCGCGAACGCATGTCGACCAGTTGCGCCCAGGTAAGGGCGACAGGAACCGTTGTGTCCGACACGCTCTGCACCACACGCAGTGACCGGTCGTAGCCGTCGACCGGCACCTGCATCATCTCGCGAAACAGATCGTGGAAGCGTGGCGTCCACACCGACCGAGAAAACAACGAGCTCAACTGGATTCGTTCGGCGCGAATGTGGCGGCCGAGATCTCCGGCGCACAGTGTCCGAGCCTTTTCCATCCACTCGATCCCCTGCGGCGAGAGAACCTCCCGAATGTTCTCTTCGGGTCGTTGATCGTCGATCCCGGCCAGAACGTACAACGCGTATCCCACCAACCCGGTGATGCCGATGTCGGGAAACAGCGGTCCGCCCAACGGAAACAAACCTTCCATATGGGTGGGGCCGGCAACAACGACCGAGCCGCGGAAATCCAATTCCGGTGCACGAGTGGTGGCCTCGTGTCCCGCGAAGTACGCCGCATGACCGCCTTCGGACAAACCCGCAACCATCCACCGCGGACTCAGCACACTGCCGTACAACTCGTGCGCAGCCCGCACGATGTCGACCGCATTCGCGCCGGCGGCATGTCCGTCGAGATAGGCCAGCACCCCGTCGGTACCAAGTCCCGAGTAGTCGGTAGCTACTACCGCGTATCCCTCTTCCAACCAGCGTTCGATCGGTTCGATCTCGCCCGGACCGAATCCGGTCGACGAGGGTGCACACTGATCCGCACTGCCCAAAGTTCCGTGGGCATAGGAGATGACGGGCCAACCGCCCGCCGGTGCGGCACCTTCCGGCAGAAACACGGACCCTGACGACTCTCCCCATCTGTCAGCGGTACGCAGAGTTCGATACACGACCCGCTGCGTCTCACCGGCGCCGACCGGAAACACTGCGGCCGAGAGTTCGCCATAGGACTCCAGCGCGCCCGCGACTTCCGGTTCGTCCGTCGTCGCCGCGGCAGCCCCTGACCCCCAGCCGAGACTCGACAACAGAATGCTCGCCACCACGGCCGCCACAAAGGTTCTACCCGAACGACTCACCACGCCAACCCCTCCCGACCTGTGCAGAGCATGATGTCGATATGCAGATCATCATCACCGGTCACAGCCTGCCCGGACGTGAGTGTTCCGAAACCGCAACCTTCGAAGGGCGCAGCAACATCCACGTCGGCGTTCAGCGCCGAGGCAAGCCACACGAAATCCTCGACCTCGTACCAGGAGATACCGAGACAGTGCGATGGGAACTGACAGCGAGCCAGGAGCGAAAGTCCGGTGCCTGGGACATTCTCGGTCCACACATCCAGGGTCCACCTCGCGGACGCTTCATCTACCTGTCCTGGGTGACGGTATCCGATGACCAGACGTTCGAGATGTTTCGGCGCGCAAAGCTGATGCTCGACGCGATCCCCGAGCACATCGTCGAGCAGGCCGACGCTTCCGGCGTGCTCCACGGAGACCTCGGGCTCACCGACGCCGCAGGTAAACCACTGTGCGCGGCAATCCGACCCCCAACGATCACCTGGTCCCCCTCGCCTTACTGAGCATCGTTCAGTAGTGTGGTGATCGAGCACTAACTCTGCCGGTGGCCCCACATAGTCGATACGGAGTCCGAACTGATGAGCACCGAACACCTCGATGTCCTGATCGTCGGCGCCGGCTTGTCCGGCATCGGTGCTGCTTATCGACTCCAGACCGAGCTCCCAGGAAAGTCGTACGCAATCCTCGAGGCCCGAGCGAACAGCGGCGGAACCTGGGACCTCTTCAAGTATCCCGGCATCCGATCGGATTCCGACATGTTCACGCTCGGCTACCCGTTTCGCCCGTGGACAGATGCCAAAGCAATCGCCGACGGTGATTCGATCCTGCGGTACGTGCGCGACACCGCGCGAGAGAACGGGATCGACAAGAAGATTCGGTACAACCGGAAGGTGACGGCCGCATCATGGTCGTCGGCGGACTCGACCTGGACAGTCACGGTCACGACCGGCGACGAAGACGAAACATTGACCTGCAACTTCCTCTATCTCTGCAGCGGGTACTACAGCTACGACGGCGGATACACCCCCGCCTTCCCCGGACGTGAATCGTTTGCCGGTGAGGTAGTGCACCCCCAGTTCTGGCCCGAAGAACTCGATTACTCCGACAAGAAGGTCGTTGTGATCGGAAGCGGCGCCACCGCAGTCACTTTGGTCCCCACGATGTCACGGGACGCAAGCCACGTCACGATGCTCCAGCGATCACCGACGTACATTCTGGCGCTGCCGTCCAGCGACAAATTATCGGACACCATTCGCGCGGTACTGCCGAATCAACTCGCGCACAGCATCGCTCGATGGAAGAGCGTCGTAGTGAACCTGAGTTTCTACCAACTGTGCCGACGCAGTCCGGCGCGTGCAAAGAGGATGCTGAACCTCGCGATCAGTCGTCAACTCCCGAAAGACATCCCCCTCGATCCTCACTTCACACCCTCCTACGATCCCTGGGACCAGCGCTTGTGCGTCGTACCCGACGGCGATTTGTTCAAAGCCCTCCGATCCGGCAAGGCCTCGATCGAGACCGATCACATCGACACCTTCACCGAGACCGGGATCCTTCTCGCGTCAGGTCGCGAACTTGAAGCTGACATCATCGTCACTGCAACAGGATTGAAGATGGAGGCGTGCGGCGGGATGTCCATCGAAGTGGACGGCGAACCCGTCACCCTCGGTGATCGTTACGTCTACAAGGGCATGATGATCAGCGACGTACCGAACTTCGCGATGTGCGTCGGCTACACCAACGCCTCGTGGACTCTGCGAGCAGATCTCACGTCGATGTACGTGTGCCGACTGCTGACGGAGATGGACAAGCGCGACTATTCGAAGTGCGTGCCGCACGCGACCGAAGAAATGGACCAGCGACCGATCCTGGATCTGGCGTCGGGGTACGTCATGCGTGCCGTGGAACAGTTCCCGAAGCAGGGATCGAAGTCACCGTGGAACATGCGTCAGAACTACATCCTTGACCGTCTTCACTCCACGTTCGGGAGCATCAACGACCACATGACGTTCTCGAAGGCACCAGCTCGACATTCGACGCCGGTACCGAGCAAGAGTTGAGCGGACCACGAACAACCAGGTAGAGCAGTCTGGCGAAGCCACCAATCGATCCGACGACAAAGAACACGCCAGAACCTGCGACCACGGCACAGAGCGCACCGAGAACGATGATCGTCGACGCCTCTACCATTCGACCGGCTGACTCCGATCCCAGAACGTGTATTTCATCAACTCCTTCGTTCATAAAACTATTTTCAGCCAACCGTCCAGCCGGTTTGTAGGGACTTTAGTCACGAGTCGGGTCAAAATGGACTCATAATTGCAGGTCAAGCGTTCAGTTGGCCACTCCGGTCGGATGAACTGCAGACCGTTCCGTAGTGTGCGCATCACAGAAAGTGGAACCAACGCCGGGGGGGGGAACATCATGAAGGTCGTCGTTTTCGGGGCAACAGGAATGGTCGGCAGCAGCGTCCTGAGGGAATGCCTCGACGATCCGCGAATCGACGAAGTCGTGACCGTCGGCCGCAATCCGTCCGGTACAACCGCCCCGAAGATCGTCGACATCGTTCACCGCGACATGCTCGACTTCTCGGCGATCGAAGCCGATCTGACCGGCGCGGATGCCTGCTTCTTCTGCCTCGGTGTCTCCTCTGCCGGCATGAACGAAGCCGACTACACCCGCATCACGCATGACATCACGCTTGCCGCCGCCACGACACTGTCGGGTGTGAACCCTCAGATGGTGTTCGTCTACGTGTCCGGCGAAAGCGCCGACTCCACCGAGACCAGCAAGACCATGTGGAAGCGAGTACGTGGCGCGACCGAGAATGCGCTACTCGCACTCCCTCTCACGACCTACATCCTCCGGCCGGGATTCATCCGTCCGCGCCCGGGATCGCCGTCGAAGACGTGGTGGTACAAGGCCTTCTATCAAATCTCCGTGCCTCTCTACCCACTCTTGCGCAAGGTCTGGCCCAGCAGCGTGACCACCAGCGAAAACATCGGCAGGGCAATGATCACCCTCGCGGCAAACACGCCAGATCTTCCCGACCGCGTCCTTCGCAGCGACAAGATCAACGAACTCGCGCAGGCCTGACAGTCTTACCTCGAAAGACGAAGCCGCGGGCGACGAGTTCCAACGCCACGGCGACCGAGCAGGTTTGCGCCAACAGCAGCCCTGCCAGCACAAGAATTTGCACGGCACCGGCTTGAACGGCCGACCCCGTCGCGAGCAAAACGCCGACAAAAGCTCCCGGCAATGTCACGAGGCCGACGGTGCGCGTCTGGTCGACTCCCGGTAGCAGGGCGTCGGAGGCAGCGGTGCGGGCTACTTCCCACCGTGCATCGCGCTGGGAAAATCCAAGGCTCAGTGCGGCTTCCACTTCCCCGTACCGGTCGTCGACGGCATCGAGTCCGCGTTTGGCTGCCATCGATGTTGCAGTCATCGCGCCGCCCAGAACAATTCCGCCGATCGGCACCAGAGCGATGCCTTCCAGCGGAACCACTCCGGACAGCAGCATCAGTGGCAGAACCACACCGATTCCCGACGCCAAGGCGATGGTCAGCCACGCTCCGGACGTTCCTGCGCCGGAGCGTCGTGCCGCGGTGAACGACGCCGCAGCGAACATACCGACGAGCACGAGGAGCGCTGACCAGATGTGAGCCAAGGCTGCGGCGAGGATCAACGAAATCGCAGCCAACTGAAGAGCGCCACGAGCGAGTGCGCCGGGGACTACCCGAACGCTACCGAGAGAGGTGAATCGGTAGACGAGTGTGGCGACAAGAGCCATGACGATGCAGAGCACAGCCAGACGGATGCCGGAGTCGGCTATCGAAAGGCTCATAGGTCACAGTGTTCCCTACGAGCCGAGTCCGATTCGAATTCGAGAACCGCTCAGAAAACCCAACCGCGAAGAGCGACGAATCGCAGGCCACCGACAATTCCACTCACTGCGATCACAAGCCCGGCTTGAAGAAGTCCGTCGGCGCCGGGGAGAAGGAAGCCGAGCGCACTGATGGCGGCCGAACTGGCGATCAACCCGACCAGAGCGAGTCCACCGCCTTCCCACTGCGCGGTGAACCAGTTGACGCGATCCGCGGCGTGGAAGGTGAGCCGGCGATGCAGTTCGTTGGCCAGAATGGTGCTCAAGACTGCACCAACTGCGTTGGCGACCAGCGCTCCGTCACCGCGCAGCGCCAGAAAAGCGGCAAAGTACAAGATGTTGCTGGCTCCGCCGACGAGGGCAAAACGAACGAGCTGAGCAAAGGCGCCGTCGCCGGCAAGAGCGCGAAGCCTCGTTGCCGCGAAACCTGCACTCCGCGCACCCACCATCGAGATCGGATTGCTCCCGACCCAGATGTCAGACGTGCTCATATCGGCTTCTCTCATACGGACAATCGGAACCACACGTTCCGCTTAGCAATATAGCACTAACGGAATCGATCATTCCGCTTAGTGCCGTAGACTGTGAGGATGCCGACAACACACCCCGACGCTTCTCATGCGGGGACCTCGGCCGACTGCTCACAGCCGCGCCTTCGGTCCGACGCCAAGGCCAACCTCGAGCGCATCCTCAACTCCGCTCGCGAAGTGTTCGCTGCCCAAGGACTCGACGCCACGCTGGCGGACGTCGCCAAGCACGCCGGCGTCGGCGTCGGCACCGTCTATCGCCGGTTCGCCAGCAAGGACGAGCTGATCCAGGCCCTGTTCGACACACGGTGCTCCGAGATCGAAACGATTGCCGCCACCGCCCGGGAGATGCCAGACGCCTGGGAAGGTCTTGTCTACTTTCTCGACGTGATCTCCCTGCGCATGGCAGACAACCGCGGATTCGGCGATCTCCTGATGGACGGGCGCTTCGCGTCCGACACTTTCGCTCGCGCGCGCGCCGGGATCGCTCAGCACACCGCGGCACTTGTCAATCGCGCCAAGGAACAGGGCACCCTGCGGAGCGACTTCGAAGTCAACGACATTCCGCTTCTCATGCAGGTCGTCAAGATGGCCCAGAAGTTCGGCGGCGACGAGGCCCCTCAGGCTTACCGCCGCGCACTCGGGTTCATGATCGACGGACTCTGCGCGTCCCGCACCGGCCATCGCGAGTTGCCCGTCCCGGCGCTTTCCTCCGAACAACTCGATCACGTCCTTCATCGATTTCAGGCATCGCCCGATAAGAACTGCTGACTCGATTTCGGGGTCGACGCCGCAATGGCGTCGACCCCGAAATTTGCTGTCAGTGAGCGATTACCGGTTCACCTTCCGGCGAATCCGGAAGCAGTCCACTCCGAAGAACCAGTCCGGTCAAGACCGCACCGACCGCGAATATGCCTGCGGCCCAATAGAACGTGGTGGTGTAACTCTCGACGGCAGCCTGTGCCTGGGTCAGCGGATTCATCTCGCGGCCCACCAGGTAGTTGGTGGAAGCCGAGGCTGCAATCGTGCTGAGCAGTGCAGTTCCGATCGAGCCGCCCACCTGCTGCATCGTGTTGACCGTGGCAGATGCGACGCCGGCATCTTCGTGATGCACGCCTGAAGTTGCTCCCTGCATCGACGGGGCGAAAATGCTGCCCATGCCGAGTCCGGTGACAACGAGCCCCGGCAGAATGTGGACTGCATAGGTGCTGTCCACGGAAATCTGGGCCAGCAGCGTCATTCCGATCGCCGCGATGACCATTCCGCTCACGATCAGCACTCGCGGACCGACGCGCGGTAGCAAAACCGCTGTCGAAAGCGTTGCCGCTGTCACGATTCCGAACACCATCGGCATGAATGCGAGGCCGGTCATGATCGGGCTGTACCCGAGGATCAGCTGCATGTAGTACGTCAGGAACAGGAAGACTGCGAACATGCCTGCGCCGGAAAGGAAGATCGCCAGGTACGAGCCAGCCCGGATTCGGTCGAGGACCACCCGCAGCGGAAGGAGCGGGTGCTCGGACTTGGTCTGCCAGTAGATGAACGCCGCCATGAACACGACGCCGGCAACGAGCCACGAGATGGTGGGAGTTGCACTCCACCCGTCCGATTCGGCCTTCGAGAATCCGAAGACGATGCTGAACAAGCTGATCGACACCAGGATCGTTCCAGGGATGTCGAGCTTGGGTCGCGAGTCACTGGTGTGCGGCGCGAGCAACAGGACTGCTCCAACCAGGGCGATCGCCGCGAAGAAGAGATTCACGAAGAGGCACCAGCGCCAGTCGACCCACTCGGTGAGTGCGCCGCCGAGCAGCAGTCCGATGGCGCCACCGCCGCCGGCAACGGCACCGAAGATACCGAAAGCCTTGGCACGCTCACCTGGATCCGTGAATGTCACGGACAGCAGCGACAGGGCTGCCGGGGCAAGGAGCGCACCGAATACGCCCTGGCCGGCACGAGCGGCAACAAGCATTTCGAAGTTGACGGCTGCGCCACCGATGGCGGAAGCCACTGCGAAGCCGATAAGACCGACGATGAAAGTTCGCCTGCGCCCGAACAAGTCGCTCAATCGACCGCCGAGTAGCAGCAAGCTGCCGAACGCCAATGCGTATGCCGTGATGATCCACTGGCGGTCCGAATCACCGAACTCCAGTGAGCGCTGCGCAGCAGGCAGCGCGATGTTGACGATGGTGGCATCCAAGACCACCATCAGCTGCGCAATTCCCAGAACCGCGAGAACCAGCCACCGCTTTGCGTGGTTGTCCCCTGAAGGCGCTGAGGACTGCTCGAATTCAGTCCGTTCAGCAATGTCTGACATAGTCCCTCGCCCAACCTATGCGGAGATGGCTTCTCCGGTTAGCAAAAACGCTACACGAAAACGGAGAGGCTGTCTCCACTTGGCGGGTAGAGTGGGGACATGAGTACCGCAATGGAGCGCCCCCTTCGCGCCGATGCTGCACGTAATCGGCAGTTGATCATCGACGCCGCACGTGAATTGTTCGCCGAAGAAGGGATCGACGTCACACTCGACGACGTCGCCCGGCGCGCGGGTGTCGGCGTCGGAACGGTCTATCGGCGGTTCGCCAGCAAGGAAGAATTGATCGACGGAGTCTTCCAACAGAACTTCGCCGACATGGCGGCGGCCGCGGACGCGTCACTCGCCAATCCGGATCCGTGGGACGGCCTTGTCACCTTTGCCGAATTCGCCTGCAGCCGTATGTCGGTCAACCGCGGACTCAAAGACGTCCTGAACGGAACCGACGAGGGATGCGAGCAAGTCGCATGCCAACGATCCATCATCGAACCGTCGGTCGAGAGGATCTTCTACCGGGCCCAGGAGGCCGGGATGCTGCGCCCCGACGCCGTACCGACGGACCTGTTCGGCCTCATCTTCATGGTGGGCGCAGTCACCGAATTTGCTCAGCCCGTCAACCCGACCGTGTGGCGTCGATACCTCTCGGTAATGCTCGACGGCCTACGCACGGAGGGCTTGCACCGTGACGCACTCCCCCTTCCTCCGCTGAGTTCGGAGGAATTGCACGAGGCCAAGCAATGCCTGAAAGACCGCCGCCGTTGAGCGGTTCGGTCAGATCTGCTCACGAGGAATGAAAATCCACATCACGATGTAGATCAGAAACTGCGGGCCGGGCAGCAGGCACGAGAGCACGAACAGCAAGCGGACAGTCGACGACTTCCAACCGAAGTATCGAGCGATTCCGGCGCACACCCCACCGAACATTGCTCCCGAGCGGGCGCGGGTGAGCTTGCGGGTCTTCATCGGGGAGGTCATGTGCTGTTTCCTTTCAACGGAACTCGCGGTTCATCCGCGTCGACCTCCACTATCCGCCGCCGATCCACCTGTGCGCATCAGGCCATGGACCCATCTTTTCCGACGCGGTGTGTCCTCAGGTACGAGTCCGTCCCCACGTCTGACTCAGGGTTCTCCCCCACACCCCCGCCTCGAACCCCAGCCTCGTACCTCAGCAGGGAAACATGCGTCGAAGCCGTTTCGGAGCCGCAAAAGGTTGCCAGTTGTCCACGTCCTGCGCCAGACGATCGGCAACCGTCCACAACGCGGACGGGTTGTGGGTCAACCCCATGTGACTGCCTTGCACCGCAATGCTTTCCGACAGGCCTGCCGAGGTTTCACAGCACGCTTGCCATGGAACGATACCGTCGTGCCTGGAGTAGACCGACGTGGCAGGAACGGAAATAGGCGATCCCTGTTCGGATTCGATGCCGTCGACCGGAGGCAGTATCGCGTGATTGCCGGACAAACGAGCGTAGAGAGATCCGACTCTCGTCTGCTCCAGACTGGTGAGAGCGAAAGGACTTCCGAGTGTCACTACCTGACGTACCGATTCCGGCAGATCCCTCGCCAGCTTTCGAGCGTAGATACCGCCCAAACTCCAGCCGATCACCGACACCTTCTGCTCGTATCGATCTGCTACCTCGGCCAATGCGGCAGGCAATCCGTCGACCACCGTCGCCGTCGGACCGGTGTTCAGACCCAGATTCCAACCGTGAACCCGGTATCCGAGAAAGCTCAGGTACGTCCTCAAGGCGAGAGTCGACACGTCCGAAGTCAGCAATCCGGGGAGAACGAGGACCGGATGCCCGTCCCCACGCGACGATCGAAGCAACCAAGGAGCCGCGAGAAGCAGTGAAGCGATGTCGACCAGTCCGCGCGTCGGCTCGCTCAGACACATCGCCAAGGATGGTGGCCCCGGAACGAGTGGGTCGACTTCACGAATCAGCGTCGATCGCTGCGCCCAATCGAATTCGGTCTCCGCGAAATCAATCGCCGAGACTTCCGCAACTACGGACACCTGAACTCCTGTCGGCCGGTGCCCTTGCCGGGGCGCGTGGTGGGGCGGTTCCGCGAGCTGTGTGCTCAACCCGCGGAACCTTGTCCTCATCCACCACCGGTAGCGAACCAGGACCCGTTCTGCCCACAGATTCGTGACCAAAGGCCTCTCGACCACACGAACACTGTGTGATCCAGAACACTAGTTTTGATTACGTTGCATCTACGTTGCGTACGTGTTTCGTCCCCGAAGGAGAACAGATGGCATTCACGGAAGAAGAAATCGCATACATGCAGTCGCAGCCACTGGCGCGCGTTGCGACGCTCTCACCACACGGGCAACCAGACGTCGTTCCATTGGCCTTCGAATACGACGGGGCCCACTTCTGGATCGGCGGGGGCGGCCAGAGTGTCCTGAAAACCAAGAAGTTCCGCAATATCGGGTCAGGACAACTCGAAGTAGCCCTCGTCATCGACGACATGCCGTCATTCGAGCCGTTTGTCGCGCGCGGGATCAGGATCTACGGAATCGCTGAACAGCCGATCGACAGGGTAGGAATGGTCGGTCCCGGAATCTATTCACGCATCACGCCGACAGTCTCGTGGAGTTGGAACTTGGCGGGAGAACCGGCAGGTGACACCTGGTACGAATCTCACAAGACTGTTCACACGCAATAGGTCAGTTCGGGCAACTCTCGGGTGGCAGGTTTTCGGCGGCCCACGTTGTCAGTTCACTGAGAGCGGGGAGCAGCGCCTGCCCCGACGCCGTGAGTTCGTACTCCACAGCGATGGGCGGGCCGGCGTCGACGCTCCTCGTCACCAAGCCTGCCCCCGCCAACTCCGTCAGGCGTTCCGAGAGTACCGAATCACTGATCCCGCCAACCGCGCGCTTGAGTTCGGAGAATCCCGCCGGCCCGTTGAGCAGCGTGCCGAGAATGACGCCGTTCCACCGTTTGCCCAGGAAGCCGAACGCGCGGGCCAACGCCCCGTCACATGCGCGGGGTTCGTGTTCCGCTTCGCTCTTGCTTGCCACCCCACCATCCTAGCCACAGTGCTAACGTATCCGTAGGCACTATTTTTTTACTAGCAACTAGCTTTACCGGGTAACGCTCGGATGAGCTACAACGGAAACGGAACCACCGATGTCACTCGACGCAGCCACCCCATTTACCGCACAGCAGCTCGACGCAGCCGGCCGTGAACTGCTCTTCACAGCAGCCCGCACGGCAAACTCCTTCTCCAACGAACCGGTCACCGACGACGAACTGACTGCGATCTGGGAGCTCGCGAAGTGGGCACCGACCGCGGCCAACACCAATCCACTGCGCGTGCTGTTCGTGCGTACGGAGGAGGGCAAAGCGCGCCTCGTCGAGCACATGTCCGACGGCAACAAGGCCAAGACCGCATCGGCGCCTGCTGTCGCGGTTCTTGCCGTTGACACCAAGTTCTACGAGCATATTCCGGCACTGTTCCCCATCCGTCCGGAGATGAAGGACTACTTCGAGTCCGACGACGCTGCCGCCACATCGAGCAGCAAGTTCAACGCCGCACTGCAGGCTGGTTACGTGATCCTCGCGATTCGGGCGCAGGGCCTGGTCGCCGGCCCGATGGCCGGCTTCGACGCCGACGGCATCGACGGCGAGTTCTTCGCGGACGGACGCTTCAAGACCACCCTGGTGGTCAACATCGGCCATCCCGGCGAGAACCCGTGGTTCGACCGTCTGCCGCGGCTGTCCAATGAGGATGCGCTCAGCTGGGCCTGAGGCCGACTCGTACAGTTCCCACAATGCGGGAGGGTTCTCCGGAGCCCTCCCGCATTGCTGTCTCGAGCGTTTGCTGTCTCCAGCACGTTTCAACTCCGCACGCAGTGGGTACCTACCCGCGTCCCGCAAAATCTCACGTCCAGAACAACATCCGACACGCTGCAATCGGAATTAGTTGCAGTATCTCAGTTTTTGGACGACAGTCGAGGGAAACCCCTCGGCCTACAGAGGCTGCGGGGAAAGCCCTTGTGCGCCGGTCGGTGTCGAGGGAAGACGTTCGAGCGAGCAGAAGTCCGAAGAAAGTGGGTTCGGAAATATGGGCGCCCTATGGGATTTTGTCGTTGCACGACGACAACAATTGATGACCGACTCGTACCTACATGTTTCAGCAGTTATCCAGTCCGTGATCATCGCGACGATTGCCGCCGTGATCATCGGCATTCTCGTCTACCGGAGCCCGGCGGGATCCTCCATCGCTACGGCGTTGGCCAGCACGATCCTGACGGTTCCTTCATTCGCTCTCCTCGGACTGCTCATTCCGATTCTCGGTCTCGGCGTCGCTCCCACGATCACCGCGTTGATCTTGTATGCCCTGCTCCCGATCATTCGGAACACGATCATCGGTCTGGATGCGGTCAACCCGGCGATCACGGACGCAGCCCGCGGTGTCGGAATGAATCGCATGCATGTTCTGAGTCGAATCGAGCTGCCGATCGCGTGGCCGTCGATCCTCACCGGCATGCGGGTCAGCACACAGATGCTCATGGGCATCCTCGCCATCGCGGCGTACGCCAAGGGTCCTGGTCTGGGAAACCTGATCTTCTCCGGACTCTCGCGTGTCGGTAGCCCGAACGCTGTTCCTCAAGCGCTGGTCGGCACCGTACTGATCGTCATTCTGGCTCTGATTCTCGACGGAATCTACGTCGTCATCGGTCGTCTCACTACTTCGAAGGGGCTGCAATGACTGAAACCATTCCGTCTGACGTATCTGCAGATCAGAAGGTATCCGGGGTCGAGATCGTTCTCGAATCCGTCACCAAGCGTTACCCGGGCCAGAAAGCTGCAGCGGTGGACAATGTTTCACTGACTGTTCCGGCCGGTGAGATCGTGGTCTTCGTCGGACCTTCGGGTTGCGGCAAGACGACGACGATGCGCATGATCAACCGTCTGATCGAACCCACCTCGGGCAAGATCACCATCGACGGCAAGGACGCGCTGTCCATCGACCCGGACAAGCTTCGCCGCGGCATCGGCTACTCGATCCAGCAGGCAGGATTGTTCCCGCACTTCACCATTGCGAAGAACGTCGCGACGGTGCCCGGCCTCATCGGTTGGGACAAGAAACGTATCGCAGCTCGCACCGACGAGATGCTCGACCTCGTCGGCCTCGATCCCGATACCTATCGCGACCGCTACCCTCGCCAGTTGTCCGGTGGCCAGCAACAGCGTGTGGGCGTTGCGCGGGCGCTGGCTGCCGATCCACCTGTCTTGTTGATGGACGAGCCTTTCGGTGCCGTCGACCCGATCACCCGCGGCCTGCTGCAGGACGAACTGATGCGCCTGCAGTCGGAGTTGGGTAAGACCATCGTCTTCGTCACCCACGATTTCAACGAGGCAGTCAAACTCGGTGACCGTATTGCCGTGCTGGGCAATCAGTCCAGCATCATGCAGTACGACACTCCGGAAGCGATTCTCGCCAATCCCGCAAACGACATGGTCGCGGGATTTGTCGGGGCGGACGCCTCGCTCAAGCAGCTGACCCTGACACGCGTGCGCCAGATCAAACTCAAGCAGTGCCTCACCGCCCGCGAAACCGATTCGGTCGATGATTTGAGAACCGCACTCGCAGCGCGTAAGTGGAAGTGGGCCTTGATTCTCGATCAGCGTGGACGGCCGCTTCGCTGGGTCTCGCCCGGCCACCTCGCCCATGCGTCGACGCTTCGAGGTGTCGGTAACGAGATCGGCGAAGCCGTGTCCATCCAGTCCACCCTGCAGGATGCCTTGGAAGCTCTTCTCGCTGAAAGCAATGCGTCCACAGTGGTCACCGGACGGCGCGGCGAGTATGTCGGTCTCATCACCATCGACACACTGGTCAGCCATCTCTCCGAGATGCGCGAGGAGCATGCGCACGACCACGACGAAGAGCCAGACACCGAGAACGTCGAGGGTTGAACATGACTGCCACGACAGAGGAGCGCGTCTCCGCGCCTGAGATGGAACCGGACGCCCCCGATCTGGGTGCGGCCGAGAACGCCGCCACGCGCCGTGCGGAACGGATGCGACTGTATGTGCAACCGGTCATCGTCCTGATCCTGGTTGCGGGCGTGTTGATCTGGGCATTCAGCCGAGATCTCAACGCGACGCAGAAGGCGAGTATCAATCTCGACAACATCGTCACACTGACCTGGCAGCACGTACTGATCACGGCCGCCGTGGTCATCATCGTCGTCGCCATCGCAGTTCCACTCGGAACTCTGCTGACCAGGCCGAAATTCACCCGGCTGGCACCGTTCTTCGTGGGGATAGCCAACATCGGAGCCGCGGCGCCTGCCATCGGCCTGCTCGTGCTGTTCTATCTCGCAACAAGAACGACGGGCTTCTGGATCGGCGTATTTCCCATCGCGTTCTATTCGCTGCTCCCGGTGCTGCGCAACACCATCCTCGGCTACCAGCAAGTGGACAAGACCTTGATCGATGCCGGGCGCGGGCAGGGAATGTCTTCGCTCACGGTCCTGCGTCAACTCGAATTCCCGATGGCCGTCCCGTACATCCTTGCAGGACTGCGCACTTCGCTCGTTCTGGCAGTCGGCACCGCGACGCTGTGCTTCCTGGTCAGTGCCGGCGGACTCGGCATTCTGATCGACACCGGATACAAGCTCCGCGACAACGTCACCCTCGTGGTCGGTGCCGTACTGGCGGTGTCGTTGGCCTTGCTGATCGACTGGCTCGGCGCGCTCGCCGAAACTTATCTCGGGCCCAAGGGATTACGATGACCAAGACTTCGATCACCAGAACGTGGGGCTGGAAAGTCGCGGTTGCCACGATCGGCCTCACACTTGTCGCTTCGTGTGGCCTCGAGTCCGGTGGCGCACTGCCCCTGGCTGTCGGCCCCGGCAGCATCGAGCCGGTTCCCGAGCTCGAGGGTGTGAAGATGACCGTCGGCTCCAAGGACTTCACCGAGCAGATCGTGCTCGGATACGTCATCGAATTCGCGATGGCCGCTGCGGGCGCAGATGTTCGAGATCTCACGAACATCCAGGGCTCGAACAGCACCCGTGACGCACAGTTGAACGGGCAGATCGACCTTGCGTACGAGTACACCGGGACCGGCTGGATCAACTACCTCGGCAACGAGACTCCTCTTCCCGATTCGCAGGCGCAGTTCGAGGCCGTCCGTGATGCGGACCTTGCTGCGAACGACATGGTGTGGACCGATCCGGCGCCGATGAACAATACGTATGCATTGGCGATGAGCAAGGAGACCGCTGAGAAGACCGGCGTCAAGACGGTTTCCGACTACGCGAAGTTGGTCGAATCCGATCCCGGCGCCGCGGTGACGTGCGTCGAGACCGAGTTCAACGTCCGCCAGGACGGATACCCCGGCCTGGCAGCGAAATACGGTTTCGACGCCTCGCGTGCCCAGCGCCAGATCCTGCAGACCGGCATCATCTACCAGGCGACAGCCGACAGCGATCAGTGCAAGTTCGGCGAGGTGTTCACCACCGACGGTCGCATCATCGCACTCGATCTCGTTCTGCTCGAAGACGATCTGCAGTTCTTCCCGAAATACAATCCGGCATTGGTCATGAAAAAGGACTTCGCGGAAGCACATCCGGAGGTTGCCGAAGTCATGGCGCCGATCTCGGAGAAACTGACCAACGAGGTGATGACCGAGCTAAACCGGCAGGTCGACGTCGATGGCAAGGAGCCGGCGGACGTGGCTCGCGACTGGCTGGTCTCGGAAGGCTTTGTCACCGCTGAGTGATCGGCGGACCGCAGCACAGCCGAGTAGTTACCGCTTGCGTCCCACGCAGAACACCCGCCGGAACGGAAACAGCGTTCCGGCGGCTGTTGCGGGATACGCCTCCCGCAGCAGATCCGAATACTGGCGCTCGAACTCCGGAGCGTCGGCCTCGCCGAGAACGTCCAGCACCGGCCGAAGTCCAGTCCCCCGAACCCATCCGAGCACCGGATCAGCACCGGCCAGCACATGTACGTACGTCGTCTCCCAGGCGTCGACGTCGAATCCGTGCTCCTGCAGACGCTGCGCGTACGCAACCGGACTGTCGACGCCTTCCGGGCCGCGTAGGACGCCACCCAGTCGCTCGCTCCATTCCGCGGACTCCGCGAGGCTTCGCATGAGCGCATGTGACGGTGCATCGAAGTTTCCCGGAACCTGCCACGCCAGCCACGACCCGGATGCCAGGGTGTCCGCCCACTGGTCGATCAGCTCGCGGTGGCTCGGAACCCACTGCAATGCAGCGTTACTGACGACCACGTCGTAACCCGTGGCATCGAAGGACATGATGTCCCCCAACTCGACGGTGACGTTTCCCGGTAGGTCTGTCGGGGCCTGCGCCACCATTTCGGGAGACGAGTCGAATCCGGATACCGAGGCGTCCGGCCATCGTTCCCCCAGCATCGCGGTCAAGCTACCTGATCCGCAGCCGAGGTCGGCTACCCGCGTCGGGTCTTCGGTCGCCACCCGTGACACCAGGTCCACGAACGGGCGTGACCGCTCACCCGAATAGCGGCCGTAGACTTCGGGATTCCACGTGACAGTGCGCATGAACCCATCCTGCACCCTGTTCCTGAGAATTGCCGCCCTCTAGATCACCGACGCGGCACCACGGTGGACAGTACGTTCGGCAACCTCGACCAGTCCGCGGTGATGTAACTTGCGTGATCACCCGCCAACCGGTCGAGACGCTCGCTCGCCTCCACCTCGGTGGCATGCGCACCGTCGATCTGTGGAGCGACCTTGTGCGCGTCGGTCATGACGAGCAGGTAGCCACGATCGTGGTACCACTGCGGATCCACAACGCCCGAGGTGTAATCGAGGGCGTCGCCGTCGAAGATCACGAACCACGGGCGGATGCCCGGGTCGGCGTAACGGTCGATTCGTGGGTCTCCCGGTGACGCCCGGTGAACAGCGGGAAAGGCGGCGCCGAGTTGGACGAGTCCGGCAGCGGACAGATCTCGCAAGTGCGTCGCGTACTGCCGGTCGGTCCACTCCGTGTCGAGCGGGTTTCCCTCCTCGATCGTTCCCGGAATCAGCTCGAACAGAAATTTGCCGCTCATCTCGGACATGGTCGGCCATCCACGGTCGGTGACGGCGGCATCCGGGGTCGAGTAGGACTCACCCATCAGATCGGATGGAGTGAAGACCGCGTCGCCGAGAGTCCCGAGGATCAAGGCGTCGAGATCGGCAGGTCCGCGTCCGTAGCCGGTGGTGAAACCGTCCTTGAGTTCCAACTTGATCATCACCGGAGGATGCTCGGGGTCGGCTTCGTGCCACGCCCGCATATCTGCCAGGCATCCGCGCAGTCCCTGATCTCGCTGACCACTTCGCAACCCGGATGCGTCCTGCGCACCGACGCAGTTGCTGTCACTCACCACCGGATTCATGTGCGAGACACGCCAGTCCGGACCACCGCCGTTGGTCCACAGATCCAATTCGAGCAGCGAGGCCCCGGAGTCCAAAGCGTCGGCGAAGTACGGAAACGTCGCCTTCTCGTAGGAATTGTGGACGCCGACGGACGTGGTCTCGGAGAACGAGCGAGCTCGGTCCGCAGTCGCCTCGGCACCGGCCGTGGGAGCCGAGACGACCGAGACGACCGCCGCGAATGCACTCACACCGGCTACCAGAATTCCACGCATGTTCGACGCTCTCGCAGAAATCACGCCGCTGCAGGACGGAATCGGAAGAGACAACTGGACAATCGTCCTAGACTGCATCGAGGGTGAGGCGCGGTCTCAGGCGGTGAGTGAAGGAAATTATCAGGCAAATAGCATCATGGCTGGAACTGATCCGAGTCGGAGCACTCGGCCCACACCCGCAGAAGGAATCGCATGCAGCTGACTCAATTCGTTCACCGATCCCTGCGAGCATCACCCGATGCGGTGATGACGATCTTCGACGGCCGGCTGCGCACGTGCCGGGAATCGGTGGACCGGATGAGCAGACTCTCCGGAGGGTTTCAGACTTTGGGCCTGCGCACCGGTGACAGAGTCGCAATCTTGGCATCGAACTCCGACTACTACCACGAGGCGCTCCTGGCCTGCTGGTGGTTCGGAGCAGTGGCCAGTCCGGTCAATTCTCGCTGGAGCACGGCGGAAATCACGTACGCCCTGGAAGATTCAGGATCGACGGTATTACTCGTGGACGAGAACTTTGCTTCCGTCGGATCTACCCTTCGCGAGGCGTGTCCAGGCCTGACCACTGTCGTCTACTGCGGCAGCGGCCCGGTTCGCGACGGAATGCTCGACTATGAACGGGTGATCGCGGAGGCGACTCCGGTCGACGATCTGCGCGTCGGCGGCGACACGCTGGCACTACTCCTCTACACCGGCGGGACCACCGGAGTGCCGAAGGGCGTGATGATCAGTCATCAAGCGCTGATGACCTCGGCGCTTGGTACTCTCGCGGCAGGCAGCGTGGCTGTCAGCAACGGAACGAACCTCGCGATCAACCCTCTGTTTCACATCGCCGGGATAGTCGGATGGTTGGCTCAGTCGCTGATGGGTGGCACCCAGGTGTTCATGCCGAACTTCAGCCCACGCACGTTCCTCGAGGCCGTTGATCACCATCGCCCGACAACTGTGGGTCTGGTGCCGACGATGCTTCAGATGTTGGTCGACTACGAAGACTCGACCACCTATGACTTGTCCAGCGTCAGGATCCTGAGATACGGCGCCTCGCCCATTTCACCGACGCTTCTCGAACGAGTCATGCAAATGTTCCCCAACAGCTCGTTTGTGCAGGGCTACGGGATGACTGAAACCGCGCACATCAGCATGCTGAGCCCGGCTGATCACCTCGAAGGTGGTGATCTCCTCCGCAGCGCCGGTCGAGTACTGCCGCACTGCGAGGTGAAAATCGTCGACCCGACCGGCGCGGAACTCCCACCCGGCGAGGTGGGCGAAATCGTCACGTTCGGCAGCCACGTCATGCTCGGATACTGGAACAAACCGAAAGAGACCGCAGAAGTGCTCCGCGACGGGTGGATGCATACCGGCGACGCCGGATACCTCGACGCCCGCGGTTACCTGTTCATCGTCGATCGCATCAAGGACATGATCGTCACCGGTGGCGAGAACGTCTACTCCACCGAGGTCGAAAACGCTCTGGCACAACATGAATCCGTCGCGTCCTGTGCCGTGATCGGCCTGCCCGATACCCAGTGGGGCGAGCGTGTCCATGCCGTAGTCGTCCTTCGGCATGGTTTCGACGCCGACGCCGACGAACTGCGCGCTCACGTGAAAACGCTGATCGCCGGTTACAAATCTCCGCGTACCTTCCAATTCGTCGATGCATTGCCACTGTCGGCAGCAGGCAAGATACTGAAGCGCGATCTTCGTTGCAACGCAACGTAATCCTCTACGACAGTCAGGATTACAGCTGCAATGTCGGTTCTGGATCAGTGATCAAGCGGTGCAGTGACGGCGATGCAGCTACGGCCTCTCCCAGTTGCGTAGCGCTCGCGATTTCGTCGCCGAACTCCGATCGCCAGGCATGCAGTCGTCGGGTGAGTTGTTGCAAGCGGTATTCGCGGGTCATGCCGATCGCACCGTGTGCCTGGTGGGCGGCGCGCACGCTCGCGAGCGCATTTTGTGAAACCACCAATTTGGTTGCGCTCACTTCGAAGTCGGCATCGCCTCTGGTGAGTGCATGTGCAGTGCGATCGACAGCCAGCGTGGACATCGATGCCATCTGAGCGAGAGTGACGATATGCTGCTGGACGGCTTGGAACTGCGCGATGGGCCTACCGAACTGCACCCGCTCCGACACGTAGCGACGGGTCAACGTCGACACCGACTCCATGGCTCCTGCCATCTGTACCGAGCGCAAGAACGCGCCGAGCCTGTTGAGAATCCGCGGGTCGACAAAGTTGTCGCCATCGACAATCCGCGCTTCTGCGAACGTCAGGCTCTGACGCGGTTGCCCGGCAAGATCCGTCCCTCCACCGATCTCGGCGTCGGAGATGTTCAGGAGTACAACGCGATCACCGAGAACTGCTGCCAGCACTGATGCGGCGCTACCCCACGGCACATCGTGAAAGGTGCCCGACAGGAAACCGTCGTTGGTGCGACGCACATCGTCGCGCTGCGATCCCGGCGCGACGGTTGCGATTCCGGAGGGCACCGGTAGCCCGGCCGCTGCTGCCAGCCTGCCCGCGAGGTACGTCTCGGCGAGCGGCAACGGCGCAGCGTGCCTCGCCGCCGCGCGCTGGACAGTCACGGCGTCGAGGAGCGAGCCACCGGAACCACCAACGGATTCGGGAAGACCGACCAGTGGCAACCCCAGTTCGACTGCCGCGCTCCATAATCCGGTGGGCAGACCGTCCATCTCCGCCTGCGCTACCACCTCGGTGCCGGACTTCTCGGCGAAAAATTGTTCTACCATCGATTCGAGGTCGGCGTCGAATGTGTACGCGTTGATCTCTGACCCCGAATTCATCGGTTCAATCCTTTCACGATCACGGTGCGGAGAATTTCGTTGGTTCCACCACGAATCGACCACGACGGCGCCACCAGCACGGCCCGTGCGAGCAGTGACTCGTACGGGTCGTCGGAGGCAAGGTCTGGAGCCCGGCCGAGGTGCCGTGCCACGGTGGCAACACAGTCCTGTTCGAAGCGTGTTGCCATTTCCTTGATCAGCGCGGCCTCCGTGACCGGCGAGCGACCGGAGTCGACCATTCGTGCAATGGACAGCGACATCCCACGAAAAGCCCAGCAGCGCGCCGTAATCGAGCCCAGATCGGCGAGGGCAGAGGGACCGCCCATCGCCGCCTGGTTGGCTGCCCAGTTCTCGAGGACCGGCATCAGCGACATCCAACGGTCGACGCCACCTCGCTCGAGTGCGAGTTCACCGGTGTTTTGTCCCCAGCCCGCTCCGACGTCTCCGAGGCGACGCGAGTCCGGCACGAAAACGTCCTGGAACGACACCTCGCAGAAGTCCTCGCTTCCGTCGATGAACGGAATGGGTGAGACGGTCAGGCCCTCGCTGTCGCGATCGACGATCAGCTGAGTGAGTCCGTTGTGCTTGTCTGCCGAGGTTCGAAGCAGAGCGAGTATGTGTGTGGCATGGAAGGCACCGGTGGTCCAGATCTTGGTGCCGTTGACTTTCCAGCCACCATCAACACGTTCGGCGCGAGTGCGTACCGATGCCAGGTCCGAACCCGAGTCGGGTTCACTCATCCCGATCGAGAACGAGAACTCACCGCTCGCGATACCGGGAAGGAAGTACCGCTTCTGTTCTTCCGTGCCGTTGGCGGCGATGCTCGGACCCGACTGTCTGTCTCCGATCCAGTGATAGCCGACCGGCGCTCCCCGCGCGAGAAGTTCTTCGACGACGACCAATCGATCCACTGCTGACCGTCCGCCCCCGCCGTATTCCTTCGGCAGTGACATTCCGAGCCACCCACGGCTACCGAGATCTCGCGAGAACGCCGGATCCACAGCCCCGGACATCCCGAGTCCGAGGGGGTAGCTGCCCGGGGTTAGCCGCTTGTCGAGGTACTCCCGCACTTCGGCCTGAAGCGCGAGTTCCTCGATCGTCAGTTCTGTTGCGTCGAAACGCATGGACGTACTGCGTACCACCATCGTGACTTTCTCCTTCGCGGCAGCGGACAGGCTTCAGGGTACCGAGCCGAGGAACGAATGCATGAACCGAACCGTCTGCAGCAGCGACCGACCCGCCGCACTGTTCACGAACACGGAACCCTGCTCAGGAGCAGACGAACGACTCGACCATCCGTCGTTCGTCTGCCCTGTCGGCCAGTGGCCACGCCAACAGCATCAACACGATCCGAACCACCCACTGCGACTGTTGACCTTCGGGATCCAATCCAGCAAGTTCGAGTGCAGTACGCGGTAGCAACGGAGAAGACACGAGATACTCGTCGATACCGTTGGCCCGCGCCGCCGCAAGGCCATGGCTCATGGCGGCGTCGGCTCTGATCGCGTCGACGGCGACGAGGATCGACTCCACGATCCGCTGGTCGCCACGCAGTGATTCGACGGCAGCCGCAACCTGGCTCGCCACGGACGCAGCACCTCGCGACAACAGCCCCTCACGGATCGCGGACTTGCCACCCACGTAGCGGTAGAGCGTCGCCCGCGAACAGCCTGCGCGGGAAGCGACGTCGTCGGCATTGAACCGATCGAATCCCTGTTCTCGAATCAGCTCTGCTGCAGCCGCGAAGATGCGCTCGGTTGCGAGTTCACGGCGGTTACCGCCGGCCAACCAGTCGGCGGCGCGGCGCTCGTTCACACCGGTCACTCTCCGTCACCTCGTCTCATCTCGAGACAGATTCAATCAGAAATCTCAACGCTACGGAAGGCCGCGAGCCTCTGACCTGGGAGAAGTACGAGGGGGTTGAAGTGCGTGAGATTTTCTCAAAATGCCAGTTCAGAGGCATTTCCCACCTGTTGACTTCTCCTCGACGGCCGTGAAATCTTCCATTCGTGACACCACCGACGCTGGACATCAACCCCTTCCTCCCGTCGAATATCGACGACCCTTACCCGCTCTACGACGTACTCCGGCGCGAGCACCCCGTGTATCGAATACCCGATACCGACTTCTATCTGGTGTCGACGTGGGAACTTGTCACCGAAGCCGTTTCCCGTACCGAGGACTTCTCCTCCAACCTCACCGGCGTACTGGTTCGAACACCGGACGGATCTGCCGTGACGTTCGACATGAACGGCGGCGGGCAAGCCGTTCATGTCCTCGCGACCGCCGACGAGCCCGACCATCAGCACCAGCGCAAACTTGTGCTGCCGACACTGGTCGCCAAACGCATACGAGCACTCGAGCCGACGATGCTCGAGTACACGCAGCAGTTGTGGGACAACGGCTTCGACGGTCGCCACATCGACTGGGTCACGTCGATAGCGGACACCCTCCCACTGCAGATGGTTGCCGCACTGATCGGCTTGCCGCCAGCCGACGTCCCCCAATTGCTGGCGTGGTCTTACGACAGCACCGAACTTCTCAGCGGCATCGTGACGGCGGAACGGTTTACGGACGTCGTCACCTCGGCGGCCGAGCTCACCGGGTACCTCCACAGCAAGTTTCGTGAGGTGCGGACAAACCCGGTCGACGATCTACTCGGAGACCTCGTCCACTGCTGTGACGCAGGCGAACTCAGCGAAGACGTGGCCGTGCTGATACTGGTGCAACTCGTCGGTGCAGGCGGCGAATCGACCGCCGGACTGATCGCCAACTCTGCTCGGCTATTCGCCGAGCGCCCCGAGATACAGACGCAGCTGCGCGAGGACCCTCTACTCGTGAGCGCATTCCTGGAGGAGACGCTCAGACTCGAGTCGCCTTTTCGCGGACACCACCGACATGTCAATGCGGACACAACCCTTGGCGGAGTGGCGCTACCCGCCGGCAGTCATCTCATACTGCTGTGGGGCTCGGCGAACCGGGACCCAGAGTCGTTCGCCGAGCCACACGCGATGAACCTCGACCGGGCCAATCTCCGAGCGCATTTCGCCTTCGGCAAGGGAGCACATTTCTGTGTCGGGGCCGCGCTGGCCAGGATGGAAGCAAAGACCGCCATCGGTGTACTTCTCGAAAACAGTTCGCATGTCACAGTCGATTCCGAATTCCCGCCACGTTGGGTCCCCAGCATGTTCGTACGCCGCCATCAGAGTTTGCGTCTCGCTGTCACCGGATAGTTTCACTCAGTTGTCGAAATTGTGGGCTATCCAATCGATTGTCTGCATTCCGAACAGGTCTGTCCCCCAACCGTATGGATCCGCGACTGCGCGATCCATACTGCAGTCGGTGGGCTGATAGCTCACGTCCGTCCCTCGGCTTCTGTACGTGTCCGCCAGTTCTCGCGCATCAGCTGCCGGTACAAGTGACATCGGGGAGTCGTCCTTTGCGCACGAAGTTATCAATACCTTCGACGCCGGAGCACCGTGGCCCAATACGTTGTCGTCGTACGCACGCTGGAAGCTGGGTTCTGTGATCGGATCGATTCCCGGCGCGAAAAGGCTTGCCAACGGCACGAACGGAAGCGTGAAGTACGCCGGCATCTGGCACTCACCCCGGTACACGTCGGCAATCACTCGGCCCACGGGATTGAGCTTGTCGTTCAACTTCATCTCGGGATACCACGGTTCGAGACCGAGGAGCGTCGCAAATCCGAAGCCCGCGCCGACCGAGGAATCTGTTGTCTCCATGAATGTTCGGGGCTTGATCACCATGCCCTCGAGGACTGTCGAGACGATATCGAGTTCCGGCGCGTAGGACTGCGCAGATTCGGCGGCGAATGCCGAACCAACTCCACCACCAGCGATTCCGAACAACGCAATCTCCGCATCCGGATTCAGCTCGGAATCCTGCAGCTGAAATGCTGCGCGCACTGCATCCAACTGGGCGTGCCCGGCGAACTTACCCGCGAAGACACCGTGGGGATCACGGTCTCCGTTGTTCCCGACGTCGGAAATCACTACGGCATAACCTTTTCCGAACATCAGCGCCAGTGGACCCAAGCCCGACCAGGAGGCGCCGTCCAGCGGATCGCCGCCGGTCCAGTGTGAACTCGGATGACAGTAGCCGCCGACGCTGTCGTTGGCCTCCTGATAGCTGATGATCTTCTTCTCCGACGCCGGCGTTCCGTCGATCGGGATCATCATGATTCCAGTGCTCACTACCGGCGTCGAACCGTCGATTCCGGTTGTGACATACATGATCTTGTAGGCGTCGAGCTGTCCCGGTTTGTATCCGGTGAACAGTACATCCACCTTCTTCGACTTCAGGAGATCACCGGGACGCTCGGCGCCGGTCAACACCGGCTCGTCGTAAAACGGATCATCGGCGGTGAGAGCAGTGAAGATCTCCTCTTCGGATGCGAACTCCCCTGAACTGAGAGCACCGACGGTGAACCCGTTGAATACCTCTCCCAGAGTTGGGGTGTCGGTCCGAAACTCCTCGGATACAGGAGTTTGCACGTCTTTCGGGACATCATTGTCCGGCACCCCAGCTCCGGCCGTTGCTGGCAGGACCAGCGCAACGGTCAGCGCTACCAGCGGCGCCGACCTTCGGAATGTCGCCGACGACATCACTGAACCGTCACTTTCAAACTGGAGAGGGCCGATTCGAGAGTTTGTGGGAGGGTCATCATCGGGCGGTGGCTCTCCAATTGAATTTCGTAGGGAACACTCAATGTGGCTACGAGCCGTGGCCAATCTTCTTCGACCATCGCTCGGTACTTCGGCAATAGCTGTGAGGTGATGTAGTCCCACCGGTCCTCGTACACCGACCAGTTCCAATCCGGCAGTGGCATCGTCACGTTCGCGGTGCGTCCGTCGGCGAGTGTCGTCGTGAACTCGAGGGGCCGGAACGAGCGAGGCGGGACCACGCCGGCGACCGAGGGCGAGCCGGCAACGGTCGATGCGTAGGTGATCGCTTCTCCCACATCACCTTTGTAGGCGCGCACGGTATCCCACTGGTCGCGGATGATCACCCCTTGCTCACGTTGGAGCAGCGCAACGTTCCCCAGTGCGATCCGATTCGAATCACTGGACGCGACATCACGCCAGGCGTCCATGACATCCTTGCCGAATAGTCCGGCACTCTGCATTTCCTCCAGTGCAGGAAGCCCTTCGTCCACGTATGCCTGATGCATCGGCATCAGATCCGAGAAGATGTTCTTCTGCATCACCAGGATCATCCCCAGCACATAATCCAAGTCGTCCGCCGTGACGTTCCTGCCCACCGCCGCGAGTGCGCGCAGCCCTGCCGGCAATTGGTTCAGCGCTTGCACGCCAACCTGATCCGTGACCTGAGAAACTATCGAATTGGCAACCTGCTGGAGATTCGGAAACGAGTACACGTCCGCCATCAGTTCGAAGTCGATCAGTCCCCCGCCGAAGTCCGCGCCTACCTGTCCGCCCATGCCCGCCCACTGCAATTCCGGGTGACCGAGTTGCAGATCCTCGTAGTAGCGGTACGACTTCACCAGGTTCGTGCGATTAGCCGACACTCCGGCGCGCGGATTCCACGATGAGAGATCGATTCCGGCGGCTTCCGTGGCAGCGACCAATCGATACTGAAACAGCAAGGCCGCATAGGATTCCGGATTGCGACCACTGGCGCGGGCTTCTTCCACAAGGGCTTGCAAGGTGCCGAGATCAGTCGGCAACGCGGGATGGACACCGCCCGGACCGTGTTCGGCATTCCGATTCACCAAAGGCAAATTCAAATACTCGTCCAGTTCGGACGCCGACGCTGATGTCTGGACAGACAGCAACGCGGACATCGCCAGCGCACATGCCGCCGTGGCTGCCAATACGTCTCGCGCCCAACGACGTCGCCGAACTACGGCCCCCAGGTGAAACCGCATATCGGTCCTCGTACTCAGGTCGGCAATCGCCCCGATCGATTGCCGAATTCATACTTACTTTGCAGTAAGATAGCTGAATCTGTAAGAAATACCAAATGCCGAATCAACATCTCCGCAGCGTCTGAAGCCATTGCAGATGAGAATCCTTTACCCCGCATGGCCGGCATCGAAACCCACTCGTCAAGCGATCGACCAGCTATCCGCGCTCCCAATCTGCGGCTCACATCCGCTCCGATCACAGTTCATTTTCAGCTCCCTCCCAGTAGATTCGTCAAACTTCCGAAAATTGTTGCACAACATACAGTTAGCTCTCACAACTCGTCACGCTCGGACGTTTGTCCGACTAGAATTCGGAGTTGTGAAAACTATCAGTTACCCATCTCGAAAGCCTGGTGCGCTATGGAGCACAGTCATTGGGATACTCACGGCCCTCGTACTTGCACTGGTGGGCGGAGCGCTGATGCCGTCGCTCGCTCACGCAGCGGACGGTGAGAGTGGAATCATCGAGTACTCCGCAGACCACTCGACCTGGGGAGATACTTCCAAAATCGTCTGGAGCACAGACATACTCATCCCGGGTGGGACCAACACAACCACATTTTACGTCCGAAACGCATCGGACCGCGCAGGTGAGGCACGCTTCTACGTCGGAGATTACGAAATCAGCGACGGCATGGAAGCATTCCTTCGTGTCGACGTAAACGGCGTCGCCGGCAATCCGCTCACCGTCACCGGCGATGCCGCCACACCAGGGACCCAGTTGAACTCGGTCCGCCTCGCACCGGGCCAAAGTGCCAAGGTTGTCTTCGTCATCGGAATGCCCTTCGAGGCAGGGAATTCGTCGCAGAACGGCAGTATTACGCCGAACTGGAGTGTGGACCTCACGCTTGATTCCACCGATACACCCGTCACGCCCGGCGGAACCGGATCACTCGATTTCGGTTCCCTGAATTTGGGGTCGGCGAGCTTCGGTTCACTCGACACCGGATCAGTAAAGACCGGATCTGCCAGCTCCGGATCGCTTGATGTCGGATCGCTCGGCGAGTCGGTCACATTCATCGGATAACCGCCCCCTACAACAATTCACAAAGTGAGGCCGGGTAGCAAATCTGCTACCCGGCCTCACTTCTGAACAGCTATTACGCTGGCGTCGACCGCACCGATATCATGCAGGTATCTGCACCAGATTCACGTCGAATCGCGCCAAGTTCAACGACTGATCCATTGACAACGCTGTCGCCGAATCCTTGTCGAAGGTGAAACGTATTGCCACATCGACGATCTTGCCGTCCTTCGACGTACTGACCACAGTTCCGTCCGCACCGACCGGCACTGGTACACCATCGAGCTTGACTTCCGTGACCGGCTTCAGCTGGGCAACCAGAGCAGCTCCGCCGGAGACACCCAGATCACTGGTCGACAGCTTTGCCTTCATTTCAGTTCCCTTGATCTCCAACGCGAAACTGGCGCGATAGGTCAGAACGTCGCCCGGCACGACAACCATTGTCGAAAGGTCGATCGGACCGTTCTGATCCGTCCATGTTGGTGCAGTGACGGTTTTCAGCGCCAACGAACCGGATTCGACCGGAGTAGTCACGACAGGGGTAGTCGTAGCCGGAACGGAAGTGGTCGTGGTGGGCTTGCCGCCGCCTGAGGAACCCAGCGAGCCGGTATCAGCACAGCCCGTCAGGAATGCCGCTCCGCCGAGTACGACCAGCGATACCCCGATCATTCTGGTACGTCTCGCGTTCCATCGACTTGCGGGAACGATACGATCATTCATCCGAACTCTCCCGTCCCCGAATTCCCTCTGTTCTTTATTCATCACTTCTGCCCGTCGATCCAGGCAGCGATCTCTGCGGGAGCTTCGCCGGAGGGGTTCTTCTCCGAGACACCCGTTGCGGCATTGACTCGATAAACGTTGGCGCCGTCCACGATCCACAGGTCGTCTGCGTCAGACTGCCACATCACGGTCGCAGTGGCGCTCACCGGTGTGCTCGACACCGCCGTACCCGAACTGTCGGTGACCACCACTGCGACGCTGGCACCGTCCTGCAGCAACGCTGCGCTGTAGCCGGTCAGCGATGTCTGCGCCGCACCCAATGCCACCGGCGCTTCCTTCGTGGTCGTGCTGGTTGTCGTGGTTGCATCCGTTGTCGTCGTTGCATCCGTTGTCGTTGTCGGAGTTGTCGACTGAGTCGTAGTGCTGGTCGAGGTCTCCGTTGTTGTGGTGGGACCGGTCGTGGTTGTCACGTCAGCCGTAGTGGGAGCCGTCGTCGACGTGCCTGTCGTTGTCGGTGTACTGGACGTGGTGGTCTCGGCAGCCGTCGCGGTTGTCGGAGCAACTCCGCGAGCAAGCTGCTCAGTTTCAGCGACAGCCGCGCCGGCGATCGAGCCTGCCTCACCTTGGCAATAGATGCTTGTCTGAGACGCAGGTTGGCGTAGGTTCCACCCTCGCCAGTCCGTTGACGATTCGCCCGTGATTCGGTTGATCGTGTAGATGCGAAGCGTGTACGTGTATGAGTTGAAAACGCTGTAACCAGCATCTGTGTAGTAGATAGTGGATGAGACCTGGGTTCCTACTGCGGCACCGACACCGGGATCGTATCCCCATGTTTTCATCAACGAGTTTCCGTTGTAGTACCGCGCCTCGTAGCGATATTGGGGGCCTATGTGACTCCACTTAACAGTGGACGATTGAGAGCCACCTATGCCGTTTGTCGTGCAACTGACGCTGCTCGTTGCAGGATTGATCTTCCCGCTCACGGTAATGGCACCACTCGTTGCGACGGCAGTGTCTGTGAAAGCCGCTGCGGTGCCGCTCACCTGCGTAACACCGATCAGTGCAAAGGCCGAGACACCGAGAACCGCAAGCTTTCGGAGCGAGAACGCCGAGCGATGTCCGCCTGTCCCGCTGCTCGAAGAAACCATCGGAAACTCCATCGTTGCCGCAGCTTCCGTGTCCACACTGCCAACTCCTCCACTCGGACCGTCATCCGAATCCTTGCGGCGAGAGTTGGGCCGGAAGGCAATGATCACCAATCCGCCGACCAACGCTCCGCCGAGGAAGATCGCGAGTGGGCTGGAGAGCCAAGCAATTGCGTAGCCCAGGCCCCCGACGCTGAAGAAAATGCGGTCGGCTTCGGTGATGAAGTAGGGCTCCACGTCTGGCTTGGCATTTGCGTCGCCCTTGAGAGTCACCGTGACGGAGTTACCAGCCTGCTGGTCAAGTTCGTACACGCGGTGTGTGATGCGCGTGCTCTGTCCGTTGACGACGCTTACGACGTCGCCCACTGAGAGGTCGGTGGCGGGCACGGTTCGAGCCAATGCCAAGGAGCCAGTGGTGATTTCGGGAGACATCGAACCCGAACGAAAGACGAGCGGCTTGATGCCGAACAGCATCGATGCCGCGGCGGCGAGAACACAGATGAGTCCAGCCACCGCCCCTATTGTCAGCGCGAGTTCGCGACCGGCACGTGCCGATCTCGAACTGCCGGGAGTAGTGTGATCAGACATGGTCACCTCAGGCCGTCGTCGCCGCGAACTGGAATGAAACATTGATCGACTTGTTCTGTTGTGCCGAAAGCACTCCCGTATCGAGCGCAACCTTGAAGCACAGAGTCTCAGAACCTGTATTCGCAGCCAACTGACGTCCTGTTGTGATGATCGGAGTCGCGGCAGTCGTCGACAAGCCGACCGGGCCGGCAATCAGGGTTGTGCAACTCTGATCGAGAACAGTCACCTTCATAAACGGGGCAAGCGCGGCCTCGCCTGTTGCGGTTGCTGCCATGGTGTATTTGAACTGTGCCGCGCCAGTGTTCTGTACAGGCAGAGTTGCCGTGACACTGTCGCCGGGCATCATGCCCGTCTTGGTCAACGCGGTGAAGCCGTAAGCAGTCGGATCTCCCGGGTCACCGTTGAGCTTCATCTCGATCGAACCGGTGCTGAATACGCCGGAAGTCGCTGTAGCGTTGTCAGTCCACGCAGCAAGAGTGCCAACGGCACCGAGGCCCAGGACAATTCCCACCGACATGATCGCGCGTGCGCGACCGCTGGTTGCGCCCCGGACCAGACGTGTACCGAGCGAGGCGGGCGCCTGCTGCTCCTCGTGCTTAGACATGGCTGTGCCTTTCTTGCTGCTCAACTCGAGGCGCCGGCGCACTCGGTTCGGAAGGTTGGGGGTCTGCAGACGCAGAACGTCGCCGGGTACGGTCACGGACCGATCCGACGAACATGAACACGGCATAGATCGACAGTGCGCCGACGACAACCGTCAGCATCACCGAGCGCATCTGCCCCGTGATGGCGTTGTATACGTACCCGATGTACGGCACGCTGTACCACACCTTGCCGCGAATCTGCTCCGGTACAACGGGATTCTGATCCGCTATCGGATTTGCATCGCCTTGTGTGACGAAGGTGAGATCACCAGCGGAGTTGAGTCGCACCATCGTGATTCGGTGCGTAACCACATCGGGCTTCCCCGACTCGATTTGGTAGGTGATCGCATCACCAGCCTGCAATTGGGCAGCGTCCTGCGGTTTCACCACGATAAGGGTGCCGGGTGGATAGGTGGGCTGCATCGAGCCGGTCAACACAGTGAAGGGCGTCGACCCCGTCAAACGTGGAACAACGACCGTCGACAACAGAATCGCCAGAACACCCAGCAGCAGAGCCCACGAGACAATATTGCGGATCCACCACCAGGCGCCGGTTCTCTGATCAGAACCCTTCACTGCGTGCGTCATACCGACTCCGCTTCGAATGAGAAGTGCACGCTCGTGGAGACACCAGAAGCAACGTCAGGACCGACAGTGCCACGCAGGCACAAGATATCGGTACCGCCGGCAGCGACAGTGCGCCATCCCGGAGCTGTCGGTACCTGAGCACCGACCATGGGCCCGTCGTAGATCGCGGTGCCGGCAGCTGTGCCTTGGGCGGGGCAACCGGCCTCTGAAGTCACTGGCGTCACCGCGAGTGAGAGCGGAACATCAGCGGAAGACTGCGCGACGTTCTGGATCCGGTAATTGAGAGGAACATTTCCGGAGTTGTGAACTGTCAACGGAGCCTGTGCATATGCGTTGGGGAACATACCGGTGGCGCCCAGAGCAGTGAAGTCGTAACTGCTCTGGCCGCTACCGGCACTGCCCACCGTCAGGTCGAGGATCCCGGACTGGATCGTGCCACCGGACAGTGTTTCAGCGGCCGTCCACCGCGCGCTGGTCTGCTGCACCGATACAAAGATCAGTCCGATGACCAGCGCGGCGGCAGTTGCCCACCAACGGTAGTGCTTACGCAAGCCTTAGGCCTGATCGAGAGTGACGTTGAAGTTCGTCAGATCGACCTGGCTGTCCTGCGAACTGTTGGTTGCTGGAGCCTTCGTGAAGTCGAAGACAACATTCACGCTGACGACGTTGTCGTTGTTCGCGGAAGTGATGACAACGCCTGTTCCGTTCGTCGGCAACGGAGTCGCTCCGACCGTCGCCGTCGTGACCGGAGCCATCTCGGCCTTCAGCGTGCCGGTTCCCGTGATCGTCGAAGCATCCGCCTTGAGCGTCGCGCTCAGATTGTTGCCCACAGCACCGATCTTGACGGAGCCGGAGTAGGTGAGGACGTCGCCAGGCGAAACCTTGAATGTGCTGATGGTGACGGGGGCCGCGGTACCACCGTTGACAGCTGCGTTCGAAACCGTCCACGACGGGGTTCCTTCGGTCGTCAGCGTCAGCTTGCCCGAAGAAATAGTGCCGCCGTTCAGAGGCGCGTTTGCGTTCCACGCCGCCATGGTTCCCGCGCCACCGGCGAGGAGAAGTGCTGCTGCACCGGCCGCGACTGCGCCCTTGGTTGCCTTGTTCATGGAGAACACTCTTTTCGTCTGGTCCCCGTGGCGGGGAGCTTGCAGGGTGAGAAAGCTGGTCGGATCCAGTCATGTGCGCCCTGGTACGGGCAGAGGGTTTCGTTCATCCGTGGTCAGTGAGGGGTCGTAGCGGTAAGTGCAGAGCGAGAGCGTGTTGCGGAAAGATTGCGAGCCGTTCTCGCGAACGGGCCATTCCTCTCTCGTGCTGTCGACGTCCGCTTGCGTCGTTTAGATTTTTACCACACGTATCAGTAATTTTTGGCGAAAAGCTGGTCGAATGTCCAGAAGATTGTTGAAACCTGAACTTGACTACAGAATCGCCTCTCACCTGGACTATTGGAAAAACCTAGCGCTTTGTTGCAACCCGTTTGCTGAAGTAACCTTCGTCCAGATGGTCCTTGGGGTCCGAAAATGAACGGAAACAGGTTCTACAAACTTTTGGTTTGTTTTGGAAATTGTTCGACTGCTGCTACTTCGAAAGCAGCGACAATCGAGCAACAACTAAGGCGGAGGCCCTACGCCTCGAAGACGGTCTCACCGCCGACAACCGTGCGCAGGACCGACAGTTCGTTCAATTCCCGAGAAGCGCTCCGCAACGGATCTCCGTCGAGCACAACAAAATCCGCCAAAAGTCCCACCGCTATCCGACCTTTGTCCGATGACTCACCGGTGAGACGGGCGGCAGCGCTTGTGTAACCGGCCAACGCATCGGACGCGGAAACCCGTTGCTCTGCACCCAGAACATGACCTTCTCGCGTCACACGGTGTACGGCTGTGTTCATCGTGAAGAGCGGGTTCACGGGAGTGACAGGGCAGTCGCAATGCAGCGCGTAGGCAAGCCCCGCCGCCACGACCGACGCCACGGGGCTGATCCGCTCGCCACGACCCGGTCCGAGGAACCGATCACGGTGCCGGTCGCCCCAGTAGTAGACGTGGTTCACGAAGATCGACGCCACCACCCCGAGTTCGACCATCCGCACGATCTGATCTTCCCGCAACGTCTGAACGTGCTCGAGTCGATGCGAAACTTCGACGTCCGGGTGTGCCGTCCGTGCCGCTGCAATTGCGTCCAGTGCAAAATCGATGGCTTGATCACCGTTGGTATGAATCGCAACCTGCCGGCCGGCAGCGTGATGTTCCGCGACGAGCACCCCGAGTGCACCTGCCGGGATTGCCATTCCGCCGCAGTGGCACCCGCCCAGATCGTGGTACGGCTCGGTCAGGGCAGCGGTGTGCAACTGAATCGACCCGTCCGAAATGAGTTTGACGCCGCCCACACGAACTCGGTCTGTCGAATCGGCGAGTTCACCCAATTGATCGTGAACCCCGTGGCCGAGGTAGAGGCGCGCACGCAGCCTCAAGTCACCATCGGCGTCGAGTTGCCGGTACGCCTCGTACATCTCGGCTGTGACGTACATGTCGTGAAAACTTGTCACGCCCACCGAAGCCATGACTTCCTGCGCCCGCAGCATCGCGACCTTGGACGCATCCGGGTTCATATCCGGAACAAGTCCGTGCACCAGAGACATTGCCGGAACCTCGCACAGTTCACCGGTGGGTACACCGTCACTGTCCCGAACGATGACACCACCCTCCGGATCGACCGTAGTGGCATCGATCCCGGCCTTCTCCAGTGCGACCGAGTTGACATAGATCCCGTGAGCAGACAAGTGCCGCACCAGAATCGGATGCTCGGTGGATGCCTTGTCCAGATCAGCTGCGGTCAGACCTCGATCCTCCGCCACAAGGCTGTCGTCGAAGCCCCACGCTTCTATGGGCTCGCCAACTGGTGTGATCGCGGCCCGCGCGGCCAACGCCGTGATCAACTGCTCGATGGTCGGGCACGCACTCGTCGTTGCGTCGACCCCACTGAGCATCAAACCCCACATCATCGGATGAAGGTGCGTCTCGATGAACCCCGGAACAACAACCGCTCCGGCGAGATCGACAACGGAGGTTTCGGAATCGGTCAGCGCCGAGATCTCGGCATCAGTTCCGAGGGCGACAAATCTGCCGTCCTTGACTGCCACAGCGGTGGCGTTATCGCCGACCGCACCGTCCATGGTCCTGATCTCGCCGTTGATGTAGATGTGGTCAGCCACCGTTGTCATACGCTTGTCTCCATTCGTTTTCCGACTACAGTCGTCGAGGACTTCTTCGCAGGTATCCGCGTCGCCACAACCACTCCGGCCAAAATCATTCCGGCACCTGCAAGTTGGACGAGAGTTGGGGTCTGTGCAAGCATCACCGCGCCGAACAGCAGTGCCGACGCCGATTGCAACACCAGGCTGGCGGCGACTGCACTGGCAGGCAGACGCTGACTGGCGCTGGCCACCAGGAGCCACCCGATCACCTGAGATACCAACGCGAGCAGGACAAGCCAGCCTTGAGCTACGAGCGAAGGCGTCAGATCCAAAGTTCCACTCACGAGGCCGTATGCACCTGCAGTGAGGGCAGTGGCTCCCGTCGAGACGAACATCGGCAGAGCCGTTCTACCCGCCGCCCGAGTAGCCAGACCCATCAGGAAGATGTAGACCGCGTAGGCGCCTGCGGCGATCACGGCAAACGACACTCCGACAGCAGGATTCGACCCGGTGAGCGTTGTGCTCGTCCCGGCTACCAGAGCAACTCCGACGAAGAGCAACGGAAGGCTGGCGACCAGTTCCCGGCCGATCCGTTGGCGCAGAACAACGTAGCCGAGGATTGCGACGAACAGCACCTGCAAATTCAGGATCACAGTCGAAAGACCTGCCCCGATCGAATGAATCGACTCGTGCCAGAGCACCAGATCGATTCCGAGGAACGCGCCGGCAAGCAAAGACTTCACGATCCAGGGCGCCGAGATCGAAGACCGGGATGACCGACGACGCTGAACGAGCACGAGTATGCCGAGAGGGATGAGCGCATAGAGACACCGAAAGAAGGCACCCGTCGACGGAGACACTCCTGAGAGTTCATAGAGCACCGAGGTCAACCCGAGGATGCATGCACCGGTGACGACTACGCGCAGGTCACGACGGCGTAGTTGATCGCCGGACGGCACGCGTGGCGATACTTCATCACTCATGGTGATAATGTATCACCGACGCAAAGCCTGTCATACAGGGAAGATGCGTGCATGAGAACTCCGGTTACCCGTGAACGCGTGATCGCTGCCGCAGCCGACCTGGTCGACAGCAAAGGCGCCGACGCTCTGGTACTGAGTCAACTCGCCGAGACCCTCGACGTCCGGCAGTCAGCCCTGTACAAACACGTCGACGGGGTCGACGACGTCCACCATCAACTCAGCCTCCTCGCACGCAACCTTCTCGCCGAACAACTGCGTGCCGCCGCGGTTGGTCTCTCGCGCGACGACGCCGTCATGGCGCTCGCAGACGCATGGCGTGCCTTCGTCCGGGTGCACCCCGGGCTCTACGCCATCACCGACCGCTACCCCACTGCTCCGCATCCCGATCTGGTCTCCGCCGTCGGCGAGGTGGTAGACGTCATCAACAAGGTGATCGCGGGATACGGTCTGAGCCCGGATGATTCGGAGCAGGCGGCGTGGTCTCTTCGTAGCGCGCTGCACGGTTTCTGCATCCTCGAATCGGTAGAGGGTCAACCGGCCGGCACCGACCCGGATCGGGTGTACCGAAGACTGGTCGAACTTCTCTGCGCCGGTATTGCTCGTATGTAAATACCGGCTCCTGTTATCGTCGGATGAAACGACACAGACCAAAAAGGATCAGACATGGTTGGTGAACTCGACATCTCCGGATAAAACCGGGCATGACGGCCACCGGCAGACGCCTCGGAGCGCTGCCGTAGTGGCCATGTTGTCGTTCACTTACCCGACTTTTTGCGGAGCAGCGTTGCCGCGCCCGCACGACACCTGAGGTCTATTCATGTCCGATACCTACATCGTTTGCTCGAATCTGTCTTTTGCCTGGCCGGACGACACTCCGGTCTTCGACGAATTGTCCTTCACGGTGCCCGGTGGCCGAACCGGGCTGGTTGCCCAGAACGGCGTCGGGAAAAGCACTCTGCTCAGATTGATCGCCGGTCAACTCCGCCCACGCGCCGGCAGTGTGTCCGTCGACGGCGTTCTCGGATACCTTCCGCAAGACCTTCCACTGACGGGCGATCTGACCGTTGCCGAGGTCTTGGGCATCGCCCCGACGCTCGCTGCGCTGGACGCTGTCGAATCCGGAGACACACGAGAAGAACACTTCACGACAATCGGGTCCGACTGGGACGTCGAAGAGCGGACCCGAGCCCAACTCGGCCGACTCAGTTTGAGTGACATGACGTTTGATCGTCGTCTCGACACTCTGAGCGGCGGGCAGGTCGTCTCGCTCGGACTGGTGGCTCAACTCCTGCGACGCCCCGATGTCCTTCTCCTCGACGAACCCACCAACAATCTCGACCTTGACGCGCGCCGCAGACTTTACGACGTTCTCGACGACTGGAGTGGCTGTCTGTTGGTAGTCAGCCATGATCGAGGACTACTCGACCGTATGGACCGCATCGCCGAACTTCACAGCGGCGAGATCAGCTTCTACGGTGGCAATTTCACCGACTACGAAGCTGCGGCACGCTCGGCTCGCGAGGTGGCGGAGAAGAACATCCGCAACGCCGAGCAGGACGTCAAACGCGAGAAGCGCGAACTGCAGCAGGCCCGAGAACGCGCTTCACGACGCGCAAGTAACGCTGCCCGCAATCTCGGGAACGCGGGCTTGCCCAAGATCTTTGCGGGGACCATGAAGCGCAATGCTCAGGAGTCGGCCGGCAAGGCGAACGAGACACACCACGCCCGGGTCGATGCGGCAAAGGACCGACTCGACAGAGCGGGCCGCGCTCTTCGAGACGACCAGACGATTTCGCTCGAGCTGCCAGGTACTCACGTACCTGCCGGACGCATGGTGTTCCTTGGTGAGCGAATGCAATTCGCGTTCGGCGATCGTGAGATCTTCGCCGACCCCGGCATTGACCTGGCCATTCGAGGACCGGAGCGTATCGCGTTGACCGGGCCGAACGGCGTCGGAAAGTCGACGTTACTTCGCATCGTCAACGGGGATGTTGCGCCGACTTCCGGTGAGGTCAAGCGAGCCGACGGCCGGGTGGCATATCTGTCGCAGAGGCTCGACCTACTCGACCCCGCACGCACCGTCGCCGAGAACTTTGCATTGTCGGCTCCAGGCCTTCCGGCCCCGGAACGCATGAACATCCTGGCGCGCTTCCTCTTTCGGGGTGCGGGTGCTCACCTACCCGTCGCTGCACTCTCGGGCGGTGAACGGCTGCGGGCTACGTTGGCATGCGTTCTCTTCGCCGATCCGGCCCCGCAATTGCTTCTTCTCGACGAGCCGACCAACAACCTCGACTTGGTGAGCGTTGCTCAACTCGAAAGTGCCCTGAATGCATATCAGGGGGCGTTCGTGGTGGTCAGCCACGACGAGAGATTCCTGGCCGAGGTCAAGGTCGAACGCTGGCTCAGGCTCTCGGACGGCCGTTTGACCGAGGTCGCCGCACCGGACGCAGTGGGCTGACACGACCAGTGAACAGGCGAAAGGCCTTCACACACATCGTGTGTGAAGGCCTTCGTCTGCACTACTGGTCAAGGCGTCCTGGTGTACACCGGATCGTCGAAGGATCGGCGTTGGGTCACCCAGTCAGTAGGCAGAACGTTTTCGATCACGTCTTCGCGAGATTCGTCGAACACGACGATCCGATCGGCGATTCGCCACTCACCACGGCGCCTTTCGAACCTGTCGACGTAACGGCACTTGATCGTGGCAAGCGTCTGCTTCACGTTCTCACCCGATCGCTCCTGCCGCAGAAAACACAAGCAGTACGACTCGCACTGAGCGACATCGCCGTTGACGTCGATCAGTATGTTGGAAATGCAGTGAATCGACGAGTCGATCGTCTTGTGCCTGAGCTTCATGTCTTCGATGAGCCCGTCGACGGTTCCGATGTAACCACCGTGGTTGTCTATCGCGTCGTCGAAGTAGCAGAAGGCTACGCTGTCGAAATCTTTCCGATCGACGGCCCGAGCGTAGCGATACAGAACTTCGGTGATTTCTTGCTTGTCAGCGAGGGACACAGCCCGTCTCCTGTTCTCCCGAGGTGATCAATCAACCTGCAGTTCAACGCCCTTGGTCTCCTTGATGAAGAAGACCGTGACGAGGGTGATCACGGCACAGAACACGAAGTATCCGGCCGGGGCGAGAGAGTTACCGGTCAAGCTGATGAGATAGGTGGCGATGAAGGGCGCGGTGCCACCGAGGAACATGTTGGTCACGTTGTTGCCCAAGGCCAGACCGCTGTACCGCACAGATGCTTTCAGCATTTCGACATAGGTCACGTACGAAGCACCGTTGACAACGGAAACGCAGATGAAGAGCACCGACTGACCGACAACCGCCTGCCAGATACCAGAACCGGCCATCATCATGAACATCGGTATTCCGAGAACCACTGCGGCGGCACTACCGGCGAACAGCACCGGCCGACGCCCGTACTTGTCGGCCATGTATCCCGAGATCGGCAACGTGATGACGCCGAGAACCAGTGCAAGAGAGGTGGAAAGGAAGGCAACGCGCGACGAGTGACCGCCGGTGGTCTGCAGGTACGTCGCGGCATACACCGAGGCGATGTAGTAGCCACCGGTGATGAGTGCGCCCAACAGGATGATCTTGACGACGCTGCCGCCGGAGGTACTGAGCAGCTCACGGATGGGAAGCTTCTTGGTCTCACCCTTGTCCTGCAGCTCCTCGAACTGAGGAGTGTCTTCCATCTGGCTACGGATCCAGATACCGATGCCGCCGATCAGCAGGCTGAGCAGGAACGGGATACGCCAAGCCCACTCGAGGATCTGCTCTTGCGAGAATACCGACGTCAGGCCGAGGGCCATGAGCGAAGCAGCCAGCGAACCCAGGTAGGTGCCGGTATTGACCATCGACGTCTGCGTCGCTCGCCACCGCTTGGGAGCGGACTCGGAGACAAAAGCGTTGGCACCGCCGAGTTCACCGCCGGCCGCGAAGCCCTGCAGGCAACGAGCCAGAACGAGGATGGACGTGGCCCACACACCCAGCGTGGCGTACGTCGGCAGCAAGCCCATGCCTGCTGTCGCCAGAACCATCAGAAGGATGGTCCAGGAGAGAGCATTCTTTCGGCCGTACTTGTCGCCGATGTGGCCGAAGAAGATTCCGCCGGGTACGCGTAGGAAGAAGGCCACGGCAAATGCTGCAAAGGTACCGAGCAGTGCTGCGTTCGGGTCGTGGGAAACGAAGAACAGCGCGGCGATTGTCGTGGCCATGTATCCGTAGATACCGAAGTCGTAGTACTCGACGACGGTACCGACGATGGCCGCGCGAATTACCTTCGTCGTCGACTGTCGTTCGGTTGCCACGCTGCTGCCCTCGGTGGATTCGGCTCTCGCCATGGTCTCATTCTCTGACATGTTGTTCCCTGCCTGGATTGGATACTGACTGGATTCGGTGCCGCGCAGACGTCGGACGTCAGGAGTGCGCGATGGAATGGACCGGTGCGCTCTCAGCGCTGGTCCTGGTGTAATTCGCCGCATTACGTCCCGCTACGCGGCCCATGGTCAAAGCGTTGGCAACTGCATTGCCGCCGCCCACGTATCTCAGTCCGAGGATTCCGGCGCCGGCCTCACCGGCCGCGTACAGACCCTCGATAGGTACTCCGGTGCTGCCGAGCACGGCCGCATCGGTGTTGATTTCCATTCCCGCATGCGTGCATACGAGCTCTGCCGGAAGGATTTTCGCGGCATAGAACGGTGCTGTCGCAATAGGATCCGGGTTGCCGACGGCACCCTTGTTTCGCAGCGTGCGATGACGGAGGAAGTCGTCGTCGTGACCGCTGGGCAATTGCTCGTTCCACCGACGCAGGGTTTGCGTCAATGTCGCAACCGGAACACCCGTAGCCACTGCAAGGTCTTCGATCGTATCCGCGCGAATCGTGCCACCGTCGGCAACTTCTTCCTCGATGCGTTCGGGATTCCAATCCGCATATCCCGGAGCCAGATTCACGCGAGCGTTCTCGTCGAAGATCATCCAACCGTATCCACCCTGATGGTCGATGATGCCGGTCGAGACGGCGTACGAGCTGTCCTCGTCCATGAATCGACGGCCGTCCTGGTTGACGTAGATCCGCGATTTCGGCGGAAAACCTGCCTGCCAGTGATGGAATCGCTGGAAGTAGACCGTGGGCAGCATCAGGCCCCAGCCGTCGCCCGCCACGGAAGCACCGAGGTCTTCGGCAAAACGAAGATGGTCTCCGCGACTCCCCTCGGCTGCGACGACGAACAAGGCGTCTCCGGCCTTGTTCGCGTCCGGGAAGTGGCGCGCCACCAAGCCCGGATCTTGCGCGAATCCACCGGAAGCAACAACGACGGCGCCCGCACGTACCTCGATGTCGTCGGCGACAACACCGACAACCCGACCGTCTTCCTCGATCAGCTTCTGCACCCGTGTTCCGAAGATGACCTCGATCCCGTGCTTACGACGAGCCTTGTCCAGCACCTGAATCAGTCCGTATCCCTGATCCTTGGGCACATGGCCGCGCCAGACGTCCTCGACGCCGGCCTGGGCGAGTCCCGGTTGGTGGGCGTTACCCGAGATCGCCGCTGGAATCTCGACGCCGAGTCCGATGAGCCATTCCAGTGTCGGACCGGCATTTTCGCAGAACGCACGAATCAATCCGGGTGAGAGCATCCACTGGTTGAGGTCCATGTAGTGCTGGAAGAACTTCTCTGCCGAGTCGTCGACTCCGAGGCCTGCCTGCACGCTTGTTCCGGCGGCCGTGAAGATTCCGGCCGAGAGCGCAGTGGATCCACCGAGTTCGGTTTCGGACTCGAACAGCAGAACGGATGCGCCTTCTTCAGCTGCCGACACCGCAGCGGCGAGACCGGCTCCGCCGCCACCGATGACAACGACGTCCCAGTGCTCGGTCATGAAAGTTCTCCAGTCTCCGCGATGATGCGGTGGTAAAGACCGTTCGACACCAACCCGCCGTCGACGGTGAGCTCCGTACCGGTGGTGTAGGTCGAACTGTTCGAGAGCAGGAACAGCACTGCTTCGGTGATCTCGTCGAGAGTTCCCATGCGTCCGAAGGGAACCGACTTCAGTGACGCGGCGACGAAGTCGTTTGCGCCGCCGAGCAGCGCCGTACCGACCAGTCCCGGGTGCACAGAGTTGACGCGAATCCCCCACTGCGCGAAGTTGCCCGCGGCCGACTTCGACAGACCGGTCAAACCCCACTTACTCGACGAGTAAGCCGGAGAGAAGTATCCGATCTGACCGGCGATGGACGAGATGTTGACGATCGATCCGCCACCACTCTCGCGCATCAGCGGCGCCACCGCCTTCATACCGTAGAACGGACCGAAGAGGTTGATCTTCATGGTCAGTTCCCAGATGTCGTTCGGGGTGTCCATGAATTCGAGCCGACGCGAGATGCCGGCGTTGTTGACCAGTCCACCGAGTTCCCCACGGGTGGTGCGAATTTCGTCGACAACCCGGTCCCAGGCCTCGGCATCGGTGACGTCCAGAAGATGAGCGGACGCCGATCCGCCGGCGGAGACAATGTCGTCGACCACGCCGGATGAATCCGAAACATCGGCAATGCAGACATGCGAACCGCGCGCGGCGAGAGTGCGCGCGTGATGCGCTCCCATCCCGGCAGCACCGCCGGTAACGAGAACGACGCCGGGATATTTCGTGGACTCAGACATGCCGCGAACCACCGTCCACCGCAATGCTGTGCCCGGTGACGTAGCGCGCGCTGTCCGAGAGCAGGAACAGCAGCGGGCCGAAGACCTCTTCGGGCGAGCCCAGACGATGCAGCGGCACCGCGTCGAGTGCGTTCGCGAGCGCGATCGGATCTTCTTGAACCCACTTCGTCATCGCCGTGTCGATGTAGCCGGGCGCAATGGAGTTGACCCGAATACCCTTGTCCCCGAACTCCACTGCGAGAGACTCCGTGAGGTGCGCGACGGCAGCTTTCGACGTGCAGTAAGCGCCTCTCCCCTTCCGCACACGCAGCGCAGATACCGAGGACATGTTGACGATGGCGCCGCCGGGACCGAGGTGGCGTGCCGCAGCCTGAGCACCGTAGAGCACTCCTTCGACATTGACACTCAGCGTTGCGCCGATCTGCTCCGGGGTAATCTCCTCGGCCAGCGCGAACGGGAAGATACCCGCATTGTTGATCCAGAAATCGACCCGGCCGAACTCCTTCAACGCCAACTGCGCAAGCAGTTCGTGCTCGTCCGGCTTGGTGACGTCGACCCGAGCTCCGACGACGCGACCCGGCTTGTCCGCCAGTGCTTTCGATTCCAGGTCCGTATTGATTCGTGCGGCCGTGGCGAGCATCTGCTCTTCGTTGATGTCGGCGCCGACGACATGTACGCCGCGTGTTGCCAGTCCTTCGGCGAACGTCGCACCCATCCCCTGAGCCGCGCCGGTCACCACTGCGACCTTGCCTGCCAACTCCGGGTACACCGCCGACATCTGCGTCACAACGGTGCGGCCCGGGTTCGTCTGGTCAGAGCTTTCGGTCATGATGTACTTCTCCTACTGAATATTGTTGTGCAAGAAACTTTTCGGTACTTCAGCCTTGTTCGGACACTCGAGGTGCGTCGTCTCGGGAGACGGTGCGGCGGGCGATCTTCCATTCCTCACCGACCCGAACCACGCGGTCATCGACAGTCGTCATCCGCACCAGTCGCGATTCGCCGCCGCGAGCGGTGGCAACTATCTGCAGGTACCCGCGCACTGCGAGAGCACTCTCGTCCACCGCCTCGACTACGAGATTGGTCAGAACGTGCCGATGCACCTCGTCGACGGCTTCCGCAGCAGCGTAAAAGCGAGCAGCAAACGCTGCAAGGTCGCCGAAACCGACCACGGGTTCCGGATAACTGGGTGAATGAAATTCACCGTTGGCCGTGAATGTCTGCGCCCAATCCTGCTGGCGCCCAGAGTCTATGCAATGACTCTGGTGGCCGTACAGCTGTTGGATTGCGACAACATCCTCCGTTGCCACGACGCGATAGTTGCTCATGAAGGTTCTCTCCGAACACGCTGCGCTGCATCCACCCGAAGGTTGTGCAGCTCCGTAAAGTGTGCGATAATCGCACACACTGTGCGATATGTTCAAAGCGTAGGTGGCATACCTCACAAACGTCAAGGAAGGGATTTGATGTCAGAGCTGAGCGAGGAACACCGACCGCGCAAAAGCGCAGTTCAAGTGGACTCGAGCATGTCGAAAACGCTGCACCACGGACTCGAGATCTTGGAACTCCTGACGTCCTATCCGCACGGTTTGTCAGTCACGGACATTGCCGACGGAGTGGGAGTCCACCGGACTGTCGCACATCGGTTGATCCGCACGCTCGAGGCTCATCACCTGTGCCGCAAAGACTCCTTCAAGCGCGTCACTCTCGGCGCCGGACTGGTCACCCTCGCCGAACCGGTGGAACAGGATTTACGAACCCTGGCCCGCCCGATACTTCAAGAACTTGCCGAGGCCACCGAGGCGACAGCACACCTGGTGGTCCGCGAGAGCGACACCGAAGTGCGCGCACTGATGGTGGTCGAACCGCGCAGCGCCAAGGTTCACGTCGCGTTTCATCCAGGGCAGGTTGATCCGATCGACCGCGGCTCCGCCGGGCTTTCCATTCTTGCCTCACTCCCACCGGTGAGCGGGGAACGAGAGGAAGTGACGGCGGCCCGCGCACGGGGTTACGCAGTGACCGTCGGGGAGGTCATCCCGTCCGTCCTGGGAATCTCGGCAGTCATCCCCGGCAGACGCCGCGACGCCATCTCCAGCCTCGGAATCTCCGTGTTCGACTCCGAGGATCAAGCAGCCCTGGGCGCCGAGGTCATGGCAGCGGCAAAAACCCTCGGCAGCATGTTGCGCTGATCCAGACAACAGGCTGATCCGAACACCAGTCGAGCCCCGGGAATACCCGGGGCTCGACTTTGTTGACTCCGAATGAGATAGTTGAACAATCAACTACCTGACATCAGCTTCACGGATACAAGGAGTACGACATGCCTGCTGTGACAGTCGAGAACATCTTGGCCCTGCCCCGCCTCGACGAGCCGGCAGAGTCAGCAGTCGACCGCCCCGTCAAGAGCATCACCACCGCACCGGTCGGATACGAAGGTGAAGGCTTTCCCGTCCACCGCGCGTTCGCCGGCATCGACCTCTCCGCCCTCGACCCGTTCATCCACATGGACCAGATGGGCGAAGTCAACTACGCACCCGGAGAGCCCAAGGGCACTCCGTGGCACCCGCACCGCGGCTTCGAAACCGTCACCTACATGATCGACGGCATCATGGAGCACCAGGACTCCAACGGTGGCGGCGGTGTAATCGGCGGCGGCGACACCCAGTGGATGACCGCGGGTGGCGGCATCCTTCACATCGAAACTCCGCCGGAGCACCTCGTCCTCAGCGGCGGCCTGTTCCACGGCGTCCAACTGTGGGTCAACCTGCCTCGCGACAACAAGATGGCATCTCCGCGGTACCAGGACATCACGGGCAACAAGGTGGCCCTGCTTTCCTCGCCGGACGGCGGAGCCTTGGTGCGCGTCATCGCCGGAGACATCGCCGGCCACGCCGGACCCGGATCGACGTACACACCCATCGCGCTCTCCCACACCACTATTGCCCCGGGTGCGAGCCTGACTCTGCCCTGGAACCCCGAGTTCAACGCCATCGTCTACGTGCTCGCCGGCGAAGGAACGGTCGGAGCCGAGCGTCGACCCATTCGAGTAGGGCAGACGGCTGTCTTCGGACGCGGTGACTCCATCGCCGTCGCCGCTTCCGATCGCCAGGATTCGCGGACCGAATCCCTCGAGGTATTCATCCTCGGTGGCAAACCGATTCGTGAGCCCATCGCGATGGCCGGGCCGTTCGTCATGAACACCAAGTCCGAGGTCATGCAGGCCTTCGAGGACTTCCAGGCCGGACGCCTCGGATCCATCCCGGCAGCACACGAAAAGCTGAGCTGACATGTCGTCGGTGGTCGTCCAACGAGCAGCCGAACGTGCGCACCTCAACTACGGCTGGCTCACCGCGCGTCACAGTTTCCCCTTCGCCGGAAACTTCGATCACGCCGCGTACGCGCACGGACTTCTGTTGGTGAACAACGACGACATCATCGAAGCCGGCTCCGGTTTCGACACTCATCAGCACCGCGATACCGAGATCGTGACGTGGGTGCTCAGCGGATCTCTGGTTCACCAGGATTCCGCTGGGCACTCCGGCGTCATCCATCGCGGACTCGCGCAGAGAATGAGCGCCGGTACCGGAATCCTGCACTCCGAGCGCAACGATCGCTTCCGGGCCGACGGCTCACGCGTCACCGAACCCGTTCACGTCGTTCAGATGTGGATACCGCCGGACGAATCCGGAGTGACCCCGAGCTATCAGGAACTCGACATCAACTCCGAACTCGACGGCGGTGGCCTGATCACCCTGGCATCGGGGATGCCTGCGCATCGCGGTCACAGCGCCATCGGCCTGCACAACAAACATGCGGCACTACATGTTGCTCGCCTCGAGACCGGCGGGTCGGTATCTCTTCCGGATGCGCCGTACGTGCACGGGTTCATCGCCAGCGGCACTGTCGACGTCGAGGGAGTCGGATTGCTGGGACCAGGAGATTCGTTGCGACTCAAGGACACTGGCGGTCAACGAGTCGAGGGAATCGACGATGCGGAGATACTCGTGTGGGAGATGCACGCGTCGACGAACTGACGACACCACCGAGTACGCCCAATGTTCGGACTACACAGCAGGTTCGTCGTAGGGTGGATGCCGGTAGTGGTGGATCCGGTAGTGATGGATCCCGGTGGCACAGAAGGAGGAGCCATGGCATCTGGTCGAGCACAGGCCCCACGGACGACACCGCACATCGATGTGCACCGCTCCGGTGATCGCTTGAAATCCCGCGTCTCCTGGCTGGATTCGAAACATTCGTTCTCGTTCGGACAGCATTACGATCCGGACAACACTCATCACGGATTGCTGCTCGTCAACAACGACGACACCGTACTGGCGGGAACCGGTTTCGATACCCATCCGCACAAGGACATGGAAATCGTGACCTGGGTGCTTCGCGGTTCGCTCGTGCACCAGGATTCCATCGGCCACACCGGCGTCATCTATCCAGGCCTCGCCCAGCGCATGAGCGCCGGCACCGGAATCATGCACAGTGAGAAGAACGATTCGTGGCGTATTGGCGGCGAACAGCATTCCGACCCCGTGCATTTCATCCAGATGTGGGTGGTACCCGACGAAGGTGGACTGACTCCCGGCTACGAACAACTCGAGATCGACGACGAACTGCTGCGCGGCGGTCTGATCCCGGTGGCCTCCGGAATGGAGCGCTACAAGGATCATTCGGCGATTCGCATCAACAACAAGAACGCCGCCATGCACGTCGCGCGGATTCTGCCCGGCACCTCCGTGAATCTTCCCAGCGCACCGTTCCTGCACGTCTTCGTTGCGCAGGGCACTGCCGAGATGGAGGGCGTCGGCACACTGTACGAGGGTGATGCCGTCCGGTTGAGCGATTCGGGTGGGCAGCAACTGACCTCCGACGCCGGGGCGGAAGTCCTCGTCTGGGAGATGCATTCACGTATCGGTGGTTGAGACCCGGTCTCGGCAGGACTGGGTGCGCTGGAGATACTCGACGGATGAGCATCGACAACTCCGCCGCACCCGTCACGCAACTTGACCCCCTCAACACCTTGATGGGTGTGCGCGCCGTATCGGTCGTGCCGGGCGACTTGGCCTTCGCGCAGGCAGTCGGCCCGCGCTTCCACGATCACCGTGGCAAGACGGTGCTCGGTTCCATCGGCGTCATGATCGACGGTGCCATGGGCGGCGCGGTGTACTCGGGGCTGACCTCGGGCCATCAATCCGTGCTCGCGCAGGTCACGGTCAGCGCGGGCGCCGACATTCCCGCTCTCGCAGACGTCGGCGCCACCGGCACGCTCGTGCATCTCGACGACGGCGTCGGGCTCGCGTCCGGTCAACTTCGCGACGAGAACGGCACCCTCCTGGCCGTGATGGCCGGCCGCGCAATGGTGGTCTCGCGTCCACCCGTCGTCGGAATCGACGACTACGTGGACGGTGCGCCGCTACCGGTCCCGACGCCGGAGAAAACGAGCAACCTGAGTGGGTTGTCGGGGTCCGACGTCGTCGAAGGTATCCGAGGCGGCAAACTCGAACGCGGACCGCTCGCCGGGCTACTCGATCTTGCTGTCGTCGACGTGACGCCAGGTTCCGTCGTCGGTGAGTTCTCACCCGTGGCCTGGATGGCCAACCCGCTGGGCGCCGTGCAGGGTGGTGTCCTCATCTCGGCAGTCGACGCCGTTACGGGACTGGCAGCACAGACCCTGACCAGCGCCGATCAGGACTATCGCGTCCTCGACCACAAGATCGACTTCCTGCGATCACCCGACATCGGTGGGCCGGTCTTGCGCGCCGAAGCCTCCGTGATTCGCGCCGGGCGCAGGCTCGCGCTGATCGAAACTCGCATCGTCGACGCCGGCGGGCAGGTCTACGTACGGGCCACCTCGAGCATCCAGATGCTCTCCCAGCAAGTTCACAGCGGATAACCAGTTCCGCACCAGGTCGCCCGTCCACCATTGAGACAACAGCCCACACAATGGAGGTACAGCGGCGTGAACAAAGACATCGAAGCGAGCAGGCTACGCGTGAGCCGTCGACGGGCCCTCGCTCTCGGCGGAACCATCAGTCTCGGCGGGCTCATCGCAGCCTGTTCCGGTAACAGTGGCACCGCCACGACGACTTCGGCCGCGGCTGCATCGACGACAACCACTTCCGGCGCTTCCGCAGCGGCCACGTCCGGCGATGCCGTCACCGCACTTCTGGCCAAAGCACCGCAGTGCGTCATGAGCAAGGAAGAGACACAGGGCCCCTACTGGTTCGACGTCGACTCCATTCGCGGCGACATCCGCGAAGACCGTCCGGGCACCACACTGCAGGTGGCAATGCGCGTGCAGGACAACAGCCAGTGCAACGTCGACGGCAGCATCGGCGCGGTCTCCAACGCCGTCGTCGAGATCTGGCACTGCGACGCCGGCGGCGTGTACTCCGGCTTCGAATCCGGTTCGCTGAGCGCCAACGGCGGCGGCGGTGGCGGAACTCCCCCGGCCGGCGGGATGGGTGAACCTCCGTCAGATGCACCCGGAGGAATGGGCGGCGGTATGGGCGGTTCCGGAGAGACCTCCGACGGTTCGTACAGCGTCGGCGACACCGAAGCCACCACCACCGACGACGGCACCTACCTGCGCGGTGCCCAGACCACCGATGCAAACGGCATCGCGCAGTTCACCACGATCTTTCCCGGCTGGTACATGGGCCGCACCACCCACATTCACGTCAAGGTGCACATCGACAAGAAGACGGTCCTCACGTCGCAGACCTTCTTCGACGAGACCCTTCTCGACGAGGTGTACTCGCAGTCCCCGTACAGCGAGCACACCGGTCGTGAGAACAACACGAACAACGCCAGTGACGGCATCTACGACGACACCGGCCTCATGACCGTCGAGAAGCAGTCGGACGGTTCCTACCTCGCCGTCATCAACCTGGGTATCGACGCCTGAGGTAGGAGCCAGGTCAGCCGCCGACGTATGCCGCGAGGTGCTTTCCGGTGAGGGTGGAGCCGTCGGCGACGAGCTCCTCGGGAGTGCCTTCGAAGACGATCCGACCGCCGTCGTGACCAGCTCCAGGGCCGAGGTCGATGATCCAGTCGGCGTGCGCCATCACGGCCTGGTGGTGCTCGATGACGATGACGGACTTACCGGAATCGACGAGTCGATCGAGCAGGCCGAGCAACTGCTCGACGTCGGCCAGGTGCAGTCCGGTGGTCGGCTCGTCGAGGACGTACACGCCACCCTTCTCGCCGAGGTGCGTCGCCAGCTTGATGCGCTGACGCTCACCGCCCGACAGCGTCGTCAACGGCTGGCCGATCGTGAGGTACCCGAGCCCCACGTCGACCAGTCGGACGAGGATCTTGTGCGCAGCGAGCGTCTTCGCCTCACCGTCGCCGAAGAACTCCTCGGCCTCGGCCACCGACATCGTGAGAACCTCGTTGATGTCCTTGCCACCGAATTTGTATTCGAGAACTTCCGCCTGGAAGCGCTTGCCTTCGCACTCCTCGCAGAGAGTGGCAACGCCGGCCATCATCGCCAGGTCGCTGTAGATGACGCCGTTGCCGTTGCACGTCGGGCAGGCGCCTTCGGAGTTGGCACTGAAGAGCGCCGGCTTCACGCCGTTGGCCTTCGCGAATGCCTTGCGGATCGGGTCGAGCAGCCCGGTATACGTTGCCGGGTTGCTCCGACGCGAGCCGCGGATCGCACTCTGATCGACCGACACCACGTCCTCGCGTTTCGCGAGCGAGCCGTGGATCAGCGAACTCTTACCCGATCCGGCCACACCAGTCACCACGACCAGTACACCGAGCGGTACGTCGACATCTACATCTTGGAGGTTGTGTGAGTTCGCTCCACGAATCTCGATTGCTCCGGTGGACTCCCGCACGGTCTCCTTGAGGGCGGCCCGGTCGTCGAAGTGACGCCCGGTGACCGTATCGCTGGCTCGCAAGCCATCGACTGTGCCCTCGAAGCAGACGTTTCCACCGGCGCTACCCGCGCCTGGCCCGAGGTCGACGATGTGATCGGCGATCACGATCGTCTCCGGCTTGTGCTCGACAACGAGCACGGTGTTGCCCTTGTCCCGCAGGCGCAGCAGAAGATCGTTCATCCTCGCGATGTCGTGCGGATGCAGGCCGGTAGTGGGCTCGTCGAATACATACGTGATGTCGGTGAGCGAGGAACCCAGGTGCCGAATCATCTTGGTGCGCTGAGCTTCACCACCGGACAGCGTTCCCGACGGACGGTCGAGGCTGAGGTAGCCGAGTCCGATCTCCACGAAGGAGTCGAGCGTTTCGCCGAGCGTCGTGAGCAAAGGCGCGACCGATGGTTCCTTCAGACCGCTGACCCATTCCGCGAGATCGCTGATCTGCATCGAGCAGGCGTCGGCGATGTTGACGTCCTTGATCTTCGACGACCGCGCGCCCTCGCTCAGCCGCGTCCCGTCACATTCGGGGCAGGTGGTGAACGTGATCGCCCGCTCGACGAATGCCCGGATGTGGGGCTGCATCGCGTCGACGTCCTTGGCGAGGAACGACTTCTGAATCTGCGGAATCAGACCCGTGTACGTCAGGTTGATGCCTTCGACCTTGATCTTGGTCGGCTCTTTGTAGAGCAGATCGTTCAGTTCCTTCTTGGTGTACTTCTTGATCGGCTTGTCGGGATCGAAGAAACCGCAGCCGCGGTAGATCCGGCCGTACCAACCCTCCATGCTGTAGCCGGGGACCGTGATCGCACTCTCGTTGAGCGACTTGGTGTCGTCGTACAACGCGGTCAGATCGAAATCGTTGACCGCCCCTCGTCCCTCACATCGCGGACACATGCCGCCGGTGATCTTGAAGCTACGACGCTCTTTCGTCTGACGTCCGCCGCGTTCCATCGTGACCGCGCCTGCTCCGGAGATCGAGGCCACGTTGAACGAAAACGCCTGAGGCGAACCGATGTGAGGCTTTCCGAGACGGCTGAACAAGATGCGGAGCATCGCGTTGGCGTCGGTGGCGGTTCCGACTGTCGAGCGCGGGTCGACGCCCATCCGCTGTTGATCGACGATGATCGCGGTGGTCAGGCCGTCGAGAACATCGACGTCCGGCCGCGCGAGCGTCGGCATGAATCCTTGAACGAAAGCGCTGTAGGTCTCGTTGATCATCCGCTGCGATTCCGCGGCGATCGTACTGAACACCAGCGAGCTCTTTCCCGAACCGGAGACGCCGGTGAATACCGTCAGCCTCCGCTTCGGGATCTCCACGCTGATGTCTTCGAGATTGTTCACCCGCGCGCCTTGCACGCGGATCAAATCGTGGCTGTCTGCAGTGTGCAGGGCAGTCATCGTGTCTCCATCTGTCAGTCGATCGCCGACGGTCTCAGCGCAGTTGACGGTCTCAGCGCAGTTGACGGGCTCAGCGCAGTTCTTGAATACGGATCAGGTTTCCCGCTGGGTCGCGGACGGCGCAATCGCGAACGCCGTACGGCTGCTCGGTCGGTTCCTGGACGACGTCGATGTCGCCGGCCTGAAGCCGCTCGAACGTATCGTCCAGATCTTTGGTGGCCAGAAGAAGTCCGCCGTACGTGCCCTTGGCCATCATCTCGATGATGGTGCGGCGCTCGTCGTCGGTGATTCCGGGATCGACGGCCGGCGGATGCAACACGATGGAGGTGCCGGGCTGGCCGGGCGGCCCCACCGTGATCCAACGCATCCCGTCGTAGCCGACGTCGTTGCGCACCTCGAAGCCGAGGGTGTCGCGGTAGAAGTTCAGGGCGGCGTCAGGGTCGTCCTGCGGAAGGAAACTCGAGTGAATGGTGATGTCCATGGCGATCACGTTAATTGCGGTTGTGGGTTCTGCGCTTCTCGATTCCTGATCGGTCTGGTGACTTGTTTGGACACGCAGGACGGCATTCCAGCCGTCGACTGCTCGGCCTCGCGCCGATAGACGCTGGGCGGGACCCCTACCAATTCGGTGAACTTACTGCTGAAAGTGCCGAGAGAGCTGCAGCCGACTTCGAAGCAGACGTCCGTGACACTGAGGTCCCCGCGGCGCAGTAACGCCATTGCGCGCTCGATTCGCCTGGTCATCAGGTATGCGTACGGCGGTTCGCCGTACGCCTGACGGAATTGGCGACTGAGATGCCCCGCAGACATGTTCACTCCCCGCGCGAGCGCCTCCACGTCCAGAGGCCGCGCGTACTCCCGGTCGATACGGTCACGCACGCGTCGTAGTCGCGCGAGGTCCTGCAGGTGCGGATCTGCGGCAGGTCTGCTGGTCACGTATTCGATCGTGCCATGCGGTACCGACGTTGCCCAGCACAAGAGATGAACTGGGGTGTGGAGCGATCACGCACACACCGAGCAGTTCGTCATGATCGTGTAAGGATGGAGAAATGACCACGGCTCATCGCTCAGGCATCGACCTCACCCACCTCGACGGCGACACACGGGCGCAGGACGATCTGTTCGTCCACGTCAACGGAAAATGGCTCGCCGAATACGAGATTCCGGCAGACCGCGCAGTCGACGGGGCCTTCCGGACGCTCTACGACAAGGCCGAAGAAGACGTACAGACCATCATCACCGAAGCCGCGGAGTCCAACTCTGCCGCCGGTACCGATGCACAGCGCATCGGCGACCTGTACTCGAGCTTCATGGACGCCGACGCCGTGGAGGCCGCGGGCCTCAGCCCCATCGACGACGAGCTGGACGCCGTCGCCGATGCGCCGGACCGGTCGTCGTTGGCCACCGTGATCGGACGCCACCAGCGCGTCGGCGTCGGCGGTGCCATCTCGCATTACGTCGACACCGATGCCAAGAATTCCGAGCGGTACCTGATCCACTTCAGCCAGTCGGGAATCAGCCTGCCCGACGAGTCGTACTACCGCGAGGACAACTACGCGGAGATCCGCGAGAAGTACGTCGCGCACATCGACAAGATGTTCACCCTCGCCGGCGTCGGCTACGATGCACAGCGTGTGTTCGAACTCGAGAAGAAGATCGCGGCCGGGCATTGGGACGTCGTCAAGCGTCGTGACGCAGATCTGAGTTACAACCTCGTGGGCTTCGAGGAACTGACCGAGCAGAACCCCGGTTTGGACTGGGCGGCATGGCTGTCCGGTCTCGGCGCCGATTCGGAGAAGTTCGCCGAGATCGTGGTCCGTCAGCCCGATTTCCTGCACACCTTCACCGCACTCTGGGCGTCGGAGTCACTCGACGACTGGAAGGCATGGGCGGCGTGGAAGGTGCTGCACGCTCGCTCCCCCTACCTGCATTCCGCGCTGGTCGACGAGACCTTCGCTTTCTACGGCACCACGCTCTCGGGTACCGAAGAGAACCGTGAGCGCTGGAAGCGCGGGGTCAGCCTGGTTCAGGATCTGCTCGGCGAGGCCGTCGGCAAGCTCTACGTCGACCGTCACTTCCCCGCTGAGGCGAAGACCCGCATGCTGGAACTGGTCGCCAACCTACAGGAGGCGTACCGCCGCAACATCTCCGACCTCGAGTGGATGAGCCCGCAGACTCGTGAGGCCGCATTGGCCAAGCTCGAGAAGTTCACCCCGAAGATCGGTTACCCCGACAAGTGGCGCGACTACGCCGGTCTCGATATCTCGGCTACCGACCTGGTGGGCAACTACCGTCGTGGATACGCCGCCGAGTACGACCGTGACCTGGCCAAGCTGGGTGGCCCCGTGGACCGTGACGAGTGGTTCATGACGCCGCAGACCGTCAACGCCTACTACAACCCGGGCATGAACGAAATCGTGTTCCCCGCAGCCATTCTCCAGACGCCGTTCTTCGACGCCGCAGCCGACGATGCCGCCAACTACGGGGGTATCGGCGCCGTCATCGGCCACGAGATCGGGCACGGCTTCGACGATCAGGGCGCCAAGTACGACGGCGACGGCAACATGGTCGACTGGTGGACCGACGAGGATCGTAGCGAATTCGGCAAGCGCACAAAGGCTCTCATCGAGCAGTACAACGAGTTCGAGCCCAAGGAACTGCCGGGCCACCACGTCAACGGTGAATTCACGATCGGCGAGAACATCGGCGATCTCGGCGGGCTGTCGATCGCGATCGCGGCGTACAAGATCGCGACCGAAGGTACCGAACCTCCGGTCATCGACGGACTCACCGGTCTGCAGCGCGTGTTCTTCGGGTGGGCGCAGGTATGGCGCACGAAGGCCCGTGAGGCCGAAGCGCTTCGCCGTCTGGCCGTCGACCCCCACTCGCCGCCGGAGTTCCGGTGCAACGGCGTCGTCCGCAACCTCGACACGTTCCACGAGGAGTTCGACGTCAAGCCCGGTGACGCACTGTATTTGGAGCCGGAGAAGCGTGTGAAGATCTGGTAGCAAGGGCAAGCCCCTGTGCGCGCTTAAGGACCCCCTGGACTCCCTGAGCGCGCACGGGGCCGAAGGCCCTACCGGGCGTACATGATCACCCCGACGCCGACCAGACAGATCAGCGCACCGGCGATGTCGAAACGATCCGGGCGGAATCCGTCCATCACCACCGCCCACAGCAGTGAACCCGCTACGAAGATCCCGCCGTACGCGGCGAGGATGCGCCCGAAGTTCGCATCGGGTTGCATGGTCGCGACCAGACCGTAGAGACCGAGCGAGATGACGCCGAGCCCTACCCAGATCCAGCCCTTGTGCTCGCGAATTCCCTGCCACACCAACCACGCGCCCCCGATCTCGAGCAGCGCGGCGAGTACGAACAGCAATAGCGAACGTGCGACGGTCATGCCGCACACAGTATCGCTACAGACGTACCCCGGTCTCCGCGGAAAAGAAGTACACCTCGCCGGCCTTGGGCAGCAGATGAAGCGACTCCCCCGGTGCCACCGACATCTTCCGATCGACGCGAATGACAATTCGGCCGGATCGGCTCTGCCACTGCGAATCCGGGGCACCCTTTGCATAGACGAACGATTCGGCGCCCAGCTCTTCAAGCAGGTCGGCATCCACGGCCAGCGAGCCCTTTCGCCACGCTCCCACCAGATCCCACGACTCGGGACGCACTCCCACGACGACCCGCTCCCGCTCGGACGCCCCGGTGGGCAGCGGAATCCGCAGGTCACCGAGCACTGCGACGGTACCCTCGACCGGCGCTTCGATCAGGTTCATGCCGGGCGATCCGATGAAGGCGGCCACAAAGGTGTTGACGGGGTTGTCGTAAAGTTCCCGCGGCTTCGCCACCTGCTGCAAACGACCGTCCAGCATCACCGCCACCCGGTCCCCCATCGTCATCGCCTCGACCTGATCGTGGGTGACGTAGACCGTCGTGGTGCCGAGTCGACGCTGTAAGGCAGCGATCTGCGACCGCGTGCTCACGCGTAGTTTGGCGTCCAGATTGCTGAGCGGCTCATCCATGCAGAACACCTTGGGATGGCGAACGATGGCCCTACCCATGGCAACTCGCTGACGTTGCCCACCGGACAACTTTGCCGGTTTACGTCCGAGCAGCGGTTCGAGTTCAAGCATCCGTGCTGCCTCGAGTACCCGCTCGCGCCGTTCGGACTTTCCCACTCCCGCGTTCTGGAGCGCAAAACCCATGTTCTGCTCGACGGTCATGTTCGGGTACAGCGCGTAACTCTGAAACACCATGGCGACGTCACGTGCTCGCGGCGCGAGATGCGTGACGTCCGTGCCGCCGATCTCGATCCGGCCGTCCGACGCGGATTCGAGACCGGCGAGCATTCGCAGGCTGGTGGACTTACCGCAACCGGAAGGTCCTACGAGTACCAGGAACTCACCGTCGGTGATGTCGAGGTCGAGACGGTCGACCGCCGGTCGATCGGTTCCTTCGTAGCGGTGCGTGACTCCCGCGAATTGCACGTTGGCCATGAGTGCTCTCTCCTACTACTTCGGCAGCTTGGGGGTGATCTGCCGGTCGATGATCTGCTGCAACTGGGTGGCAACGCCGGCGAATGTCGATGCGACGTCGGCCTTCTGGAGAGCGATCTGCTCGAGTCCCGTGCCGATGATCTGATCCCCACCCGGGACGAACACGCGTGCGTAGTCCTGCGAGCGCGTACGCGAAAGCTGATCCACGGCGGTACGGGAGTTGGGGTTCGCGTCGAGGAACGCCTTCATGCTCGGCTCCGAGGTTGCCGACTTGCGGACCGGCATGTAGCCGACGTTCTGCGAGAAGTACGCCGTGTTCTCACCGTTGGTGATGAAGTCGATGAACTTGAGCGCGTTCTTCTTACGCTGATCGGAGATCTTGGACGGGATGGCAAGTCCGGCGCCGCCGGTGGGGCAACCGGGAGTTCCGTCCACTGCCGGGAGGAAAGCGGTACCGAAGTCGAAGTTCGCAGTCTTCTTGATGCCGGAGAGGTCACCCGTGGACGCGATGGTCGACGCCAGGATGCCCGTACCGAATTCGTTGGCGATGTCGGTGGAGACCGCGGCGTACTTCTTGTCGTGAATCATGCTGGAGAGGAATTGACCTGCAGCAATGGTCTTCTCGTTGTCGAGCTGCAGATTCCACTGGTCGGAGTACGATCCGCCGAAGGTCCAGATGGGGCCTTCGTAGGTCCAGCCCAGGTAATCCTTCGCGTTGCCCCACCCGTGTGCCAATTTGCCGTTGCCCACGACCTTCTGCAGCTCTGGTCCCCACTCGTCGAACTCCTGCCACGTCGCCGGCCCACGGTCGGGAAGACCGGCCTGCGACCAGACCGCCTTGTTGTAGTAGAACAACGGCGTCGACCGCGCGTAGGGAAGCGCGTAGTGCTTGCCCTGGAACAGGTAGTCGGCGAGCAGTGAATCGACGTAGTCGGCCGAGTCGACGCCCACCTCGGAGAAGAGTCCGTCGAGCGGCTCGATCGCTCCGGCAAGTGCGTAGTTGAACCACCAGACATCCGAGAGCACAACCACATCGGGCACATCTCCGCCGGAGAGGGCAGCGTTGAACTTTTGTGCCACCTCTTCGTAGTTCTTGCCGCCGTCCACCAAGTTGACCTTCAGGTCCGGGTACTTGGTCTGGAAGCGGTTGATCAGTTCCTTCTCCACGTCGGTGGACTTACCCGGGTGGTTCGACCAGAAGGTGATGGTGTTGGAATCACCCGACGCACCGGATGTTCCCGCAGCATCAGCGCTCGACCCGCCGGAACCCGCGCACGCGGTGAGTGCGGCGCCGGCGGCGATTGCACCGCCGAGGCTCAAGAATCCGCGCCTGTTCATGTTTGCCATTACTGCTCCTCGAAAAAGAAATGTGACGGGAAAAGCTGTCAGCCCTTGACCGCACCGGAGGTGAGGCCCTTGATCATGTGTCGTTGCAGCACAAGGAAAATCACCAGAATCGGCAGCATCGTCAGCACCGTTCCTGCCATGACCGGACCCCAGTTGGTGAGTCCGTCGTTGTTCTGCAGCTGGGTCAATCCGATCGGCAGCGGCGCTACCGAGGAATCGTCGGACATAAGGAACGGCCACAGGTACTCGTTCCACTCGTTGACCACCGTGATGATGCCGAACGCCACCATCGTGGGTCCGGAAACGGGGAGCACCACGCGCCGGAGAAGCCGCCAGTGACCGGCGCCGTCCATCCGCGCCGCCTCGATGATCTCCGAAGGAATCGAGAGGAAGTGGTTGCGCATGAGGAACGTACCGAAGGCTACACCCGCGAGCGGAACTATGATGCCCTGGAACGTGTTACGCCAGCCCCACTCTGCCACGAGTGCGTAGTTCGAGATCACGGTGATCTGATTCGGCACCATCAAGGCGGCGATGATGCCGAGAAAGACGAAGTTCTTCCCCGGGAAACGCAGGAACACCAACCCGTACGCACTGAGAGTGCCCAGAACGAACTTCGCCGCGGACAGAATCGTCGTGATGACTATCGAGTTCCGCAGAAACATCCAGAACGGGACCGATGTTGTTGCTTCGGAGTAGTTCTCGGGATGCAGCGACGACGGCCACCACGTTGCCGGCTGAGTGTAGATCTCCGGCCGCTCCTTGAACGAGGTCATCACGATCCAGTAGAGCGGCAGGACGATGATGATCAGGGCGATCACCATTGCCGCGTACCCGAGGACCTTCACGCCGACCTCACGCCGGTCCACGTTCCTGCGGTCCGGGCCGGGCCGGACGACGGAAGTCGGAGCAGCGCTTTTCTTTTCCTCTACCGCTGTCATTTCTCTTCTCCCCGATCCATGGCACGAACCTGGTAGACGGTGATGATCAGCAGGATCAGGAACATGATGGTCGCAACCGTCGCGCCGTAGCCCGCCCGGAAGTTTCGGAACGTCTCGTTGTACACCTGGTAGACCATGGTCGTCGTCCCTGTCCCCAGCGGGCCACCTCGGGTCATGACGTTGATGATGTCGAAGACCTGGAGCGAGTTGAGCATGACGGTGATGGAGAGGAAGAACGTCGTCGGGCGCAACTGAGGCAGGAGAACCCGGCGGAACTTGGTCCACGGCTTGGCGCCGTCGATTTCGGCAGCTTCGTTCAACTCCTGCCGAACTCCTTGCAGCGCAGCAAGGTAGATGACAAACGTGTAGCCGAGGTTCTTCCACATGTACGTCACGGTCACCATGAACAGCGCCCAGTGGGGATCCTGATAGAAGTCGGGCGATTGGAGTCCGACACGGTGCAGGAGATCCTGGATCAGACCGAAGTTGGGGTCGAAGACGAACTGAAACGCGACACCGATCGCTGCACCGGAGATCACGAACGGCGCGAAGATGGCCGACCGGACCAGGTTTCGCCCGACGAGCTTGCGATCGAGCAGCATGGCCAACGCCAAACCGATGACCATCGAACCCACAACGGTGACCAACGTGAATACCACTGTGTTGGTGACGATCTGCCAGGTGTCGCTTCGTCCGAACCACTCGCGGTAATTGCTCAGCCCGATGAACGTCGCCTTCGGGTCCGCAATGTTCCAGTCGAAGAAAGAAAGTCGGATGTTGTCCACCAGCGGGCGATAAGTGAACAAGATCAACAACGCGAGATTGGGACCTACCAAGAGCGCAAAGAGCGCGTAGTCACGCCATGGTCTGCCCCACAGACCTGGCTTGCCTGAAGTGGGCAGCGTTCTTTCCGGACTCGATCTCACTGAGGCAGTCTGACCGCCCGCAACGAATGAATGGTGAACGTACAAGACACTCGAGTTGAACGCGACACGAAAAAGGCCCTGCGCGAATACTTCTCGCGCAGGGCCTTCGTCGACTGTGTCTAGCGGTTCCAGTCACCCAATCCGTCGGCGCCGCTGAGGACTCCACCTGCGGTGTTCTGCACGATCACCGGGTCGCCCTTGCCTGCGTTCTCGAAGAACCACTTGGCGTCCTCGGTGCTGACGTTGAGGCAGCCGTGGCTGACGTTGGTGAATCCCTGTTGCGCAACCGACCACGGAGCTGCATGAACGAAGATGCCACTGTAGGAAATTCGCGTCGCGTACTCGACGTAGGTCCGGTATCCCTCGGGAGAATCGATCGGAACTCCGTACGTGGACGAATCCATGTACATGTCGCGCAGCTGCTCGCCGACGATGTACGTGCCGTTCGGTGTTTCGTGGCCCGGCTTGCCGAACGACGTCGGCATGGTGCGCACGACCTCGCCGTTGCGGGTGACGGTGACCTGCTTGGTGTTGTCGTCCGCGACGGTGACGAGTGCGTCACCGATGTTGAACGTGGAGTGCGAATCACCGGCGTCGACGGTCACGGAGATGTTCGCCGGCCAGAACTGTGCCGGCTTCCAACGGACCTGGCTGTCGTTGATCCAGTAGAAGCTGCCCTCGACCGGAGGATCGGTGGTTACGCGAATAGCGCGTTCAGCCGTGGCACGGTCGCCGACCGCCTCGTTGAAACGAATGATGATCGGCTGTGCGATACCGACTGTCTCACCGGCAGACGGGTTGAGCGAAGGCGCGGAGAAGTTGGGAGCGCCGATGGGCGCCTGAATCGGTGTACCCGGGATGCCCGGAACCGGAATCGCCGGATCGAGGTACGGCACCCCTGGAATGACGGGCAAAGGAATGTCCGGTCCACCGGGGAAGAGAGGAACGGCCGCGGAAGGTCCGGCGAGAGCAAGGCCGGCAGCCACCGCTCCGACGATTGCCACGGCAACCCGTGACGTCCGACGACCCTGTTTGCTGCCCATGTCACTACCTTCGCTCGACTGACCACGTACTCACGTGGATTTTGCGCGGCCGGCATCGATACCCGCCTGGTACCGATGCCGATGCACATTCGGACGCACCCGCTGGGAGCACACCTACACACCCGAGCACGCCAAAGAGAGCAAACCGCACATTTCCATAGTCATTAACACACAAAAGCGGCAATCGAGCAATTCGGATGTTCGCCCAAACGTTGCTATCCCTCGCTGCGGGCAGCCGCCAACATGGATTCGATGGAGATGAGTTTGGTTCGCGGTCGCCCGGCGGCGGCACCGGATGCGCGTTCTGCCTTGTCGATACGCTGCCACCCTTGATAGTCCACCTGATCCGGCGACCGGTCTGCCAGCAGAACCTGCAACTTGTCGGCATCCTCGGCGGGGGTTGCGAGGCGTCCACCAGCGAAGTCGTCGAAGATCATCGACACGGTCTCGGCGGAGCAGTACTTGTTGGTGCCGATCACGCCAGTCGGTCCGCGCTTGATCCAACCCGCGACGTAGACACCCGGGATCGGCGTGCCGGTCTCGGTGTCGATCACTCTGCCGTTCTCGTTAGGGATCACGCCGCGAGCGTCGTCGAAGGGCAAGTCGGCCATCGGTGTGCCGCGGTATCCGACCGACCGAAGCACCAGGGAGGTGTCGATCGTCTCCTCGGTTTCGGTAGGCCGGGCGGAGAGCTGACCGGTCGGCGTTGCCACCAATTCGTTTTTCACGATCCGCACCTGTGAGACTGCACCGTCGCCGAGGATCTCGACGGGAGAGGTGAGGAACCGGAGAACGATCCGCTTGCGAGAAGGATCCGCGGTACGTGAAGCAAATTCCTGCGCCTGCTTGACCTTGAGCAGGACGGACGGCTCGGCGGCATCGCTGTCCACGAACGCCTGACTGGCCTCGTCGAGTTCGGCTTCGATCGGGTCGACGACTACGTCCACGTTCGCCATCTGTCCTAGCGCCAACAGTTCGGGATTGGTGTACGCGGCCTGCGCCGGCCCGCGACGCCCGAGAATGACGACCTCACGAATCTTGCTGTCACGCAGAGCTTCCAATGCATGCTCGGCGAGGTCCGTCTTCGCAAGCTGGTCAGGGTCGGTCACCAGGATGCGTGCGACGTCGAGTGCGACGTTGCCGTTTCCGACGATCACCGCTCGCTCGCCGGACAGATCGAAAATCCGATCGGCATATCCCGGGTGGCCGTTGTACCAGGCGACGAACTCGGTGGCAGCGTGACTTCCCGGCAGATCCTCGCCTGGGATCTCGAGCTTGCGATCCCCGGCAGCGCCCACCGCGTAGATCACTGCGTGGTGATGGTCCAAGAGTTCCGAATGCGAGATGTGGGTGCCCACCTCGACGTTGAAGTGGCAGCGCACAGTCTTCTTCGCGACGACGGCGCGGAACTGGTCGGTGACGCCTTTGGTTCCGGGATGGTCCGGCGCCACGCCGGCGCGCACCAATCCGTAGGGAGTGGGAAGTCGATCGAACATGTCGACCTCGACGCGCGGCTTGCCGGTCAGTTCCATCGCCGCGTAACAGGCGGCCGGGCCGGATCCGACGATCGCCACTTTCAGCGTTCCGAGCTCGGGATCGATCTTGGCCATCGTGATCGGCTCGGGCCAGTCCGGGCCCATCGGATGCTTCTCGAAGTACGACGCGTTCATCTGCAGATACGGCGCGTCGTCCTCGTCGAGTTCGTTGTCCGGGAAGATCGCCTCGACCGGGCATTCGTCCACACACGCACCACAATCGATGCAGGTGTCGGGATCGATGTAGAGCATTTCGGTGGTCGCGAACGGAGCTTCGTCCGGTGTCGGGTGAATGCAATTGACCGGACACACGTCAACACACGAGGCGTCGTTGCAGCACGGCTGCGTGATCACATACGCCATGACATTCCCCTATCCCTGAAACACGAAGCACGAACTGATTCCCAGACTATAACGTGTTCCAATTTGGCGCGAGAATCGTTTTCAGATCACCCCATTGCGCTTCAGCAGCCATACCGCCTGCACGGTGGCGTGACCTCGCCATTCCAACGCCGCGGCGGGCGAATAGCTGTCGAAATCCACCGCCCAGCCGCCGTCGTCGTGTTGCCTCGCAGCGAGTGCCGACAGTTCGGAGTCGATCACCGCCGCATCGAACAACGCGCGGGTCGGCCCGCCGGGAAGCGGTGAGAAATCGAGGGGCCGCATGAATTCGCCCTCAGCTCCCCCGTCCACGTGCACCAAGCCGTCGGCCGGGATTCGTTTACCCAGAGCATTCACCAACGACGACACCTCGGGGTTCGAACTGTGTACCGCGTCGAGAAACTGCAAGGCAAAGGCCAACTCGAGGGCATGCAGAGAATCCGCCCCGGCGATCGCGTCGAGGCAATATCGAACGGCAGAGGCGAACCACGGATGTTCGGCGACGGCCTCGTCGAATTCGGCGACGCGAGCCGCTGCAGCACACACGATGCTGGTGATCTGCAACGACGGCGCCGTCGAATCGGCGTCCACCCAGAAGGGTGCACAACCAGCCGGGTCGGAGATCGGGAAGGCGAACGGTAAACCGCCGCCTGCCGGCGAATTGGTCTGCAACCAATCGCACAGCTCGACCGCTCTGGGCGTCGGCGTTCCGATGTCGGCAAAGGCTTCGAAGGCATGCAGCGCTCCGCCCGGTTGGCTGGTTGCCGAGCGGAGATCCGGTTCGAGTCCCCAGCCGTACCCGCCGTCAGGGTTGCGATAACCGTCCACGGCCGAAAAAGCCGCGGCCGGGTCACCCTGTCCGAGAATCAGATTCAGTCGATGCCGATCGAGAGTCCGGGCATGTCCCGCCATGAACCCGACGGCCGCCGTGAGATCAACACTCATGAAGGACGGTTCAGGATTCGTCGCCGTCGAGCCGGAAGCCGACCTTCAATGTGACCTGGAAGTGCGCCACGGCGCCGTTCTCGATGTGGCCGCGAGTTTCCACCACCTCGAACCATTCGAGGTTGCGCACCGTCTCGTTCGCCCGAGCGATGGCGGTGCGAATTGCCGCGTCACTGCTCTCGGTGGACGAGCCGACGATCTCGGTCACCCGGTACACGTTGCTGCTCATGGCATTCCCTTCGTGTCAGATTCGACGAACCAACTCCTGCGCCTCGGCGCCGAGCCTCGCAAGGCGAAGATCACCGAGAGCTGTCACAGCACTACCCAACCTGTTGGTGGTGAAACCGAGCGAGAGTCCGCTGGACAGGTCCGCATACGCTCCTGAACCGCCGACTCCGTAGTGGCCTATCGCATTCCGCGGCTGCCGCCGCGCGGCAATGATCGGCGGGTGGTAACCGAGAGTCCAGTTGGGCCGCACCGCGAGCACGTAGTCCCGATCGCGAGTCTGGATGGTCGACATCTGGTCGATGGTCGACTCCTTCAGGAACCGCTTCCCGTCGATCACGCCGCCGTTCGCGATGGCGCCGTACATCTTCGCGAGCGCACGGGCGCTGAACACGCCGTTCCACCCCGGCATCACTGCGTCGTTGACAGCCGGGTTGCGCACCATGACGTCGAAACCGTCGGGCATCGCGGCCTCCGCAAGTCCGCGAGTCGGACCGACGTGTGAGAGCACGGTCGAGGCGAAGGCCCAGTTCAGCCCCGCAGGGTTGATGTGCGGGAACAGCTTCGCAATTCGTGGACGCTCGGTTTCGGGTACGCGATACCAGAATTCGTCGACTCCGAGAGGCTTCGCTATTTCCGCTTGCACGACGTCGATGAACGGCTGGCCGGACACCCTGGCTACAAGTTCGGCTACCAACCACCCGTAAGTCACAGCGTGATAGCCGGGGCCTCGGAGCCGACGCGGATCCGGCTTCTCGGCAGCCAAGGCGGCAACGACGGCGTCGTAGTCCATCAGGTCGAGAGGATGCGGCATCAGTCCACGCACTCGGTGAAGACCCGCTCGATGTGACATCAGTTCGCGGACGGTGATCTTGTCCTTGCCTGCCGCTGCGAATTCGGGCCAGTACTGGGCGACCGGAGCGTCGTAGTCGATGAGCCCGCGTTCGGCGAGTCGATGAACGACTGTGCTGGCTACGCCTTTGCCCGTCGAGAAGGACAGCGACACCGTGTCGTGGTCCCAGCGCCTATCACGGTCGGCATTGCCGGCCCAGATGTCGAGCACTTTCTCGCCGCCCAGGTACACGACCAGCGCGCCGCCGCCTTGTTGCGGTTGGCGATACATCGCGAAGAAGCGGTCGGCCAGGGGAAGGAATCGCCGGTCCACGTACAGCTCGGTGCGCGAAGGCACCTCCACCCGGGCGAGCGAACCCCGTCGTGCATTGGGAGTCATCGCGTCCTCCGATCCCCACTGATTCAAGTTGTCCGGTCACCGGATCGGTGGCGGGAGCTTGACACCATTGTGACCACTGTCACGCAAGGGGTTCAGGACCGGGGTGCACTCACGGGGTGACCCACGTCGAAGTGCCGTCACTGAAACATCCCTGACCTGTGGCAATGTTGAAAACAAGGGTGGGTCCGCCTGAGCAGATGGCTCCGACGTCCTCGTCACCCACCGCCGCTCTGCCTCCTGGTCCGCTGAGCACCACGGCAAAGGGTGAGGAATCGGTGCGGCCGAGTGCGAGCGAACCGGGGCCGTACGCAATGGCAGCAAGCACTCCACCGCGCGACTCGGCGGCAGCGACGCCGCCGAAGAGCCCCACGCCTGCAGACCTGCCGCCGTCGCGTGAATCTGCGACGCCGACGCCGTCACCCTCCACGTGCGAAATCGCATAACTGGAGGGATCGGCCACCGCTCGGCATGCGGATGACCCGTCGACGATCGTCTGATCTTGGCCGCGCGCCGAACAATCCAACGTCGCAGCAGCGGCCGTTCCGCTGCCGAGAGACAATCCGAAGGCGGCCAGAACGATGCCGCCCGCCGCCAAACCTGCTGCTCGCTGTTTCCGGCGATCCATATCCAACCCCCACAGTGCATTCGACGTGACCGTACATTCGACGTCTAATCGAATTACCCGATATGTCCGCCTCTGACGCTACCCGTCTTTGTTCTTCCTATCTCGGTCCTTGCTCGGTTGAACACGTTTGGGTTCACCGGGCATTTTGGGATAGTTCGGGGGGTACGGCAGATCGCCCAGTCCTGCCGCCAGATCCCTCTCCCACATCTCCAGCAGAACGTCGAGGGCAAAGGCCTTGTCGTGCATCGCTTCCATCGGATCACCACGGTCGGCGAGCAGGCCGGGAACCGTGGCAATGGTGCAGTCGTCCGGATGCACGTCGCGCAGTTCGTCCCAGGTCACCGGCGTCGACACTGTTGCGATCGGAGTCTTACGGGCTGAGTACGCCGCCGCGATGGTCCGGTCGCGGGCATTCTGATTGAAATCGATGAAGATTCGCTCCCCCCGCTCTTCCTTCCACCATGCCGTGGTGGCGCGGTCGGCACTACGACGCTCGACTTCGCGAGCAAGCGCGATACCCGCGTGACGGACCTCGACAAAATCCCAGCGCGCTTCGAGCGGGATGTAGACGTGAAGGCCTCGGCCACCGGAAGTCTTGGGGAATCCTTCCAATCCCAACTCGTCGAGTAGCGGACGAAGGACTTCGTCCGCTATCGCTACGGCCTCGTCGAACCCGGTCCCCGGTTGCGGATCGAGATCGATGCGGAGCTCGTCCGGATGGTCGGTGTCCGGGCACCGCACGGCCCACGGATGAAACGTGACGGTACCGAGATTGGCAGCCCACACGATGTTCGCAGCACGGCGCACTCGAAGGACGTCGGCCTTGCGACCCGACGGAAACGTGACCTCGCAGGATTCGACGTGCTCTGGCCGCTTCGCCGGAAGCCGCTTCTGGTAGACCTCTTCGCCCTCGATGCCGTCGGGGAACCGCTGAAGATGTGTGGGCCGATCTCGGAGCGCACGCAACGCTGCACCCTGCAGTGCCACTGTTCGGTAGTACTCGACAAGATGCCGCTTGGTTCCGCCGTCCTCACCCAACTGCGGATAGTAGATCTTGTCCGGGCTCGACAACCGGACCGCGATCCCGTCGACGTCCAGTTCCTCTGCCGGGCTCGCCATCACTTACCGCCTGCAAGTACATCCGCGAAGTCGTATCGCACCGGAACCTCCAACTGATCGAATGTGCATTCGTCGGGCACCCTGTCCGGACGCCAGCGCAGGAACCGCGCGGCGTGTCGAAAGCGTTCCCCTTCCATCTGGTCGTACGCCACTTCGAGCACCCGCTCAGGACGAAGCGGAATCCAGGAGCGGTCTGCGGCCGATCTCCACCGGCTGGCCTCCCCCTCGGCCACTACGTCGTCCCCGAGGCGCAACGGTTCGAGGTCGGCCAACAACTCGATCCGCCGCGCCGCGGTGAAAGCAGAAGCGCCACCGACCATCTTCAATTCGGAACCGTCGTACAGACCAAGAAGCATCGACCCGATACCCGGCTGGCTCTTGTGGGGACGGTAGCCCAGCAGTACGACATCCGCGGTCCTGGCGTGTTTCACCTTGATCATCTCGCGTTTGTTCGGCAGGTACGGTCCCGCCAGCTTCTTGGCGACAACCCCGTCGAGACCCGCGCCTTCGAAGGTCTCGAACCAGGCCATTGCTTCGGTGCTGTCGGCCGTCGCTGCAGTGACGTGGCAACTCGGCCCGCCACCGACGCAATCGAGGAGCAACGCACGTCGCACACCGAAGTCCTCGATCGAGACGTCGCGATCCCCGAGCGCCAGTAAATCGAACCCGACAAATTGCGCGGGCGTCTGTTCCGACAACAATGCGACGCGACTCGCGGCGGGATGAATCCGCTCGGAGAGCGCTTCCCAACTCAGGCGCGTCACACCGTCGATCTCACGGGGAACCACCAGTTCTCCGTCCACCACACATTTTTCGGGCAATTCAGACTTGACGGCTTCCACCGCCTCGGGAAAGTACCGCGCCAAGTCCTTTCCTCCTCGCGACCCGAGTACCACTTCGTCACCATCACGAAAGATGATTGCTCGAAATCCGTCCCATTTCGGCTCGTACGACCACGTCGGGTCACCGGACTCGGGCTGAGGCGGCACAGTGGCCGCAGCCTTCGCGAGCATCGGGGCAAGCGGCGGCATCAGGGGTAGCTCCACCTACCCATACTGACAGTCCGGTTGGCAATTCGACTACCGATGTATTGGAATAGGTCCCGAACAATCTACGAACCAACAGAATTATCCAAGAATCAACAAAGGGGTCCTTATGTCCGGAATCGTCCGGCGACTTTGCACTGCGGTGATCGCAACTTCTGCAATCGCCGCCTTCACCGTCGGTTGCGGTTCCGACATCGAGCCGAAAGCCATTGCGGAATCGTCTTCCTCGGTTGCCGATTCGACCACTACCTCCGCGGCCCCGACCACCTCGAAGATCACCGGCCAGGAGGGCTCCGACGACGGCGGCGACGTCGACATCGACGTGTCGATCGGTGATTGCGTCAAACTCGGCGGTACCACGACGGCCGCGGAAATCGACAACGCGGACTGCGGTAGCAAGGATTCCAACTACAAGGTGGTCGCCAAGGTTCCCACCTCCGACCAGTGTGCCTCCGATGTCGACTCGTACTACTACGAGACCCTCGCGGGTGACGAGCAGGGCGCTGTCTGTCTCGACGTCGACTGGGTAGTCGGCGGATGCATGGACCTCGGCAGCGGAATGGATGAGCCCACCCGCATCGAATGCTCGGATACCAGCGGCACCAATGTAGTCGAGGTCGTCGAAATCCTGCAGAACTCCACGTCGATCGACGAATGCGGTTCGGGGGCAGACTCGGGATTCGAGCACCCGGAACGTAAGTTCACGGTCTGCGTCGCAACGCTCTGATTCGAGCGCCCTCCCGAAAAACACCTGTGCGCCTTGCCAACCGATCTCGGTTGGCAAGGCGCACAGCGCTTTCTACAGCCGGCGGTTTCTACAACCAGCCCCGACGTTTGAAGATCGTGTAGAGACTTCCACACGTCAAGAACATCATCGAGAGCGCAAACGGATAGCCCAAGTGCCAGTGCAGTTCCGGCATGTCGTCGAAGTTCATTCCGTACACGGTTCCGATGAGCGTCGGCGCGAAGAGAATTGCCGCCCACGCCGAGACCTTCTTGATCTCCTCGTTCTGCGCGTAACTCGCCTGCGTCAGATTGCGCATCTCCTCGTTCTGGTTCTGCGACACCAGAGTTGCGTTCACCGTGAGGATGTTTCCGAGCAACTGACGAAATCCGTCGGCCCGCTCCACCACAGTCGTCGCATGGTCGGTGACGTCGCGGAGGTAACGCTGGAGTTCCTCGTCCGTGTGGTACTTGTCGAATCCTGCCGACAACCCACGCAGCATCCCCAGCAGCGGACGAGTCGCCCGCTGGAATTCGATCACCTCACGGGTCAGTTCGTAGATGCGGCGCGAAACTCCGGGATCGCCACTGAACACTTCGGTTTCGATCTCGTCGATGTCGTTCTGCAGGCCGGCCACCACCGGGGCGTACCCGTCGACGACTGCGTCGAGAATGGCGTAGAGAACGGCCTCGGTACCCAACCGCAACAGGTCAGGATCGTTCTCCATGCGAGTCCGCACCGCCGAGAGATCCGGCGATTCACTGTGACGGACGGTCAGAATGAAGTTCGGACCACAGAAGATGTGCAACTCGCCGAATTCGACCCGCTCGGTCTCGTCGCGGTACCGCGCAGCACGCAGGACCACGAACAGTGTCTTGCCGTAGCGCTCGAGCTTCGGGCGCTGGTGCGCGACAATCGCATCCTCGACCGCCAGCTCGTGGAGATCGAAATGCTGTGCAGCGGCATACAACTGGGCGTCATCGGGCCGGTACATCCCGATCCACGCCATCGACTGCGAATCCGGAAGGCATGACAGTGCTTCCGCCAGCGTGGACGGCGACGCTATCCGCTCGCCGTCGCGGTACACGCCACTGTTGACGACGGTCGATTCGACGGGCGCCACCGCCTCGGGCGGGGCAGCCTTGACGACGGTGCGTGCGGCACGCGAGTGCCCGGGATGTGAGTCACCGAGACCCGCGGAACGACGTGGCAGTACCGACCGTGAACGACGAAATTCGCGCATGCTGAACAGCTTTCGAGGGAAGAGTGAACGACGACGCTTGCTTCACAGCAAAGCCGAAGCCGATGAACACACGATGAAGCTGCAGCAAAATACCGGAACAACCCGGGCGGCTACAGCTTCAGTTGGTACTCGGAGGTTGGCCACGCATTACAGCCACACCTCCTCTTCCCTGAATTCCTACGCAAGTCCGCGCACGACGCCAACATGCTACCCCGACTGTCAGAGCGGGACAAACCGAACGACAAGCCGCAGGACAGCACGAACCGGTCGGAGGAAACCCGCTCGACGAATGCAGCTTTCAGTCAGTTCGCAGCGCGCAATCCGCCGATCAAGAGTTCGACGATCTGGTCCGCCAACGACTCCGTCTCCGCCAAAGTCTGCCCTTCACGCCTTCGGTACCAGAGGTCGATGCCGTTGAGACTGCTGAGGAGTACTTTTGCCGCCATTCGCGGCGAGCTCGCACGAATGGAACCATCCGCGACACCTTCGGTCATCACGTCGACGAACAGATTCTCGTAGTCGAGTCGCAGCGAATTCAGTTCCACGAGGACTTGCTGTTGCCTCGGCTTGAGCGCGGAGTTCATCTGGCCCCGGACACCTTGGTGGATCGTGTGGTGGTACCCGAGATGTGTCATGAGATTGACCAGGTGGGCGTGCGACATCGCTTCGAGACGCGCGAGGCCGCTGTCTGCCCCGTCGATCCGAGACTCGACCTCCGCGCGGAGCAGGCTCATCCCGCGCTCGTAGATTGCCAGGTAGATGTCGAACTTCGAACGAAAGTGGTAGTAGACAAGACCTTTGGTGGCCCCGATTCGATCGGCCAGCAAATCCATGGTCGTGGCCGCGTAACCGTCTTCGGCAAAGGCGTCGGCGGCGCTGGTGATGATCGCGGATCGCACGTCCGGAAGATCACTACTCATTCGACTTCCACTCCCATTCGCACTGCCTGCCGGCCCTTGACTGTTTCCACGCTATCGCATAGTAATACTGAGTAGTATCCCAGATCAGAGAGGTTTTCCAATGTCGTTGGATTTTTCCGGCAAGGTAGCGATCATCACAGGCGCAGGCGGCGGACTCGGCCGTTCGCATGCATTGGCCCTCGCCGCACGCGGCGCACGCGTCGTCGTCAACGACATGGGTGGCTCGGTCAACGGCAGTGGCGGCGCTGATACCGCAGCAGCCAAGGTAGTGGCGGAAATCGTCGAGTTGGGTGGCGAGGCGATCGCGGACCACTGCGACATCACCGACGTCGACGCCGTTGCCGCCATGGTCGCGACGGCCCTGGACAAGTGGGGCCGCGTGGACATCCTGATCAACAACGCCGGAATCCTGCGCGACAAGTCCTTCATCAAGGCCGAGCTCGACGACTTCCGCAAAGTCATCGACGTGCATCTGATGGGTTCCGTCATCTGTTCCAAGGCAGTCTGGCCGCACATGGTCGAACAGAACTACGGACGCATCCTCATGACCACGTCGGCGTCGGGAATTTACGGCAACTTCGGCCAGGCAAATTACGGCGCCGCGAAGTCCGGCGTCGTCGGCCTGATGAACGTTCTCGCTATCGAGGGCGAACGCAAGGGCATCCGCGTCAACTCGCTGGCCCCGACCGCCGCGACCCGCATGACCGAAGACCTCCTCGACGAGAAGACTCTCGCTCTGCTTGCACCCGAATCGATTTCACCCGGCGCACTGTTCATGGTCTCCGATGACGCACCGACCAAGACCATCCTCAGCGCTGGTGCCGGTGTCTTCGCGATCGCTCGCATGGAAGAGTCGCAGGGCGTGTACATCCCCGAAGGCGCACTCTCCCCTGAGGTCGTCGCCGAACGGTGGTCCGAGATCAGTGACATGACCAATTCCGTCCAGGTGCCCGCGGCGTTCGATCAGACCCGCCGGTTCGTCGAGAAAGCTGTAGCCGAGCAGCCTGCCAACTGAGCAGGGCAACCAGCCAACTGATCGATCCTGCTCCCCCTAAGGTGTGGTGGTGACCACACCAACGGGAGTTTCGATCGTCGACATCGTCGACAGACTGGGAATGACGTTCCTCAGCGGAGGCGACACCGTCGACGACGCCCGCACTGTCAGCCGAGTGACCCTGCACGAAGGGTCCGGAGTCACGCAAGGCAGTGCGGGCGCCGTCGTGCTCGGCGCAGGACTGGCCGAGTCGGCCGACATTGCCACTGCAGTAAAAGAATACGGTTCGGCCGGAGCCGTCGCGCTGATCGTCAGGGAGCCATTGGCCGTCGACGAAAGCGTCGCACGGGCGGTCGCCGAAGCCGATATCGCACTACTGGGAATGGTCAAGGATGCAAGCTGGCTGCAAAGTGCGTCGCTGATCAACGAGATCCTCGAATCCGGCAACAACGGGGACCGCACGTCCGCCGCCGACGCCGACCTGTTCGATCTTGCCAACTCGATCGCTCAGGTATTGAACGGCCCGGTCACCATCGAGAATCAGTCGAGCCGGATCCTCGCGTTTTCGGCGGATCAAGCCTTCGGCGACGAGGCACGTAAGCAGAGCGTCCTCGGACATCAAGTGCCGCAGCACTATTCCGACCGGCTCAGGTCAATGGGGTACTTCAACAAGATCTACGGCTCTACCCTGCCGGTATTTCTACCGGGTATCGGGCCGGGCATCAGGCCCCGGGTCGGCATGCGAATACATGCGGCATCCCAGATCCTCGGTTCGATCTGGGTGATCTTGGACGAGGAGCCGAACGAATTGCAGGTGAAAACGCTCGTCGAGGCGGCGGGGGTAGCCGCGATGAGTTTGCTTCGCGCCAAGCTGGCCGCCGATTCCGCACGACGGCTGAGGTTGGGCGAGGTGATCACGCTACTGAGTGGCGGCACTTCGGCCAAGGAAGCGGCCGAGCGACTGGGCTACGGCCGCTCGAAAGCAAACGTACTTGCGGCCGGCTTCCGTAGCGGCGCCGGCGCATCGTTGGAGGCCGAAGCCGACGTCGATCAACTGGCCCTGACACTCAATACCTATCTCGACCAAGTATTTCCGTTGTCGGTGGCGGCAGCGATCGGTGGCACCGTCTACGCCGTCATCCCACACACCCGGCACCAGACCGACGACGACTACGTGCGTCGGATCGCGTCGGAGTTTGCAGACCGTTCCCGTTCGGAAAAGTCGGTGGTCATCGGAATCGGTGCGACAGTGGCCGACGTGATGACGCTGGAGAAGTCACGCGACGAAGCCGACCGAGCGCTTCGCGTTCTGAGGTCGACGTGGAATTCCTCGGGCCGGACCGTCGCGCGCGCCGACGACGTGCAGATCAATTCCCTACTTCTGCGCCTCTCCGACGCCCTGGCGGACGAGAACGAGACCGCGTCGGGTCCGCTCGCGGTACTGCGTGAGTACGACCGCACTCACGACATCAACCTCGTGGACACCCTTCGAGCCTGGCTCGACACGTTCGGCGACATTCCGGCGGCCGCGTCGTTGGTTCACATCCACGTCAACACGTTTCGATACCGCCTCAAGAAGCTTGCCGGGATTGCCGGAATCGATCTCGATGATCCGGAAACTCGATTCAGCCTGATGCTCCAGCTTCGTCTCTTCTATCCGACAGCGTTGTAGCGATCTACCAAGTCTCACGAAACATTCGTAAATCCGGACGATGTTCTCCTCCTTTTGTTGGGTGAGGATTCAAGCAATCGTTTATTGCTCCTGACCCGACAGACCTCGCGTCACTCGGGCGGGACTACACCTTCCGGAGGCACCATGAAACAACGGTCCTACGCACTGCTGGCTGCGGCAACTGGCACCGTTCTTGCCCTGACCGCGTGCTCATCGGGTGGCTCGTCGGGTTCGGGTTCGGGTTCGGGTGAACCCGTCACGGACGGCACCTTCAAATTGGCTCTCGTGGCCGACCCCGGCGCTCTGAATCCGCTGATGACGGCCGCATCGCCGGCGCACCAGCTGGCGCGTCTGAGCTACGACTATCTGCTCCACCCGGATCCCGATACCGGTGTCACCAAGCCCTGGCTCGCCGAGAAATGGGAAGAGACAACCACTTCCGCGTCCTTCACCATTCGCGACGGCGTCACCTGTACCGACGGATCCGCTCTGACTGCCCAGACTGTCGCCGACAACGTCAATTTCATCACCAACGCAGCAAACAAATCTGCTCTCCGCGGGGTGTACGCACCGGCAACTGCGAGCGCCACCGCCGACCCGGCGACGCGGACAGTGACGGTCACGACTCCGGAGCCCTCTCCGTTCCTGCTTCTCAACCTGGCGCGAATACCGATCATGTGCGAGGCCGGGTTGAAGGACCCGACGGCGGCAAACAAGACGACCTTCGGGTCGGGCATGTTCCAGATGACAGAGGCAGTCGCGAACGATCATTACTCCTACGTCCGGCGCGACGGCTACAACTGGGGACCGGACGGCACCACCTCGGATACGGCTGGAGTACCCAAGAATGTCGTCGCGTCCATCATCACGAACAACAGCACAGCGGCCAACCAGGTGTTGTCCGGTGATCTGAATGCCGCAGCAGTTTCGGGCCCCGACCAGGATCGCATGAACGCCGCGAACCTGGACACCGTCAAGCAGCCTGCTCCGGCGGGCGAGATGTTCTTCAACCACAGTCCCGGCAATCCGACGAGCGATCCTGCCGTCCGCAAGGCTCTGATCCAGGCTCTCAATCTCGACGACCTCGCCGAGATCTTCACGGCCGGTCGCGGAACCAGATCGACCACGATGGTGTCCATCGAACCGCGGGCCTGCATCTACGACTCTGTCGCCGGAAACCTGCCGGACTTCGATACCAGTGCAGCCGCAGCAACTCTCGAGTCTGCGGGCTGGAAGGTCGGCGCGGACGGTAAGCGCAGCAAGGACGGCACACCGCTCCGAATTCGGATGGTGTACGAGACGTTCGGTGACGCGACCGATGCTGCCGCCGACGTCGCGGTCAACGCGTGGAACGACCTGGGCGCCACCGTTGAACTCACCAGCGGCGACTCGAACAAGATTCTCGATGTAGCACTCAGCGGCAAGGACAACACGGCGTGGGATGTTGTCTGGGAGCCGATCAACGTCGCGCTGCCCAGCATGCTGGTCCCCTTCCTCTCCGGTCCTGTGCCCGCTGCGGGAATGAATTTTGCGTCGATCTCCAACCCGGCCTACGACGCAGCCGTCACCAAGGCTTCCGGGCTGACGGGCGAGGACGCTTGTGCCGCTTGGGCAGACGCTGAGTCCGAGATCATCAAAGCAAACTCGGCGGTACCTTTTGCCGACAAGATCACGACTCTCTACTTCAACAATGCGGGTCTTGCATTCGGCCGCAATTTCATCGGTTCGGCCCTGCGCCTGTACCAGTAGACCGCCGGTAGCGACCGGGGAAATCGTCGTGTTTCGCCGGTCGCTGTCGGTATACGGACAGGTATTCACCGATCCAGGCGGTTTTCGTGGGATCGGACGAAAATCGACCCGATTTTCGTGAGGATCGACAGAGATGCGCGTCACGTCATGCGCCAAGATTTAGCAGTCAACACTCAATCGCGCCCTCACGTTTTTCGCTCGGGCCCCAGCTCCATCCCGGAGGCACCATGAAACACCGCTCCTATCCAACACTTGCGGCAGCCGCAGGGCTCACGCTTGTGTTGTCTGCTTGTGGCTCGGGAGGCACGTCCTCGGGCGCCAGTGGCGGTGAACCGGCCACGGACGGGACCTTCCGTTTCGCCCTGCAGGCCGATCCGGGCGCACTCAACCCGATCATGTCGGCAGCGTCGGCGACCGCAGAGTTGTCGCGTTTGGCCTATGACTACCTCGTCTACCAGGATCCCGATACCAGTGAAGTCGGACCGTGGTTGGCCGAGAAGTGGGAAGAGACCCCGACCTCGGCGTCCTTCACCATCCGCGAAGGGGTGACCTGTACCGACGGATCCACGCTGACTTCCCAGACCGTCGCGGACAACATCAACTTCGTGGCCAATCCGGACAACGGTTCACAGTTGCGCGGGTCCTCCGTTCCGACCGGTGCCACTGCAACCGCCGACGCTGCAGCGCGCACCGTCACGGTCACCACTCCGGCGCCGAGCCCGTTCCTGCTTCTCAACGTCGGTCGCCTGCCGATCCTGTGCGAGGCCGGGTTGAAAGATCCGACAGCGTCGAACAAGAAGTCGCTCGGCACCGGCATGTTCGAAGTCACCGAAGTCGCCGCCAACGATCACTACACGTTCCAGCGTCGCGAGGGCTACAACTGGGGCCCCGACGACACGACCTCCGACACCCCGGGTGTCCCCAAGACGGTCATCGCCGCGATGTCGCCGAACGTGAGCACCGCCGCTAACCAGCTTCTCTCGGGTGAACTCAATGCAGCTCCGATCGCCGGTCCGGACAAGGACCGCGTCGCGGCAGCCAATCTGGACTCGGTCGGCCGTCCGCTGCCTTCCGGTCAGATGTACTTCAACCAGATCGCGAGTAATCCCACCAGCGATCCCGCAGTGCGCAAGGCCCTGATCCAGGCGGTCAATCTCGACGACCTCACTCAGGTCATCACTGCCGGACACGGAGTCCGGGCAACCAGTCTCGTCGCCGTCGAACCGCGCGCCTGCGTCTACGACTCCGTCGCAGGCAACATTCCGGACTTCGATCTCACTGCCGCCAAGGCAACACTGGACGCTGCAGGTTGGACCGCTGGTTCTGACGGCAAGCGAAGCAAGGACGGAAAGCCGCTCAATCTCCGTCTCGTGTACGACGGCACAGACGATCCGCGCAACGCAGCAGCAGAACTCGCTCAGTCGGCGTGGTCCGAACTCGGCGCAAACGTCGAGGTGATCGGCGGCGACTCGAACAAGATCATCGACGTCATCCTGAGCGGCAAGGACAACTCTGCCTGGGACATCGCCTGGGTCCAGATCAACTCCTCGCTGCCCAGCACCTTCACCGCCTACTTCACCGGTCCGGTTCCCGCTGCAGGCAAGAACTTCGGGTCGACAAGCAACCCCGCGTACGAAGCAGCAGCCACCAAGGCTTCCGGTCTGACCGGTAGCGACGCTTGCGACGCTTGGGCCGACGCCGAGTCGGAGCTCACCAAGACGATCTCCGCTGTGCCGTTCTCGGATTCAGTTATGAACGTGTACTTCAACAAGGCTGGACTCTCATTCGGTAAGTCGCTCAACGGTTCTGCGTTGCGCCTCTACCAGTAGGTCGCCCGCCCACTCTGAATATCTTCCCGCCCCAGCATCCCGCCCTCCGGAAAGACAGCCCATGAGTCAAACTATTGAAGCCGCGAAACCAGAAGCGGCGCCTCAGGCTCGAGCAAAGTGGCTCGAGTCCGACAGCTGGCCCGCATATCTTCTGCGTCGTTTCGGCACCTTCGTGATTTCACTCTGGGCGCTGGTGACTGCGGCGTTCCTGATGCTCCAACTGATTCCGGGCGACCCGGTTCGGTTGGCTCTGGGAATGAACGCACCGGTCGAACTGGTCGAGACAACGAGGTCTCAGCTCGGTTACGACCTTCCCTTGTGGCAGCAGTACTTCCGATTCGTCGGCGGGTTGCTGAGCGGGAATCCCGGTGACTCGATCACCTTGAGGACTCCGGTCTTCGAGGTGATCGCGTCCCGCCTCCCTGCAACACTCGAACTGGCTGTACTCACAGTGGTCACGGTGCTGCTACTGGGCATTCCGATCGGCCTCATCTTCGCTGCACTGACCCGCAACGGTCGACGACGCGGAGTCGAGATCGGTTACACCGCAACGTCAGGCACCATCGCCGTGATCCCCGAGTTCATGTTCGGTACGGCGCTGGTCTACCTCTTTGCCGTCACGTTCCCTGTTCTGCCCGTCGCCGGCCGAGGTGGACCGGAAAGCTACATCCTCCCGGTCGCGGCCATGTCGATCGGTGCCATCGCCTCGATGTCGCGCATCGTCCGTGCAGAGGCACTCGGCGTGTTGGACATGGACTACATCCGTACGGCGCGCGCCAAGCGAATGCCCGTGGCACGAATCTACTTCCGTCATGCAATGCCCAACCTCATGACGTCGACGCTGACGCTCGCCGGACTCCTCCTGGGTGGTCTGATTGCCGGCACCGTGCTCATCGAGAGCATCTTCGCCTGGCCCGGCATGGGCATGGCGCTGGTCAAGTCCATCACCGAGAAGGACTACCCGCTCGCCCAGACACTGGTCGTGATCTACGGCGCCATCGTCCTTCTCATCAATTTCATCGTCGACGTGGTGCTCGCTCTCATCGACCCACGATCCACAATTCGGGAGAACTGAGTTGAGCACCTCACCTACGGCCCCCACTGCGGCCCCCAAGACGCCCCCGCGACGACACTGGATCGTCGGAACGTTCCGCACCCCATTGGGAATCCTGGCCCTCACCTTCCTGACCGCTCTGATCGCCCTCGTCATCTTCGGACCGATGATCTGGGGTGACGCCGCTGTCGCAGCCAACCCGAAGGCACTCTCTCAGGGACCGAGTTCCGAGCACATCTTCGGCACCGACGCCGGCGGGCGTGACGTCTTCGCCCGCACGATGACCGCCGCGAGACTGTCGGTGCTCATGGCTCTCGGAGCCGTCGCACTCGGTGTCACAATTGGCCTGATACTCGGTACGCTCCCGACGCTCGCTCCCCGCTGGGTCGGACGAATGGTCGTGGCATTCCTCAACTTCGCCATCGCATTCCCCGGACTGCTCCTCGCGATCTTCCTGTTGGTCGTTCTCGGACAGGGTGCGGGCAGCGCGGTGATCGCCATCGGCCTCGCCCTGGCCTCGCCGTTCGCGAGGTTGACGTACGCACTGGCTTCGTCGGTCAACGGACGCGACTTCATCGACGCAGCACGCATCCTCGGGGTCACCAAGCCGGGGCTGCTGTTCCGCCACATTCTCCCCAATATCCGTGAACCACTCATCGTCAATGCCAGCATCGCTGTCGGCAGCGGCCTGGTGGTCTTCGCCGGACTCTCGTTCCTCGGCTTGGGCATTCAGCCGCCTGCATTCGACTGGGGCCGGATGCTCAACGAAGGTCTGTCGAAGATCTTCGTCAACCCGGCCACCGCGCTTGCCCCCGGCATCGCCGTCGTGCTCGCCGGCTTGACCTTCACGCTGCTCGGCGAGGCCATTGCTCGCGGCGCGGGAGTTCGCAGCCCGATCAGCAGTCGCCTGCCGAAGTGGAAGCCGATCAACCGGAAAACTGCCCAGGCCGATTCGGCGCCCAGTGACGAGGACGCAGTTCTCACCGTCCGCAACATGTCCGTCGCAGTCCCCGCGGGTGACGACTGGCGTCGCCCCGTCGACAACATCAGTTTTACAGTTCATCGCGGCGAAACCGTGGGCATCGTCGGTGAATCCGGCTCCGGAAAGTCACTGAGTTGCATGGCAATCGCGCAGCTGACCGACCACCCCACCGTGGTCGACGCCGGGCTCATCGAGTTCGACGGCACCGTGCTGATGAAGGACGGGAAGCGGCCGGACAACGCGGCTTCGCGCAAGGTTGCCCGCCAACTCGGCACACGTATGGCGATGGTGTTCCAGGATCCGATGTCGTCCATGAATCCGTCTCTCAAGGTCGGATACCAGGTCGCCGAGATCGGTTGGCTCCACGAAGGTATGAGCAAGGTCGACGCGAAGAAGGCGGCAGTCGAGCGACTGAACGCCGTCAAGATCCCCGACGCGCCCAGGCGTGCGAAGCAGTACCCCCACGAGTTCTCCGGCGGTATGCGTCAGCGCGCGATGATCGCCATGGGTCTGATGGGCAAGCCCGCTCTGATCATCGCGGACGAACCCACCACTGCGCTCGACGTGACCGTTCAGCGTGAGGTTCTCGGGCTGCTCCACGAGGTTCGCGAGGAAACCGGCGCCGCAATCCTTCTCATCTCGCATGATATGGCCGTCATCACCGGCATGTGCACCCGTGTCCTGGTCATGTTTGCCGGCGAAATCGTCGAAGACATCGCAGTCGACGATCTGATCGCCGGTCGTGCAAAGCATCCGTACACCCGCGCGCTGATCGCCGCGGTCCCCACCATGAGCACCGATCGCGACAAGCCGCTTGCCACCGTCGACGAAGCCTGGCAGGTGGAGAGCCTCGACGCCGAGGAGAGCACCGCCGACATCGAGTTGGAAGAACTGTTGGCTGTTGCAGAGGAGATCCGATGAGCAGGCTCGAATTCCGTGACGTCAACGTCCACCTCGGTAGCGGTTCGAAAAAATTCCACGCCGTCAAGAACATCAATCTCGACATCCCCTCCGGATCGGTGGTCGGTCTCGTCGGTGAATCGGGTTCCGGAAAGTCGACACTGGCGCGAGCAACTGTCGGCTTGGCCGAGCCCAGTTCCGGCCAGATCCTTCTCGACGGTGTGGACGTCGCTCACGCCCGCGGCGCGACCGCTCGTCTGCGCCACCGGATCCAGATGGTCTTCCAAGATCCGTACTCGTGCCTCGACCCGCGAATGACCATCGGCCAGTCACTCGCCGAGGCGCTGCGGTCCACCGAGCGTCGTGACAAAGCTCGCCGCAACCGCGGCGACCGCGCTGCCGAGGTGGCTCGACTCCTCACCACCGTCCAACTGCCGGTGGAGAAGGCGCACGAATACCCGTCGTCGTTGTCTGGTGGTCAGCGCCAACGCGTTGCCCTCGCGCGGGCTTTGGCAGCCGCACCGGCAGTTCTGCTTGCCGACGAAATCACCTCCGCTCTGGACGTGTCCGTGCAGGGCGCGGTTCTGAATCTGTTGGTGGATCTGCAGAAGCAGTTAGGTCTGACGGTTCTGTTCGTCAGCCACAACCTGGCGGTGATCCGCTATGTCTGTGACCACGTCGCAGTCATGCTCGGCGGCGAAATCGTCGAGCACGGGCCGGTTCTCGACGTGATCGATTCGCCCAAGGAGCCGTACACGGCAAAGCTGTTGTCCGCGATCCCGACCTTCGGGGAGCCGATGTTCCAATGACAACGCCGACCACTCTCGACTCCCCCGCTGCCGTAGCCCGTGCCGAAGAACGTCGTTCGGCGAGAATCCAGGATTACGCGTCCGTGGTCACACCGACCAGCATCGCCGTCTCAGCGTCGGGACGCATTGCATACGTACGTACCGAAGCGAATCCGGCCGCGGATACCAACGAGCACTCGATCTGGTTGGCTTCCCCGCAACTACAGCTCACCGCGGGACCTGCCGACACCTCGCCGGCATGGCATCCCGTTTCCACGCTGTTGGTCTTCGTTCGGCCGGATTCCTCGGGCACACCGCAACTGTGGAAGGTCGACGCCACCGGCGGGCCCGCCGTTCAGATGACCACCACGGCGCAGCTCCCGCTCGGCGCTGGGGCACCAGTGTTCTCTCCCGACGGTGCTCGAATCGCCTTCAGTGCCCCGGTCGACCGCACTGCCGCCGGATCGTCACACCTCTTGGTGGCGAAACGCCTCAACTACAAGGTCGACGGATCCGGTGTCCGGGGCAGCGTTCGGGCGCACTTGTTCGAGTTCGATCTGGCCGCCGGCTCGCTTCGGCAACTGACGGACGGCGATTGGGACGCTTCGCATCCCGCGTACAGCCCCGACGGCACCGAACTTGCTTTCACCGCGGCGATGGACGGCAATGCCGATCTGACACGGGCGAGCTCCGCGTGGACCGTATCGCTGACTGATCTCGCCTCGGCTCCGCGGATGCTGGGGCACGCACGCGGCATCGCCGGACCACTTACGTGGACACCTGTCGGCGACGCCGTCGTAGCAGTCGGTTGGCACACGCCGATCATTCACAACAACGAACTTCTTGTCCTGCACCGCGACCAGCGAGTGGAAGACCGCAGTCTGACATCCGAACTCGACCGAAACGTCATGCCTGGCGGGACCGGTTATCCCGGTGGCGCACCGTGTTTCACCGCCGACGGCGACATCGTCTTCTGCATCCGCAACCACGGCTCCACCGAACTGCACAAGGTCGATTTCGGATCAGGCTCCGTCTCAACACTTCTCACCGGAGAACAGACAGTGGTCTTCGGTCTTGCCCTGACGTCCGAGAAGGCCGTCGTCGCGCTTGCAACGGCGACGTCCTTCGGTGAGGTCGCCGTCATCGACCTCGAGACTCGTGCAGTCGAAACCGTCACCGAATTGAACACGGAACTGACAACTTCCGTCGCGTTTCCAGTCGCCTCCGAGCGTTGGTTCGACATCAGCGACGGCACCCGTGTTCAGGGTTGGATCTTGCGCGACCCGAACGTCACGGGCGCCGGTCCACTGGTTCTGGACGTCCACGGCGGACCACACAATGCCTGGACCGGTACACCCACCCCGATGCACGCGTACCACGCGGAACTGGTCGCGCTCGGATACACGGTCTTGATGATCAATCCGCGGGGAAGCGACGGCTACGGCAACGAGTTCTTCGACGGTGTGCGTGACGGTTGGGGTGAGGCGGATCGCGCCGACCTGCTCGAACCAGTCGAAACCCTTGTCGCCGAAGGGATGGCCGATCCGAAGCAACTGGTGCTCACGGGCTACAGTTACGGCGGATTCATGACGTGCGCCCTGACGTCCGTCACCGATCGGTTTGCCGTCGCAGTCGCTGGCGGCCTTGTCTGCGACATCGCGAACACGGCGGGCCCCTCGGACGAAGGCATCTTGCTGCAGACGGTCGAATTCGACCCGCAGTCATCTCGGGTACAGGAACTTTCGCCGCTGGGGCGAGTCTCCCAGGTGACGACACCGACGCTGATACTTCACGGCGGTAGCGACGTCCGCTGCCCGGTCAACCAGGCAGAACAGTGGTTCGGTGGACTGCGTTTGGCCGGCACCCCGACCGAACTGGTGGTCTTCCCGGGCGCGTCGCATGCCTTTGTGCTGACGGGTCGACCCTCCCACCGTCTGGATTACAGCACCCGTCTCGTCGACTGGATCGAACGTCATCTCTCGCCTACGCCGGCACTGACCACGGTCGATCCCGACTACTGGCAGTACCGACTCGACACCCTGAGCGCGAAGTACGGGGTACCCGGTGCTTCGCTCGGAATTCTGACCACTACCCGCAGCGGTTTCGACCGCACCGTGGTGACGTCCGGTGTCGTCAGTACCCGCACCGGTGTCGCGGCCACTCCCGACACGTTGTTCCAGATGGGTTCGATCAGCAAGGTCTGGACGGCCACCCTGATCATGCAACTCGTCGAAGAAGGATTACTGGACCTCGACTCGCCTGTCCGGAACATTCTGCCGGGCTTCGCAGTTGCCGACGCGGTAGCCACTGAAACGGTCACCACTCGCCACCTGTTGACTCACACCAGTGGCATCGACGGTGACGTCTTCATCGACGGCGGACGCGGCGACGACTGCGTCGAGCGATACGTCGCAGCCCTGACATCGACGGTGCAGCTCTTCGCACCCGGTACCGATTGGTCGTACTGCAACACCGGCTTCGTCATCGCCGGACGAATCATCGAGGTTCTCCGAGGCAAGAGTTGGGACGCGGTTCTGCGTGAGCGGATCATCGAGCCTCTCGGCCTGACCAAGACCACGACCTTGCCCGAGGAGACGGCACTGCACCGCGCTGCGGTCGGGCATGTCGGCGGTGCCGACAATCTCGCGCAGACACCACAATTCCTCATCCCTCGCTCGATGGGCCCCGCCGGTCTCATCAACAGCACCGCCGAGGACCTTCTTCTGTTCGCGCAGGATTCGATGCGCGAGGATCCGATTCTGCTTCAGCGGTCCACCCATCTGGCGATGCTCGAGGAGCGCCGCCAGATCGGAGAGGTGTCATCTGCAGACATCATGGGAACCACGTGGCTGCTGCACAATTGGGACGGGGTGCTGGCGCATGGCCACAACGGTGGAACCCTCGGACAGCAGTCCTTCTTGCGGGTGGTCCCGTCCTGCGGCATTGCGGTAGTCCTGATGGCCAACGGCGGTGCGATGGACGCTCTCTCGGGCGACCTTCTCGCCGAGGTGATCGGTTCCATCGGCGGCGTCGCCGTGACACCGGCATTTTCGCCTGGAGACCCCGCCACCCGCACCACGTCCTCACCTGAGGAACTCGATGCGCTGTGCGGTCTGTACCGCGATGCTGCTGCCGATTTCGTCCTGGAAAGAACCGGGAGTTCCTTGACGGCCCGCCGCACTGACCACATCGACCCTTCGGTCAACGCCGAAAGCGCAGAGTCCGTCTCTCTCAGCCTGATCGAAGTTCAGCCTGGAGTATTCGCGACCCAACTACCTCAATCAGCGGGTTGGATCCGGATCACTTTCTCCGACAACGGGAGTACACAATTGCTACACGTCGGAAGCCGCGCGTATCCGCGAGTGAACAACCGATGACCATTCTCCGCGATCTGGCCGCGCGCCAACTTCCTCAGATCCTCGAGGACGCCATCGCGCTCATCGAAGTCGAGTCGCCGTCGCACGATCTCGAAGCTGTTGCCCGAAGCGCGAAGTGGACGTCAGACCTTGTCCACGATCGACTCGGAGTGACACCGGAGTCGATAGTGACGGAAGGCCGAACCCATCTGGTGACCCGTTTCGGCAGCTCACCGACGCGGCTGATGCTGCTCGGTCACCACGACACCGTGTGGCCGATCGGAACCCTGACGCGCCTACCCGCAGCGGTCACCGACGGCGCACTTCGAGGTCCGGGTGGCCTCGACATGAAACTTGGTGTCGTTCAGGCAATCCACGCCCTCGCCATCGTCCGAGAGTTGCACGGCGACGATGCACTCGACGGAATCACACTCCTGGTCACCGGTGACGAAGAAATCGGTTCGCCCACGTCGCGGTCACTGATCGAGGAACTCGCGGCGGGCGCGGTACTGGTTCTCGAGGCCGGCGGTGACGGCGGCGAACTGAAGACTGTCCGCAAGGGAGTGTCGCTGTATCGGATCCATGTTGCCGGTCGCGCCGCGCACGCCGGGCTGGAGCCGGAAAAGGGCATCAACGCTGCAGTAGAACTGGCTCGTCTCGTGATCGCGATCAACGACTTGTCCTCGCCTGCGCAGGCAACCACCGTCACCCCGACTGTCATTTCGGCCGGAACCACCACCAACACCGTTCCGGCAGAAGCCTTTGTCGATGTGGACGTGCGCGCAACCAGCGCTGCCGAGCAGGAACGGGTCGATGCGAATATCCGAGCCCTGCAGGCAATCCACCCCGAAGCCGTAGTCACGGTCTCGGGCGGCGTCAACCGTCCACCTCTCGAAGCGACGATGTCCGCACCGTTGCTGGCGTTGGCGGAACGTGTTGCGCTCGAGCATGATCTGACTCCTCCCGTCGGGCTCGCCGTAGGCGGAGCCTCGGACGGAAACTTCACTGCCGGTATCGGTATCCCCACCCTCGACGGCCTCGGTGGCGTCGGCGGCGGTGCACACGCCGAGACCGAGCATGCGCTCGTGTCCGCAATCGCTCCGAGGACGGCGTTGGTTGCGGGCCTTATTCGTTCGATCACGTCTGAAGGGGGCCCTCGTGTCGAAAAGCAAAGCGGTTGAGTTTCGAGAGCTGGTCGACAATCGCGAAATAGCCGATCTTTCCGCCGTTTTCGATGAGATCTGGGCTACCAGTCCCGGACCGGCTCATTTCGGCACGGCGATGTTGGTTGCGCTTCATCACGGTGGTCACTACGTGGTGGGAGCCTTTTCCGAAGGCGAAATGATCGGTGGTTGTGTCGGATTCTTCGTCGAGCCTCTCGGCGAGGTTCTGCACTCACACATCGCCGGAGTACTACCGGGACACGCAGGCAAGGGAATCGGCCGCGCCCTCAAGCATCATCAGCGAGACTGGTGCATCGAGCGCGGTGTCAGGACGATCCGGTGGACCTTCGATCCACTGGTCGCACGAAATGCTTATTTCAACATTCAGCGTCTCGGTGCCGCACCGACCGAATACAACCCGGATTTCTACGGTTCGATGGCAGACGGCATCAACGCAGGCGACGCCAGCGATCGTATGCTCGTCAGTTGGGATCTCGACGTCGATGGATCTCCGAGTTCTGCTGTGGCCGTGAATGATACATTCAAGGTGCTTCAACCCACCGAGGACGGTACGCCTCGAATGCTCCCGATCCCGCCCGACTGCATCGATATCGCAGTCGGAATACCCCGAGACATAGAGCATCTGAGAACAGTCGACCGCGCCTCTGCCTTTGCCTGGCGACACGCGCTTCGCGAGTACCTCGAACCATTGATCGCCTCGAAGGAATGGCAATCGACCGGCTTCGACCCCAGCGGCTATTACACGTTCACGAAAATCTGCGAGACAACCGGAGAAGAGCAAGTCCATGCACATTGAGTCCGTCGAATTGCGCGAACTGCGCATCCCTCTCGTCTCCCCCTTCACCACGTCATTCAGCACCCAGCTCGAGCGCAACACCCTCGTCCTGAAGGTGAGCGGCACCACCGACGGCCCCAACGGTCCGGTGGAGACTGTCGGCTGGGGCGAGTGCGGTTCGCTGAGCGATCCGTACTACAACTCGGAGTACACCGCTGGTGCGCGGGCGATGCTTCGCGAGTATCTCGTTCCGACGCTACGTAAGTCGCAGTCGGATCAGCCGCTCTCGGCCGAGACGGTCGGCAGCGTACTTCACCACATCGTGGGTCACCAGATGTCCAAGTCGGCTATCGAAATGGCAATTCTCGATGCTGAATTGTGCGCTCGCGGACAGTCTTTCGCTCGGTACCTCGGTGCCACTCGCACGCGAGTTCCCTCGGGAGTGTCCGTCGGCATCCAGGACAGCATCCCTCAGCTGCTCGAGACCGTCGGCAACTATCTGTCGCAGGGGTACGTGCGAATCAAGCTGAAGATCAAGCCGGGCTGGGACATCGCTCCCGTGGCTGCGGTGCGCAAGGAGTTCGGCTACGACGTTCCTCTGCAGGTCGACGCAAATGCCGCGTACACCCTCGTCGACGCGCAGTTGCTCCGTCGCCTGGACGAATTCGCACTGCTCCTCATCGAACAGCCGCTGGCCGAGGACGATTTGGTGCAGCACGCCAAGCTCGCCCAGTCCCTCTCGACTCCGATCTGCCTCGACGAGTCGGTCGAGTCGGCCAAGGATGCGGCGGATGCCATCACGCTCGGTGCCGCTTCGGTCATCAACATCAAGCCGAGCCGTGTCGGTGGATATCTGGAAGCCAAGCGCATCCACGATCTCGCCTCGGCACACGGTATCGCGGTGTGGTGCGGCGGAATGCTCGAGACCGGAATCGGCCGCGCCGCCAACGCGGCCCTCGCGGCGCTGGACGGGTTCACGCTGCCCGGCGACATCTCGGCGTCCGATCGCTTCTACAAGGAAGACATCACCGAACCGTTTGTCATCGAGGACGGCCACATCGCCGTGCCGCAGGGACCGGGCTTCGGTGTGACTCCACGTGAAGACGTCATGGATCGCTTCACGGTCGGAACCGAGACTCTGTAGGTCCACACAGTCACGCAGCAGCCACCTCCACCTTCACCCGGCGGAGGTGGCTGTTCGTCGTTTCTGTCGGTAGGGAGGTGCATAGTGATTCGGACATGACGTTCTGCACCGAAAGGCCCCCGATGAGTAGCTGGTCCGATCGCCCGATCTGCGCGTTCGACCTCGAGACCACGGGGCGGGATCCGTCGAATGCTCGCATCGTCAGTGCCTGCGTCGCGGTCATCGACGGTTCGGATGTCGAAACACGCACGTGGTTACTCGATCCCGGCGTCGATATCCCCGCCGACGCTTCGGCTATTCACGGAATCAGCACCGAGTACGCGGCGCGGCACGGCCAGAACTACGCCGAGGGCTACGAAGAGATTCGCGATGCTCTGCACAATTCCTGGGCGCGCGATCACGCCGTCGTGGCGTTCAATGCCTCCTATGATCTGACGGTCATGCATGCCGAGGGTCTGCGCATCGGCAAGCCCGCATTCGTTCCCGGGTTGGTGATTGATCCGTACGTGATCGATCGGGCGATGGATACGTTCCGCAAGGGCAAGCGAACGCTTGCGGCTGTGTGCGAGCACTACGGAATTTCATTGGAGTCGGCGCACGAAGCCGAGGCCGATGCCAAAGCGGCGGCGGCGTTGGCCCGCGAGTTGGCCGTGCGGTTCCCCGACCTCCTGGGGCTCGACCTCATGGTCGATCAAGCCGATTGGCACGCCGAGCGCCAGCGTGATTTCGCCGAGTACCTACTCAGCCAGGGCCGGGATGTGGGAGACGTCAACGGTCAGTGGCCGATTCGCGTTATCGCCTGACCTCACCCCGCCGCGATCCTCGTCCCGACGGTATGGACGATCTGCACGTCCGGGTTCCACGGAATCAGCGCGTCGATCGACGCCTCCAGTTCATCCAGTGGGGGAAGGGTTTCCGGGCCGAGCACGTCTATGGTGGCGGTGCTGCCCTGCCAGGTGACATCGGTGACCTCGGCTCCCGGAGTGTCTGCGAGCCACTGTTGCGCCGCGCTCCCGATCTGCCTCGCCCACAACGACGACAGGGAGTTGCCGACCATCGGAATCGCGACGACGATCAACAGAGCGGCAAGCACGAGGTATGCCCGCCGCCGCGACGTCTTCAAGATCCCGGCGTCGCGCGCGTACCCAGCTGCGACGAACACGCCTGTCGCAGTGATGATCATGGCAACCACGTTCGATGTGAACAGTACAAACGCGCCCACAGCCAAACTCGGTGACCCCGAGCCGAGACAGACACCTACCACCGCCAACGGTGGGACAAGCGAAATTGCAATGGCGACACCGGGAAGTACGTCGCCGACATCTTTGCGCGCGATCGCGATGGCCCCGACCAAACCGGTCGCAAGTGCCGCCGTCAAGTCCATCAACGTCGGCGAAGTACGCCCAAGCACTTGGGAATTGGTCAGCACGTTGGAGGGATTCGGCAATACCTGAGCGAACGCGACACCCAATACGACGACGAGGCAGATACCACCGACCACATAGACCAGGCTCCGCCCGACCAAAGCGCCTTGGCCAGTTGTGATACCCAGCCCGACCCCGAGAATCGGCGTCGACAAGGGAGCGACGATCATCGCCCCGATGACGGTTGCCGTGGAATCGCCCACGACACCGGCCACGGCGATCACGGCAGACAGCGTCAGCATCACCCAGAAGGCGGATCGCTTCGAATCTCGGTCCCCCACCGAAAAATTGAGCTTTTCGTCGAGCTCCGCCAATGTGCGCCGTTGTGCTTGCGGAACCACCCCGTTCACGGTCGATACTCCGTCACACGCCGATACGGCGAGTGGTCTGCGCTGACCCTGCGACCCCAGTGAGCAACGAGACGATCGCGATGCCGACGACGAAGTAGATTGCGGCGCTGGCGACTCGCGATGCGGTGGTCGCTGCGATCGTGAACGGCCACAGCGCGGTGGCGATCGTTGCGAGGATTCCGATCCACGCGAAGAAGTTCGACGCACGTGGCGTCGACACCATCAACGCATGCAGAAGTGCGGTAGCGACCAGCGCTGCGATCGCGGCGCTGAGAGCAAGCGAGCCGGCTTGGGAATTCCCCGGCATCCGCTCCGGTGTGATGACCGGAGTGTCGAGGATTCCCCGCACGATCAGTAGTCCGACGACCGCGGCCAGGGCCGCGACGAGCGCAGTTGCGGCCCCGCCCGCCCACAGTCGTTTTGCATTGACGGCGGGAGTCGCCGGACTGTCTGGTTGGAACTGGCTCATCGAGAGACTCCTTCACCGATACCGGATAGGGCTGTCCTTCCGAACTGTATGCGTTTCGGGACGGCCCACATTCACCCTCGACGGGTGAAAAGTACGGTGTTCTCGACTCTTCGACGGTGCCGGGGCTACGCCGGGACGGGCGGCCACACTGGGGCAATGCTCCACGGGCGCGCCACCTCGAGCTGCGACGCAACCCGGATCAGCAAATCTTCACGCCCGAACGCACCCACCAACTGCACGCCGATAGGAACGCCGGCCGTGTCATGACCCATCGGCAAGGAAATCGCGGGCTGACCTGAACTGTTGAACGGACTGGTCAAACCGCTGTACCCGGCCGAATGCTCCCAGATCGACATGGGATTTGCCGTATCGAGCAGACCGAGCGGAGCTGCCGGTCGAGCCATCGTCGGCGTCAGCAACAGGTCGTGATCGACAAAGAACGCACCGATCACCTGGGCGGCCCGCTCGAGTTCCTGCAATGCCTTGACTACGTTCGTCGCACTTTCGGACTTCGCGCGGTCGTAGATCATCCGAGCCATCGGCTCGAGGTCGTCGTCGCGGATTGCGCGGTTCAGGGCCTCGAGTCGTTCGTCGACCTCGATCGTCATCGGAATGCCCATCAACACGGAAAGCCCGGCAGTGAGCGCATCGAGCGGAAAGTTCGGGGCACTCTCGGTCACATCGTGACCGAGGTCTTCGAGCAGGCCGGCAACACTGGTTGTGACGGCCGAGCACTGCGGGTCCACCGGGGTGCCATCAGGAAGAGTGTTACTCAGACCGATCCGCAACCGTCCGGGATCCGCACCAACTTCCTCGACGTACGGCCGCTTCGGCGCCAGGATCACGTAAGGATCGCCGACAGTCGGTCCGGCGGAGAGATCGAGAAGCAGTGCAGTGTCGCGGACACTTCGGGTGAGTGCGTGATGAACACTCATCGGCGACGAGAACAGCGTGCGCGCCGGTGCCGTCGGAGTACGTCCACGGCTGGGCTTGAGGCCTACCAAGCCACAGGCCGATGCGGGAATACGGATCGATCCACCGCCGTCACTGGCATGGCCGCCGGGCACGATCCCGACGGCAACAGCTACAGCTGTGCCACCCGAAGATCCGCCGGGTGAACGATCAAGGGCATAAGGGTTGTGGGTAGGCCCGAACAGCGCAGGTTCGGTACTCGCATTCTTACCGAACTCCGGGGTGTTCGTCTTGCCGATGACAACCAGACCAGCCTCACGGTACCGCTCCACGAGCGTCGAATCTTTCTCTGCCACAGCATCGGCGAACAATCGAGATCCGTTGGTGCTCGGCAATCCTGCGACGTCCATGCCCAGGTCTTTGATCACGAACGGGACGCCGTGCAGTGGACCTTCCGGCAAGCCGCCTGATACCTCGTTGCGTGCCTCCTCGCGACGCTCACTGATCACCGCGTTGACTGCCGGGTTGCGCTCGTCGAGTCTGTCCAGGCTGAACTCGAGAACTTCCTTGGCGGAGACGTCGCCGCTCTTGATCGCTTCGGCCAGGCCGGTCATGTCGTTGTTGTCGAACAAATCCTGCATCGATGCCCTCATCACTCGTGTCGAACTCTGCCGATAGTGAGGTCCGTCATACCAACCATGGCGAAGGCGTAGCTTTGAAATTCCGCTTGGCGGGACCGGCCCACCGATTCAGCCTTACAGAATCAAGCCCTGCCGCCGCGCTTCCACAACTGCTTCGTGCCGACTGCGGACGTCGAGTTTTCCCATCAGATTCCGCATGTACGTCTTGATCGTTTCGACGCTCAGGGACAACCTCTCGGCGATCTCGGCATTGCGCAGTCCCAGAGCTACGTAGCCCATCACCTCCCGCTCGCGGGGCGACAGGACAACGGTGTTCGCGACTGGAGTGTTCGCGGAAGGGTTCGGCGACGCCAACGCCCGCAACTTTGCCTCGACGGCGAGGACCTGCGCGCTGAGAGCCATGTCCTCGAGGTTCGCCGCGATCTCGCCGAGCGCCAGGACGCTCTCGGTCAATCCTTCGGATATCTGGGCATCGCGATTCGAACCATGTTCCACCGCAGCGGTATCGAGCATCGCCACCCGACGATCCACTTCGTCGCGAATCTCGAATTCGCGGGCCAACGCGTACGACGATCGCATCATCGTCTCGGCGATCACGTCGCCGATCGGCAGGTTGGCGCGCAGTCCTCCGTAGATCGCTCCGCGAGTAACCCCGCGTACGACGATCGGGACTGCCATCAAGGATTCGATGGCTTCGGTGCCCACTTCGTAGTCGTAGTCGTGGGTGATGTGCGACGAGTTCGCGTAGTCCTGCACCGCGCCCGGTCGTTGTTCTGCGATCGCACGACCACCGAGTCCGCATTCGGCGTCGATCTTCAAATTTCGCAGGATGTTGCTACGAGTCCCGACGTAGCCGGTGATGGTCAGCGACCGGTCGTCGACACAACCGCCGAACAGAACCGGCAACTCGGTTCGGGGGTGCAGTCGACGCAGTTCGGCGCGCAACGCGTCGTCGTCGCTCGGTCTCAGTACCCTGCTCACTCTCACCTCCACATACCCAATTCAGAGGGTAGCGGCACCTTTGACTGGGCAATAGCGTGCATCCAGGCCATTTGTAGTGCCGATCACAACTACCGTGACACCAACCGTGTCACGTCGCCTTCGGAGGAACCGTGTCTGTCTCGACAGCTCTCGCAGCCAACAACACCCCGCTCAGTCCGCTGCGCTTTCTCGAGCGCAGCGCTGCGGTGTTCCCCGATCGTACCGCCGTCATTCACGGCGACCGGAGCTACACGTACCGAGAGTTCGGTGACGAGGTCGCAGCGCTGGCCCGCGTCCTGCGTCAACGCATTCAGCCCGGTGACCGCGTTGCGTACCTGGCGCCGAACGTTCCCGAGATGCTGTTCGCGCATTTTGCCGTCCCACTCGCCGGCGGAGTCCTGATCGCCCTGAACTCACGCCTCGCCGGTCCCGAACTCGAGTACATCCTCGATCACTCGGGAACCACGATCCTGTTCGTCGACTCCGAATTCGTCGGCTCGGTCACCTCGTCCAAGGCGAACGTGACGAGCCTGCGCGAGATCATCGAGATCCCGGACTCCACCGTGCCCTACCCGGAGGTCCCCACCGGAATCGTCACCGGGCAGTACGCCGATCTGATTGCCGAAGGTGAAGCTCTCGCCGATCAGCCACTGTACTGGGGCGTCGACGACGAGCAGCAGTGCATCGCCATCAACTACACCTCTGGCACCACCGGAAAACCCAAGGGCGTCATGTACTCCCACCGCGGGGCATACCTGAACTCGCTCGGCGAGACATTCCACAACGGCTTCGACGGAGCGACGAAGTATCTGTGGACACTGCCGATGTTCCACTGCAACGGGTGGTGCACGCCGTGGGCCGTCACTCAGGCCGCAGGCACACACATCTGCCTGCGCGCGGTCCGCGCCGACGCGATCTGGGACGCCATCGACAATCTGGGCGTGACGCATCTGTGCGGCGCTCCTACCGTCTGCTCCACCATCGCCGACGCGGACCAGGCCCACAAGGTCGACGCCCTGCACATCACCACCGCCGGCGCTCCCCCGTCACCGACGATCATCGGAAAACTCGAAGACATCGGTGTCACCGTCGTCCACGTCTACGGCCTCACCGAGGTATACGGCCCTTACACGATCTGCGAGTACCAGGAAGCCTGGGACGACAAGCCGCAGTCCGAGCGCGCCGCACTTCTCTCCCGTCAGGGAGTCGGCATGGTGCAGGCCGAAAATGCTCGCGTTGTCGATGCCGAGATGAACGACGTTCCCGCCGACGGCCAGACCATGGGTGAGATCGTGCTCCGCGGCAACAACGTGATGCTCGGTTACTACCGTGACGAGGCCGCGACCGCCGAAGCATTTGCCGGTGGTTGGTTCCATTCCGGCGACCTCGGCGTCATGCATCCCGACGGTTACGTCCAGCTCAAGGACCGCGCGAAGGACATCATCATCTCGGGCGGCGAGAACATCTCCACCGTCGAGGTGGAGCAGGCGATCATGAGTCATCCTGCCGTGATCGACGTGGCAGTCGTCGGCGTTCCCGACGAGAAGTGGGGCGAGCGCCCGAAGGCATTCGTGGTGCTGGGCAAGGGATTACAGGCTTCCGCCGAAGACATCGTCGAGCACACCCGTGCATTGCTGGCCGGGTACAAGGTTCCCCGCGACATCGTCTTTCCACTCGACCTTCCTCGCACCCCGACCGGCAAGGTTCTCAAGTTCCAATTGCGTGCGTCGAAGTAATTCGGCCGTAGGGTCTCAGCGCACCGAAGTGTGACGCCGGCGCAGATCGACAGGTTGCCCGTCCGAAGGGAACGGCAAGGACGTGAAGTCGAGCGGAGCGACGTAATCTGCGTCGACGTTCCAGTCGAAGCGCATGAGGAAGTGGTGCATGATTGCCTTGATCTCGGCGCCGGCGAAGTGCATTCCCAGGCATTTGTGCACTCCACCTCCGAACGGTTCCCACGCGTACCGATGAACCTTGTCTTCGCGTCGATTCTCGGCGAAACGTTCGGGATCGAAACGCTCGGGATCAGGCCAGTACTGCGCCATGTGGTGCGTGAAGTGAGGGGCGACAGAAACATACGTTCCCGCAGGCACGAAGTGACCCCGTACTTGAGTGTCGCGGACCGCTCGCCGCGCCATGACCGGTACGGGAGAGACGAGTCGGAGGCATTCCTTCATCACCAGGTCAAGGCTGCTTAGGCCGTCGAGATCTGCATAGCTGGGCGTCGAGGTCCCCAGAGCGAGCGACTCGGCACGGCACCTGTCCTGCCACTTCGGATGTTGACCTAGATATTGCATCATCGTGGAAAGGGTGATCGTCGAAGTGTCGTGTGCGGCCATCAGGAGGAAGATCATATGGTCGATCACTTCGTCGTCACTGAAGCGTTGTCCCGCTTCGGATTCGATGTGACAGAGCACGGAGAACAGATCATCGGTTGCGCGAGCTCGACGCGCCGGCAGGTAGCGACGAAAGAAGTCTTCCAGGACCCGGCGGCCGTCGAGTCCTCGCTTCCATCTGGTCCCCGGCACGCGGTAGCGGACCAGAGAAGTAGCCGCCTGCACACAATCCACGAAAGCCTTTTTCACCGAAGATATTTCGCTTTCGGTACTTCCTTCCGCACCGCCCATGAAGATGTCGGTGGCGAGATCGAGGGTGAGTGTCTTCAGTGCTGTGTATGCACGAAATCCGTCAGTGGGGGTCCATGTGTCGAGCGCCGAGTCGATTGCCGGATTGAGAACGTCGACAGACTTCTCGATCCGAGTCCGAGTGAACGCCTGCTGCATGATTCGACGATGCCGTAGATGTTCTTCCGAATCGAGAAGCATCAGCCCACCGTGAAAAAAGGGGCCGATAAGCACCGACCAGCCGTCGCTGTTCACAAAAGCCCGATCTTTGTTCTGCAGCACTTCCTGGCACGCGTCGGGTCCGAGAACAGCGATCCACTGCCGACCGACCATCGAGAACCAAGAGACCTCGCCGTATCGATCCCAGTTCTCTTGCATCAATGCGAGTGGATCGCGGATGTATGCAAGAGCGTGCCCGACGAGAGGCAGCCCGGAACGGCCCGAAATCGGGTGCAACTGCGAGTTCACGGGGGGACGAGCCAGGATCTTGGACACTGCGACCTCTACTCTCGCTCAATCTGACAGTGCATCCTGTCAGATGGACTGTAGTCTGCGTCACAGTGGTTGCGTCTGTCAATATCGACCTATGACTTCTCCGACGCCGCGGCGGTATGCCGGCCTCAGCGGCGACCAGCGCTCAGCATTGCGGCGCGAGAGCTTGCTAGAGGCAGGGCTGGAACTATTCGCTGTCGCAGGCAGTCGAGGCGCCACGATGACCGCGATCTGTGCGCGAGCCAAGTTGACGGAACGCTACTTTTACGAAAGTTTTTCCAGCAGAGACGAACTGCTGAAAACAATCCTGGACGGAATTGCCGACGAGGTTCGCGACGCCGGCCTGACCGCACTACGAGCGAGCGACGGAACGCTCGAGCAGCGCGTACGAGATGCCATCACGTCGTTCGTCACCCTCCTCACCGACGATCCCCGCAAGGGGCGTGTGGCAATGATCGAATCCGCTGCATACGAGCCCCTTCGCGCACACCGGCGCGCGGTACTGCACGGCTTCGCGCAAATGGTCGCGGACGAAGCCTCGCGAATGTACGGCGACCGAGCTTGGCCATCTCATCAAGGTCAGATCAACGGACTGCTCTTCGTCGGGGGCCTTGCCGAATTGGTCACCGCGTGGCTGAACGAGGAGATCGCTATTACCCCTGACGAGATCGTCGAGGCGGCAACCTACCAATTCACGTCCACCGCACACCGTTGAGATGGAACCGATCGGCATGCGGTTGCTGCCCGCCACACCGGGATGGCGCGAACAGGCGCAATACTTGTCCCCATGAGTGAACGCGCAGACCTGCCCGGAACTGACCCCGCACAGTTTCGGGTACACGTCGCGTCTCAAGCGATCCGGTTGTTCTCGGAGAACGGGTACGAAGCCACCACCGTCGAGCAGATCGCCGCTGCCGCCGGTGTGTCGCGCCGGACGTTCTTCCGGCAGTTCCGCTCCAAGGAAGACGTGATCTTCGCCGATCACGAGTCCCTCCTCGAACACGTGGCCGAGTTCCTCGCGTCCGATTCCGCCGACCCCTGGGCGTCGGTGTGCGAGGCCGCGGGACTGGTCTTCGATTTCTTCCGCCGGAACCGTGACCTTTCGATGCGGCGATACCGCGTCGTACAGCATGTTCCGGCTCTTCGCGACCGCGAACTCGTCACCGGATTCCGCTATGAGCGCCTATTCGTCGACTACCTGCGCAGCGCTGTTCCCCGCGAACCGGTCCTCGAGGTTGTCGGTTTTGCCGCAGCTGTCACCGCGTGCCACAACTACCTCTTGCGAAGCATGATCAAAGGCGACGAAGACGCCACAGCCGAAGCGCTGAGCCAGGCATTGCTCGACGTTCGGCGGACGTACGGCGTGGCACCCGGGTCCAAGACCAGCACGCCAGAATCGAAGTCTGTGCTGGTAGTGGCATTTCCCCCGGGCACCTCCGCCGATGAGATCAGCAGAAAAATCCACGAACAACTCGGCTGACACCGATCGTGCACCGGAACTTCACACGCCCATCCCTTGACCTGGCACTCAGTGCCGTGTTTGACTGGGGTCATTGGCACCGGTCTGTCCGCGAATCTCGTCGGTAACGCCGGAGCCGCACCAACCGCCTTCAAGCCACCTTCACCAAGGAGCGTTCCCATGGCAGGAAACCCGGATTTCAATCTCTTCGCGTTGAACGAAGAGCACGACGAACTGCGGGCTGCTATCCGCGGACTCTCCGAGAAGGAAATCGCGCCGTACGCCAAGGACGTCGACGAGAACGCACGCTTTCCCGAGGAAGCACTCACCGCTCTCAACGCGTCGGGCTTCAACGCAATCCACGTTCCCGAGGCTTACGACGGCCAGGGCGCCGACTCCGTCGCCACCTGCATCGTCATCGAGGAAGTCGCCCGCGTCTGTGGCTCCTCCTCGCTGATCCCCGCCGTGAACAAGCTCGGCACCATGGGCCTGATCCTCAAGGGTTCCGAAGAGCTCAAGTCCAAGGTGCTCCCGGACCTCGTGAACGGCGGAATGGCGTCGTACGCACTGTCCGAGCGTGAAGCCGGATCCGACGCCGCTTCGATGCGTACCCGCGCGAAGGCTGACGGCGACGACTGGATCCTCAACGGCTCCAAGTGCTGGATCACCAACGGCGGCAAGTCGACCTGGTACACCGTCATGGCTGTCACCGATCCCGACAAGGGCGCAAACGGCATCTCCTCCTTCATGGTCCACAAGGACGACGAGGGCTTTGTCGTCGGACCGAAGGAAAAGAAGCTCGGCATCAAGGGCTCCCCCACCGCTGAGCTGTACTTCGAGAACTGCCGCATCCCCGGTGACCGCATCATCGGCGAACCGGGCACCGGCTTCAAGACGGCACTCGAGACCCTCGACCACACGCGTCCCACCATCGGCGCTCAGGCTGTCGGCCTGGCCCAGGGCGCACTCGACGCAGCTCTGGCATACACCAAGGATCGCAAGCAGTTCGGCAAGTCCATCAGCGACTTCCAGGCTGTTCAGTTCATGCTCGCGGACATGGCAATGAAGGTCGAAGCCGCACGTCTGATGGTCTACACCTCCGCTGCTCGCGCCGAGCGCGGCGAGAAGAACCTCGGTTTCATCTCCGCTGCGGCGAAGTGCTTCGCTTCCGACGTTGCCATGGAGGTCACCACCGACGCCGTACAGCTGTTCGGTGGCGCCGGCTACACCACCGACTTCCCGGTCGAGCGCATGATGCGCGACGCCAAGATCACGCAGATCTACGAAGGCACAAACCAGATTCAGCGCGTCGTGATGTCGCGTGCGCTACTGAAGTAGGGCCTCCGGCCCTGTGCGCGGTCAGGCAGTCCATAGACTCCTTAACCGCGCACGGGGGCTTGACCCCTGTCTGAAGAATCTTGAGGAGAATCGTGGAACTCGTAGGCGTAATCGGCGGCGGCACCATGGGTGCCGGCATTGCCGAAGTTTGTGCAAAAGCCGGTAGCTCGGTACTGGTGCTCGAAACCAAGGAAGAATTTGCCGCCGCTGCTCGCGAACGGATCGCCAAGTCGATCAACCGCGGCGTAGCCAAGGGCAAGATCACGCAGGAAGACGCCGACGCCGCCATCGCACGCGTTCGCGTCACCCTGGACATGGAAGAGTTCGCCGATCGCGACCTGGTGATCGAGGCGGCTCCCGAGATCGAAGCTCTCAAGTACGAGATCTTCGGCAAGCTCGACAAGATCGTCAAGCCTGCAGGCATTCTGGCGACCAACACCTCGTCGATCCCCGTCATCAAGATCGCCAAGGCCACCTCGCGCCCCGGCCAGGTTGTGGGCGTTCACTTCTTCAACCCCGTGCCGGTCATGCCGCTCGTGGAGATCGTGGTCAGCCTCACGACGTCCGAAGAGACCGTCCTCGCCGTCACCGACTACGCCAAGAACACGTTGCGTAAGAAGACGGTTCGCGCGGGCGACCGCTCGGGCTTCATCGTCAACGCTCTGCTCATCCCTTACCTGTGCCAGGCAGTCCGGATGCTCGAATCCGGCTACGCCACAGCAGAAGACATCGACGAGGCCATGAAGGGCGGCTGCGGCTACCCGATGGGTCCGCTGACGCTGCTCGACACCGTCGGTCTCGACATTGCCCTCGCAGCGGCAGAGTCCCTGTACGCGGAATTCGCAGAACCGCACTACGCTCCGCCGGCGCTGCTTCGCCGCATGGTCGACGCCGGTCGTCTCGGCAAGAAGACCGGTCGCGGGTTCTACGAATACGCCTGAGTCCGACCGCTTCACTCTTCCGGCCCCTCACCTGTTGCAGGTGAGGGGCCGGAGTTGTTTTCGGACAGATCTTGTCGAATCGATTGACAAATTCGCGTAGCGCAGTAAAAGTCATCGTGTGACAACAACCGTTGTCACACGATGGCAGGCGGAGGGGCACCCAGATGAGCAGCGACGCAGACACGGGCACTCGTCGATCGAAGCCTCGAGAACTACTAGCCGATCCGATCGGCCCCGGTTCCCTGACATGGACACACTTCGGCGACGTTCGCGGCCTGCTGTACCTCGGACGCGCAGGCACCCTGCAGAACATGCACCCCGCGGTAAGCGGAGCGCTGCAAGATCATTCGAATTTCTTCGACAACCCGCTCGACCGCCTGTTCCGCTCACTGCCGCCCATCTACGGCGTCGTGTACGACCGGACCGAAGAGGGCACAGGCACGCTCGTTCGCAACTTCCACACCGATCTCAAAGGAATCGACGAAACCGGCGGGCGCTACCACGCCCTCACTCCTGACACTTTCTGGTGGACACACGTCACGTTCTTCGAGGTGATTCTCGATTTCAACGAGCGATTCGCGTACAAGAAGTTCACGCAGGAGCAGAAGGACCAACTTGTCCGTGAGGCCGTAACCTGGTGGCGCTGTTACGGACTCACCGATCGACCGGCTTTCGACGACTACGCCAGCTTCCGCACGTATTGGGAAGACATGCTCGACAACCACCTGATCAACACCCACACCACAAAATGGTCGACGCGCATCGCCGAGCACGACATCGCACCGGCTCCGAAGGTTCCGACGTGGCTGTGGCGTCTTAGCTCTCGCCCCACGATGGCCGTGGCGAACTGGATCGGCAAGGCACTGATGCCGGAGAAGGCACGCAAGACCCTTGAATGGGAATGGACGCCGCGCGACGAACGGATGTACTTCTGGTTCGCCCGCTTCCTGACATTGACAGATCGGTTCTGGCATCTGCTGCCGCTACGACTGCGGTATGCGCCGCGCGCCTACTCGGGCATCCGCGCGCAGGGTCTGTGAGCACTCGTCGGTAGGCTGGAGTGCGTGCCAGCCCAACTCCCCTCCGACGCGATCAGTGTCCGCGTGGACAGCTGGACGTGGGCGGTTCGGCTGTTCAAGACACGCTCGCAGGCGGCGACGGCCTGCCGATCGGGACACGTTCGGGTCAATGGAACGTCGGCAAAGGCGGCTCAGCAGGTGAAAGCCGGCGACGAGGTGCGGGTGCGTGTATCCGGCATCGAACGCATTGTCGTCGTGGTCAAGCCGATCACGAAGCGAGTCAGCGCGGTGCTGGCCGCCGATTGCCTGCAGGACAATTCGCCGCCCCCACCACCGCCCGAACTGATTGCGTCCATTCCGCGACGTGATCGCGGCGCCGGCAGACCGACCAAGCGCGAGCGACGTGACCTCGAGAAGTTGCGCGGCCTCGAGCCGTAACCACCGCCTCGAACGCGTCACGACCTCGAAACAGGCTGACGCAGAACCGTCTTCAGTTTCTCGGGCGGCGTCCGGCGCGCATCACTGAGGTAGATCTCGTGATGATCGCCGTTGAAACTGAAGCCGTTCGACGGGATGAACGTGTTGTGCAAGCGGTCCAAGGTGGGGGCCTCGTCGTCGTAAGAACCTACGTGAAGAATCTGGACGGACAGGCCCTCCTCCAATTCGAGGAACCGCACCTTGTCCAAAGCCGCCACGTTCTTCTTGGCGCGGACCGCTTTGGCTCGAACTGAGGCGATCGCCGCAGACAGTTCGGCCTGAGCGATCCATTCCGGTTGCGAGATCATCATCGTCCAATCCCAAGCCGCCTTGTCCCGTGTCACGAACACCTCGGGATCATCTGCCCGCCACAACCCTTCCAGCGGGCCAACGACGAAGTCGCGATCCAATTCCTTCTTGCTAGCGAATTTTGCCGAGTAGGACACCGAATACAGCGCTTCGAGCGCCTCGGAGTACTCGGTGGCAGTGTTGGGGTCGCCGTGACCGTCGACGGCGAAGTAGCCGAAGCGGGGAACGGTCACGAGGGCAAAATCGCGGCGCCCAGGCGAGTAGAGATCCTTGTATGCCTTCTTGACGTCGTACTTCTCCATGCGCCACCCACCTGATCACTGGCCGAGTTTCAACGTTCGGAAACCTATCCGAGAACACCGACATCCCGATAGCGGACCACTGTCCCCTTGTTAATAGACCAGTGGACCTTTACTCTGGACGGGGTGACTACACCCCAGGCGACCGACGTCGCTCGAGTTCCGCGCCGCAGACCGTTGCGGATCGTTGCCATATCCGCGATTGTCGCGTCGATCTTGGCTCTGTTGGTCGTGTACCCATGGTGGAGCTTGTTCATCCGGCCGGACTGGCCGACGGCGGTGGCAGTTTTCGGCACCGTTCTGTTTGCCGCCCTCTTGATCGCCCTGCCTGCGAGCATGGTGCTCAGCCACGGACACACCGACCGCGATCCAGTTCGCCTGATCGGCGACGCACTCCTCGGAATCATCTGGGTCGTGTTCGTGTGGACCCTACTCGGCGAAGTTCTGAGGCTCGGACTGCTCGTCGGCGGCGTGGATGACCCGCTTCGATCGAGAATTGTCGCCGTTGCCGCACTGATCATCTCGGCCCTTCTGCTGATCTGGGGCTACCGGGAAGCCATGAGACTGCCACGGATCAAGCAGGTCGACGTCACCATCCCCCGCCTTGGTGCGGGGATGGACAAACTTCGGGTAGTCGCGATCACCGACACTCACTTCGGGCCGATCAATCGCGAGAAGTGGTCCGAGCGCGTGATCGCGGCAGTCAACGATCTCGACGCCGACATCGTGGCCCACGTCGGTGACATCGCCGACGGAACGGTAGAGCAGCGCCTCGGCCAAGCGACCCCCCTCGCATCGGTCGAAGCCGGGCTCGCTCGCGTCTACGTGACCGGCAATCACGAGTACTTCCACGAGGCTCAGGAGTGGCTCGACTACATGACCTCGATCGGCTGGGACGCGCTGCACAACCGCCACCTCGTCGTCACCAAGGGCGGAGACAGACTGGTCATCGCCGGAGTCGACGATGCGACAGCGTTGGGATCGAAACTGGACGGGCACGGCGCGAACTTCGACATGGCCCTGGCCGGCTCCGACCCCGAATTGCCGATCCTGATGCTCGCCCACCAACCGAAGCAGGTTACTCAGTCCGCTTCCGCGGGAGTGGATCTGCAGCTCGCCGGTCATACCCACGGCGGACAGATCTGGCCCTTCAACTTTCTGGTGAAACTCGATCAACCGTCGGTGCACGGGCTTACCAGGCACGGAGAACGTACGCAGCTGTACACCAGCCGGGGAACCGGATTCTGGGGTCCGCCCTTCAGGGTGTTCGCACCGAGCGAGATAACCGTTCTGACGCTTCACAGCGCCTGATCGTTCTCAGCTCGTTCGGGTTGCCGCTCGCGCCGACAACCCGACGAGCTGGTTGATCAGACCTTCACGCAGGCCGACTGCGAACATGTCGGAGGCCGGGGGCGCCTGCATCTCGTTCAGTACGACGACCATGGATTCAGTCGGCTCGGCAGTCGGCCATAAGCCGGCAACGATCACCAGGGTTACCTTGGCGAATTGAGCGGCGTCGCCCTCCGAGAGATGGGGCAGTTGCGAATGAACCAGCGACGCAAACCTTCCCGAGTTGACCGTCGCCCGCTTCTTGAAGTCACGGGCGAAGTCGACGGAGATGTTTCTTTCGAGGACACCGGCCATGACACTCATCAACTCGCACAGTAACCGCTGTGAGACAAGCGATTCCGCAACCGCGGATGCCACATGAATTTCAGCGGCAAACGGTGAGTCGTCACTGGTCGGAGTCAACGACTCGGACAACCCGTCCAGCCACGCTACCCAGTTCTCGTCGAGCACTTCGAGAAAGATGGCCTCGCGACTGTCGAAGTACCGGAGCACGTTCGACTTCGCGAGGCCGACGCTCTCACTGAGCTCACGCAGACTGATGTCTGCGACTGGCTTGGACCCGAGCATCGCGCGAGCTGCGTCGAGAATCGCGCACCGACGTGCTTCGATCTGCTCGGGCCTGCGCGCGCGCTGGAATCCATGGGTCGCCACCATCACGCAAGATTATCAGACCATCGTTCTATTGTTTGCTGTACTGCGGGTCAATTGTCCGAAGGTGCATGCTGCGCCACGACTCCCCTCGACGCCAGTTCGCGACGCAGCGAATCGGTATCGACGGACGCGAGATCGACTCGGTGCGTGCGGGTGGCCAAAGCTCGGACCTCCACGGACAGATCTGCCACCTGCTTACGCGTCGCGGCCTGCCCTGCCTCGTCCTGTTCCGCCACTCGCTCGACCAACCAGGAAGCGAGTGTGGCAGTCACGATGCCCAGCAATGCAATTCCGCCGATCATCAACGCTCCGGCGATCAGGCGCCCGGTTGTAGTGACAGGAGCCATGTCTCCGTAACCGACGGTCGTAACCGTCTCCATCGCCCACCACAACGCCGTCCCGTACGACGTGATGGCGGCGCCCTCAGCGTGCCGCTCGGCGTCGAGCATGGCCAGTGCCGCGACACCGATCAGCAAGGCCGTAGCCCCGGTGGCGTAAACAACCACTCGTCCACGCAAGCTTTGCCCGCTCGAGCGGTGGACTATTGCAAGCAGGGTGACCAATCGAAGGAGGCGCAAGGGACGCAGCATGGGTAGCACCACCATCGCCAAATCCAAGAGATGCCTGACGAACCAGCGACCGCGTGCAGGAGCCAACCACAGGCGAACTGCGTAGTCGACGGCAAATACGAACCACGCGGCCCACATGATCCATTCGGTCAGGCGATGCGGGAAGTCAGTCGGTTGCGCCAGGACTTGGTACGCGTACGCCACCAAGAACAGGCAGGCCGCAGCGGTCAAGGGGATGTCGGTGGTGAGCTGCCACCGCTTCGACGTCCACGCAGTGCGGTGGTGCACCGACCTCCTTGATTCGTTCATCCGAGAAGTCTTACACCACTGCTACCGCGTGACCGGCAGAACCAACTCAGATCCGAGTGTGCGTCAAGATGTTGAGCGCCATGGGAACTGCCTCGATCGTGATGGGCAACGGCCCCACCCGATCGCCGTCCGCGTAGGCGATGATGCCCTCGGAGACCAACCGGACCTTCTTCGACCGATACGTCTGTACCGCATCCAAGGAGACGTGAGTTCCCTTGTACACCCGCGGAAACAGGCGCACCAGACGCAACCTCGAACCGTGCCCGACGACGGTCAGATCCAGCAACCCATCAGACTTCGACGCGCCCGGAGTGATGAGCATGCCGCCACCGTACGAGCGGCCGTTGCCGACAGCCACGAGCGTCGCGTCCACCGTGATGACCTCGTCGTCGAGTTCGATCCGGTACGGCAGCGGCTTCATCTTCGCCAACTCGGCGAGCATCGCCAAGTTGTAGCGCATCGGTCCCTTGGGCCACGACATCCGATTGGCCCGTTCACTGACCAGCGAATCGAATCCGCTCGCGATGATCGTTCCCGACCAGACGACGGAACCGTCGGCAAGCGTGATCTTCGCCAGGTCGGACTGCTGCACGACGCCGTCGGCGATCACATCGGCGGCTGCCTCGGGATCGCCTGTGGGAATGCCGAACTCACGGGCGTGATCGTTACCGGTGCCCGCCGGGATGAGTCCGATAGGAGTATCGGTCAACGCGGCAGCCTGCAATCCGATGCTGATGGCACCGTCACCGCCGACCACCACCAGCGCGTCGGTACCCTCCTCGATCGCACGACGCGCCAACTTCTTGGCGTCGTCGGCATCGGTTCCGATGATCTCGGTGACGGCAACTCCCCGAGCACGCAGTCGCGCAACACCTTTGCGTCCGGCCGCAGGCGCGTGACCATGTCCCGCCATCGGATTGATCAGGACGGTAACCTTCTCGATCTGACTGCGGGTTTCGGTCACGGAATCAGCTTTCCAGGATTGAGGATGCCGGCAGGGTCAACTGCATTCTTCACTGCGCGAAGGATATTCGCGCCCAAGTCGCCGATCTCGTCCTTCATCCACGGGCGATGGTCAGCTCCGACTGCGTGATGATGGGTGATCGTGCCACCGGCGGCGATGATCGCATCGCCAGCGGCAGTTTTCGCCTTGTGCCACTGAGCGATCGGATCCTCGGTCTGCGCGCTGACTACTGTGAAGTACAGCGAAGCGCCGGTCTTGTAGGTGTGAGAAATGTGGCACATGACGAGCGGCTGAGTCCCCTGCTCGACGAGAGCCTTGGTCAGCGCTTCGGTGACCGAGGAGCGCAGGTTCGCGAGGTTACCCCAGGTGGTTGCTGTCTCGAGGGTTTCACACAGTGCGCCGACGTCGAGAAGAGCGTCACGCAGATACGGCGCATCGAATCGCCCGTGTTCCCAACTGTTTCCGGGCTCCTCACCGAGCGAAGTCCCACCGTGAGCGGTGAGAATTGCTCGGGCCTCCGCCACCCGTTCAGCGGTGTGCGAAGCGGTGCCCTCGTAGGTGGTGATGCCGAGGCAACCACCGGTGAAGGCGTTCTCGCCGATCTTGTCGGTGGTCGCCAGATTCACGCCGCTCTCGGCCTCGTCGGACAATCGCAGTACGGTCGGAGCCGATCCTTCCTGGACCAGCTCACGCAATGCTGCTGCGCCGGTGGCGAAGTCGGGGAAGCTCCACCCTTCGCGCACGGTGGTCTCGGGCAGGCGGTGAACCCGCACACGCACGTGCGTGATGACGCCGAATGTCCCCTCGGAGCCGACAAAAAGCTCACCCAGATCGGGGCCTGCGGCAGAGGCCGGCGCACGCCCGGTCTCGACCACACCGCTCGGGGTGACAACGGTGAGGCCCTGGACCATGTCCTCGAAGCGTCCGTATCCAGCCGACGCCTGCCCCGAAGACCGGGTGGCGGCAAACCCGCCCAGAGTGGCGAACAGGAAGCTCTGCGGGAAGTGCCCGACCGAGAAACCGTGCTCACGCAGAAGCTCCTCGGCCCGTGGGCCGGTGGTTCCGCCGCCGAACGTCGCAATGCCCGATTCCTCGTCCAACCCGACGAGCTGATCGAACCTGCGCAGATCGAGAGATAGAACTGCGTCGAACCCGTCACGAATGGGATCGAGCCCGCCGACGACGCTGGTGCCACCACCGAACGGGACCACTGCGATCCGGTTGGCAGAGCAGTATCGGAGAACCTGCTCGACCTCTGCGTCTGTCCCTGGAGTGACGACTGCGTCCGGTGCGTCCTGCGGCTCGGCGCTACGACGGCGAAGCAGATCCGGGGTGCTCTTGCCACCGGCCCGAAGGATTCGATCCGAATCCTCGGTGCTGACGTACTCGGCCCCGACCAGCCCAGCCAGCGCCTCGACGTGCGACTGAACCAGGGCGGACGGAGTCACCTGAACGTCTTCGATGGCGAGGCGCGAGCGAGTCGGTGCGGACACACCGAGAAATCCGGTCAACAATGATGTGACTGCGTCCGACAGTTCACGCTTCTTGGCCGGATCGCCCCAGGCGTCCCACTGCATCGGCGGTTGCAAGGCAGACTTTTCGGTGCTCATAGACACTAGTGTTACATATTTGTGTGATGTGTAAACATCCCGGTTGATCGAGCTGTCGATCAACCCATCGTCTTCGAGCCGTCGATGGCTTCACGAAGCATGTCTGCGTGGCCCGCATGCTGGGCCGTCTCGGCGATGATGTGCAGCAATGCGCGCCGCGCTGACCAGCGAGCGCCGGCTTCGAACCACGGAGCGCTCGGAAGTGGATGAGAGATGTCGAGGCTGTCCAGCGAGGCCACCAACTGGTCGGTCCTGGCCGCGATCCCTTCGTACTCGGAAACGATGCTTGCCAAGGTTTCACCCTCGATCATGGCAAATTCGTTCGCCCGTTCCTGTTGCATCTCTTCCGACCACTGGGTCGGGTCGAAGTCCCCGCCAAGTCCGGCCGGGCCTTCCAGAATGAAGTCGACCCAACCCTTCTCCGCCTGACCCACATGCTTGATCAATCCGCCTAGGCACAGTTCGCTCACGGTCGGCCTCGAAGCAGCCTGCTCGTCGGTGAGGTCCTTGACCGTGAAGAGAAGGAATTCACGATGTTGACGCAGGCTCTGGAGGAGATCCGCGCGCTCGCCGGTGACGGTGGTGGTCGGTGCGTTCATGATGTTTTTCCTTCGCTCGTGGGTTATTTGCCCTGTGAGAACTACGTTAGAAGTCATTGCGGACAGAAACGGTCCTCAATAGAAAACGATCAAGAAAAAACTCCCGGCACCCACCGATGAAGGTGGATGCCGGGAGTTCGAGCCAGCTAGGACCAGATCAGACTGTGCGAGCCAAACGATCGGCCAGCAGACGCGTGAAGTGCGCCGGGTCGCTCAACTCGCCGCCCTCGGCAAGCAACGCCATGCCGTAGAGCAACTGAGCCGTCTCAGTCAGGTTCTCCGCATTGTCGTTGGCGGTCTGCGCCTCCCGAAGACCCGAGACAAGCGGGTGCTCCGGGTTGAGCTCGAGGATGCGCTTGCTGTGCGGAACAGGCTGACCCGAAGCCTTGTACATCTTCTCGAGCGTCGGAGACATGCTGAACGCGTCGCCGACGATGCAGGCAGCCGACGTGGTCAGGCGCGTCGAGAGACGCGTTTCCTTGATGTCGTCGGACAGGGTTTCGGTCAGCCACGTCAGCAGCTCGCCGAATTCCTTCTCCTTCTCTTCGCGCTCGGCCTCGGCCGCCTTCTTCTCGTCCTCGGTGTCCAGGTCGACCTCGCCCTTGGCGATCGACTGGAAGGTCTTGCCGTCGAAGTCCGAGACAGCGTCGACCCACATCTCGTCCACCGGGTCGGTGAGAACCAGAACCTCGAGGCCCTTGGCCTTGAAAGCCTCCATGTGCGGAGAGCTTTCGATCAGGTGACGAGATTCGCCCGTCATGAAGTAGATCTGTTCCTGGCCGTCCTTCATACGCTCCACGTACTCGGCGAGAGTGGTCACGCCCTCTTCGCTGTTGGTCGAGGCAAACGAAGAGATGTCGAGCAGCGTCTTGCGGTTGTCGGCATCGGCCATCAGGCCTTCCTTGAGCGCGCGTCCGAACTCGGTCCAGAAGGTCGAGTACTTCTCCGGCTCGTTCGCCTTCATGTCCTTGATGGTCGAGAGGACCTTCTTGGTCAGACGACGACGGATGGCAGCGATCTGCCGGTCCTGCTGCAGAATTTCACGAGAGACGTTGAGCGAGAGGTCTTGTGCGTCGACGACACCCTTGACGAAGCGCAGGTAATCGGGCACCAACTCTTCACAGTCGTCCATGATGAAGACGCGCTTGACGTAGAGGTGGATGCCGGCCTTGCGCTCACGCATGAAGAGATCGAACGGCGCCGTCGACGGAATGAACAGCAGCGCTTGGTATTCGAAAGTACCTTCGGCCTTCATCGGGATGACCTCGAGAGGCTCGTCCCAGGCGTGGCTGACGTGCTTGTAGAACTCCTTGTACTCGTCCTCGGACACCTCGTCCTTGGAACGAGTCCACAGAGCCTTCATCGAGTTGATCGTCTCGGTCTCGATGGTGACCTCGGGCTCCTCGCCCTCGGCCGGCGTCGACGTACGAGCGACATCCATGCGGATAGGCCACGCGATGAAGTCGGAGTACTTCTTGACCAGTTCCTTGATCTTCCATTCCGACGTGTAGTCGTGCAGGCCGTTCTCGGAATCCTCGGGCATCAGGTGCAGGGTCACGGAGCTACCCTGAGGCGCCTCGTTCACATGCTCGAGCGTGTACGTGCCTTCGCCGGTCGATTCCCAGCGCGTCGCGTGATCTTCACCGGCGCGGCGGGTCAGCAGCGTGACCTTGTCCGCGACCATGAACGTGGAGTAGAAGCCGATGCCGAACTGACCGATCAGTTCTTCGGATGCCGCTGCATCCTTGGCTTCCTTGAGCTTGCGACGGACCTCGGCGGTGCCGGACTTGGCGAGCGTGCCGATCAGGTCGACGACCTCGTCACGCGACATGCCGATGCCGTTGTCGCGGATGGTCAGGGTGCGTGCTGCCTTGTCGATGTCGATCTCGATATGCAGATCGGAGACGTCGACGTTGAGGTCTTTGTCCTGGTAAGACTCGAGGCGGAGCTTGTCCAGCGCGTCCGAAGCGTTGGAGATCAACTCACGAAGGAAGCTGTCCTTGTTCGTATAGATTGAATGAACCATCAGATCCAGCAGCTGACGTGTTTCTGCTTGGAACTCGAGCTGCTCGGTATGCGCGGTCACTTCGATCCCTTTCTCTTCTCGGACTGATCACAGGAATTTTACTTGACCTCGAATACCGAGGGTCGGCGCCCGCACGGACAAAGGGAGGTCACCCGAACCTGTTCGTCCAGTTGGATTCGAGTCGCGGCGATCTCGGCCCTTTCGGCGGTGAGTTTGCCGGGTTTCTCACATCCTGCCCTGCAGGCGGGGTCACTGTGAACCGCTGGACTCAACTCACCCTGACACACAGAGCGTCGGCGCTAACAGAGTTCTAATCTCGCTCACGCACAGTGCCGATATGACAAACGAACCGCGATCGACTCTGCGAGTCGCCATCGGAGCGGGTGGCACCGGTGGACATATTTATCCGGGACTCGCTGTAGCCGAGGCCTTGTGTCAGATTCCCGATGCCAATGTCGAGATCGACTTCTTCGGCGCGAAAGGCAGACTGGAAGAGAGAATTGTGCCCGCGGCCGGCTACCGACTGCACACAGCCGAGATCGAAGGCCTTACCGGTGTGCGCGGTAGCGCAAGAGCAGCGACACGACTCGCACGGTCCGGCATTCAGTGCGCCAGAACGATTCGTGAACTCGATATAGACGTCGTGTTCGGTACCGGCGGGTATCCCAGTCTGCCAATCGTGCTGGGTGCGCACCTCGCCGGAATACCGACACTGATCCACGAATCCAATGCCGTGGCAGGACGGGCAAACCGACTGTGCGCGAACTTGTCTTCCCGGGTCGCAGTAGCATTTGCCGAGGCTGCGCCGGCATTCAAGCGCAGTGAGGTTCGGGTAGTCGGAACCCCGCTGATGAGGGAGATCGCCGGCCTCGACAAACATGCGCTCCGTGATCAGGCACGTGCCAGTTTCGATGCGGCGGCAGGACAAGCCCTCGTCATCGTCTGCGGCGGCAGCCTCGGATCTCGCCGAATGACCGATACCGCACTGTCACTGGCGCGCGAGTGGCGCGGCCGCAACAACATCCGCCTGGTTGTGAAGGCTGGGCCCGAGTACTTCTCCGAGGCCTCCGCCGCTGTCGAAGACCTCGACAACGTGCTGGTGTTGCCGTACTTGGACCGGATGGATTTGGTATATGCGGGCGCCGACGTCTTTGTCGGGAGATCCGGAGCGATCACCGTCGCCGAGATTTCGCATGTAGAGGTGCCCAGCGTCCTCGTGCCTTACCCACACGCGATCGGTGACCATCAGCGACACAATGCTCGAGCTCTCGTAACTCGCGGCGGCGCCCGAATGCTGGGAGACGCGGATCTGACCACGGCAAACCTGGCGAGCGCGATTGACGACCTTCTCGGAGATTCCGCTGAACGTGCGACGGCGGCAACCGATCTCACTCCGGGACTGAGCGATTCCGCACGAACAGTAGCGAACTGGCTACGGGAGCTCGCCACCCGCAAACACGCGACGCCTGAAAACGTCAATACGAGAGAAGGAATCAAATGAGTGAAATTGTGCAAGTCAATGGATTCTGGTTCGGACGAAAGGTCTTGGTCACCGGCGGCGAAGGCTTCATCGGCAGCTCCCTGGTTGAGCAGTTACTCAGGCAAGGCGCGCACGTACGAGTTCTCGCGCACTACAAGCCCTACGCATCGGCCGGCTTTCTTTCGGATCACCTTCCCGATATCGAGATGATCGCAGGAGATGTCCGTGACAGCGGACAAGTCCTCGATGCGGCAGAGGGGATCGACACCATCTTCCACCTCGCGGCACTGATCGGAATCCCATACAGTTACCAGGCTCCACAAACGTATCTGGAGACGAATGTCCTTGGTACCCAGAATATTGTGGACGCCGCGCGCCGTCACGGCGCGCGGCGGGTGGTGCACACGTCAACCAGCGAGGTCTACGGAACTGCTCGGGAAGTACCTATATCCGAAACTCACCCGTTGCAACCCCAGTCTCCCTACTCCGCATCCAAGATTGCGGCGGACATGGTCGCGTTGTCCTATTTTCACTCGTTCGATACGCCGGTTTCGATCTGCCGACCGTTCAACACGTTCGGCCCGCGGCAATCGACACGCGCCGTGATTCCTGCGATCCTGCACCAGTTGCATTCCGGTGCAGGCGAGATCGCTGTCGGCGCGCTGACCCCGACTCGGGACTTCACCTACGTCGACGATACTGCCCGGGGCTTCATGGAGATCGCGGAATCCGAGCGAACGCTCGGATTGACCTTGAATCTCGGCACCGGCCACGAGATTTCGATCCGCGACCTGATTGACATGCTGATCGAGATCACGGGGTCTTCCGCATCTGTCACAACCGAAGACTCACGTAACCGTCCAGCAGGCAGCGAGGTTCACCGCCTGGTGTCCGACAACAGTCGAGTGCGTGAGTTGACGGACTGGAGCCCACAGGTCTCCCTGAAAGCAGGACTCACGCGCACCTCGGAGTGGATCAAAGCTCATCCGATCACCGATCCTCGCCGCTACCGTGTGTGATGCGAGACGTCGCACGGGTTGTATCCGTATCGGACTCATGTCAGGCACGATAAGTAGATGATCCTAGTCGTCGATGATGATCCGTCGGTCCGCGAAGCGGTAGTGACAACTCTCGAATCCGACGGGTACGAGGTGCAGGCGGTTTCCGACGGTTCGAGCGCTCTGGCCGCGGTCTCCGAGCATTCGTTCGATGCGATGGTGCTCGACGTCATGATGCCGGGAATCGACGGTCTCGCCGTATGTCGAATCTTGCGTGAGCAGGGCAATCGGATCCCCATCCTGGTTCTGACGGCACGCTCGGAGGTAGGCGATCGGATTGCGGGGCTCGATGCGGGGGCAGACGACTACCTGCCGAAGCCCTTTGACATCGACGAACTCGGCGCGCGGGTACGTGCCCTGCTACGGCGGGCAGCGCCACCGGAACCCGAGGTGCAGTTCGGGGATCTTTCTCTCGACCCGCAGACACGGCGCGGCGTCAGATCCGGCCGGAGCATGGACTTCACTGCAACCGAGTTCGCGCTGCTGGAACTACTCATCGCGAACTCCGGCCAGACGCTCACCCGTGAGGTGATCAGCGATCGGGTGTGGGGTCAAGATTTCGGGCCTCAGTCGAATTCCATTGCCGTATATATTAATTACCTGCGCACGAAACTAGAGGCGGGCGGCGAGTCACGCATTATTCATACGGTTCGCGGGATCGGATACCGGCTGGAGTTGCCGTGACGCGTACGCGATTGGCCATCCGAACGAGAATGGCCATCACCACGTCGATTGCCGTGGCTGCGGTGGTGCTGCTTTGCGCGGTGGGGGCGTACTGGATCTGGTCACGGGAGGTGTACCGAAGCCTCGACATCGGTCTCATCCGGGAAGCGACGGCGATCCAATTACGGATCGCCGGTGGCCAGGAGTTGGGCAGTGGCGCCGAGTGCGCCTATCTTTCCTCGCCGGCTTGCTTCGAGGTCCTCGATGCGACAGGCGAACCGAGTGCCACAGACGAACCCGCCACTATCCTGCCGAAGCCCCCTGCCCTCGATGCCGTCCTCGACGGCGAGTCAGGGCCTTTCCTCGCGAACATCGACCTCGCGGGTCTACCCGGACGGATGTATGTGACACCGCTCGAGGACGGTGGTGCGCTCCTTGTCGGAGTCCGTGCCGATCAGCAACACCGGGCGCTCGATCGGATTGCATGGTTGTTAGCGCTGTTGTGCGGTATCGGCATCATCATCAGCGCTATCCTCGGCTACGCAGTCGCCCGCTACACGCTGCGTCCCGTTGCCAGACTGTCCCGCGAGGCCGAAACTGTTGCAAAGGAACGGGATCCGAGCCGAAAGATCACAGTAGAGGGATCGGACGAGCTTGCCAGGCTCGGGGAATCGATCAACACCATGCTTGGTGCACTCGATGACTCCGTCCAATCGCAGAAACGGTTGGTTTCCGACGCCTCGCACGAGCTGCGGACGCCACTGACGGGGATCATCGCGAACGCGGAACTTCTGGCCCGAAGCGACACGCTGACAGACGAACAGCAGAAGAGGGTACGGGCTGCGCTCGCTCGCAGTACTGCAGATATGCGAAGGTTGATCGACGACATCGTAGATATCGCACGGGGCACCGAGCCGGACATCGAGAGGGAGGATGTCGCGTTCGAGCGCGTCGTCGAGCAGGTAGTCGAGGCGGCACGTGCCCATTGGCCGAAGATTGATTTCCACTGCGCGACGAATCCGTACACGGGAGGCGGTAACGATGTGCGGCTCGCGAAGATGGTGTCGAATCTGGTTGACAACGCGGCAAAATTCACTCCGCCGGGTGGGACGGTGAACGTGAGCCTGACAGGCGGTGTTCTCACCGTTTCGGACAACGGACCCGGCATAGACGAAGCGGATTTGCCTCGGATCTTCGAACGCTTCTATCGGTCACCCCGTAGTCGGGGCACCTCCGGCTCCGGACTGGGACTGGCTATGGCCCAACAGATCGCGCATGCCCACGGCGCCTCGATCAGCGTGGGCAACAACCCCGGCGGTGGAGCGGTGTTCACCGTGCGCCTGCCGGCCCGAGAGTAAGTCACTCTGATCTTGTTCTAATGTTCGGCGCTTACTTTTCGAACTATGAGAACACAGGCATTGACTTCTATCGCTGTGGGCACCGTGTTGGTCGCGCTTGCCTCCACGGGGTGTACCGCGAGTGCGGCGGACCCTGCGGTGCGGGTGGATGGAAGCACCATCACGGTGCAGATCGAGGGCGGCGAGGCCAGGATCGATGTGAACGACCTACGCGTGGACAGCGACGTCGAACTGTCAGCCGCCGCTGGGACAGACCTCGGAGTTCCCGGCCAGGTGTCAGTCGAGAACGACAGTGCCCGTTGGTCATACCCCGACCGCGGCCTCGACGTGACGGCGGTTGCTCAGGCCGGCCGCCTGGTGATCGACCTGACCAGTTCGCGAGATCAACTCGTGTCGTGGCCGGTCACCGGGGCCGGTGCACGAGATCTGCAACTGCCCCAAGGCGAGGGGCTGAGTATCCCGGTCGACGACGTATTCTGGAACAACCCCGATATCGGATTGGTCGGGGACGAGGGGCAACGATTGCAGGACCTGACGATGCCGTTCTGGGGGTTCAGCGCGGGCGCTGTAGGGGCGAGCTATCTGGTGCCGACCGACTTGGGTACCTCCCTGAACTTCGCCTCGGTTGAAGGCCGCCTGCGCAGCACTGCAACACACGAGTTCAGCCAGGAAAAGGGCACCGGCACCTACACGGTTGCCCTGTCAGTCACCGACGGGTCCCCGATTGCCCCTGCACTGGATTACCGCAGTCTGCTCGGGGAACAGGGCGGACTGCGCACACTGCAGCAGAAGATCGCGGAGAACCCGGACACTGCCAAGCTGATCGGTGCCTTTCACGCCTATCTGTGGGGAGATGCGCGTACTCCCGAAGCGATACGCCAACTCCATGACCTCGGCATCACCAAGATGTGGCTCGGCTACGACTCCGACGATCAGCCGATGACCCGCGAGGCCGTCGAAACTGCCACGAACTACGGCTTTCTCGTCGGGCCGTACGACACCTTCGCCAACGCGCAGGACCCGTCCGGCGAGGTCGACAATCCCTCGTCTTCGTGGCCCGACGGGATTTGGCCCGACGCCTGCGTCGTCGGCAAAAGTGGTGACCTTGAAGGCGGATTCAGCGGCCGTGGCTGTTACCTGAGCTCCGAGGCATTGGCTGCCGACCCGGAGCTTGTTGCCTCTCGCGTCGCCGCAAAGTTGGGTAACGGCGTGAACAGCTACTTCCTGGACGTCGATGCGACAGGCGAGGTATTCGACGACTACAACCCGGACCACCGGATGACCCAGTCCAAGGACCGGCAGAACCGCATCGACCGCATGAAGGTGATCGGCAAGGATCTGGTGCTGGGATCCGAGACAGCCGGGTCGTGGGCCAACAGCGTTGTGTCCTTCAGTCACGGATCGAGCACGCCGGTGATGAACGGCCTCTGGAAAGCGGAACGAGACAAGGCGAACTGGGGTGCGTACTGGGGGAAGAACGGCCCGGCTTTCTTCTTCAAGTCCGTCGCGCTTTCAGCAGAACTGAAAATTGGCATGTTCGATCCGAAATACCGTGTGCCGCTGTACGAGACGGTGCTGCACGATTCGGTAGTCAGCACGGATCGATGGGAGTTGTCCTTCAACAAGCTGCCGGCCGAGCAAACCGATCGCGCGTTGTTGGCAATGCTGTACAACACGCCACTGAACTACACCCTGAACGCGCAAATCATCGCGGAGGAAGGTCCGAGGATGGCGACCATGCAGAAGTTCTTCGCCACCCTGCAAGAAGCGGCTGGAACTGAGCCCATGACGGACTTTCAATGGTTGTCGGATGACAGAATGGTGCAGCAAACCAATTTCGGGGAAGGAAAGCTGTTGGTGACAGCCAACTTTGGCGACAGCACTTTCCATGACCCCGACGTCGGCGATATCGGCCCGGGCTGCGTCAGTGCATCCATCGACGCCGCGAGCACGACGCTGTGCCCGTGACCGAATCCGCCCCGATGACGCCCGCCGTACGCAACAGACCACGGTGGACAGTGATTGTCGTCGGCATGTCATTCGCCGCGGGTGCGGCGGCCGTATTCCTTCTGATTGTTGGTACCGCCGGCGGTCAACGACTCGACCGGCAAGTATTTCAGGCTGCGAAGTCGGCGCAGGACGGCATACCGGTGCCCGACGTCCTGCGGCTGGACATCATGACCAATCCGCTCATGTGGATCTCTGTCGCAGCCGCGATCCTGTTGACAGGAAATGTGGTTCGTCAGCCGCTCTTTACTGCGGCGACGCTTGCAGTTCCCGTCATGTGCATAGTGGCGGCGAGAACGCTTCGCCTCGAAGTTCTCGAGCGGCCTCAACTCGATCAGGATGTTCCCTGGCCGACGGCGAACACGTTTCCGAGCGGTCATGTCGCCGGCGCGATGGGTATTGCCCTCAGCCTGCTCCTGGTCGCACCGTCGTGGATGCGCCTGGTCGGAGTCGTGCCCTGCGCGGCGTGGGTGGCGCTGGTCAGCCGCGACATCATGGGCGAGGGATGGCACCGCCTCAGCGATGTCGCGGGATCCGTATTGCTCGCAGCCGCAATCGTCAGCCTCTTCGCAGCCGTCTTCGTAGTGGGTGGTCGCCGAATACGGGGGTTCACATTGGTGTCCACGCTGGTGGGCGGGCCGGTAGCGACGACGGTGATCGTTCTGGCCCTCGATTCACGACCATACGGTGTGCTCACCGGTGTACTCGCGGCAACGGTGGCGGTTCCAATGACTGTCTTCGTCTGCGCGATATCGCAAACTCCGAACTGCTCGCGTGACAGAGAGCGCCGGACAAGCCGATTTCGAGTCTGCCACGCCCATTGCTTAGAGTTGTCAGCCAGGGCGACAACACACGTCAGATCAATGATCACCACAATCAGATCGCCGAACCGTAAGAAGTGCGGCAACGAGGTTCACATCGAATGTCGAAGAAACGACACAGAACAATGACGAACAGACGGTCTGGATCCCTTCTCGTATGCGCAGCAGCAACGACAATGGCGGCGGTTTTCACTGCCGGGTGCAGTCAACACGACCCCACGTCCGCCCCTGCCCCGACCGTGACGGCCCCACAACTGATTACCCCGCACCCGAAAATCACGCCAGTGCCAGCGGATGCCCCCTCACCCAGCCCTGAAATACTCGCGGCAGTGCTCCAACCCGCACTCGACAACCCCGATCTCGGAAGTTTGACAGGTCACGTCACCGACGCCCAGACCGGCGCAACACTGTGGCAACAACAGACCGACACCCCGCAAGTGCCTGGTTCCATAGTCAAAGTTCTCACGACCGCCGCCGCACTACTGACACTGCCGGCCGATCACCGAACCACAACAACGGTCGTCCAAGGCGCCACCCCCGGCCAACTGGTGCTCGTCGGCGGCGGCGACCCGACACTGACCGCGAAACCTACCGGCACGCAAGGCTATTACACCGACGCACCGCATCTCGACGACCTGATCAGCCAGATCCACCGTTCCGGTATACACGTCAGCAGCCTCATGGTGGACAACACAATATTTGCGGGCCCGACAATCGCCCCCGGATGGGACACCGCCGACATCGCCGGCGGCAGTATCGCCCCCATCGAATCGGTCATGCTCGACGGCGGCCGCACAGACCCCTTGGCGGACTACTCCCCGCGCACCCACACCCCCGCACTGGACACCGGCCGAGCCCTCGCCGAACAACTCGGACTGGACCCGGCATCGGTCACCGAAGGCATCACACCTTCTACTGCCACACCAGCAACTCCCGTAGTGGCCTCGGTTCAATCTGCTCCGCTGAGCACACGCTTGCGCGACCTGATGGTGCACTCCGACGACGTACTCGCCGAGACCGTGGGGTTCGAAATTGCACTCGCCCGAGGGTTACCCGCAACTTTCGACGGAGCAGTCGACGCCATCACTCACACACTGCAAGAGAGCGGATTCGACACCACCGGAGCACAATTGCGAGACGCAAGCGGATTATCGACCGATGACCGCATCTCGGCACACCTCATCGATCAGGTGCTCACCGCGGCAGCAGGGCCCGACACCCCCGAACTTCGCCCACTGCTCGACACACTCCCCGTCGCCGGAGCGACAGGCACCTTGGTGGATCGATTCAACCCGCCCTCCCCGGCGGCAGGGTGGGTGCGCGCGAAAACTGGCTCCCTCTCCGGTGTAAGTTCACTGGCAGGTATCGTCGTCGACAACGACCGGCGAGTCCTGACATTCACGCTCATGTCCAACGGCACCGCACCCGAGGCAGCAAGACCCGCCCTCGACGCCGTAGCAACGGCGCTACGCGGTTGCGGGTGCCGATAAACCCCCGAGACCTCGGGATCGTTCATACAACGTGCGGCAAGACGCATGCCCACTCAGCTCACATCGTGGCGACGACGTTGTTGATCTACGACGTCAGGTGAGCGCTGAGACGACGAGACGTGTGGCGTCGGCGATGATCGCTTTGTCAGCGGCGTCGTCTCTATCCGACCGTGTAGTCAGGATAGAAATCGTCACCGCATCCGAAGTATCCGTCCACGCGACACCGACATCGTTGCTGGTTCCGTAGTCGCCGCTGCCAGTCTTGTCGGCGACCGTCCACCCTTGTGGAACACCGGCCCGTATCTGCTCCGCACCAGTGGTATTGCCTCGAAGCCAATCCGCGAGCACCTCACGCTTGTCCGGCGTCAGCGCATCGCCGAGGACAAGACGCTCATAGTCCGTACCAATCGCCCGCGGGGACGTCGTGTCACGATCATCGCCTGGAATGGCGGTATTGAGCTCGGGTTCGATCCGATCCAGCCGAGTCACATCATCACCGATACTGCGTAGATACGCATTGACGGCGGAAGGTCCGCCAAGCATCTGCAGCAGGAGGTTGGCGGCGGTATTGTCACTGTATTGCACTGCTGCGGAGCATAATTCACCAACCGTCATCCCGGTATCGAGCTTTTGCTCCGCGATCGGGGCGTACGACTGCAGATCAGCGGCAGTGTAGTGGACTACTGTATCGAGATAACTCAATGGATACTTACCCAATACAGCTGCGACAGCGAGGGTTTTGAATGTAGAGCAGAACGCGAACCGCTCGTCGGCGCGATACTCCACCACCCTCCCGGTGTTCGAACTACTCGCATACACACCCAGCCTCGCATCGTATCGGCCTTCGAGTTCGACCAGAAGATCACTCGGATCTCCCCCGCCAACTTTCGACGGCCCGGCATCTGCAATCTGATTACTCTTCGCCGAACATCCCACGACCGGAATCAACACCGCCGCAACCAAAAACGCACGTCGCGTGACTGCCCCACCCTCAACCATCACTGCCGACAACCCTTCACAAACAAACTGGTGGAAACCCAAAATCCATTCCACACAACAACATACGTGAGACGAAGAACGCTCGCCGACGCACGTTCGCTGTGTCTGAGCTCAGCGCGATGGCCACTCCCCGGCCCCGACGTTACTAGGTCCGCGGACGAGGTGCACGATTTCCTCGGCCCAAACGGCGCCAGAAAAGTCCACCACCATCCGAAGCCTCCTCGGCACCCATACGGGCCACCTCCGGCCAAACCCACTACTCGGGTTTCTTTCAGGATCCCTACTCCACTCGAGAACCCTTAAGGCAACGGCGGCAGTACGCGTCCGGCGACATCGGTGCTGACTCGGTGTCTGTCACCACAGTTGCATTCGTAGAATCCGCTGACCGGCCTTTCTGTCCCAGACGGTAGGCCTGCTCATCGACACTTCGAGACGCCGCCGGCCAGCACCCGAAGGTGATCGTCCGAGCCGCCCAAAGTGTGTTCGATGGCCACCAGCCGCGAGACGTAGTGCCCGACCGGATACTCGGCTGTCATTCCGATACCACCGTGCATCTGAATCGCTTCCTGTCCGATCTGATGCGCGGCGCGACCGACAGTCAGCTTCGCGCGCGACGCGATGGTCGGATCGATCACGCCGTCGGCGATGGACATGGTGGCGTACAGACTCATGCTGCTCGCCAGCTCGAGCGCCACGTACATGTCGGCAGCCCGATGCGTCAAAGTCTGGAACTTCGCGAGCGGAACGCCGAACTGCTTGCGCTGCTTCAGGTAATCCGTCGTCAGTCGCAGCGCTTCGGTCATGATCCCGATCGCCTCGGCGCACAGAGCTGCCTGCGCCCGGACCTCCGCTTCGACGATCGCGGCCGTGACATCGCCGCCCTCACCAAGTGGTTCGGCCGCGGCATCGGTGAACGTGAACTGCGCACCGCGACGGCCGTCGTGGGTGGCATACGTGCTCCGTGTGACACCTGAGCCCTCCGCATCCACCAGGAAGAGCCCGGTGCCGCCGCCTGGAAGTGTGGCGCTGACGACCACGACGTGCGCGCTGTCGCCCTGCAGGACCGGGTTCTTGACGCCGGTGATAGTCCACCCCGATCCCGACTGCGTCGCCGTGGTCGTGACGGTGGCGACCGGCCAGCGCGTGCCGGGTTCCGTATGCGCGAAGGCCGACAGAGTGGTCCCGTCGCTGAGCGCCGGCAGGAGCCGCGCCCGCTGATCTGCCGAACCGACAGCCGCGATCAAACCGCCGGGGATCAGAACACCACCCAAGTACGGCTCGGGTGCAAGCGCTCGGCCCAGTTCGGTCATCACGACCATGGTCTCGACCGGTCCAGCGCCCATTCCGCCGTCAGACTCCGCGAACGGCAGGCCGAGCAGCCCAAGCTCCGCGAACTGCTTCCACACCGCGGCATTCCATCCCTCGTCAGTAGCCGAGGTGGCGTTGCGCTTCTCCGCGTCGTAGCTGCGGTTGAGCAATTCACGCGTCGTGTCGCGAAGCATCGTCTGCTCGTCGTCGAGTTCGAAATTCATGTCAGATGCTCACAATCCGAGAATCGAGGAGGCAATGATGGAGCGCTGCACCTCACTTGATCCGCTGTAGATGGAAACCTTCCGGTAGTTCAGGTAGCGCGGCGCCGCTTGCTGCGCCCACTCCGGCGAGTCGATCTCGACCGTATTCACCGGCAACGAGTCCGGACCCGCAACATCCATCAGCAATTCCGTTGCTGCCTGCTGCAATTCGGAGCCGCGGAGCTTGAGCAGCGAGGACGCCGGGTTCGGCTTGCCGTCTGCCGAACTCGCCACAACTCGCAGTTGAGTCAGATCCAGCGCAAGCAAATCGTTTTCCAGCTCAGCCAACCGAGCCGCGAACAACGGATCATCGAGGAGGGTGCCGGTTCCGACGCGAACCTCCCGCGCCTTCTCTTTTGCCGTGGCGACAAGAGTTTTGGAGAACCCGACCCGCGTGACGCCCGTGCGTTCGTTGCCGAGCAGGAACTTGGCGTAGTCCCAGCCCTTGTTCTCCTCGCCGACAAGATTTTCCGCAGGAACACGGACGTTGTCGAAGAACACCTCGTTGACCTCGACGCTGCCGTCGATCAGTTTGATGGGACGAATCGTGATGCCGGGAGTCGCCAAATCGATGAGCAGGAACGAAATTCCTGCCTGACGCTTCTGGGCACTGGCATCTGTCCGAACCAGACAGAAGATCCACTCGGCGTGCTGCGCGAGAGTAGTCCACGTCTTCTGACCGTTGACGATGTAATCCGCGCCGTCACGGACAGCAGCCGTCTTGAGTGAAGCGAGATCCGAACCGGCTTCTGGTTCCGAAAAACCTTGGCACCACCAGATATCGGCGTTAGCCGTCGCCGGGAGAAACTTTTCCTTCTGCTCCTGCGAGCCGAAGGCTGCGATAACGGGCCCAACCATGCTCACGTTGAACGGCAACGGGTTGGGTACCGACGCCAACTGCATTTCCTCGGAATAGATGTGGCGCTGTACCGGAGTCCAGTCCTTGCCACCCCATTCGACCGGCCAGTGCGGAACCGCCAGTCCGTGTGCGTTCAGAATCTGTTGGCCCGCAACGATGTCTTCACGCGTCAGCTTTCCGAATCCCGCTGCACGTGCACGAAGTTCGGGCGAGAATTCGGTGGTGAAGAACTTTCGCATCTCCTCGCGGAACGCAACTTCCTCACCGGTCAATTCGAGATTCATATGGAGTCTGCTTTCTTCTGGCAGGATTTCAGAACAAGATTCGTGCGACGGTCTGCGCAACAACGGCTGGCTTGTCCACGCCTTCGATCTCGACGGTGTTGGTGATCTGACTCTGCAGCGAACCGTTCGGCAACTCTTCAATCGCGGAGAGCACTGCAGTGTTTCGAACCTTGGCTCCGACCGGCACCGGACTCGGGAATCGAACCTTGTCGGACCCGTAGTTGATGACCATCTTCGCCCCGTCGATGCGGTACACGGACTTCGACAGAAGCGGCAGGAGCGAGAGAGTCAGATACCCGTGGGCAATCGGACCGCCGAAAGGTGATTCACGCTTTGCCCTTTCGTCGTCGACGTGAATCCACTGATGGTCACCGGTCGCGTCGGCAAATTGATGGACCATCTCGCGGGTGACCTCGACCCACTCGCTCGAGCCCAGCGTTTCACCGACCGCCCCCAGGAGATCGGCCTTGTTCTCGAACACCCGCGTCATCTGATCCTCCACGTTCCCGAACACTGTTAGGTTAATTGGATAATAAACTCACGGTGTAAGGTTGTCCAGTACTTTCACACGAAAGGGTGTGCGATGGCGCGACCGCGGATTCCACTACTGAGCAAGCCGATCATCAGGGACACCGCCCTGAAATTGGTCGACGAGCACGGTTTGACCGACTTCTCGATGCGCAAACTCGCCACCGTTCTCGGCGTGCAAGCACCATCGCTGTACAGCCATTACGCCAACAAGGACGAGCTACTCGACGACGTCGCGAACGTCATCATGGAGTCCGTCGACGTGAGCGGCTTCGACTCTGACGATTGGCGCGGTGCGCTTCGCACGTGGGCGCGGTCCTACCACGCTGCCCTGGGCAAGCATCCCAATATCGTTCCCTGCTTGGCCTACGGTCCGAGCGTCAGGCCCATCGCCCTTGACCGCGCCAACGCCATCCACGGCGGGCTGGTGCGCGCCGGATGGCCGCAGCGCACGGCAACGCTGATCGGCGCTTCCGTCAAGTACGTGGTCATGGGTGCTGCGACAGCGACGTTCTCCGGCGGATTCGTAGACGATCCGGCGATCTACGCCGAGCGTTACCCGCACCTCACGCGAGCACATCTGTTGCGCGAGCGTGCTACGGAAATCGACGGCGCCAGTTTCGAACTCGCGCTGGAATCCCTGCTGGACGGGCTGGAAGCCAAATATGCACTGCTGCAGACCACTTCAGAGTTATCCCTTGAAAACTGAGGGTTGCTACTTTCGGTCAAGCACGCCGAGCATCGCAACAAAGGCCGCCTGACGATCCCCGAGAGCGGCAAAGAATTCCCGATCCGATGCTTCGACCGCACGATTTGCCTTGCCTGCCAGGGCCGCACCCGCCTGGGTCACCACCACCGAGCGTGCCCGAGCGTCCGTCGGGTGTGGACGTCGTTCGACTAGTTTCTTGGATTCGAGGGTCCGTATCACCTGTGACGTCATCATCGGATCAGTGCGCGCATACTCGGCAAGATCGCGTTGAGTTATCGGTGTTTCCGCGTCCAGCCACGTCAGCGCGGCGAGCAGAACGAACTGCACGTGAGTCAGGTCGAAAGGCCGCAGCGCCGCGCGAATCGAGGCCTGCCACGCGTTGGTGACACGCCACAACATCAGACCCGGACTGTCGCCAGCATCCTCGAAGTCGGTTTCCAGTTTCTTCACCACAGCGTCAGTGTGTCAGCTCGTTGTCGAGCGCAGAATCTCGACGTCGTTGCCATCCAACGGAATCAAGCCTCGGCGGAGCTGATACCCCCAGTTCGGTGTCGAGGTCAATGCCAATCGACTCCGTACGTCGCCGAGAGGAACGGGCGTGAACGGCTCGTATCGCACTCGACGCCGAAACGGCTTGAAGCACCCCTCGTCCGCCTGCCAGATCTCACCCTCTTCGATCACACCGAGGGCTGTGAACTCGCGCAACGGATCTCGATCACCAATGGACTCGACCGGCGAATAGTAGACAAGCACATCGCCCGCCTTCATCCGCGCCAATCCGGACCTCTTCCCGTGCCCGATCTGCGCGATCCCAAGATCCACTGCGCGACGCACATGTTCGGCCGAGACAACCCCTAACCAGGCGTTCATCGCCGACCACCTGGCGAACCGATCGCAAGTTCAATCATGAATTTAGTATGCGCGCTTATTATCTTCCTCGCAACAGATCAACTCTTGAACGTGTTCAACTTCAGGTACGCTGAACTTGAACACGTTCAAAGAAGGGGAGCCCATGAGCAGTCGCGGGATCGAAACCAGGGAAAAGCTGGTGGAAACAGCTTTGCGGCTCTTCCGCGACGAAGGCTTCGCAGCGACGACCATGCGCAAGATCGCGACTGAGGCAGGTGTCTCCCTCGGGAATGCCTACTACTACTTCGCCAGCAAAGACGAACTGGTTCACGAGCTGTATCTCGTCATCCAACGTGATCACCGAGAGCGTGCGCTCCCACTCCTACGCAAAGGTGGCTCACTCGCGGAAAATCTCGCGATCGTTCTGCACACCGGACTCGATGTCATGGGGCCCTATCACGGGTTCGGTAGCGCGTTTCTGCACGTCGCCCTGCCCACCGAATCGCCGTCCAGCCCGTTCTCGGCCGAGTCGAGTGATGCGAGATCGATGGCCGTCGAATTGATGCGCGAAGCACTGGCGGCGTCGAAGCAGAAGACGCCGGCGTCCTTGGAGACCCAGCTCCCCACACTCTTGTGGCTCAGCTATCTGGGCGTGACGCTGCACTGGGTCACCGACTCGTCTCCGGGGCAAACTCGTACCCGATCCCTGGTCGACGGCCTGGTCCCGATCATCGCGAAAACACTCGCCCTCGCCCGGCTACCGGTGGCCCGCGGCCTGGTCGGTGACGTCGCCGCCCTGATGACCAAAGTCGTTTCTCCAGAGGGGAACACAAAATCATGAAGACTGTCGTTGTATCCGGTGCGTCGGGCTACATAGGGCAATCTCTCGTTCGAGCGCTCGAACCCAACGGGGTGGACGTACGAACGATCGGCCGGGGAGGAACGAGCGATGCCACCTGGTCCGACGAGCAAGGTGTCGCCGACGTACTCAGCGGCGCGGATCTGCTGGTCAACCTCGCCGGACGCTCTGTGAGCTGCCGATACAACAAGCGCAATGCCGACGAAATCTTCTCCTCCCGCGTGGAAACGACCGCACTGTTGGGTCGCGCACTGGCCCGTACACCGCAGCCACCCTCGCTCTGGGCGAACGCCAGTACCGGCACGATCTACCGAGACGCGAGGGATCGACCGATGGACGAGAAGAACGGAGAACTGGGTAAGGGATTCTCCGTCGCTGTCGCGCGGGCGTGGGAGCACGAATTGTTCTCAGCCCCAACCCCCGTTCGCAAAGTCGCGTTACGAATGTCGATCGTTCTCGGCGCCGGCGGCGGAGCAATCAACCCCTTCGTGAACCTGGCCCGAACAGGCTTCGGCGGAAGAATGGGCGACGGACGACAAATGTTCAGTTGGATACATATCGCCGATGTCGTTCGCTCGGTCATCCACATCTACGAGCATCCGGAGATCTCAGGCCCGGTCAATATCGCATCCCCGTATCCGGTAACCAACACCGACATGATGCGGATGGTACGAGCGAAACTTGGCCGACAATGCGGGTTTCCGACGCCGGGCTGGATGCTCGAGTTCGGCGCACGAATCATCCGCACCGAGGCTGAACTGGTGACGAAGAGTCGCTGGGTTTTACCAGGGGTGCTCGCGGACAGCGGCTTCCAGTATCAATTTCCGACGTTGGAGTCTGCGCTGGAACAGATCGCTCAGGAGACCCCGCGAGGGCTGCTTCCGGTGACACTCGGCTGAGTATCCTGCTCTCCGGTCCGCCCGCCGTACGTCGCAATCTTGTACTCCGTCGCAGCCAAAGACAATGTGAGCTCCTTGATCTGCCGACGAACGGTGTCCCGGTGCTCGAGCAGCATGTCGAGCCTCTCCGGAACTGTCCCTTCACCGGCGTCGACCAGTTCAACGTAGTGCTGCAAGTCGCGAATCGCCATGCCCGAGATACGCATGCGGGTCAGAAACACCAACCTGCGAACAGTTTCCGGGCCGTATACACGATGTCCGCTCGAGTCACGATCGACCGTGACCAAGCCGATCTTCTCGTAATAGCGCAGGGTATGTGCCGAAACATCCAGCAGGTCTGACACTTCGGCGATCGACATCGGGTCCTGAACATCCCCTGGATCGACGAGTCGATGGATCACCTCGATCGACATGGGCCCGTCCACTTCCCCAAGTGCCTCGAGTGCCTTGCGCATCAAGTCTTCGGTAGCCATGCTTCTCAGCCTAGAACGGACGGACGGGTCCGGCAGCATCCGCGAAGTCGGCACTGCGAGCCAGATCAGCCCAGACTGCTACCTCGGCCAGATTCTTCCGATACGACGCGGATATCCGCTCCACGGCTTCCTTTCCCAGCAGCAGACGCAGTGGCACGTTCTCACTGTGTACCAGCGCATTGATGATTACCGCTGCTTTCTCCGGATCGCCCTCCTGAACACCGTCTGCCGCCGCCATGTCACGCAGAACCGGATCGAGCACTTCACGGTAGTCCGATGAAGATTCGGCGAAACTCAGAACGCCGGGGGTGTTGAATGCCGTGCGGAATCTGCTGGGCTCGACGATCATCACTCGGATGCCGAACTGCCCGACCTCACCGGCGAGAGCCTCCGACCAACCCTCGAGCGCGAACTTCGACGCCGAATACGCCCCGACGCCGGGAAACGACATGCGGCCGCCTTGACTGCTCATCTGCACGATCGTTCCACTGCCCTGCGCTCGCATCGAAGGGAGGACGGCGCGCACCAACGCGGCGGGTCCGATCAGGTGCAGTTCCATGAGATCCCGCAAGGTCGAATCGTCCACCATCTCCGCCGCGCCGACCATCCCGCGACCGGCATTGTTGACCAGCACGTCGACACGACCGAAATGCTCGAGCGCATGTTCGACGACGCTGGGTGCCGCCGCGGTGTCGCGGACGTCGAACGTCACCGCCGAGAACCGATCCGGATGCTCCGACGCGATATCTGCAACGGACTCGGGCCTACGAACTGCCGCGACTACCGCGTCCCCGGTTCGAAGTGCGGACACTGCAAGTTCGCGGCCGAAACCCTGAGAAACTCCAGTGATGATCCAGGTTTTTGTTGTCATGGTCGGCAACGCTAGGGGTTAGAGCGCGCTCCAACGCAAGCCTTTGGTTCTACAGCCGAGCTACACGCCGGCCCAAACCGGTCGCTCGCCGCGAAGGAAACCGTCGACACCGGCTTTGAAGTCGTCACTGCTGTAGATCATGCGCATCAGATCATCGTTGTCGGTGATCGATCGGGTCCTGATGCGGCGCAGGGACTCTCGAATCGTCCACACGGTCATCGGGGCAGCCGCAAGGAGTTCCCGCGATACCTGGGCAGTCAGGCTCGCGAACTCTGTCTCTGTTGCACAGTCGCTGAGGAAGCCGTTCCGCAGAGCCTCGTCGCTCGACATGACCCCCGCCCGAGCGACCAACGACATCAGACGCGAACTGCCGATCCTGTCCGCCAGCAACGCCACGGAATGGACCGACAACGAGTTTCCGAGCGTGCGCGCGATCGGGAGGCAGAAGCGGGACCCGTGCGTCGCGATCCGCACATCGCACGCTGCCGCTAACAACAGCCCGGCTCCCGCGCACACACCGTCGATGACCGCCAGCGTGGGAACCCGCACTTTCTCGAGTTCGGTCAGCACGCCGACGAACCGACTTTCGTAGTCGAGCCCGTCGTGAAAACTCGAGAAGGTCTGAAAATGGCCTATGTCGGAACCCGCCGAGAACGCCTCTCCCCCAGCACCTCGGAGAGTGAGTAACCGGATCTCGCGGTCGGAGTCGGCGCTTCGGCAGGCTCCGGCAATGGCGTCGTACATCTGAGGAGTCAATGCGTTGTGTTTTTCCGGCCGGTTGAACACGACGTCAAGCGTGTCGCCATGACGAATGATCGAGATGTCTTCGTGCGTTTCAGTCATGACACTGACGCTATTACCGGCAAGGAACAAACGAAACACATTGCACTCGAGTATCTTTGCGAATATTCGGTGCGAAGTTGCAGATAGTGCGAACGGAGAAGCGTCGACGAGGCCAGGAGACGGTGATGCCAGAACCGAACCTCGCCGACGCAGCATTAGTGGGGTGTCATGCCACGATTGTTGAAAGCGTTATGCCACAACGGTCCGCTGCGGCACACCGGAGTACTGACTCAGCGGCCTGATCAGTGCATTCGACTGCCCCTGCTCGATGATGTGCGCCGTCCATCCGGTGATGCGGCTCATCACGAAGATCGGCGTGAACATCTCGACGTCGAAGCCCATAAGGAAATACGCAGGGCCCGTGGGGAAATCGAGATTCGGCTTGATTCCGGTGGCACTGACCATCGTCTTCTCGAGGATCTCGTACATCTGCACCCACTTCTCGCCGTCCGTCGCTGCCGCTACGTCGAGGAGCGCCTGCTTCATGGTCGGAACACGCGAATCACCGTTCTTGTAGACACGGTGTCCGAAGCCCATGACCTTCTCCTTGGCGGCCAACTTCTCCGACATCCAGGCTTCCGCGCGGTCTGGGTCGTCGATCTCGAGCATGTCGTGCATGACGGCTTCGTTTGCGCCGCCGTGCAGTGGGCCCTTGAGCGTGCCGATCGCAGCCGTCACTGCGCTGTAGATGTCCGAAAGTGTGGACGTCACAACACGAGCGGCAAAGGTCGAGGCGTTGAAGGAGTGCTCCGCATACAGGATCAGCGAGACCTCGAAGGCCTTCACGATCGCCGACTCCGGAACAGCACCGAAGCACATGTTCAAGAAGTTTTCGGCGAAACCCAGGTCCGACTGCGGCGCGATGGGATCCTGACCACGCCGGCGGCGGAAATCGGCTGCGACGATGGTCGGCAGCACGGCCGTCATCCGCAGTGCCTTGGCTAGATTGGCCTTCTCGGAGTTGTCGTCCTCCGCCGGATCCTCGGCGCCGAGGTAGCTGATCGCCGTCCGGACCACGTCCATCGGGTGGCAGTTGTCGGGCATCTTGGTCAGGAGCGAGAGCAGTGAGCGATCGGCACGGCGAGCCGCACGCTCACGCAGACAGAGCAATTCGAGCTGCTCGGGTGTCGGCAGTTCGCCGTACCACAGCAGGTGCGCAACTTCTTCGAAGCTGCAATTCGCGGCGAGGTCCTGCACTGCGTAACCGCGATACGTCAACGAATTCGTCTCGGGCACTACCTTGGAGATAGCCGTCGTGTCGACGACAACTCCGGCCAAGCCCTTGTAGATCGTCGGAATCTGTTCGGTCATGTCCTACTCCCCTCCAAGCTGAAATTGAAAATGCCACTGTCGAATTCGTTGTAACGCTCGTACTCGAGAATCTCGTACAACCTGCTGCGGTGCTGCATCTCACCGAGCAGCCCTTCTTGCGTGCCCTCCGCAAAAATCTCGCGCAGGCCCTTTTCGATGGCGAACATCGCCAACCGAAGAGTGGTCACGGGGTAGATGACGGCGTTGAAACCGATCTCTTCCAACGTCTTCGCCGAAATGAGATTCGACTTCCCGAACTCGGTCATGTTGGCGAGCAACGGAGTGTCGACTGCTGCGCGGAACTTCTCGAAGTCTGCTTCGGTGGCAAGAGCTTCGGTGAAGATCAGATCGGCACCGGCATCCGCGTAGGCCTTTGCTCGCTCGATCGCTGCGTCGATACCGTCGATTCCGGCAGCATCGGTGCGCGCGCAGATGACGAAGTTCGGGTCGCGACGTGCCGAGACTGCAGCACGAACTCGGCGAACCATGTCTTCGGTGGGCACGATCGCTTTGCCGTCGAGGTGCCCACAGCGCTTGGGGTTGATCTGATCCTCGAGGTGCAGGCCGGCTATACCGTCGTCCTCGAAGATCGTGACCGTGCGGGCAGCGCTCATGGGTTCACCGAAACCGGTGTCGGCGTCGATGAGCGTCGGGAGGTCGGTGACCCGCGCGATCTGCTTGCTGTGGGCGGCGACCTCGGTCAACGTGGTCAGCCCGATGTCGGGAAGCGCCAATCCGGCGGAATACGCACCACCCGAAACGTAGACACCTTCGAACCCGATTTCCTGAATGAGCCTGGCTGTCAACGGATTGATCGCACCGGGGAGTCGTTGAATCTTTCCGGACGTCAGCCCGGCCCGGAAGGCTATCCGCTTGTCGGCTGCAGACGTCGATGCGGCAATGAGGCCCGTCATCAGAAGAGTCCCTTGGCGACCTTGGGGGCCCGAGCGAGAACGTCTTCGGAAACGGTGAAGGTCAGCTGATCGAGTTCGCCTGCCTTCAATTCGGCGGTGCGCTGTGCCGCGTCGAGGAAGCGATCCTGTTCGCTCGGCTCGATGACGCCCTCGGCGAGGGTGCGGAACTTCGCGACGTACTGATCGCGAGCGAACGGACGTGCGCCGAGCGGGTGCGCATCGGCCACCGCAAGCTCGTCGACGATGACCTCGCCGCTCTTCAAGGTGATCTCGGCGCGGGCACCGAAAGCCTTCTCGTCCGGATCCGTCGAGTGGTAACGGCGTGTCCATTCGGGATCTTCGCGCGTGGAGATCTTGTTCCACAGCTCGATCGTGTCGGGGCGCTGTGCACGCTCGGGCGCGTAGGAATGCTCGTGGTGCCATGTACCGTCCTGCAGCGCAACGGCAAAGATGTACATCACCGAGTGATCGAGAGTTTCGCGTGATGCGGTGGGGTCGAACTTCTGCGGATCGCCGGAACCGGTGCCGATGACGACGTGGGTGTGGTGACTGGTATGCAAGACGATCGAGGCGATCTGGTCGAGATCGCCGACGCGAGAACGCATCCGGCGAGCGAGGTCGATCGGCGCCTGGCTCTGGTACTCCGCGGAGTGTTCCTTCGTGTACGAGTCGAGGATGGCGCGCTTCGCCTCACCAGAACCCGGAAGCGGAACGTGGTACTCCTTGTCCGGGCCACCGAGCAGCCAGGCGATCACGCCGTCTTCGCCTTCCCAGATCGGTGAAGGTGCACCTTCACCGCGCATCGCACGGTCGACTGCCTCGACGGCAACCTTGCCGGCCAGCGCCGGCGCGTATGCCTTCCAGCTGGAGATCTCGCCCTTGCGGGACTGCCGTGTAGCCGTCGTGAGGTGCAGCGCCTGGCCGATTGCCTGGTAGACCGTCTCGGTCTCCAGGCCGAGCAAGGTTCCGATACCTGCCGCGGCCGAAGGGCCGAGGTGTGCGACGTGATCGATCTTGTGCTCGTGCAGGCAGATAGCCCGAACCAGGTCGATCTGGATCTCGTAGCCAGTCGCCAGACCGCGAATCAGGTCTTGACCGTCACGCCCGGCGTGCTGAGCGACGGCAAGGATCGGCGGGATGTTGTCACCGGGGTGCGAGTACTCGGCGGCCAGGAACGTGTCGTGGAAATCGAGTTCACGAACCGCTACGCCGTTTGCCCAGGCGGCCCATTCAGGCGAGAAGGTACCCGAGATACCGAACACGGTGGAACCGGGCGTGTACGGATGAGACTGCGCCTGTGCACGCGCATTCACTACGGGGCGGCGCACCAGGGAAGCTGCGGCAACTGCCGCGTTGTCGATGATCCGGTTGACGATCATGTCGGACGTGGCGTCGGTGACCTCGACGGAATCCGTCGCAACTTCCGCGATCTTCCACGCGAGGTGGTCTTCCTTGGGGAACTCTTCGGCAGAGCGGTGGGTGCGTACGAGATGCGTCTTCATCGATCCTCTTCTCACGTGCTTCGGTATCTATTTGCACGCTACGCAGCTCGTTCACCTCGGGATAGGTCCTCGCAATTGCCTATTTGTGCAATAACAATCCTGCAATGTTGCGAATGTTGCGAATGGCTTCTCGGTAGGGTGAACCCGATCGGCACCGAGGAGATTCGATGAAGAAGATGTACGCGGGAGCGCGGCTGCGACGACTGCGGGAAGAACGAAACCTGTCACAGTCCGCACTGGCGAAGGCGCTCGAACTCTCCCCCAGTTATGTCAATCAGCTCGAGAACGATCAACGACCGCTGACCGTCCCCGTCCTTCTCAAGCTCAACGCCGAGTTCGATCTCGACGTGCAATTCTTCGCTTCCGATTCCGACGCACGACTCGTTGCGGACGTTCATCACGCCTTGGCTGAAACCTCGGAATCCGGGGACGTATCGCTGGCAGAGGTGGACGAATTGGTGGCCCGAATGCCGGCGGTCGGACGCACCCTCGTGATGTTGCACCGCCGCCTTCACGCCGCAACAGAGCAATTGGACCAGTTCTCGACGCAATTGTCCGGCGAGGCAGCATCTGACGTGTCGCTGGTGCCCATGCCTTACGAAGAAGTTCGGGACTTCTTCTACGACCGAAAGAACCACATCGCCGTTCTCGACGACGCTGCCGAGCGGATGTTCGTGGACAACGGGTTGTCCGTGGGAGCAGTGGATCTGCAGCTGGCACGACTGCTTCGCGATCAGCACGGCGTCACCGTGACGATCCGCACGGACGAACCAGACAAGCTCGGGCCCAAGCGCTTCTACGATCGGGAGAAGTCGATCCTGACCCTGGCGCGGCGTCTGTCGGCAGGCCAACGCGCATTCCAGATCGCGATGCAGTTGGCCTTCTTCACGCAGGCCGACGTGATCGATTCCCTTGTCGCCGAGGACGAATCGTTGAGTGCCGAGTCCGCGGCACTGGCTCGAATCGGACTCGCGCACTACTTCGCCGGCGCACTGCTACTCCCGTACACCCAATTCCTGGAATCGGCCGAGGCTCTGCGGTACGACATCGATCTGCTCAGCCTCAAATTCGAGGTCGGCTTCGAAACAGTTTGTCACCGGCTGTCCACTCTCCAGCGTCATGGCCAACGCGGCATCCCCTTCTTCTTCGTCCGAACCGATCGCGCCGGAAACATCTCGAAGCGTCAGTCTGCTACCGCTTTTCACTTCTCCAGAGTCGGCGGCAGTTGCCCACTGTGGGTCATCCACGAGGCATTCGCGAGCCCTGGACGCATCCTCACCCAGGTCGCGAAGATGCCTGACGGCCGGACGTACCTGTGGGTGGCGCGCACCACCCACAGCGGCGGACTCGGGTACCTCGCGCCCGAGCGGAACTTCGCCGTCGGACTCGGTTGCGACATCGGCTACGCCGATCGCATGGTCTACTCCCACGGAATCCAGACCGACGACCCCGCGACCATCGTGCCGATCGGCGCGGGGTGCAAAGTCTGTGACAGACCAGCGTGCTCTCAACGCGCCTTCCCCCAACTCGGCCGCTCGATCTCCGTCAGTGAGAACAGCAGCAGCCATCTGCCGTATCCGCAACAATAGGACGCAAACAATAGGGCGCACCGACTCCACCTGCGGTTCCTCTGCGCTACGACGCTCTTCTGCTTCCATGGACGTCATGCACCCCGATACCGTGACCCCTCGTCGACTGGTTCTTCGCCGCCTTTCGGCCGTGGTCGGCGTGGCCGGAATCGTGACTGGTGTGGTTGCCTTGATCGCAACTCAGCTGGACGTCGATCACAACATCGTGATCGTTCTGGCATCAGTGGCACCCTTGTTGATGATTGCTCCGCTGATCGGTGCCGTCGTCTCGGGTATCGGGCGTCAGTGGATCGTATGCGCCGCATCCCTTGTCGTCCTTGCACTGTTCGGATGGTCCGTGAGCCCGCTGTACATCAGCGGAACTGGCGAGTCGACGTCTGCGAACGGCCCGTCGATTCGGATGATGCAGGCCAACTTGATGATCGGTACAGCGGATCCGGAGTCGCTTGTGGCGATGGTCCGCGAAAGCAACGTCGACGTGGTGACGGTCCAGGAGTTGACGTACCAGGAAGTCGACGCGCTCGAAGCCGCCGGGCTCGAAGAGGTTTTGAGCCACCAGTTCCTGGTCCCCTACGCCGACGGCGGTGGCGGGGCCGGAATCTACAGTCGCTTTCCTCTCTCCAATCCACGTAGCCTCGACGGGTTCTCACCCGAAACGCTCTCGGCAGAGCTGAATGTCGGCTTGGCGCGGCCAGTTACATTGTTCGCCGTGCATCCGGCACCGGCGTACATCTCGCCGGCTTCGGTGTGGGCGGCCGAGCAGCAAAGGCTTGGGTCTTACATGAACGAAGCCGCCGGGATGGACAATGTGATAGTCAGCGGCGATTTCAATGCGTCGTACTCGAACAAGCAGTTTCGGAATCTCCTCAGAAACGGATATACCAGCGCCGCCGATCAATTGGGTTCCGGTCTGATCCCGACCTACCCGACCGACAAGTCGTATCCGGCGATGGTCGGTATCGACCACATCATCACCAAAGGCGCTGTGGCGACGTCCCTCGAACGGATCGAGATCAAGGGATCCGATCATCACGGACTGATCGCCGACATCACGTTGTCTTGAGTAAATACTGGATTGAGCACGCACCGGGGGCATGGTTATGCCCCGGTGCTCACGTCTTCAGTTGTCGCGGTTCACGCCGCTGTGGGTGGGCTGTTCCCGCCGATCGGCTGCTGATACGGGTCGATCGACATCGGCGGATAAAACGTCACTCCGTGTGGTGCAACGTCCGATGATGATGACCACACAACAAGATCAGATTATCGAGATCCGTTGGGCCACCATCATTCCAATGAACAATATGATGAGCATCGCACCACCCCGACGCCGTCCCACACCCCGGAAACGCACACCCACCATCCCGAACCGCCAACGCCCGCCGCTGCGGCACCGTCGCCGTTCTCGCTTCCTTACCGCACTCGAGCGGAACACCATTCTCATCCAACAAGATCCGCGTGATCGTGCAGTCGCACGCCAACATCCGGGCAGTGTCGATACTGATCGGACCTACCCAATCCGTCCACGCGAACCCCAACTCCTCAGTGGACGGCAACAGATCCTTCAAGGCTTTGAGGTCGGTCATGTCCTTCGCCGACGCTGTCACCGTGATGTGCGGTTTCACCCCACCCTCGATCGGACCCAACCCCGCCCGCTCGTACCGGCGCAACAACTCGCAAAACCCGTCCGCGCGCCGTAAAGCCGGAGTACGCGTGTCCTTGGCGCCGTCCTTCTCCGGTGTTGGAGCCGACAGGCTCGACAACAACGTGATCAACCGCGCCCCGTTCACCGCATCCAAATCACCCTTCACGGTCACCCGCCCGTACAAGCCTTTCGAGGCATAGAACTCATTGCGCTCAGAGTCTTCCCCGACCGGAACACCGTCCTCACGGTTGCCGTACTGCTTCTCGATCCGCCGAATCGCCGCCCGCACCGCATCACAATCCGCAATATTCTTCGACGCCAGATCAAGCAGAATCCTGCGAGCCTTGTCCACATCGGCACGATGAAACGCATCGCCCACCACGGGTTCGAGCATCAACAACCGCGCCAACCCGACCCAGCAGACTGCACTCACCGATCTCCAGATTCGTCGACCCGTGCAACCACTGCGCGATCGCCCGAAAACCCCTCCCGCCGAGAACCTCCCGGGAAAACATCTCCACGATCAGCAACACCATCCGCGACTGCAATTCGTGCCGGACACGCACCAGATCCAGAACCTCCCCCTCGAGGTCCTCACCATCCAGCTGCCACGAGCCCCGACTGCCCATACCGAAAGCTTAATCGAACACACTTTCGGCAACCAGGGACATGACGGACAACTTCAGAAGCGCCCAGAACTCGAGACTCGTTGAAATACATCATCATTGAACTGTCTCACGCCGCTAGGTCGGCGTGACTATCGCAAAATTCGGATCAGGCTCGTCAAGGTGCCCCGCAAGTTCTGCGAGTTTCGCCGGGTCGCCGGCAACCGAGATACTGCCGTTCGCAATCTCGGCGCCCAGGTCCGCACCACCGAGCAGCACACCGAGTAAGCCGAGACGACTCACACTGAACGTCGCATCCACAGACCCAGCATCTGCAGACCCACCTTCCACGTCGAAGTGGATCAGCACGCCGTTGCTCAGTTCCGTTCGGTGCACGATGTTTTCGTCGGTGATGTTCCAGTCGATGACGATGTGGGAATTCGCTGCACTCACTCCGTCCACGCGGAGCGACACAGCGTCGAACACCTGCTTCACCGACAACGCTGCGGTGATATCAGGAGCTGCAGCAACTGTGGGCGTACCCACCGAACCGTTGCGCAGTTCGTATGCACCGGTGAGGTAGAAGTTTCGCCAGGTGCCGTTCTCTGCGCCGTACCCGAGCTGCTCGAAGGTATCGGCCTGCAGGGTCTTGGCCTCGGTGTTGCCCGGTTCAGCAAAGATGACGTAGTTCACCACCTGCGCGACCCACCGAAAGTCGCCGCTCTCGTATGATTCCCGAGCTTTTCGGAGCACCTCTGCCGATCCGCCCATGAACTCCACGTGACGTTTTGCCGATTCGACGGGTGGATGCTCCCACAGATGCGCAGGGTTACCGTCGAACCATCCCATGTAGCGCTGGTAGATGGCCTTGACGTTGTGACTGACGGAACCGTAGTACCCGTGCGTGTGCCATGCCTGCGCCAATGCAGGTGGCAGTTCGATCGATTCGGCGATCTCGAGACCGGTCCACCCCTGATTGATTCGACGAAGTGTCTGATCGTGAAGGTACCCGTAGAGGTCGCGCTGCAATGACATGAACTCGGTGAGCCGTTCGGTCCCCCACGTCGGCCAGTGGTGGGACGCAAACAGAACGTCGGATCGTGAGGCGTAACGATTGATCGATTCGGTCAGGTACGCAGACCAGACGTGAGGATCTCGTACCAGGGCACCCCGTAGCGTGAGCAGGTTGTGGAGAGTATGAGTTGCGTTCTCCGCCATGCACAGTGCACGCAACTCCGGGAAGTAGAAGTTCATCTCGGACGGGGCCTCGGTTCCGGGCGTCATCTGGAACTCGATCCGAACGCCGTCGATCGTCTCCGTGTGACCTGTCGTCGAGATCGACACCGTCGGCGAAATGAGCGTCGGGGTCCCGGTTGAGGTGGTCTGCCCCAGCCCGGCTCCGACGGCACCGCGAGGACCTCGGGGCAATGCAGCCCCGTACATATAGGCCGCACGTCGAGCCATTGCCGTTCCCGCATAGACGTTTTCCTCGACGGCATGCTCCACGAGTCCAGCGGGGGCGACGATTACGCATCGCCCGGCAGCGACATCGTCGTCGGTGGTCACCCCTTTGACCCCACCGAAATGGTCGATATGCGAATGCGTGTAGATCACCGCGACAACCGGTCGATCACCACGATGCTCCCGATACAACGCGAGACCAGCGGCCGCGGTTTCCCGAGAAATCAGTGGATCGACGACGATGATCCCGCTCTCCCCCTCGATCAACGTCATGTTCGACAGATCGAGGCCGCGTATCTGATAGATCGAATCCGTCACCGCAAAGAGTCCCTGCTTGGCGACCAACCTCGACTGACGCCACAAGCTCGGATTGACGGTCGGCGGGCACTCCTCATCCAGGAATGAGTAAGAGTCGTTGTCCCACAGCACTTTTCTGTCCGGACCGGATACCACGCCGGGATCGAGCGCGCCGATGAACCCCCGCTCGGCATCGGTGAAATCGGTCTTGTCGGAGAACGGCAGGGTCTCGGCGACTCGGGCGTTCGCCGCTTCGACTGCGGCCGATGCTGCGCGTGGATCGATCATAGATCAGCCTTTCATCTTCAATTGTCCAGTGTGGTAAACCCGTTCAAGACTCCAATAATCAGCGGGGACTAGCTCAACAGCTGCGACTTTGCCGCGGCGAACTCCGCGTCGGTCAACACGCCGGACTGATGAAGCTGACCCAGCTCCTGCAGCTTGGAGACCAGATCGTCCGCGCCAGAAGGGGGAACGGACTGCACGGGTGCGACCTGCGGCGGCGGCTGTTGCTGCTGGTACTCCTGCTGGTATTCCTGCTGCTGCTCGCTGGCCTTCCGTTGACTCCGTCTATCCATGGCGTTGGACGTCGCTTTTGCGGTTCCAGCCACTACCGCAGTGCGCGCCACCGTGCCGAGCAACCCCGGCCGCCCTCTGCGTCCACCTCGAAAAACCATGCCGAACTCCTTGGGTAATTGTCGCTACTGAAATGCTGCTTCGACCGCTGCGACGACTACCTCGCGCGGTATCTGAACGTGAAGGACTACATCGCCGCCGCCACCGCGAACCGTCGACGCGAGCTCACGCGCCCACGTCTGCTCGTAGACGATGACTGCGGCGGACGTTCCTGGTTCGAGTGACTCACGGACCACGTCCAGATCCTCGTCACTGATCAATGCCTTGGCTTCGATGGACAGAATCGCCAGTCCGATCTCTGTGAGATCTTCGTCGACGTCGATCTGCGACACCTGTCCGTCGGCGTCCTTGGCGATGTACACGAGGTCGAGCAGGGTGACAAAACCTCGTTCCACCACGTTTTGCAGCGCGGCGACGGCTTCAGGATCCACAGTGGAACCTGGGAATGCCAGCACCACGAGCTCGACCGGTCCGATGTTCATTGCGTCGTTCATCCATCAAGCCTGGTGGCTCGGACGCTTGGGAACCTCACCCGCAGGGGATGAATTACCCGATGCGATCGAGTTATTTGTTGCGACGAATGACTTCGCGAATCGGCCGTACGTGTACGCCTTCTGCCGCGAGGGCTCGCCGGGCTTTGCCTCGGGTGACGAGCACACCGACGATACCGAGAACCCAGACCGGATATTGCACCATCCAGGCGACGCGGAATCCGTCGAACGTGTACCCGCCCATGTGTCCGAGGATTACGCCCATCACTTGAATCACGATGAGGGAAGCGAGGAATCCCCCGATGTTGACCATGCCTTGCGCGGTGCCCATCGCCGAACTCGGGTTGGACGTACGCGCGTAGTCGAAGCCGATCACCGAACCCGGTCCACCCACCGAGATGACGACCACCAGGATCGTCAACAACCAGAGCGGAGACGGTTCGCTTCGTGAAAGCACGATCGTCCACATGAGCGCGCTGGCCACCATGATGGTGAGAACCAACCACGATCGACGCATGGGATAGCGACCGGTGAGAATGCCGAGGATCGGGCCGGCCACGATTGCCGAGATGACCGACAGCGTCAGCAGCGAGCCGACCGTCGTGGAGTCGAGGCCTTGAGCCGATTTCAGGTACGGCACACCCCACAGCAGCGCGAACGTCGTGATCGAGAACTGAGTCCCCATGTGGCTGAAGAACCCGAGGCGGGTGCCGGGCCGCATCCACACCGTCTTGATCTGTCGCCCGATCTCCTTGGCACCGGCCGGCACGGCGACCACGTCGGCACCGGGAGGAGCGTCGCGGATGACACTCAACGCCAGTGCAAACGCCAACAGTCCGACAGCGGCAGCGCTGCCGTAGGCAAAAGTCCAGCCCGGTCCGGACAACAGCAACATGAACGGGAGCGCAGACATCACCTGGCCCAGCTGACCGAGGATGCCCGTGAACTGCGAGACCAACGGCACCTGCCGGGGCGGGAACCACTGCGGTACCAACCGCAACACCGAGATGAACGTGAGTGCATCCCCGGCACCGACGGCAATACGTGCACCGATCGCGACGGGCAGCGATTCGGTGAAGGCGAGAGCCAACTGCGCGGACATCATGATGAACGCACCGACTGCGATCATGATCCGCGAACCGTAGCGGTCAAGGAGAACTCCCGCCGGAATCTGCATACCGGCGTACACGACGATCTGCAGCACGACGAAGCTCGACAGAACGCTGGGCGAGATCGAGAACCGATCAGCAGCAGACAGACCCGAGACACCGAACGAAGTGCGGTGAAGCACGGCGATCACGTAGGCAAAAACACCGACACCCCAGACCAACCACACTTTTTTCATCGGGTCTGTATGTTACTCCTGTCTTTCGCAAGGCTCAGGACATGATTATTCGCGGCCCTGAGAGACCCAATTCAAATCAGCCGAACGGAAGCCTTCGGTGATCGCGGCGAGGGAGTCGAGGCGAGCGATCTGGTCTTCGCTCAGAACGATGTCCAACGCTCCGGCGTTTTCCGTGACTCGTGCAGCGAACCGCGTGCCGGGAATCGAAACGGAAGGCAACCCGTACTGACGGCCCTTGGCATCGAGCCATGCCAGGGAAACCTGTGCAGGCGTCGCGCCGAGCTCCTCACCGACGGCGCGGACCACGTCGAGAACCTTCTGATTAGCAGGGAGCGCGGAGTCCGAGAAGCGTGGGAAGCGTCGGCGTAGGTCGTTGTCACCGAGCGTCTCCGCGTCGAACGATCCCGCCAGGAAGCCTCGGCCCACAGGTGAGAAGGGCACGAATCCGACTCCGAGTTCCGCGGCGGTGGGTACTACCTTGTTCTCGACGTCCCGACTCCAGATGCTCCATTCGGACTGGATCGCCGCGATCGGATGCACCCCGTACGCACGACGCAGTTCATCGCCGGTCGCCTCGGAGAGGCCGATGTTGCGGACCTTGCCCGCCTTCACCTGCTCTGCGATCGCGCCGACGGTGTCTTCGATCGGAACGTTCGGGTCGACCCGGTGCAAGTAGTAGAGGTCGACATGATCGACGCCGAGTCGTCCCAGAGATTCGTCGAGTGCCTGCGGTACGTAGGCCGGGTCTCCGTTGATCCCGCGCTGACCGTTGGCGATGTTGCCGACCAGACCGAACTTCGTCGCCAACTGCACTTCGTCCCGGCGGTCTTTGAGAAGCTTTCCCACCGCACGCTCGCTCGAGCCCTCGCCGTACACGTTGGCGGTGTCGATGAACGTGATCCCGATGTCCACCGCATGGTGCAATGTGGCAAGCGCCTCGGCCGGATCCACCGGGCCGTAGACAGGGGCGACGGACATCGCGCCGTATCCCTGGGCGCTGACAGTGAGACCTTCGGCCAGAGTGACGGTGGGGACGGTCATGAAAACTCCTCGATTCGACTAAGCGACAACCTCGACAGTCTTCACCGAATCGAAGCCTCACGCACCGATTAACGTCACGCTGATCGGGTTACCCTCGAGTGATGGCATTCGATTGGCTCGAACTCGTGCTCACCGCCCACCGCGAATTCGGTTCACGACTCGCCGCAGTCGAGGACTGGAACGCACCCACGCCCGACTCCGACTGGCACGTCGAACACCTCGTCCGCCACGTCATCGAGGAGCAGCAGTGGGTACCGCCGCTCCTGGCCGGGCTGACGGTCGGCGAGGCGACACCGGACATCGTTCCCGTCGGGGACGACTTGTGGACCGAATGGCAGAAGTACTCCGATGCCGCCATCAAAGCGTGGAAATCGACGGACCTCAGTGCCCACGTTCACCTCTCGTACGGCACGGTGAAGGTGGAACCCTATCTGCGCCAGCAGACCTCGGACGTCACCATCCACACCTGGGATCTCGCGCGAGCGGTCGGAGCAGACGAGCGACTCGATCCAGACCTCGTCGAGGCCGTCTGGTCCGACCTCGACGGGCAGCGCGACATGCTCGCCGAGAGCGGCCTGTTCTCCGCTCCCGTCGATCTTCCTGACGATGCGTCGTTGCAGGACAAGCTGATTGCCCTGACCGGCCGCGATCCTCGTTAGACGTTCAGCGTCACGCCCGTCGTGCGGGCGACGCCGTCCCAGCCGCCGGCAGGTGCACCGAGGCCGAGCAGAGCCGCAACCGTCGGCGCGACGTCGATCGTGCGAGCCTGCGTGTCGATCTTCCGTCCACCGTCGAGAGCGGGATGCCCGCCGCTGAGGAAGAACGGGATGGGCAGTGTCACGAAATGGCCGTGGTTGCCGGGAATCGGGTTGGACAGTGGAGTCGGATCACTGAACCGCCAGCCCTGAGCGCAAAACGCAACGACGTCACCGGCATTGGTGCCGAGATCGAATTCGGCGGGGAGGTGGCTGGATTCGACGCCGTCCACACCATCCACGATCTGCTGAATCCGGCTGACGGCTTCCGCCCGTTCGCCATCGGGTCCGACGAAGTAGATCAGGTCTGCGCCACCGTTCTGGGCGATTCGAATCTTGCCTGCCAGCAACGGGTCCGCGTTCAGCGGTCGATCGAGTCCGATGAGCCGCGCGGGCTCCGACCAGTCCATGGAGTGGTCGGCCAACACGATCAGAATGCTCCGATTCCAGCGACCCGTGTCATGAAGGAAGTCGACGAAGCGGCGAACCTGGTTGTCGGTGTTCTGAAGTGCGGCCGTGCGAGCGATCCGGATGGACGGACCGGACAGATCCAGGTGCCCAACCCGATCGACGTCACCGAGGTTGGTGAACGAGAGCCGCGGCGAGTTCCCGCCGACGATACGGATCAAGGCGTCGATCGTGAAGTTGTCCGGCGCGTGCTCCGTGCCGGGAACGAGCGGCTGGGGATCCCACACCAGTGAGGCGCGGTCACCGAACAACCCGTGAAGGTAGCGCTTCGACAGCACACTCGCAGTGGTCAATCCGAGTTCGGCGCGCACCCGATCCAGAACCGTCGATGCCTGCAGGTCGGAAGGCCGATCGAGGTCACGCTTCTTGTCGATGGACGGATCGTAGACGGAGTTTGCAGGCACTCCCGAACGCGCCGGCAGCACTCCCGTCATCATCGCCGTGTGATTCGGCAGCGTCTCCGCGATCGTGATGGCGCTGGCGTCCGGGTAGTGAATACCGCCGGCCGCAAGCCCGGTCAGCGTCGGGGTGAGCTCCGATCGCAACTCGTCCGGACGCATGCCGTCGACGACGATGACATGCACGTCCAGGTCTGGGATGCCTGCGCTGGTGGGAACGCTCGCGCGAGCGGGCGTTCCGAGCAATGCCGTTCCGGCGACAACACTTCCACCGATCAGAACGCTACGACGCGAAACTTCGATACTCACTGGTCGACTCCTGGTCGGTACGAGGCCTGATCGAGGGCGGCCGAAGTGGGCGAGACTCTACTGCCCGCGCCTGCCGGTAGACGGTAGCTCACGGCATAGTGCGCATTGCTCTGTGGATTGGTGAGATCGTCGACGTAGTACCAATCCATCTGAGTACCTTCGCGGGCGATTTCGAATACGCCGAAGCCGTGCGAGTCCAGTTCGACGTACCGCACGTGTCGGTTCACTGCCTTGAATGCTTCTTCTGCCGCAACGGTTACCGTTCGCGGCGGCACTTTCAGCATGTCGTCGATGTTGGGCGACGTCACCGACGGGACGACGAACTCAGCGCCGACAGTCGGCCCGCCTGGGTAATTCGCGGCATTGGTCGGTAGGTCGCAAGCCCACGACGTGTGGATGTCACCGGTGATGAAGACGGTGTTGTCCACACCGTTCGAGGTGATCGCATCGAAAAGCCTGGTGCGGTCGGCGGTGTACCCGTCCCACTGATCCGTGTTGTACGGGACACCGGCCTGCGGCACTCCCACCAGTTCGGTCAACGCCGCGGTGGTCGCCGGTTCCAGCGGCGGGAACACGCAGGGCGTGATCATGACCGGATTGCCGACGATCTTCCACTGCGTCGGGGAGGTGACGATTCCGCTGGTCAACCAATCCATCTGTGCGCGTCCGGTAATGGTGCGTGACGGATCGTCGACCTGCTTCATCGTCGGCTGCTCGTCGCGGTAGGTACGCAGGTCGAGCATCGAGATCTCGGCCAGATTCCCGAAGCGGAACCGTCGATACAGCTGAACGCTCGAACCACTACCCGACGGGCGGACGGGCATCCACTCGAAATATGCCTTGGCCGAGTTCGCCTTTCGATCTGCCCAATCGCCTTCGATACCGGGAGTGTGATTTTCGGCGCCGTCCCGGTACGCGTTGTCGGCCGATTCGTGGTCGTCCCACGTAGTGATGAACGGGAGTTTCAGGTGAAGAGCAGCCAGATCCGGGTCGGTCTTGTACTGCGCGTGCCGAATTCGGTAGTCGGCCAGCGAAATGATCTCGTGGGCCGGCTCGTGAAGGCGAACAGATCCGTTTCTCGCGCCGTACTCCCCCTGCCCGTACTCGTAGATGTAGTCACCGAGATGAATGATCGCGTCGAGGTCTTCGCGGAATGCGAGGTGGCGATAAGCACCGAAATACCCTGCTTCCCAGTTGGAGCAGGACACGACGCCGAAGCGGAGACGATCAAGATCTGCCGAGTTCGACGGTGCCGTACGGGTGCGGCCCACCGGAGAAACGGCCGAACCCGCAACGAATCGGTACCAGTACGTCGTCGACGGATCGAGTCCGGTGACGTCGACCTTCGCGGTGTGATCGGAATCCGCCGAAGCAGCAACACTTCCCGACGCCACAACGCTTGCGAACCCCTCATCGGTCGCGACCTGCCAGTTGAGCGTCACCGCCGGCCCGACGCCCGAACCGGGCGTCGCCTCTGCCGTCGGGGTGATGCGGGTCCAGATGATCACGGCATCCGGCAACGGGTCACCGGATGCCACGCCGTGCGCGAATCCCGGGCTGCCACCCGGAACCTCGGCACCGGCGTGGCTCGCCGAAGCGACACCGAGACCTACTGCGCCGGCGAGAGCCGCCGATCCCTGCAGTAGGCCACGTCTGGATATTCGATCGAAGGCATTCGTGTGCACGCTAGGAGTGAACCCGCACCTGAACGGCCGTTCAAGAGAGCTTCGGGATGTTCACCCAGGCTTCGCCTGCGATTCTCTGAAAGTTTGACCGAGTCGATCCCGATCACAACCGGTAGTCGAGGGCCGAGCCTCGAACCACACCGACCTTGACTCCGATGTAACCGCCGAGTGCACCCCCGGCCGCGATCAGGATCCAGAACGCCGGCGGAATCAGTGCCTCGGACCCGTCGATCTCGGAGAACGCGGAATAGCCGGCGATCAACGCACCGAACAGCACAGGCAGTATCAGCAGTGCGGCAAAGAAAGTCACCCACACCGATACGAAGCGGCCCTTCCACCGGGCAATCTCGTGCAGAACCGTCAGAACAACCAGGAAGACACCACTACCGGTCAAGACGGCCGCCAGAACTGCAAACCCGAAAGCTGAAATCAGTTCCGACTCCACCTGAATCCCCCTGTATTTGAATCGCCCAGCACACCCAGCCCCAACTGTGATGCGGCGAGTCTATTCACGACGGGCGACGTCTGTTGGCAACTCGAGTCGCTCGTCTGCCGGAAAGACATCCTGCTGACGCCTATGCTTGGAAAATGACCGAACCCGACATCAAGCCCAGAAGTCGTGACGTCACCGACGGACTCGAAAAGACCGCAGCGCGCGGCATGTTGCGTGCAGTAGGAATGGGTGACGACGACTGGGTCAAGTCGCAGATCGGCGTCGCCTCGTCCTGGAACGAGATCACACCGTGCAACCTGTCCCTCGATCGCCTGGCCAAGGCCGTCAAGGAAGGTGTCCGGGAGGCCGGTGGATTCCCCCTCGAATTCGGCACCATCTCCGTTTCCGACGGCATTTCGATGGGTCACGAGGGCATGCACTTCTCCCTCGTCTCCCGTGAAGTGATCGCGGACAGCGTCGAGACCGTCATGCAGGCCGAGCGCCTCGACGGATCGGTTCTTCTCGCCGGCTGCGACAAGTCGTTGCCCGGCATGATGATGGCGGCGGCCCGCCTCGACCTCGCCAGCGTGTTCCTCTACGCCGGTTCCACCCTCCCCGGCGTCGCCAAACTTTCCGACGGCAGCGAGCGGGAAGTCACCGTCATCGACGCGTTCGAGGCTGTGGGCGCCTGCTCGCGCGGACTGATGAGCCGCGCCGACGTCGACACCATCGAACGGGCGATCTGCCCGGGCGAAGGCGCGTGCGGCGGCATGTACACCGCAAACACGATGGCCAGCGCCGCCGAGGCCATGGGAATGTCGCTGCCCGGCAGCGCTTCACCGCCCGCACCGGACCGTCGCCGCGACGGATTCGCCCGCGAGAGCGGCAAAGCCGTTGTCGAACTCCTTCGTCGGGGCATCACCGCCAGGGACATCCTCACCAAGGAAGCGTTCGAGAACGCCATCGCAGTAGTCATGGCGTTCGGCGGATCCACCAATGCGGTGCTCCATCTCCTCGCGATCGCGCACGAAGCGTACGTCCCGCTGACGCTCGACGACTTCGCTCGCGTCGGCGCGAAGGTCCCGCACCTCGCCGACGTCAAGCCCTTCGGAAAGCACGTCATGACGGACGTCGACCGTATCGGCGGCGTCCCCGTCATCATGAAGGCATTGCTCGACGCGGGACTCATGCACGGAGATTGCCTGACCGTCACCGGCAAGACTGTTGCGGAGAACCTGGCGCACATCACCCCGCCCGATCCGGACGGCAAAGTCCTGCGGGCGATGAACAAGCCCATTCACCCGACCGGAGGCATCACGATCCTGAAGGGGTCACTTGCGCCCGGCGGCGCGGTGGTCAAGTCGGCAGGATTCGAGTCTGATGTATTCGTCGGCACTGCAAGGGTTTTCGAACGTGAACGCGCCGCAATGGACGCGCTCGAAGACGGGACCATCACTGGTGGCGACGTCGTCGTCATCCGCTACGAGGGCCCGAAGGGTGGTCCCGGAATGCGTGAGATGCTGGCCATCACGGGCGCGATCAAGGGTGCGGGTCTCGGCAAGGACGTCCTGCTGCTGACGGACGGACGATTCTCGGGCGGCACCACCGGCCTGTGTGTCGGACACGTTGCGCCCGAGGCCGTCGACGGCGGTCCCATCGCGTTCGTTCGCGACGGCGACCAGATCCGGCTCGACGTGGGTACCGGACAACTCGAGTTGTTGGTCGACGACTCCGAATTGGAAGCCCGCAAGAAGGGCTGGGAGCCGTTGCCGCCTCGCTACACACGTGGTGTGTTGGCCAAGTACTCCAAGCTCGTGGGATCAGCCTCGGGTGGAGCAGTGTGCGGCTGATCCCAGCTCGCAGCTAGATGGGCCGGTACCCGGCGCCGACGCCTCCGTGGGCATTGATCGTGTCCACGATGGAGGTCATGTTGGTGCCGAGTTCCGGCCCCAGGCACGGCACCCAGAGGTAGGCGTTGACCATCGCGACCAGCGTCGTGCCGACCGTAACCGGGGCCCCCGAATCACCGTGGTCGACGCAGATCTGAGTCCAGGTGGATGCGTCGGCGCTCAGGTCTCCCCAGACGACGCCGCAGGTGGTGCCCGTCGTACGGCCTTCCTTGCAGGCTGTAGCCGGGAAGCTGGCCGGAGCGCCGATCGAGGTGATGGTTGCCGCGCCCACCGTTCGAACTGGCGTGACCTTGCCCGGATCGAACTGGATGACCCCGTAGTCCAGGTCCGGGTTCGACTCGACGAACGTGCCGACCACGCCTGCGTCCTCGTTGCTTTCCGGGATCACGAACGATCCAGGACCACCGCAGTGACCTGCGGTGATACCCACGAGTCTGCCGCCGTTGTCGTGCCCGATAGTGGTCAACGTGCAGACCAGCTGATTGTCGATGATGATGCCCGAACCACCACCCATGGGCGTGGGTGCAGCAACCGCGTTGCTGCTGACGATGAACCCGAGTCCGAGTGCCAAGACCAACGCTGCCAGAGCCGAAACAATTCGCTGCAACATCACAATCTCTCCGCCGGTAATCTCCCCGCTGCAAAAAACGCATACCCCGGAAAGTGCGGACCTACGCAGCGTTTCTAGTCGGTAGCTCCGAGCGCTTCGAGCATCTTGCGTGCCTCCTCGAGCTGACGACTCAACTCGTCGACTCGCGCTGCAGCCATGTCCCGTGCAGCGACGATGATGGACTCGACAGCCTCGATGGCGGTGGGCTCACCCAACTCGCGGACAGCTCGCTCGACCGCATCGGGTGCGACCGGAACTGCTTTGCCCGGACGCTTGGCGCCCTGTGTGACCGTCACGCTCCAGTCGTTGTCCGCGCCCGCATGGATGGTGACGCTGATTCCGGCCGGCAGTTTCTTCGCACGCTTGACGGCCGGACGAGGTGTCGCGGCAGGGGCAGCAGTGGTAGTCGGTACCGGAGCGGGTGCAGGCTGCGCACGCGGCTTCGGTCGAACAGGCTCTACGAGTGGCTCCATCAGGGGCTCGGACTCCACAACTGGTTTGGGCCGTGGCGCCGGTCTGGCCGGCGCCGCGGAGACGCGGTTGATGCGCAATTCCTCTGCCTCGAAAGGCAATTCGTCGTTCACGCCCTTGGGGCGGATCATCACGGTGTTGCCGTCCACCGACACGACTTTCGCCGAGGTACCGGCTTCGATCCCCAGGCTGGGAGTCGCCTCGCGCAGATAGACGGTGGCGCGCTTGCCTTCGGCGACAGCCGTGGCGAGCGCTGCCAGATTGTCCGCAGTGAGGTGATCCGGCGTTGATGCGGCAGCGCCGGAACGTCTACGGGGTGGCATGCGCAGGTCCTTTCAGAAGTATCTCGTGCATTTCAGTATCGACAGTGCTTTTCTCGGGGCAACTCTTGCACAAGCCACCGACGTGTTGACTCTCACCGCCCGCCTGGGCCCGAGGATCCGTAGGCGGTTCGGCCAATTCAGTACTGTTCTCGGGGCACCGCGTGGAAGATGGTGGACAGAAATTCGTTGCGGCAAGAAGGAGCACGGTGAGCAGTTCGGAGTCAGAGTGGATCGACGAGGTCACCGAACCCGCCCCTGCTGAATCTAACGCTGCTGAATCTCACGCTGCTGAGCCGATCGACGTCGATGCTCATCTGCTCAGCCGGATTCAAGCCGACATCGAGGAGTCCCTCCTGGGCGGACCGCGCTGCTTCACACAGTCGCAGATCGCGGATTTCGCCGGGGTGACACGCGAGCGCGCCGATCGTCTGTGGGTGGCGATGGGCTTTGCCGTCGACGAGGATCCCGACGCCGTCATGTTCACACAGCAAGACGCCGACGCCCTCAAGACCATCACCGACATGGTCAATCGAGGCGTCATCTCACAGAACAGTGAGGTGGCAGCTGCCCGTTCTCTCGGACAGTCGATGTCGAGGTTGGCGGAGTGGCAGGTATCGCTGATCAGCACACACATCATCGATCAGCTTGCGGACTCGGTGGATCACGAACCCGACGCCATCAGAAATGTCGTTCTGAGCCTCGGCGCCGAGATCATTCCCGCTGTCGAATCTCTGCAGACGTACGTATGGAAGCGTCACGTCGCGTCGTCGACGGGCCGCAACGTGGGAAACCCGGGCGAAGAAGTCGCGAGTCGTGTTCTGGTGGTGGGTTTCGCCGACATCGTCGGGTACACCTCGCTGACTCGCGGACTCGACTCCGCCGAACTCAACGATCTGCTCGAGCGGTTCGAGTCCGCGTCCACCGAAATCATCGGACGCAACTACGGCTGGGTGGTCAAGACCGTCGGTGACGAGGTCATGTTTGCCGCCGAGAGTCCTCATCACGCCGCCGAGATCGCCTTGCAGATCCAGCAGGCGGTCCTCGCCGATCACGACGATCCACAGCTTCGGGTAGGCCTGGCCATGGGTCCGACGTTGGTTCGCTTCGGAGATCTCTACGGTTCGGTGGTCAACAAGGCCGCGCGCCTGACCAGCTCCGCTCGCCCCGGCACCGTGCTGATCGACTCCGAGCTGGCCACCCAGCTCGGCTCGGACGCCAATTTCAAACTGCGACACCTTCGTCCGCGACGAGTGCGCGGCATCGACCGCCTCGAGCAGTACGTGCTACGACGCAATCTGGAGCCGTGAGCTGTCAGCTCGACACTCCGCGTGCAGCCAGAAAATCGTCCACGATCTGCTCACACGCGGCCTCCCCGAGAGGCGTCAGCGTGGCCAGCTTGGTGAGCACCAAAGGTCCGACCAACTGAGCAAGTGCGACGTCGTAGTCGTACTCCCCCAACGCTTCGATCGCATCCGGCGAGCGCAGGATCCGATCGAACGCGTGACGGTACTGCTCGAAGACCGTCTGGCGCAACGATCGCAATTCGGGCTTGTCCGTCGACAGGGCGTCGACGCTCGAGTAACCCTTCAGCTCCGGCCCCAAGCCGAGCCAGCACATGGCCGTCACCTGGATCGGTGCGCTTTCGATGGCCTTGGCCTGACTGGTCAACAACTCGAGCAATTGCGCGCGGAGGTCACCTTCCCCGGACATCTCGGGCACCGGCGGTAAGAGGCGAGCAAATGCCGCGGCGAGTAACTCCGTGCCGCTGTCGAAATGCCGATACAACGTCGCACGTGCGACGTTGGCCAATTTGGTGACGGCATCGATCGTCACCGCGTCCACGCCGCCTTCTGCCAGCAGCTTGGTCGCCGCGTCGAGCAACCTGGACCTGGAACGCTGTTTACGCGGATCCTCGTCGCTGACCTGCTTGTCGATTTCCTGCTTGTCGATTCCCGCCGTCACAACCTCAGTTATACCCACTTGGGGGTTGTGGAACTGCTGTTCTTGTAACGATACTGATGGTCTTGTTTCTATCGGGAGGTTTCGTGAGTAGCGATACGACGCTCGAACAGTCCACGTGGACCATCCGACAGATCTGGATGCTGACGGTCGCGTGCTGCGCCGTCGCGCTGGTCGTCGCAGCGATGGCCGCTCTCAACACGGCCCTTCCCGACTTGGCCCGCGATACCGGTGCAACACAGAGCCAGCTCACGTGGATCGTGGACGGGTACACGCTCACGCTGGCTTGTCTCTTGTTGCCGGCGGGCGCACTCGGCGATCGATACGGTCGACGAGAACTGCTCATGTTCGGACTACTCGTTTTTGCTGCCGGCTCGTCGATTCCGGTCTTCGCGGACGAACCGTCGTGGATCATCGTCTCCCGCGTGATCTCCGGCGTCGGCGCCGCATTTGTCATGCCGGCGACGCTGTCTCTACTCACTGCAGGTTTCCCGCCGGCGCAGCGTGCCCGTGCCGTCGGAGTCTGGTCCGGCGTCGCAGGGTCCGGTGCAATCGCCGGACTCGTCGTCTCCGGGCTACTCCTCGAAAAATGGTCCTGGCATTCGATTTTCGTCAGCCTGGCCGTCGTCTCGGTCCTCATCCTCGTGGTGTCGTTCACGATCGTGACGTCGAAGGACACGGAGGCAACTCCACTCGATCTACCTGGTACAGCGCTGATCGCCGGCTCGATCGGACTGTTCGTCCTGGGGATGATCGAGGCGCCGGCCCGTGGTTGGCTCGATCCGGTAGTTCTCGCGTTGCTGGTCGGCGGAATTGCCATGGCCGCGGTATTCAGCTGGGTCGAATTACGTACTCGCCATCCACTTCTGGACGTGAGACTGTTCGCCAATCGCGCATTCGGCAGCGGCGCAGCGTCACTGACCCTGCAATTCCTGGCGACTTTCGGCTTGTTCTTCCTGATCGTGCAGTATCTCCAACTGGTGCTCGACTACTCCCCACTGCAATCGGCGCTCGCCCTCATGCCGATCGCTGTGCCGGTGATGGCGCTGTCCGTGGTTGCTCCCCTACTGATTCCGCGTATCGGCCTTCGCGCTCTCACCGCCACCGGTGTTGCCTTCCTCGGAACCGGAATTGCGCTCTTGACGCGCTTGGACGCCAGTTCGACCTACGCCGAGGTCTGTGTCCCCTTGGTAGTAGCCGCTATCGGATTGGGCTTGTCGACGACCCCCGCCACTGCTGCGATCGTCTCCAACGCACCAGACTCCAAACAGGGTGTTGCCTCAGCAGTCAACGACGCAACCCGGGAGATCGGCTCTGCCATCGGCGTTGCACTGGCGGGAAGTATCCTCGCCGCCGGCTACGGCAATCACGTCCAGCCCGCGGTCGACTTGCTGCCCGAACCCGCCAAGGAACCGGTATCCGGTTCTCTGGCCGCCGCTCTCCATGTCGCCGAAGCAGCCGGGCCGCAGGGTGCCCAGTTGGCCGAATTCGCCCGTGAAGCCTTCATCAAAGGCATGGATCAAGGAGCACTCACGCTCGCCGTGATCATGTGGGTATCCGCGATCGTTCTGGGATTCTGGGCTCCGGGTCGTCAGCGAGACTGACCGCCTCGTCGGTATGCCGGGGCCTTGGTCGTCTGCTCCGATTGCAGAGTCTGCAGTAGGGGCATCGACCGGAGCGGCACCACAACCGAGAGAACCATGACGCTGGTCGACCGGGTGGCTATCCCCGACCGATTCAGTTCGAGCAGCGTCGCTTGCAAATCCTCGTGCGACGCAGCGGCAATCCGGCACAGCACGTCGCCGGAGCCTGTGGTGGCAAAGGCTTCGAGCACACCGGGGATTGCCTCGAGTTCCGCTGTGACGGTGTCGAGCGCCCCCTGGGCGATCTGCAAAGTCACGAATGCTTGTACTCCGAAACCCGCTGCAGCCAAATTGATGTGCGGCGCGTATCCGGCGATGACGCCCGCATCTTCCATCCTTTTCAATCTCGCCTGCACTGTCGCCCGCGCAACCTTGACCTGACGCGAAAGCTCCAACGCACCGGCTCTCGGGTGCTTGTTCATCGCGTCCAACAGAGCCAGATCCACTGCGTCGAGATTCACGTCCGCTCCACTCGTCGTTCAACTATGCAAATTGCCCACAAAACAGTGCCACTATCTTCGCATTCCGGCGCTGTGTCTACTTTCAACTACCTCCGTTGACTACCCAACCTCTGAAGGACTTATCTGTTTGTACTGGCAGTGCCGAACATAACTCGAGCACCGCGCTGTGTACATCGCACTCAGAGGGGACTCATCATGACCGTCGAACAGACTCTCACCGACGACGAACAGCTGGCCGGCCTGGATCTGGAGCAATTGCGCCAGTTGGTCGGCTTGGTCGAGTACGACAGCGATCACGATCCCTTCCCCGTGAGCGGTTGGGACGGCCTCGAATGGATCGTCGGAAATGCCACGCAGACTTCACATTTCTTCCAGTCCGCGTTCGGCATGGAATTGGTGGCCTATTCAGGCCCGTCGACGGGAAACCGCGACCACCACGCGTTTGTACTCAAGAGTGGGGCGGTGCGGTTTGTCGTCAAGGGCGCTGTGGATCCGGCAAGTCCGCTGATCGAACATCACAGCCGTCACGGCGACGGTATCCGCGACATCGCGCTCAGCGTCCCTGACGTGGACAAGTGCATCGCACACGCCATCACCCAAGGCGCGACGGTGTTGAGCGAACCGCACGACATCACCGACGAGCACGGCACCGTTCGCCTGGCCAGCATCGCGACGTACGGCGAGACTCGGCACACCCTCGTCGACCGTTCCCGCTACACCGGCCCTTACCTTCCCGGATACGTTGAACGGACGTCGTCGTACCGCAAGCGTGACGGCGCGCCCAAGCGAATCTTTCAGGCCCTCGACCACGTCGTCGGCAATGTCGAACTCGGCAAGATGGACCAGTGGGTCGACTTCTACAACCGGGTCATGGGATTCACCAACATGGCCGAGTTCGTGGGCGGCGACATAGCCACCGACTACTCCGCGCTGATGAGCAAGGTCGTCTCGAGCGGCAATCACCGAGTCAAGTTCCCACTCAACGAACCTGCCATCGCGAAGAAGCGGTCACAGATCGACGAGTACCTCGAGTTCTACCAAGGTCCCGGCGCTCAGCATCTCGCGCTTGCGACCAACGACATCCTCGGAGCAGTCGATGCTCTGGTCGACGAAGGAATCGAGTTTCTCTCTACTCCTGCTTCGTATTACGAGGATCCCGAATTGCGCGCGCGTATCGGAGAGGTTCGAGTTCCGATCGAGGAATTGCAGAAGCGAGGCATCCTCGTCGACCGCGACGAGGACGGCTATCTTCTTCAGATCTTCACCAAGCCGATCGGAGATCGTCCCACCGTGTTCTTCGAGATCATCGAACGCCACGGCTCACTGGGATTCGGACTGGGAAACTTCAAAGCCCTGTTCGAAGCGATCGAGCGTGAGCAGGCCGCGCGGGGCAACTTCTGAGGTAGGTCAGCTGTTTTCGGTCCACGCCCAGACCACCGCGGGTCGCCCGGTGGCACTGACCCGGACTCGTTCGTCCGTACGTTCCAGCCCTGGCAACGCTTTGAGCGTCCGGTTCAAGTTGCCCGGGTCCGGACGCACACCGGAAAGCTCCTCCGCCACGGCCAGCGCGTACGACGCCGGAAACGACGGACCCAGTAGTGCCCGCGTGAAAGCCTGATCTCGCCACAACAGGGTGTCAGCAAGGATCGGGCGGGTATCGGCGACTATCCGATTGTGGTCGAACGCAAGGTCCCCCGGGTTGTCCCAGCTCACCCATTCGGCCGAACCCGGCACCTCGTCCGACGAGATCACTGCCCACATGGTCACCGAGAGCGTCGGACCGCGGGGGTCGCGATTGGGTTCGTCGAACACGGTCAATTGACCGCTGACGAGGATCTTCTCGTCGGGAATTCCGAGCTTGGTGGTCACGGCTCGCCTGGCGGCCTCCTGCAGCCGCTCACCGGCGCCCAGCAGTACACCGGGCAGCGCCAACTGCCCGGTGTACGGCTCCGCTTGCCGCGGAGTGACGGCAAATCGCAACATCCCGGGTTCCGGATTGCCGAACCGGAGCGCGATGACATCGATCGAGACAAGTGACTGGTCCACACCGTCCATCATGCAGGCACTGGGCATCGCATCTGACGATCGACCCGGTCGGCACCGTTCGCGGTCAGCACTACCGGCGCACCCATTTCCTCGCTCAGATACCGGGCGAAATCCTCCGGGTCGGCCGGAAGTTCCTTCGGCACGACCCCTACGGCTTTCAGGGAATCTGTCAGCGCCTGCTGGTGATCGAGATCCTTCCACTCTCCGACGGGAACGAACGGCAATCCTTCGTACGCGTGCACCCCGTGGATCGGGATGCCTGCAGCCCGCGCGCGATCCATCGCATCGAGATGAGTAAGCGCTAAGCCGTCGACGCCACCGCTCACCTCGATTGCGTAGTGCAACAACAACTCGTCGAGGTGGCCCGTCCGGAATCCGCCTTGATACTCACCCGTCCCGTTGTGCAGCTCGGGCAACACCTTCGCCAGCTCCGGATCCTCCGTCGGGAACGGCCCAGCTCCGTGTCGTGTCATGTAGGTGCGGGTGACGCCGAGTACGTAACTGTCCCGGCCCAACTCGTCGATCATCGCTCGCGCGTTGGACGGCTCGACCGTCGACCACGTGGTGTGTGGGTGAAACCCCCGCCATTCGTCGAGAAGGACACCTTGTGCCCCCTCGAACACCAGACGACCACCGGCACCCAACGCGCCCAGCGCATCCGGGTCGGAGATGTCCACGACGGCACCGAATTCGGCGTACATGTCGACCATGTCGTCGATCGGCGGAAAACCGTGGCGACTCTCCGCGATCAACGGTCCGTAGAATGTGGCCAACGCCGACAACTTACGACGCAAGGACTCAGGTCGCCGGCAGTCTCCCACCGTCGGCGCATCGGCAACTTCGAGCGCATACGCCGCGGTCTCACCGATCCCCTTGCCACACGAGCCGTGTCGGTTACCGCCGCGAGCATCCTCACGGGCCCTGTTGGCGGCCACGTGGATCGGCGTCGTCAACAATGCGCGCGCGTCGATCCGTATCAGGTCGAACGGATTTCGAACTCCGAGCGCTTCCAGTGCACGTGCTTCCCGTGCGAGCGCGATGGGTTCGACCAACACGAATCTCGAGAGAAACGTCGGGACGCCGGACAGCGATCCCGAGCCGAACTGCGAAAACGTGTGGTGGCGCTCGCCGACCGTCACGTTGTGCGCTGCCTGTGCCCCACCGTTGAAGCGGACCACTGCGGCCACATCCAGATCGGCTCGATCGGAGCAAAGCCAATCGACGGTTGCTCCCTTCCCTGCATCTCCGAACCCGAGGTCTACGACGACGATATCGCGGTCTTCGAACGGCTCCATCATGTTCTCCTTCTAGGCGAAATCGACATCGTCCGTGCCAGTTCCGAGATCGCGGGGCAACCCGGCCACCGTCGCGGTGCTGCGCCCTGGAATCAGGGCGAGAGCCTTGCCGACAGTCTCGGCTTCAGCTCTTGAACCGATGGCGCGGAGATCCGCCAGTCCGTCACGCAGGTCGATGCGGTCCTCGCCGATTCCGACCGTCAGCGCGATCAGTTCGCACACCGCGGCGGGATCGTCGAGTTTGACGAAGCGTTCACCGAGCAACGTCTTCCAGTGATCCGCGATTTCCGGATCGTTGAAGTACGACGACTGATCCGGCAGAACGAAGTAGACGTTCCATCTTTCCTCGAGTTCACGGTAGATCGACGGCACCGACACGTCCTGACGTACCTTGTCCCCGATCACCGAACGGATGTGACGAGCCGAGAGCCGCGGCTTGTTCAGCTCGTCGCCGATGATGAAGAGGTAGCCTTTCCTTCCGCGCTTCTCCCAGGCATCCGTACTGGTGTGACGTGCCATGAAATATGCTGCCAATTCATAGCTTTCCGACTTCTGACCACCACCGTTGCCCTCGAGGAAGATGGTCCGAAGCTGCTCGTCCATCGCGTTTCCCGACTCGAACTGGCCGACTTGTAGTGGCACCTGATCGGAATCGGCGTCGCCGACACCACCGAACAGGATCTGCGGATCATCCGCATATCCCTTGCGTTGCAGCAGCCCGTGCAGCTTTCCGAGCTTGTCCTGCATGATTCGAGGAACGGCGCCCATCGAGCCGGTGACATCGAAAAGCACTGCTATCGGGAGAGAATCGGGGTGCCCGTCCGAGTCTCGGCATTCACGCTTGTCGACGCCGAAGGGGTCGAGGGTCGGGTCCGCTTTCCAACTGCTTCGCGGACGCGACCGAAGCGAATCGGTGTAACCGAAATCGTCGACACCGCGTGCGGCACGAAAAGTCTTGCCCGCCAGATAGGTGTTGTCGTCCCAGTATCCGTAGCCCATGACAATCACTGTCCTTTCGTGGATGGAACGGCGAACGGACGAAATGTCCGCTGGCCATAGAGAAGATCGAGGAGTTCGTCGAACTCGCCAAGTAGGTCGACCGCGTCGGGACGCAATCTCGGGTTGTCCTGCATGCAGCCGTCGGCAAACGCCTTCATCCGTTCGTGGGTCTGCTCGCCCAGCATTCGGAGCATCAAATGATGAGCCATGTAGACGTCCCAGGCCGGAGACGCTCCTTCGCCGAGTTCCGGTGGGTACGAATCACGATCGGAACCGATCGTCGCCACCGGGCGGCTGCCCGTACGGGTGGCAAAGGACCAGCCGGCCAGCACCACCCCGTGCCGATCAGGCTCAATCAGCACGTTCTCCGCGGTAATCGCGGTGTGCACCCAACCAGTCGCATGCGCTGCTGCCAGAGCCCGAAGTAGCCGTCGGTGCATCCACGCCCAGTCCCGTGGATCGAGGCCACCTGGATACGCCTCACGGACGTCGGCGAGACTCACAAAACCTTCGGTCAGATCGTCCAACACATCGATCTGACGTCTCGTGCCGCTGCCCACATGGGTGATTCGATCGATCAATCGCGGGAAGTACGAGACTGCCCAACCGGCTTCGCACGAATTCTCGATGTCCGTCAACACATTCCGTTCGGCCTCGATCATCGAGTTCGCCCGAGGGTTTCGCGGAATCTTCAGTACGACACCGGCATCGGACCGGTACAGGTTAGCGACCGAGCCGCGCGCTACCAGTCCACCCAACGTGTACTCGCCCCGCTCGCCGACATAAACGGGTCGAGAATCTGCCGGTTCGAACTCCGCTGCCCAACTGCGGTAAAGCTCGTTCAACCGAGATGTTGCGGCCGAGTATCGCACCCGATCTTCGGGCTTCGCCCGGTCCGGATGGATGGCGGAGGCGAGCCGATGAAAACGACGCTTTGCAGCGCGACGGGTGTCGAGATCGCTGGAGTCTCCCCCGAACACATCGGCCGAAACTCGTGCCGCCTCGACGATTTCAAGTGCCGTGCTGATCGTTTTCATGGTTTTAGTCTAACTGACTAAAACGAAGACGGCAAGAATGCGTATTTCATCCGAGTACATGCGCATCACATCAGGACACGGCAATCACCTGGCGGCACCGAGGGCTGAAACAGCTTTGCGTAGCTCGATCACTGCCGGACTGCTGTCGCCCTCGCGGGTACACAGATCGATCGAACACTGCTCGATGTCGGAAATGCGCACGAAACTGATATCCGAGCGGGTGTAGTACTCGGCAATGGTTGCTGCCGTTATCACCACCGCCCGACCGTTGGCGACAACCTCGAGCGCTTCGTCCATCGTGCGGACCGAGGGACCGTACCGGACGGGTACACCACTCGGGCGCGGGTCCACCGACCACCATTTCACCCATTCGGGTGGTGCGCCGTCACTCGAAACCTGCACAGTCCCATCTATTTCAGAAATTTCGATGCTCGCGCGACCCGCCAGTTGGTGCCCTCGAGGCAGAGCCACCACCCGCGGTTCGACGCCTATCCGTTCGAGCACCACACCGTCGAGCACCGGCAGTGGCGGTCGCACGAATGCCGCGTCGACGGTCGCGCTCGCCACCGCCGAAACCTGTTGGGACCAATCCAACTGGACGAGCTCCACCTCCGCATGCAACGAATCGATCACCGCACGCCCCAAACTCCCGGCAGCCCCGTTGATGAATCCGATCCGCAACCGCCTGGCCCGCCGACGCTCGAGTGCGTCGAGACCGTTCATCGCGCGAACGGCAAACTCGAGAGCGGGCCGCGCATCCGCGACGAACACCTCACCCGCGGCGGTGAGCACCACCGGATGCGAACTGCGATCGACCAACTCGACTCCCACCTGCTCCTCGAGTCGACGAATCTGTTGACTGAGGGCGGGCGCGGTGACGAACAGCCGGTCTGCCGCTCGCCCGAAGTGCCCTTCCGCCACGACGACGAGCAACGAGGACACCAAACGCAGATTCAGATCTTCGCCTCTTCTCGCCTTCTTCATTACCGTCCATTCGGTTGTTTTAGGCCCGCCGCTCGACTTAAAGTGACGACCATCACGGTATCTGAACAGCGGAGTTAAGCAAACTGGCAATTCTCGAACGAAGATCTACATGTACAGCGAATGCCTCGCCAGGTCACAGTTGTCGCAGATCCGGACAGCCCGCCGAATCCGCGAAACCAGGAGATGTGATGAGCAAGTACGAGCACGAATTCGTCCACATGATGGATGGCGTCGAAAAGCAATTGGAAACCATCGACAATCCGCGGCACCAGAAGATCCTCCGTAACTACCGACGCCACGCCTTGCTCGAGGTCTCCGGTCGCTACAAGGAAATCCTCTCGCCGGACATGACCGTCGAAGAACCCGTCTACCGGTTGTTCGAAGACGGTCAGTCGATTGTCCTCGACGGCATGGACGCCGTCACCAACTTCTACCAGTCACTCGCCGAGACGGACACCCTTGTCATGTGGACCGGGAAGTCCGACTTCGCGGTATCGGACAGCGGGTTCTCGGGTGAGACACTCTTCAGTCAATTCGTTCCTGGATCGATCCTCGGAGACGGGGTGTTCGGCGCGGTGCACGAATCGGGCGGATCCACGTCCGCAGCCCCTGAACAGTCGTCGGGCATCGACTCCGACGGTTGGTATCTCGTGCGTCGGACCTTGGCATTCGTCTGGCCGTACGACGAGCAGGGTCGACTCATCGGTGAGCACGTCTACGAAGATTCTGCTTCGAAAGTCGTCACCAAGGTGGATCCGAGCGAGGTCATCACGGCAGCGCGCGCAGCCGAACTGCTTGCCCCACTGCTCGAAACGCACCTGCCGTGAGCGCGCCCGTAGCCATTGTCACGGGCGCAGCGGCCGGGTTAGGCGCCGCTATTGCCGAGCGGCTTGCCGAGGACTTCGGCACCCTGCTACTACTCGACATCGAAGAGGCTGCACTCGCCGACACCGCAGCACGCCTGGAAAGCCTTGGCGTAGCAGTCCACACGGCACGATGCGACGTTCGACGTGAAGGCGACGTCAAGAACGCGTTCGACGTGGCTGCGTCGGTCGGAAGTCCGACTGCGCTCGTCAACGGTGCCGGCATCGGCGTCTTCACGCCGTTCCTCGAGATCACCGAAGACCAGTGGGACAACACCTTTGCAGTGAACACCAAGGGCAGCTTCCTGATGTGCCGCGAATTCGTCAGTAGAACCGAAGGTCCGGCAGCGATCGTCAACATTGCGTCGATCGGTGCCCGCTTGGGCGGTGACATGCTCGCGCACTACGGACCGTCGAAGGCCGCCGTGATCGAGATGAGTCACAGCGTCGCCCGGATCGGCGCGACTCGAGGGCTCCGTTCGAACACGGTCATGCCCGGACTGATCCTCACCGACATGTGGCTGCGAACCATCAAGGAACTGCGTCGGCGCGATCCTGCACTAGCGGGCGTTTCCGATGCTGATGTCTTCGATTCTTTTGTTGCCCAAATGGTTCCGATGGGTCGAGCCCAGACGCCCGGAGACATCGCCGAGATGGTCGCGTTTTTGCTCAGCGACAAGGCTCGCAACGTCACCGGGCAGACGATTGCCGTCGACGGCGGCGCCGTGATGACCTGATCGGGTCGATGGCGGTCAGCCCCAGCGCGACTGACCGCCGTCGAGCGGGATCGTGGCACCCGTCAGGTAACCGGCGTCTTCACTGACGAGGAAGACGACGGCACGACCGATGTCGGTCTCGGGATCTCCGACGCGTCCCAGCGGGATACCCGCGACAAAAGCCGCCGCCTCTTCCGGATTCTTGTCCATCCACCACTGCAACGCGGGGGTCTTGGCGTGCGGGGCGACGTTGAGAACTCGAATGTTGTCCTTGCCCCATTCGCAGGCGGCAGCGCGGGTCAACGAGCGCATGCCTTCCTTGATGGAACCGTAAGCGCCGTAGTTACTGGCATCCCAGCGCACGGCTGCCGAGGTGACCATGTTGATGATGACGCCGCCCCCACGACTGTTCATGTGCGGGTACGACGCCTGCATCATGCGCAGGGTGGCGAGTGGGCCCGTCGCGAAAGAACGCTCGAAGTCTTCGTCCAGCACGCTCAAGAGCGGGCCGGGCTTGCAGTCGTTGGCGTTGTTGACCAGGATGTCGATTCCGCCGAACAGTTCGACGGTACGGTCCACGGCTGCCGTGATGTCGTCCTTCTTGCTGACGTCACAAACCACGGCCTCACCGCGCGCACCGATGTCAGCGAGTAGTCCGCAGGTGGTGTGCAACTTGGATTCGGTGCGACCGGCAACGGCGATCACGGCGCCCTCTTTGGCCAAGGCCAGGGCAATCCCCTGCCCGATTCCCTGACCCGCACCCGTGATGAGTGCAACTTTGCCTTCGAGCTTGCCCATGTGACTACTCCAATGTCTGTCGACGCAGAGGTCCCATTGCGGGAAGGACCGGTCGATTCTGGTGACTGCCGCCGTTTGTCGTCTACACTCGACCTACAAAACAACCAAGCACTTGCTTGACCCTAAGGTGTGCGACCACGTCGCGTCAATCACATTGGGCGGCAATTCAGCTCGGCACCGCACCAGGAAGGCTCCACCGTGACACTGCCCAACCCCGTCGATTTCAGCGGACGCTCGGTGATCGTCACCGGCGGCACCAAAGGCATCGGCTACGTCATCGCCGAAACCTTCCTCGCCGCGGGTGCGAACGTGCTGGTCTGTGGCCGTAACGAGCCCGAAAACCTACCCACCGCCGACGGCCGTAGCGCAGCCTTTCGCGCCACGGACGTCCGCGATCCCGCCGACGCCGCAGCCCTCGTCCAGGATGCCGTCGAGCGCTTCGGCCGTCTGGACGTCCTGGTCAACAACGCCGGCGGCTCCCCCGATGCCGATGCTGCGACGGTGTCACCCCGCTTCGTCGAGAAGATCGTGGCCCTGAACCTGTTGGCACCCTTCAACGTTGCCCAGGCCGCCAACGCAGTGATGCAGACTCAGGACGACGGCGGTGCCATCATCAACATCGGCAGTGTCTCGGCAATCGATCCGCAGCCCGGAACCGCGGCGTACAGCGCAGCCAAGGCCGGCCTCCTCGTTCTGACCAAGGCATTGGCCCTCGAATGGGCGCCGAAGGTCCGGATCAACCACATCACCACCGGCCTGATCCGTACCGAGGCTGCCGCCGAGGTCTACGGCGCCGACGGCGGCGCGGCGGTCACCAGGACCATTCCGATGGAGCGCATGGCCGTCCCGGCCGATATCGCAAACTCCTGCCTGTTCCTGGCGAGCCCACTCTCCTCGTACGTCAACGGCGCCGACATCGCCGTTCACGGCGGCGGTGAGTACCCGGCTCGCTACATGGCGACCCATCAGCACTAAACACAAGCACAGAGCAGCCCCTGAGCGAATCGCTCAGGGGCTGCTTCTTCGTGCAAACAACTGCGGGGCGCGACAAGGGGTCAAGCACCCCGCAGTTGAGTCTGGAGGGACTAGTGAGCGGAGAAGCTCACTCGTGCACCGGAAATCGCTACCTGATCACCCTTGGTGACCTGGAAAGCCAAGTCGTCGGGAGTTCCCCACGCAACGATGGACGGCGACTCACCCGGATGGATCGCCGCAGCGAATCGGCCCTCGAGACTGACAAGATCAGCCGGATGCACTCCGGCGACCCGAGCAAGCTCGAGTGTGCTGGCGGCCAACGTGCACAGCCCGTGCATGATCGGACGCGGCTGGTTGATCCGCGCCGCAGCCTCGGGATCGATGTGGATGTGGTGTTTGTCGCCCAGGAGCCGGTACATCGCCGTCTGGTTCTTCGCTGTGGTCAGCACACCGGTCAGCGAAGGCTCACCGGTCGGCTCCGCCGGACGTGAGGGTCCACGTTCTCCGCCGAATCCACCGGCACCGGGAGCAAAAAGTGACCAGGTCGCGACGAAGTACTCGCATTCCACCTTTACTTCGAACACCGCTGCTGCGCCCTTGTCCCACACCTCGCCGACCGAAGCCTTCAACGTCACCTCACCGCTACGCGGAAGCGGAGCAAGCACTTTCAACTCTTGCGAGCCGTGCAGTGCCGTCGAGGTGTCGAAGGCGCCCGCCGAGCCCAGAGCGTCGGGAGCCCACTGTGCCAGCGTCAGAGCAAAAGTCGGCAGTACCCGAAGCTGATCCTCGAAGACGAGGTCCAGCTCGGTTGACTTGGCGCCCACGGCGAGTGCGTACAAGATCGCGTCGCGCTCGGTGTACGCCACGGTGCGGGTGCCGAGATCGGCTCCGCGCCAATCGCCGGCGGTCTTCGCAGCTTCCGAAGTTGTCACTGTCATTTCCTCTCTTAAACAGCGCCTAGAACGAGACCGCTGGTGGGCACTGCCGTTCCGGCTGTGACCAAGACGTTTTCGACGCCATCGGGCTGATTGGTCGACGTTCCTCGGACCAGTCGCACACCTTCGGCAATTCCGTTGACGCCGTGCAGGTATGCCTCGCCGACCTGACCACCGTGAGTGTTGGACGGCAAGCGTCCACCGATCTCGAGGTTGCCTTCGCGAATGAAGTCCTTGGCTTCGCCTGGCTTGCAGAAGCCCAGTTCTTCGAGCTGCGGAAGCACCAACGGGGTGAAGTGGTCGTACAGAATCGCGGCGTTGATGTCATCAGGGGTCAGGCCGCTCTGGCCGTACAACTGACGAGCAACCAGGCCCATCTCCGGGATACCCGAGATGTCAGGACGGTAGTAGCTGGTCATCATGTGCTGATCCCTGCTACTGCCCTGAGCGGCGCCCTTGATGATGACGGGCTTGTTGGCCAGATCCTTTGCACGCTCGGCAGAGACGATGACCAATGCCTGGCCGCCGTCGGTTTCCTGGCAGCAGTCGAGCAGGTGCAGAGGCTCGGCGATCCAGCGCGAGTTCTGATGGTCCTCGAGTGTGATCGGACGCTCGTAGAACCAGGCAGCCGGGTTGTTGGCGGCATGCTTGCGCGCCACCACTGCAACTCGTCCGAAGTCCTCACTCGTCGCACCGTACTGGTGCATGTAGCGGCGGGCGAACATGGCGACCCACTGAGCGGGAGTCGACAATCCCTGCGGAGTCATCCACGCATATGCCGCGCGATCCGCGGTGCTGTCCATGGGTCGATCGTGCTGCCCAAGGCCGTAGCGCACACCGGAGCGCTCGTTGAAGGCGCGGTAACAAACCACGACGTCGGCAACACCCGTCGCAACGGCCATGGCCGCCTGCTGCACGGTGGCACACGCGGCGCCGCCGCCGTAGTGAATGCGCGAGAAGAACTTCAGCTCGCCGAGGCCACAGTTGCGAGCCACAATGGCTTCGCCGTTCGTCTCCGACGTGTAGGTGGACAGACCGTCGACCTCGGACGGGTCGATACCGGCGTCAGCGAGTGCCGCGACGATGGCCTCACACGCCAACTGCAGTTCGGTGCGGCCGGAGTTCTTGGAGAACTCGGTGGATCCGATGCCGACGATGGCGGCGGTTCCCGAGAGTGGGCTGATCGCCATCAGGGCCTCTCCTCTTCCTTGAAAGCGACTGCGACGGTACCGGATGCATGATTGCCGAGGCTGTTTGCACCCTGCACCTTGACCACGACCACTCCATCTTCCTTGGACACGACCTCACCGGTCATCGTCATGGTGTCACCCGGGTAGTTGGGCGCCCCGAGACGAATGGCGATGCGGCGCAGGGTCGATGCAGATCCGGCCCAGTCCGTGACGTATCGACCGACAAGACCGTTGCTCGTGAGGATGTTCATGAAGACATCCTTGGAGCCGCGCTCCTGGGCCAGGCTCGGATCGTGGTGCACGTCCTGGAAATCGCGGGTGGCGATTGCGGTGGCGACGATCAACGTACGGGTCAACGGGATCGCCAACTCGGGCAATGCCTCTCCGACAACGACGTCTGCGTAACTACGACCGGCAAGAACGGTCATGCGAGCACCTCCACACCGGATGCGAGCTGCGCACCCAGACGCGCGAGATCGGAGCTGGAGCCGCCGAGGGTGGCAGCAATCTGCTTGCCCCACAAGAGGTGACGGTGAACCGGGTAGTCGGTGTCGACGCCCATACCGCCGTGGACATGCGTGGTGCGATGCACGACGCGCTGTCCGCCGTCGGTTGCCCACCACTTGGCGACCAGTACCGAGGTGCCGAGATCCAATCCCTCGGAGATACGCCAGGCGGCCTGCCACAGTGTCACCCTCATCGCTTCGAGATCGATGTAGCAGTCAGCGAGTTGATGATTGACGGCCTGGAAGGTCGCCAGCGGACGGCCGAACTGCTTGCGGCCGTTCAGGTACGTGACAGCCTGCGCGACTGCACCCGAGCCGACACCCCATTGAATTGCGGCCAATGCCAGCTCAACTCGGTCGATCAGCCACGGAACCGTGGTGCCGTCAGCCGCACCGATCAGCTGCGCGGGGGCACCGGCAAAGGTGACGTTGGCACAGATCTCCCAGTTGGTGGACTGCGTCTGTTCGAGCGTCACTCCTTCGGCATTCAGGTCCACAAGCAGCAGTGCCGTACCGGTGGAAGCGGTTGCCGAAACGAGAGCAAGGTTCGCGACGTGAGTCATCGGCACTACTGCCTTCTCACCCGTCACGGTCCAGTTGCCGTCGGCATCCTGCTCGGCCGTGGTCAGTGGGTCGCCGCCCGTGTACGGACCGAACTCTTCGAGACCGACTGTCAGGAATCGACTGCCGTCGGCAACACTCGGAAGGAGCTCGGCACGAAGGGAATCGGAGCCGAATTCATTGACAGCCAATGCCGCAAGGGTCGTTTCCCAGATCGGCACGGCGGCAACGTGACGGCCCTGCTCCTCCAGCAGTGCGTACAGCTCGGACAAGCCGAGTCCGCCGCCGCCGAACTCCTCGGGCAGGGCGATACCGAGCAGGCCGGTGGTCGCGAGTTCGCGCCACAGTTCACGGTCGACGCGCTCGGCGGAGAGTTCGATCTCCTTGGTGCGCTCGATCGTTGCCTTGCTGGTGAAGACCTCGTCGGCCAGTGAGCGAATCGCGTCCTGCTCTTCGCTGAAATTGAAGTCCATCAGTGCTCCTCGCGTACGGCCGGCCGGAACGCGGGAAGCGTCAGATCCGGGTCGGCGTCGATCCAGTCAAGTTCCACGGGCATGTCGACCACGACATCTTCGGGCGCGATACCCACCATGTTGGCGATCAATCGGGTTCCCTCTTCGAGTTCGATTACCGCAACGATGAGCGGGTAGTCGAACGCGTCGATCTTGGGGTGATGATTGACCACGAAGCTGTACACCGTGCCCCGCCCCGACGCGTCGATCGTGTCCCACTCGAGTGACTGGCACTCCCCGCACATCGGGCCGGTGGGATGACGCAACGTCTTGCAGGACGTGCAGCGTTGGATCACCAGACGGTGCTCTTTGGCCGCTTCGAACCAGAAAGCATTGTCCGCGTTGAGAGCCGGACGCGGACGCAATGCGCGCGGAGCCTCCGGAGCCTTGGCTTCCTGCGGCTTGAACCGCAGTGTCCGCCACCGCTGCGTGCCGACAACTTCGTCGTCGCCGTTGCGGTACGTCTTGAGCGTCGTCACGAAGTGTCCGACGCCGAGGCCGGTCTTCTTTTCCGGGGAAATCGACTCGATGACCTCGGTGTAGTTCACGCGATCGCCTGGGCACAGTTCGGCGAAGAACTCCTGATCGGAATCGGTGGCCACGACGGAGCTGTAGCCGGCTGCGTCGAGGGTGGCGATCAGATCGGTCCACACCTGCGACGGGTCGTTGCCCGCCATCTTGTCGGTGAACGTCCGCATGATCCAGACCTGGAGCATCTGAGCGGGAGCGACGACGCCGTCACGGCCGGTGGCGCGGGCAGCGTCGTCGTCGAGGTAAACGGGGTTGGTATCGCCCATGGTCTCGGCCCAATGCCGGATCATGGGGATGTTGACCTCGTCTGGCCCCCAGGTTGTGGGAACAAGCGTCTGGCCGACAAAAGCGTCGAGTTGCGCCGAATTGTCGCTCACTTGACCCTCTTTTCGCGAACGAGTCCCAAGCCGATGGTGCCGACCATGTCACGCAGAACCTCGTTGACGCCGCCGCCGAAGGTGTTCACGACACCCTGACGCGAGATCTGCTCGATCTGACCGGCAAGCAAAGCGCCCGGAGACTCGGGGCGGATGCGTCCGGCGGAGCCGAGAATTCCGAGCAGGGTGCGGTAGACGTCGACGTGAGTCTCGGTCCCGTACGTCTTGGTAGCGCCGGCGTCGGCTCCGGAGAGCGTGTCCTGTGCGACGGCTGCCGTCATCTTCCAGTTCAGCAGGCGCATGGCCTCGAGCTTGGCGTGTGTACGAGCGAAGTCCTGCTGCACCCACGGGATGTTGATGGCACCGTTTTCCTTGGCCCAGTCCAGAACCAGGTTCCACAGACCGTAAGTGCGACCACCGATGGCCGCCAAGCCGATTCGCTCGTGATTGAGCTGAGCCGTGATGAGCTGCCAGCCGCCGTTGACCTCGCCGACAACGTCCTTCGACGGAACACGAATGCCGGAGTAGTACGTCGACGTCACCATCAAACCGCCGACGGTGTTGATCGGTGACCACTCGAAGCCTGCGTCCTCCGTGGGGACGATCAGGATCGAGATGCCCTTGTGCTTGGGGGCGTCCGCGTCGGTGCGGCAGGCCAGCCACACGTAGTCGGCAGTGTTTGCGCCACTGGTGAAGATCTTGTTGCCGTCGACGATCCACTCGTCACCGTCGAGAACCGCACGAGTCTTGAGTGATGCGAGGTCGGTGCCGGCCTCGGGCTCGGTGTAGCCGATGGCGAAGACGATGTCGCCGGCAAGAATGCCGGGCAGGAATCGTTCCTTCTGCTCTTCGGTGCCGTACTTCATCAACGTCGGTCCGACGGTATTGACCGTCACGAAAGGGAACGGCAGACCCGCGCGCTGAACCTCGTCGAAGAACACGAATTGCTCTTCGATGGAGCGTCCCTGGCCACCGAATTCCTTGGGCCAGCCGATGCCGAGCCAGCCGTCCTTACCCAGCAACTTCACGATCTCGCGGAAGTACTCGCCGCCCACACCTTGCTCGCCGGCCGCGCGACGCTTCTCTTCCGGCAGCAGCGCCGCGAAGTACGCGCGCAACTCCTTGCGGAGCTCCTGCTGCTCGGGCGATTCCCTCAGATCCATCGCTGTTTCTCCTATGGCATTCATGGCTGGCAACTCTTGGTCTGGACGCTAACCAGATGCCCAGGTGGGCGCTGTGAATGTCTCGTTGAGCGGGAAGCCGAAACATGAGCGGCGTCACATAGGGTGAGATATGCGCATGGACTCCTCGGATCGCGTCGCTCTCACCGACTTGGCCGCCAGGTATGCACAGGCCGTCGACCGCCGAAACACCACCGCGCTTGCGGCTCTCTTCACTGACGACGTGGCATTCGTCTTGCCGCCGGCATTGAACGGAACGGATGCGCCGACGGAGATACGTGGGAACACCGTCGTCAGTAGTTCGGTGGTCGATGCCGTCTCACATCTGCACTCGACCCGGCACATTGTCGAGCAGCAGATCCTCGACCTCGACAGCCCCACCACCGCGCACGGTGAGGCCTACTGCTCCGCGCACCACATCTATCCGCGGGGCGAGGGCCACCGGGACAACCGGATCGAGATTCGTTATCAGGACAGCTTCGAAAAGGTCGACGGCACCTGGTTGTTCTCGCGTCGCGAATTGGTAGTCGATTTTGCCGAGGACGTTCCGGTCATCCTGCTCGGACAATAGGTACAGGAAAAAATCGCGGTGATTCTGTATCTCCTCACGGGAGGTTTACCGGGCTAGCGTTCAGCAACTGTCACGCCATCTCGGCGTGACGTTCGGCTATGTCTTGGAGATTCACATGTCACGCTCGCGCACCAGAAGATTCCTCGCTGCCTTCGCAGTGGCCGCCGTCGCAGTCGGAACCGTCGCAGCGTGCTCGAGCGACAACTCTTCCGATGAGAACGCGCCCCTTCGCATCGTCGCTTCTTCGGTTCCGCACGCCGAGATCTTGAAGTTCGTCGAAGAAAAGGGCCTGCTCGGCGACACCAAGATCGAGGTCAGCGAGATCACCGGCGACCTCGACGCCAACGAGGTGCTCGAAGCGGGCGACACCGACGCCAACTTCTTCCAGCACGTGCCGTACCAGGAATCGTGGTCGAAGGAAAAGGGTGTCGACGACCTGGTCGCCGTCGCGAAGGTCCACGTCGAGCCCCTCGGTGCATATTCCAAGAAGGTCACCAACCTGGCCGACCTGCGCCAGGGCGCAACGGTCGCTTTGTCCAACAACGTGACGAACTTCGCCCGTGGGCTGTACCTGCTGCAGCAGGCCGGTTTGATCAAGCTCGATCAGCAGTTGGGCGCCCCCGGCACCGACATCACGCAGATCAGCGAGAAGAACATCATCGACAACCCCAAGGGACTCACGTTCACCCAGGTCGATCCCCCGCAGCTTCCGCGCACTCTCGACGACGGAAATGTCGATCTCGCAATCATCAACGGCAACTACGCAATCGAAGGCGGCCTCAATCCCGCCAAGGACGCACTGGTGCTCGAGAAGGCCGAGGGCAACCCGTACGCCAACGTCCTGACGGTTCGCACCTCCCTCGAAAACGATGCGCGAGTGCAGAAGTTGGCCGAGGCATTGACGTCCACCGACGTCGCGACGTTCATCGAGCAGACCTACCAGGGCTCGGTCATTCCGGCCAGCGCTACCTGATCGAGACCCGTCATGGTCTTCTCGATCGAATCGGTCTCCAAGGAATACGGCAGCGGCACAAAAGTTCTGCATGCACTCGATTCCGTGTCCCTGAAAATCGAAGACGGCGAGATCTTCGGCATCATCGGCAAGAGCGGCGCCGGTAAATCGACTCTGCTGCGCTGCCTCAACCTGCTCGAACGCCCGACCAGTGGCCGGATTCTGTTGGGTGACACCGATCTGACCGCGTTGAGCCCGGCGCAGTTGCGCGATGCACGCAAGCGGATCGGTGTCGTGTTCCAGCATTTCAACCTGCTGCACTCCCGCTCGGTCGCCGCCAACATCGCCTTTCCTCTCGAAGTGGCGGGGTACTCGCGGGCAGATCGCCGTGCCCGCGTCGACGAGCTGATCGAGTTGGTCGGCCTGGAAGACCGACGTGACGCCTTCCCTTCGCAACTGTCCGGCGGACAGAAACAACGGGTCGGGATCGCGAGGGCCTTGGCGGCTTCTCCCGATGTCCTCCTGTGCGACGAAGCCACGAGCGCCCTCGACTCGGATACGACCGATTCGATCCTCGACCTGCTCGCCGACCTCAATCGACGTCTGGGTGTGACCATCGTTCTGATCACCCACGAGCTCAACGTGGTTCGACGGATCTGTCACCGCGCCGCCCTGATCGACCAGGGACGCATCGTCGACGAGGGAACGCTCACCGAACTGGTTGCGGACCCGGACTCACCCCTCGGCGAGGCGCTACTGCCGACCGGAACGGTGCGAACGTCCCCGACCGGAATTCCGGCACTCCTCACCTTTGTCGATTCGCTGTCGACCTCGCCCGTGATTTCCCAACTCTCGCGTGATCTCGATGTCGACGTCACCGTGATCTCCGGCGGTATCGAGGACATCGGAGCCCATCAGGTCGGCCGCCTTCGCGTGGAGTTCGCCTCGCACACCGGACTCGCCAACGACGAAGAGACAAGAAAGTCTGTCGAAGAACATCTTTCGCAGCGCGGAGTGAAGGTGACGTTCTCATGAACAAGACGTCCTGGCAGGATTCCCTGGGCGAAGCATGGGAAGCCCTACTCGACACGCTCTACATGGTCGGCGTCTCGTTCGTGCTCACCGTGATCATCGGTATCGCCCTCGGCGTTCTGTTGCACGCGAGCGCGCCCGACGGAATCCGTCCGAACCGCGTTCTCAATTCGGTACTGGGCACCGTGGTGAACATCGGCCGTTCGCTGCCGTTCGTCATTTTGTTGGTCCTCCTCATCCCGGCGACGCGGGCGATCGTCGGAACAGCGCTCGGGGCGACGGCAGCGATCGTCCCGCTGACCATCGGCTCGGTGCCCTTCTTCGCTCGCGTCGTCGAGAACGCACTGCGTGAGGTCGATTCCGGACGCGTCGAAGCAGCACGATCCATGGGCGCCACCGACAAGGACATCATCGTCAAAGTGCTACTGCCCGAATCAGTTCCGGGATTGGTAGCCGGAGCAACCCTGACGGCGGTGATGCTGATCGGTTTCTCGGCCATGGCAGGCGCCATCGGCGCCGGCGGTCTCGGCGACTTCGCGATCAAGTACGGCTACCAACGATTCAACACCCCTGTGTTGTTCGTCGCTGTCGTGATCTTGATCGTGTTGGTTCAAGCAATCCAGTCGACCGGCGATCTCGTAGTTCGTTCGATGGCACACAAGCGGTAACCGATCAGCTCGACACCATCGCGATCGCAGTTCGCAGGCCGCGCCGCTTACCGGTCTGCGGATCGACGCCGAAGACTTCCTTGATTCCGCCGCGGATGCGGAACTTCAACTCCGAGTGCGTCTCCGGAGCATCGTCCTGGGACGCGGAGAGAAACCTGTTGGGCAGCGACAACTTCCAGATGGTCCTCAGCGTCAATCCGTACTGCTTCCACAGCGGCCCGGTGGTGTACGGGAGGTCGTACTTGTCACACAAGTCCCGCAGCGGCACCGCGATTTCCGAGTACCGATTGCTCGGCAGGTCAGGGAAGCAGTGATGCTCGATCTGGTAGCAGAGGTTGCCGCTCATGAAGGCCATGACGGGGCCGGCATGAAAGTTGGCGGACCCCAGCATCTGTCGTAAGTACCACTGAGCGCGGGATTCGTTCTCGAATTCCTCGAGCGTGAACTTCTCGGCACCGTCGGGGAAGTGCCCGCAGAAGATGACGGCGTAACTCCAATAGTTGCGGATGAGATTTGCAACGGCGTTGGCCGTCAACGTGGTCTTCCACGCCGGGCCGGTCAGGGCGGGGAACAGGATGTAATCCTTCGCCACCTGACGCGCGATCTTCTTTCCGACGTCCTTGGCCATCTCCGATTTCTCGGACCACTTCACCTCGCCCTTGCGAAGCTTGTCGGTCTCGAGGTGATGCAGTGCGACGCCCCACTCGAAGAGGGTCGCCAGCACGAAATTCGTGATCGGTTGGAAGAGATAGTCGGCGTGCCACTTCTGATCGCGCGTGACGCGCATGATGCCGTAGCCGACATCGTTGTCGAGGCCGACGATGTTGGTGAACTTGTGATGAGTGAAGTTGTGCGAGTGCTTCCATCCCGAGGACGGGCAGGTGTTGTCCCACTCCCAGTTGCTCGAGTGAATCTCGGGATCGTTCATCCAGTCCCACTGACCGTGGATGATGTTGTGGCCGAGTTCCATGTTCTCGATGATCTTGCCGACCCCCAGCAGCGCAGTCCCCAGAATCCAGGCAGGCTTCTTCTTGCTGGCGAACAAGACGATGCGGCCGGCCACCATCAGAGAGCGTTGAAACGCGATCGTCCGCTGGATGTATCGAGCATCGTGCGCGCCGCGCTTCTCCTCGATGTCGAGCCGAATGGCGTCCAACTCGCGCCCGAGCGCTTCGACGTCTTCCTCGGTGAGATGGGCATATTCCTTGATGTCGGTGATCGCCACAGTGTTTCTCCGTATCGGTTTTCTCCGTGCCGCAGGACTGGTCCGTCGGGCGGTACCCCTGGGAGCCGGTGCGGAAACGTCAGCCCCGATATTCATGTGCGTCTTCACGCAATCTATGCCAAAGTCGATATACGTGAGCCCCGAAAACAAGATCACCATCCGCACCGCTACCGAGAGCGACTGGCCGGCTCTCCAACTACTCGACTCGGTGGGGTTCGGTTTTCACCCGTCTCCCGCGGTCAGCGAACTGACGAAGGCGCTCTACAAGCCCGAGGACATCATCCTCGCCGTCGACGGTGACCTACCCGTCGGCGTGGCCATCGAAATCGACATGGAATTCACCGTGCCCGGCGGACGCCAACTCCCCACGCGCGGAATCACCTGGGTATCCGTCGCACCGACTCACCGTCGCCGTGGCGTCCTACGCTCGATGTTCACTGCACTTCACGCCCACATCGAGTCGACCGGAGCACCACTTGCCGCCCTGACGGCCAGCGAGGCCGGCATCTACAACCGCTTCGGATACGGCCCGGCCACCTTCAGCGAGGGCATCACCCTCGATCGCCGCTTCGCGCGGTTCCGCCCCGAGGTGCCCGACAACGGTGGCGTGTCGATCGTCGACGTCAAAGCTGCCTCGACGCTTCTACCCGAGATCTACGACCGCTGGCGACTGCTGACACCCGGCGCTCAATTGCGTCCGCAACCGCTCTGGGACCACATGTTCGCCGACCCGTCCGAGGATCGTGACGGCGCCTCCGGACTGTTCTTTCTGACACACGCGGACGGATACATCGCTTACCGGCACACGAGCGAGGGCCGCGACAGCATCGCCCGGATCGACGAGTTCGTGACGATCACCGAAGACGCGCACGCGGCGCTGTGGCGCACGATCTGCGGCCTCGACCTCGTCACCCGGATCGAGACACGCCAACATCCTGCCGATCCACTCCGGCTGATGCTGACGGACTACCGCCTTGCCCGAACGACGACGCGCTCCGATCGACTGTGGCTGCGCATCATGGACGTGCCCGCGGCTCTCGAGGCTCGCGAATATGCTGCTGACCTGGACACCGTCATCAAGGTCGAAGATCCGTTCCTGAAGGCCGGCGGAACTTTTGCACTTCAGGTCAAGGGTGGCAAGGCCACCTGTACGGCCACTGACGCGGAGCCCGCGATCACGATGCCCTCTGATGTCCTGAGCAGCTTGTACCTGGGCGAGCACCAAGCCAAGACCTTCGCGGCGGCGCACCGACTCCACGCGTCCGATCCGCGGGAGATCCGGAATTTCGACTTCGCTTTCAACGCAGAGAAGCCCGCAATTCTCGGGTACGGATTCTGATGATCTTGCCGACACGGGCATCGACGATTTGTGCCGTCGGTCGTATTCAGGGTTAGCCTCGAACAATGGCGTTTGTCGAAAAGATGGTCAATAGGCTTCCTGAGCGGGTTCTCGTGCGCGTCCTGCCGCACGCAGAAATGCTCAAGTTCCTGGTGGTCGGCGGCATCGCCTTCATCGTCACCACGGTGCTGTTCTTCGGCATCAAGTGGACGGTTCTGCCTCAGCACCCGGTGACGGCCAACATCCTTGCGGTCCTGATCGCGACGGTTCTGTCCTACGTCCTCAACCGCGAATGGTCGTTTGCTCAGCGCGGTGGTCGACAGCGCCATCACGAGGCCGCTCTGTTCTTCATCGTCGCGGGTATCGGTTTGGCCATCAACCAGGTACCTCTCTGGACCTCCAGGTACGTGTTCCACCTGCGTCAACCCGAGGTGTCGGTGTTGATGGAGAACTTCGCGGACTTCATCAGCGGATCGATCATCGGGACCCTGCTGGCGACGGCCTTCCGCTGGTGGGCCATGCGTCGGTACGTCTTCCCCGAAGAAGCCACCGACAGCCAGGTCGTTCTCGACATCGAAGCGACTCCCGGCACCAAGACGCCGACAACCGACGCCACCGCCCTCGACTGACTTCCCGGATCGACGCACCCGATCGCTCGCGCTTCGTGGGCGCGATGGTCCTGAACGGGCTGGCGCATCCCTGATCAGACGAAGGACTACGCGCCGAGCCCCAGCCGCTTCGAGCATTCAGCCATTTCGTCGATGATCAATTCCAACGACGTGCCACGACGGCTCGCGGACAACACGATTCGATCGGCTCCCAACCCGCGTGCCCACTCGAGTTTCGCTTCGTCGAGCCTGGGCAGTGTCGCACCGAGTACCAGCGAGACGTCGGCAGGATCTCGATCTGCCTTCACCGCAGCAGCTTTCATCGCTGCTACGGCCTTGTCGAGATCTTCACCGGCCAGTCCCAGCGGCTGGAAACCATCACCCAACCGGCCTGCTCGCCGAGCAGCAGCGAGACTGTGTCCACCGATGTAGAGCGGAACTCCGGATTCGCGGTGCGGCTTCGGCCAGCTGTACGCACCCTTGAACGAGAAGTAATCGCCGTCGAAATCGACTGCTTCCTTGCCCTCCCAGAGTGAACGCATCACCGCGATGGCCTCATCGGCTACCTTGCCGCGGCGCTCGAAGTCACCGCCGCACGCTTCGATCTCTTCCTTCATCCAGCCCAGACCGAGACAGATGCGCAATCGCCCACCCGAAAGTCGATCCAGCGTCGCCAAGCGCTTGGCAAGCACTACCGGATTGTGGTTGGGAAGCACCAGAACTCCGGTGGACAGACCCAAAGTCGTTGTGGCGCCGGCAACAAATGACAGTAGTTCCAGTGGATCCGGGATGTCACAGTCATCGGGTAGGTGAGATTTTCCGGTCGGAGAGTACGGGTATTCGCTCGCCGTATCCGCGATGACAACCGAGTGTTCCACGGCCGAGATCTCGTCGAAACCCAACGATTCGGCGGCACGGGCGAATTGCAGAATCCAGTCGGGATCTCCACTTCGACCCAATTCGACCGGAACAACTACGCCGAGCTTCATACCGTTTCCTCCAGTGTCGCCATCAATTTCGGACCGTCCACGACGCGACCGAGGAACCGGTCCGCATCCGGATCTGTTGCAAGCCACACCGCAGCAGCGGCGGGCACGGATGCCGGTGTGGCCGCAAATCCGGCTTCCACTATCGCGTCCGCGCCACCACGGGCTTTCCCTGATTCCGTGATGACAAATCCCGGACTCAGGTTGAACGCTTTGATTCCGGCGCCTCGGTACTCCGAGTTGATCGCTCCGGCGATACGTCCGAACGACGCCTTCGACGCGGCGTACGACAAACCCCAACCACCCTCGCCGGGAGGCGCAGGCGGATCCAGGGTCGCCGAACCAGATGCGAGGTTGACGACCACCCCGTTGCCGCTCTTGATCATCGACGGCAGTATCACCTGAATCAACGCAAGCTGGTGCAGATAGTTGCCGATCGCCATCGCCTGGGCGTCGTCGATCTCGATGTCGAGCACCCGGTCCATGTTTCCGACCGTCTGGGCGTAGGCGTTGTTCACCAACACGTCGACATGTCCCCACTCCGCCAGCACCCGTTCACCGGCGCCGCGGACGGATGCCAGATCGAGCAGGTTCATCGGAACGGCCAAGGCGCGCACACCGAAGGACTCGATCTCGGCAACCGTCGTCTCCAGACTGCCGGGTACCGGAATGACCTGCTCCCCCTGCCTCGTTCGCGGGGCCGCCCGCCCTTCGCCTTCACGAACGGTGCGAGCAGTGATTGCAACGTCGAATCCGGCGCGCGCGAATGCCAGCGCGCACTCACGGCCGATCCCCCGGGAAGCGCCGGTAACCAGCGCAACACCACTCACAGGAACCGCGTGCGGCCGTGTCATAGGAACCGCGTGCGGCCGTGCGTCTCGAACTCCTTCTCCAGGTCCACCACGTCAGCTTCGGTCATCAACGTGTATTCGGGAGTACCGCGGCCCACCCAGTGGAACACTGGTTCGTCGGTCCGCCAGCGGTCGGCTTGAAGTTCACGTTTGAGTACCTTGTTGGAGCCCGTGACGGGCAGATCAGTCGAAACACGAACAAATCGCGGCGCTGCCTTGGTACCCAAATCCGCCTGCGCGGCAAGGTAGGCGGCGAACTCGGCCGGATCGAAATCGGCAAAGTCGGCGACCTCGACAGCTGCCATCACCTGATCGCCCGAACGCGGATCCGGTACCGCGAAGACACCCGTGGCAATCACTTTGGGGTGCCGACGCAGGATGTGCTCGATCATCAAAGCCGAGGTGTTCTCACCGTCGACGCGGATCCAGTCACCCTTACGTCCGGCGAAGTAGATGAACCCGGCCTCGTCGACGTAGCCGAGATCGCCTGTCCAGTACCAACCGTGGCGAATCTTCTCGGCAATGGCGTCTTCGTTCTTGTAGTACCCCTCGAATTTCTTCGATCCGGCCTTGTCGACCATCTCGCCGATGGATTCGTCGGGGTTCAGCACGTGACCGTGCTCGTCGAGAATTGCGCGGGGTCGCTCTTCGCGGGTATCGGGATCGACGATCACGATGTTCTCGCTCGCGGGACGGCCAAGCGCGCCGGCAGGTTGGTTCGGATCGAGCACGACCGAACCGGCACCTTCACTCGAACCGTATCCCTCGAAAAGCTGGGCACCGAAACGGCGGATGAACTCTGCCTTGTCCCCCGGCGACGCCTCGGTCCCGAAGCCGTGCGTGAGGGTGTTCTCGATGTCGTCGGGCAGTTCCGGCGTCGCCATGAGATACCCCAAGGCCTTACCGACGTAGGTGAAATATGTTGCGCCGTAGAACCGAACGTCCGGCATGAATCCCGAGGCGGTGAACTTACGAACGAGGCAGACCGTAGCTCCCTGCGAAAGGGCCGGCGCCCACAGAGCCATCAACGCGTTGCCGTGGAAGAGCGGCATGCAGCAGTAGCAGACGTCGTCGCGGTCGATGTCGTACTTGGCGCAGTTCGCGTAGGCCAACCGCGTCAGACGCCCCTGGCTGCACCGCACCGCCTTGGACATTCCGGTGGTGCCCGAGGTGAAGAGAAGCAAGAACAGCGTCGACGCGTCGACGCCGAGGTCGATCTGAGGCGACTCGACCTGGTGAGCGGAAATCTTGTCCGGGTATGACGCGTCGTCGACCAGAACAAAACGATCTTCGGTCAGTCCGAGGTCAAGGCCGGACAACTTCTCGTAGCCCGCTTTGTCGGTGACGATCAGCTGGCAGTCGACGTACCGAACCTCAGCCTCGAGTTCAGCTCCACGCCTGGTCGGATTGATGCCGACGATCGTGGCCCCGGTCAGGGCCGCGCCGCCGAGCCAGAACAGGAACTCGGGATCGTTCTCCAGAAGTACTCCGATGTGAAACGGTCCAGGCGCGCGAAGCGACTTCGCAAGCGAGCCGCGCGCCGCGCTCTCGCGCACCACCTCTTCCCAGCTCCAGTCCTGCGTCCGCGTCCGCAGACCCAGGTGCTGATCACCGAGACGGTCGATCAACATCTGCGCGACGTCCTCGCGCTGAGGAGCTGCAAGAGCTGCATTCGAAGATGCTTCGGTGGCGGTGTTCGTCATCGTGTCCTGTGTCCTAGTCGATATCGGAATGTCGATTACTCCAACTGCGATACGACTCGAACGTATCGACGCCTCAATGCCGGAACCGTCCCAGTCTCGCTCAGTGGTAACCGCCGCCACAGATATGATTTTCTCGTGAGATTTTGTGACGTGAAAAGCGCCACAATACGAAAGGCCATTCCATGACTGCCCCCGCAGATCCGCAGTTGCTTCTGGACCAGGCGGTCTCACGCCTCACCGGTCCAGGTGGGCCATTCGAGATCGTCGAAGAAGAGGTTCTCGGCACCGTCATGCCCGTGATGAAGAACCGTGATCACGCCATCGGTGAACTCATCTCGGCATCTCGTGCCTGGGGCGACGGCGACTATCTCGTCACCAGCGATCGTCGAATCTCGTTCACCGAGCACGCTGATTCCGTCGCCGCGCTGGCAACTGCTCTGCGGGACAAGTACGGAGTCCGCAAGGGCGACCGTGTGGGCATCCTCGCTGCCAACACTCCCGAATGGGTCATGACGTTCTTCGCGACGCAGGCGCTCGGCGCGATCGCTGTCGGTCTCAACGGTTGGTGGGTTCCGCGCGAGGTCACCCACGGGATCGAGCTCTCACGCCCGAAGGTTCTGGTCGTGGACGCCAAGCGCGGCGCCGCCCTCCCCGAACTGCCGGCAGACATCACGGTCCTCACCATGGAAGAGGATCTGCCCGCGCTCATCGCGGAATATGCAGGCTCCGACGTGCCGAGCACCGACATCGACGAGGACGACCCCGCCGTCATCCTGTTCACCAGTGGTACCAGCGGCCGCCCCAAGGGCGCACTCCACTCGCACCGCAACGTGATGGCCGTCGTCGACTACCACAAGTACAGCGACGCGATCGGCGCTGCATTCACCGGCCGTGAGTACGACGCTTCCAAGCCGAGCCCACTGCGTTATCTACTCACCTCCCCGCTCTTCCACATCGCCAGCCTGCACAATCTGGTGGTCCCCCGTCTCGCGACAGGCAGCGCCGTCATCCTGACCGAGGGCGGCTTCGACGTCGACAAGGTGCTCGGGTTGGTCGAACGCGAGCGCGTCACCAACTGGGGTGCTGTCCCCACGATGGCATCGCGGCTACTCGAACACGGCAACATCGCCAAGTACGACGTCTCTTCGTTGACTGCATTCTCGCTGGCGTCCGCGCCGTCGTCGCCCGCGTTCAAGGAACGCCTCAAGGAGCAGGTGCCGTTCGCACGCAACGCTCTGGTCGACAGTTACGGCCTCACCGAATGCAGCACCGCAATTGCGGTCGCCGTCGGCGCCGAACTCGAAGAGTTCCCAGGTACTCTCGGACGTCCGATCATCACCGTCTCGATGGAGATTCGCGATCCCTTCGGCGAGTGGCTGCCGGACGGCATCGAAGGTGAAGTGTGCGTGCGCAGCCCGTTCGTCATGCTCGGATACTGGGAGAACGACGAGGCGACCGAGTCTGCAATTGCACCGGGACGCTGGCTCCGCACCGGCGATTTCGGCGTCATCGAGAACGGACGTCTCCGTCTCACCGGTCGTCGTTCCGATCTGATCCTGCGTGGTGGCGAGAACGTCTACCCCACCGAGATCGAGCAGACGCTCGACGAACACCCCGACGTGATCGAGTGCGCTGTCATCGGCATGCCGCACCCCGACCTCGGCCAGGAAGTGTCCGCCGTGGTTGTACTGCGTCCCGGGGCTGCCACCACGGAGGCGGAGCTGCGCGACTACGCCGCCGAGCGACTTTCCTACTTCAAGGTGCCGTCGAAGTGGCGCATCACCAGTGATCTGTTGCCTCGCAACGCAACCGGCAAGATGGTTCGGCGCGAGATCACCGTATGACCGCGGAGCTGTCACGGATCGTCGCCGAGTCTGCGATCCGTCACCTGCTCTGTGAGTACACGCATCTGATCGATCAGGGCAGATTGGGTGAAGTCGCTGCATTGTTCGCCCAGTCCGACTACGGGCAGTGCGGACCGGACGGGGTTGCCACCACTCTCATTTCGTCCGACGCCGACGCAGTGTTCGCAGCCTGCAGCGGCTTCATTCGGATGTACGGAGATCCGCCGGTTCCACGCACCAAACATCTGCTGACCAACACGCGAATCTCGGTCGACGGTGAATCAGCGACGGCGCTCTCGTACGTAACGGTCATACAAGGTACCGAAGATCTTGCCCTGCAACCTATTTTGTCGGGGCGCTACTTCGATCGCTTCACGTGCATCGACGGGTCGTGGCAGTTCAGCTCGAGGCTCTTCTGTTTGGACAACATGGGCGACATGTCCGCTCATGCCAAGCGGGCACTGTAGAGGAACGACTGTGGAAATCGGTGTCAACGTTTTGGGTCTCGAGGCCCTGTTCGACGGCAAGGTCCGCCCGGTCCTGGACTTCGCCGCGCGTGCTGACAGTGCCGGGATCGATCTGATCTGCACCGGCGACCACCTCGGGTTCAATGCCGACGCTCACGCCCAGCGGGTAGTCGAACACAACTTCCTGTTCCCGTTGGATCACCCTTGGTACGAACCGATTTCATTTCTGTCTTCGATCGCCGCGGTGACGGAACGAGCTCGCCTCGGAGTATCGGTTCTGATCGCCACTGTTCGCCCGGCGGCCCTGCTTGCAAAGCAGGTTGCCACTCTCGACTCATTGTCCGAAGGTCGAACTGTCATGGGTTTCGGCGTTGGATGGCAAGAAGCTGAATACACCGCCACCAACATGCCTTTCGACGCGCGATTCGGGCGCATGGAGGAGACCGTCGCAGCCTGCCGCGAACTGTGGACCAATGCACCGGCCACCTTCAAGGGACGCGACTTCGCTTTCGAGAACTACCACAGCCTCCCGCTGCCGATCCAACCCCGAATACCGGTGCTCTTCGGTTTCGGACCAAGCCGGCGGAACTTCGACCGCATCGCACGCGTCGCAGACGGCTGGACCGTGAACCCGACCGATCTGGGAACGTTCACCGACAGTGTTGCACTGTTGCGCAACACGTTCGAAGCCCACCAACGTGACCCGGAGTCGGCGCGCGTGCAAGTGTCTGCGGCGCCGGTTCGACGCGACAACGGGTCCGTCGACCTCTCGGCAACCGCAGACAAGGCCCGGGACTGGTTCGCCCGCGGCGCGTCCGTCGTCGTTTTTCGACCCGCCGTATTCGATTGCGCTGCCGAAGAACTACCAGAACTACTCGACTGGATGACCAGCATCAAGGAGGCGTGACATGGACCGGGCACTGCAAGATCTCATCGACAAGCAGGCAATCCGTGAGGTGGTTCTGACGTACTGCCGTGGCATCGACCGCCTCGACTTCGATCTCGTCCGCAGCGCCTACCACCCGGATGCGATCGACCATCACACCGGATTCGACGGCAACATCGACGAGTACATCGCCTGGGTGACACCAAAACTCTCGGCGATCGGCGGCACGATGCATCACATCGGCAACCATCTGGTCGAACTGCACGGCGACCACGCGATCAGCGAGGCGTATTCGATGTCCACACACTGGGGTGGGCCCGAAGGCATCGGGATGATCAACTTCACCAGCGGTGCGCGATTCATCGACCACATGGAGCGTCGCAACGGTCGCTGGGCGATCAAGGAGCGATGGGCCGTACGAGAGTGGACTCGCTCGGACGAGGGCCGCTTCGTCAACCCAGAAGGGCCTGGTCCGCGTGGGCGTCGTGACGCCTCGGATCCTCTGAGCGCACTACGACAGGCCTTGGAAATTCGCTGAGAATCAGAAAACTCGGACTATTCCGACCGATTTGAGAATTCAGTTCATATCGAACACACATTCGAATAGAATGGATGCATGTTCAACCCGACAACAGAGCTCTTCGGTATCTCAGCGCAGCTGACCGGTACCGAAACTGATTGTGCACTGGTTGATCTCATGACAGATCTGCACGCATGTGAGGCGATGCTGGTCGAACGCAAGCTCGCTGTGATTGCCGAGTTCTTTTCGCGGCGAAGCTCAGAGCATGCCGCCAGTGGTGCGTGGTCGTCGACCGCACACGAGTTGGCTGAATCAGAAGTCGGTGCGTCACTGACGATGGGCCGCGCGGCTGCCGGCAAGCTGATCGGGTTGGGGTTCTCGTTGAAGACTCGTTTGCATCGCACTCGAGCGGCGATGGCGCGTGGCGAGTTGGATCTGTACCGAGTTGGTTTGATCGATTCCGCGACCGCGAACGTGAAAGACGAATTGATCGACGAAGTGGAACGACTACTGCTCGAGCAGGTTCTCGCCCCACCAGTAGCCGGCGGAACGGGCTTGACGGGAAGGCGACTGACAGCGGCGATCGATCGGATCGTGGCGATGGTGGACCCGGAAGGTATGCGAGAACGTCGACGCCGTGCTCTCACCGATCGGTTCGTCGGGGTCAGCGCTGCCGAGGACGGGATGGCAAAGATCTTGGGCAGCATTCCGGCAGAGCAGGCTCGGGCATTCGACGGCCGACTACGCGAGTTGGCAATGTCGGTATGCCGAAACGACTCTCGAACATACGAGCAGCGACGAGCCGACGCGCTCTTCGAGTTGACCAACGGATCACCGTTCTTGCCGTGCAACTGTGGCCGAGCTGATTGCCCGCAGGATCGTAGCGGTGGTGTTGTCGTTCGTCGGCCCGTGGTTCACGTCGTGATGACTGATTCCACTCTGCGCGGAGGCGGCGAGCCCGCTCACCTCGACGGGTACGGGGTGATCAGCGCTGAGCATGCTCGCGACATCGCCCAAGACGCCGTAATTCGAAACGTCCGAGTACCCGCTGATACCGCCACCGAACAGGTGCCCGGTTCGGCGTACGTCTACCGGCCGGGTTCAGTTCTCGATACCTGGTTGCGGATCATCGCGGGCAGCTGCCAATGGCTGCATTGTGATGTCCCGGCCTGGAATTCCGATCTGGACCACAATGAACCGTTCCATCATGGCGACCCCGAACGCGGCGGCAAGACAGTCGAATCGAATATGAGTGCGTTCTGCCGCAACCACCATCGCCTCAAGCATTCCGACCGGTGGCAATTCGCGTCGAACCAGGATCGGACCATGTCGCTGACATCGCCGACTGGGCATTGCTACCGAACACGCCCCGCAGGGTTGATGGCCGGGCCGCACGGCCCGATGCCGCCGCAGTGCGGTCGAGATCGGCGGACCCAGGCGGAGAACAAGGCCGCCCGTATCCAGTCCGAACGCAATCGTCAACGCCGACGGATACAGAAACGAGCTGAGGAGCACGTTCAATGCAAGCGGCGGAAATCACCGCGAGCCCACCGAGAACCCATCGACTACGGGGACGACCCGCCACCGTTCTGAGATACCGAGCGGCGTCGAGGCGCGTCGACGTGTCGCAGGGTCAGTCCGAGGCCGGCTTGGTGTCGTCATTTCCCGCTGACAGATCGTCTCCAGCAACCGGGTCCGGATCGTCTTCACCAAACGGATCGATGGTGTCGACACCTTCGAGGACGGTCAGCTCTTCTTCAACCTCGGCCAGGAGGCCCTTGGCTTCAGCTTCGAACTTCTTCTCCCAATCGGACATACCGAGCCTCTTCTCTTCCGAAGCGAGTTCCCGCTGTATCTGAACTCAGACTACGTCGCCGGCGACGAGTTTCGCCGTCCCCTCGAGTCAGTACTCATGACCGAGTACTCATGATTCACGACGGACGGAGCACCCATGCCCGGACAGTTGGAAGGCAAAACCGCGCTGATCACCGGAGCCGCCCGAGGTCAGGGCCGAAGCCATGCCGTGCGATTGGCGCAGGAGGGTGCGGACATCATCGCACTCGACATCTGCCGCCAGATCGAATCGGTGGCCTACCCGATGGGTACCGCCGAGGATTTGAGGCAGACAGCGGCAATGATCGAGGCTCTCGGGCGAAATGCCGTCGCGCTAGAAGTCGACGTTCGCGATTTACCCGCGCTGGGAGCTGCAGTGGCCGAAGGTATCGCAGTGTTGGGCAGCCTCGACATCGTCCTGGCCAACGCCGGTATCGGCATGATGTCCCCGGACATCGACGATGCCCGCGCCTTCCGCGACCAGATGGAGGTCAATCTTTTCGGCGTCTGGAATACCGTCCAGGCCGCAGCGCCCGCGATGATCGAGCAAGGGACAGGCGGCGCAATAGTCCTGACCGGATCAACACTGGGACTTGTCGGCCGCGGAGGTGATGGAACCGGCGGATCCGACGGCTACTGCGCGAGTAAACACGCCATCGTCGGGTTGGGGCGCACGTGGGCGCACTGGCTTGCTCCCCACAACATTCGTGTCAACTCCGTGCATCCGGCGGGAGCGAATACACCGATGGTCGTCAACGATGCCGTCGCGAAACTGTTCGCAGACTCCCCCGCATCGAGCGGAGCCGATGTCGGCAATCTCTTGGACGTCGGGCTGATCGAAGCTTCCGACGTCAGCAACGCGATAGCCTGGTTGGTCTCGGATCAGGCTCGATACGTCACAGGTATCGCGTTGCCGGTCGATGCGGGATTCACGGCCAAATAGACGCCGGATTCTCGAGCCGAATTACTGCCGATCAGTCGACGGTCGGCGCCCACTGCACACCGTTGATGTGCCCACCACCGTCGACGAAGAGAGTGTTGCCGGTGACGTAACGGCTGTCGTCGCTCGCCAGGAAGGCCGCAACGGGGCCGATGTCGTCGAGGGGATCGCCGATCCGCCCCATCGGGTTCTGTGCGGCCATCACTGCCGCGTTTTCCGGATTGGCTTCGGCGACACGCTTGTACGCCGCACTCTGCGCACCGGGACAGATGACGTTGCAGTTCACGTGCTTGGGAGCCCACTCGCGGGCAGCAGTGCGAGTCAGCGTTCGCAATGCTTCCTTGGCCGCGTTGTACTGGACCGAGTACATGTGAGCATTCACGCCGTTGAGGCTGCACATGTTGATCACGCGGCCGGTGCCGTGACGCTCGAGTTCCGGCAACGCAGCCTGCATGGCCCAGAAAGCGGCCATCACTGCCATGTCGAAACCGCCGCGCAATTGCTCGTCGGTCATCTTCTCGAGCCGAGCGAAACCGAAAGTCCGCCAAGCATTGTTGACCAGGATGTCGAGGCGTCCGAACCGCTCGACGGACTTGTCGACCATGGCAACAACCTGCGCTTTGTCGGTGACGTCGGTCCGGACGAATTCCGCCTCCGCACCCCATTCGTCCCGCAACCACTGGGTGGTTTCGAGGCCCGCTGCCTCGTCGATCTCGGCAACCAACACCGACGCGCCTTCACGCGCGAACGCGCCTGCCACTCCGCGCCCGATGCCCATACCGGCACCGGTGACCACTGCTACACGTCCGTCGAGCTTGCCCACTGGGCCCTCCTTCGTCAGAACCCCTACCTGGGGCGCGGCACGGTCTTGTCGATGAACAATCCCTCTACCGACACACACAATTCGCCGTCCGCAGTCTTGATCTCACCGACGGTGTGAATCTTGCGGCCGTCCTTGGAAAGGAATTTGCCGCTGATCGTGAGGGGCTCGAACAGTGGAGTCGGGCGATGGTACCGAGTGCTCAATTGTGCTGTCATGCCCGAAGTTCCACCCCAGGCGTTCGCGACGCCAAGAACGTGATCGAGCAGCAGCGCCGAAACACCGCCGTGTACATGGCCGGGAGGGCCCTGGTACGGCAGCGTCAACGTGACCACTCCCTGCACCGACCCGTCAGCGAGCCCTTCCAGAACCAGCGGCGGCGCAATGGCATTCTCGGGGCCGGTCACCGGATCGTGACGAGTCACGCCCTCACCGTTCCACATGTCGATCAAGCGCTCGGCCACCTCGGGCGAGTGCTGCTCGAGGTGCTCGGCAATGCTGTTGAGCTCCTCCGCAACCCGATCCAGATTGGCGTTTCCGCGGTCGGTGCGCAGCATCGCGTCGACAACGCGACGCGCTGCTGCCGTGGCCCGGTCGACCGGGGCGTCCTGCGGCGGCGACGTCAAAATCGTGCCGCCCGGGTGTGTGGCTGCCGTGGGGTGCGTGCCGAGGTCCATCAGTTGATCTCCATTGTTGCGTGTGTGAGAACCGGGGAGTTCTCGCGCTCGGGGCACGTCGCCGCCAAGGTCAGTGTGTTGCCGTCCTGCCATACCGATGTGGTGATGGATTCGCCGGGGAACAGCGAACCGGCGAACCGCACCGAGTAGTTCTTCACCCGCGTCGGATCTCCGTCGAGAATTCCGTCGACCACCGCCTTGCAGACGATGCCGTACGACGCCAGACCGTGCAGAATCGGAGCGTCGAATCCCGCCATCTTCGCGAAGGAGGGATCAGCGTGCAGCGGGTTCATGTCTCCACTGAGTCGGTACACCAGAGCTTGTGAGGTACTCGTGCTCGACGTCAGTACCTTGTCGGGCGCCCGGTCAGGCACCCCGGCAACAACTTCGGGACCGGCGCTGCCGCCGAAGCCACCTTCGCCGCGGGCCCAGATCTGCATTCCGGTGGTCCACAACGGATTCCCGTCAAGGTCCTCGGCCGCCGTCTCGAGCACGATGACGGCAGCCTTGCCCTTGTCCCACACGTCAGCGATGCGAGTGGAAATACGAGCAGCACCCGTCGACGGGATCGGCGCGTGAAGTGTCAGCGACTGCCCACCGTGCAAAATCTTGCGCAGGTCGATGTCGATTCCCGGCATACTCATCGACGCTGCGGGCAGTACACCCGCCGAAACTCCCTGGCCTGCAACCATTGCAAAGGTCGGGAGCACTTTCAGACCCTTTTCGTACACCCAGGTGAGCTCGGCGGGATCCAGAGCGTTCACGCCGGCGCCGAGCCCCAACTGGTAGAGCATGACGTCGCGGTCCGTCCACGACGCTTCGCGCACAGTCGGTTCGGCGGACAATGCCACCTCGAGATCGATAGCCATCAGTTCTCCAAAGTTCCGGCTCGGTAGACGGTCACGACGCACGCGCCGCCCAGTCCGAGGTTGTGCTGCAATCCGATTCGTGCGCCTTCGACCTGGCGAGCGTCTGCGGTCCCGCGAAGCTGCCACGTCAGTTCGGCGCACTGTGCCAGCCCGGTGGCACCCAGCGGGTGGCCCTTCGAGATCAGACCGCCAGACGGGTTGACGACCCACTGGCCGCCGTACGTAGTGGCACCGGATTCGACGAGCTTTCCGCCTTCACCGGCGCCACACATTCCGAGACCTTCGTAGGTGATGATCTCGTTGATCGCGAAGCAGTCGTGCAGTTCGATGACATCGACGTCGTCGATGCTGATGCCGGCTTCGGCAAAGACCTGCTCGGCGGCCGCAGCCGTCATCGGCGCGCCGACTACGTCGATCATCGACTTCTCGGCAAACGCTGCCGAGGTGTCGGTGGTCATGGCCTGAGCGACGATCTCGATCGCACGGTCCTCGAGTCCGTGCTCACGGACGAACTTCTCACTCACGACGACGGCAGCACCGGCACCGTCCGAAGTCGGTGAACACTGCGAGCGCGTCAGCGGCTCGTGAATCATCTTGTCGCCGAGCACCTGTTCGAGGGTGTACTCGTCACGGAACTGCGCATACGGATTGTTGACCGAGTGCTTGTGGTTCTTGACCGCCACGGCCGCAATCTGCTCGACCGTGGTGCCGTACTTCTTCATGTGCTCGACGGCGGCATTACCGAACAACTGAGCGGTCATGGGCGATCGGGCGAAGCCGTAGTCCTCGACCATGATCTTCAGCTGCGAGTCCAAAGTGGTGACCTTGGGCATCTCACCGGTTCCGGTCAGCGCCGTTTTGGTCATCTTTTCGAAGCCGACGGCCAGTGCGCAGTCCGCTTGTCCGGCCTGTACCCACTCGCGCGCCGTCATCAGTGCCGTCGAGCCGGTGGCGCAGTTGTTGTTGACGTTGAAGATCGGGATACCGGACAGACCCGTTTCGTACAGGGCACGCTGGCCTGCTGTCGACGCGTTGAACACGTAACCGACTGCAGCACGCTGGATCTGGTCGTAGCTGATCCCGGCATCGATGAGTGCATTCGAGACGGCTTCGGTCACCATGTCCGGGTAATCCCAGTCGCGGGTCTCGATCTTCTCGAACTTGGTCATGCCCACGCCGATGACGAAGGTGCGATTGCTCATGTGCAGGTCACTTTCCCGGTTCGGGGTCGCGAGGCAGACCCAGGATTCGCTCACCGATGATGTTGAGCTGAACATTGGTTGTACCACCCGCGATGGACATGCACTGCGAGTTCAAGAACATCTGGGTTGCAGACATCCGATGCTGTTCGCCCAGAAGTGAACTCGGCCCGGCCCACTCCATTGCCACATCCCAGACCTGCTGGATGTGCTCGACACCGATCAACTTCGCCACCGAGGATTCGGCCCCCGGCTGCGCGCCGGTGAGCGAGCGCAGCGTGGTGCGCAGACCGAGCAGACCGCCGGACTGCGCGTCGCACAGCACCTTTCCGAGCACCGTCAGCTGCTCGTCGTCGATGCCACCGGGTAGTCCGTCGACCAGGCTCAGAAGAGCCTCACCACCCGATCCGAGAGACGAGTCGTTGGACAGCGAGACACGCTCGTTGGCCAGTGTGGTGCGAGCGAGCTTCCAGCCGTCGCCCGGCTCGCCGACCAGGCACTCGTCGGGGACGAAGACGTCGTCGAAGAAGACTTCGTTGAACAGTGCTTCACCGGTGATCTCGCGAAGCGGGCGAATGTCGAGGCCGCTGTTCTTGATGTCGATCAGGAAGTAGGACAGGCCCTTGTGCTTGGGGGCGTCGGCGTCGGTGCGCGCGAGGCAGATTCCCCAGTGCGCGTCGCGTGCCATCGACGTCCACACCTTCTGGCCCTGCAACTTCCAGCCACCGTCGACCTTGGTGGCCTTGGTGCTCAGAGCCGCGAGGTCGGAACCTGCGCCGGGCTCGGAGAAGAGCTGGCACCAGACGATATCGCCGCGCAGTGACGGCGGGACGAACTTGGCGAGCTGCTCTTCGTTGCCGTGCGCGATGAGCGTCGGGATGACCCAGTTGCCGATGATCATGTCGTGCGGCTTGATCTTCGCAGCGCGCAGTTCTTCGGCGATGACCAGCTGGCTGACGGCATCGGCGGACTTGCCCCACGGAGCCGTGAAGTGCGGTGCGGTGTAGCCCTTTTCCGCGAGGTACGTCTTCTGCGCGGCACCTTCGAGTTCGAGCGCAGGAGCGAGCTCGGCGCGAACGTCGGCGCGGACCGCCTCGGCCTCGGGCGGCAACTCGATGCTGAGCACGCGACGGGTGCCGGCAATGGTCAGCTCGGCAACGCGACGACGCCAGGATGCCGTGGAACCCAGCAGAATTCGCAGGGACTGCGCGCGGCGCAGGTACAGGTGCGCGTCGTGCTCCCACGTGTAGCCGATTCCGCCGAGCACCTGGATGCAGTCACGCGTGACGGAGAAGCCTGCTTCGAGGGCCGTGGCTCCGGCGACGGCTGCTGCGAGAGAAGCCTCTTCGGCACCGACGCCGTTGGCGGGCGTCAGTGCGCGCGCAGCGTCCCACGCGCAGACGCGCGCCTGCTCGGCAAGAGCGAGCATCCGAGCGGCCTTGTGCTTGACGCCCTGGAACTGGCCGATCGGGCGACCGAACTGCTGACGCACCTTCGCGTAGTCGGCCGAGGTCGTGACGGCCCAGTCGGCCAAGCCTGATGCCTCGGCCGCGAACAGTGTTGCGGCAATGTCGAGTACACGCTGCGTATCGATGGTGAGGATCTCGGAATCAGCGAGGACCAGTCCGTCGACGGTGATCTCGGAGTTACGACGTACGACGTCGTAACTGGCCAAGTCCGTGACCTCGAGGCGGTCACGTCCGAGCAGAACGAATCCGCTGTCCGTCGCGAGCAGGAACTGGTCGCCGACATGGCCACCGAGAATCTGGCTGGAGGTTCCGCTGAGGGTGGCGGTGTCGCCGTCGCGGGCGATCTTCAGCGAACCCGGCTGCAGTGCAACGGCTCCGAGCGTGCTGCCGTCGACCAGTCCGGCCAGCGGAGCGGTGACTCCGGCGTCGCTGAGAACGGCGCTGACCACGACTGTCGGCAGGAACGTGCCGGGAACCATGGAGCGCCCGAGTTCCTCGACGACGATCGCGAGCTCGACCAATCCGTATCCAGCGCCGCCGAATTCCTCGGCCACGTGTAGTCCGAGAAGTCCCTGCTCGGCAAGCCCGCTCCAGAGTTGGGGGCGAGTTTCGACCTTCGCCTCGACCGCTTCACGGATAGCGGTGGGTGTTGCGTGACGTGCCGCCCAGCCCCGTACGGAGTCGCGGAGGTCACGATCTTCTTCACTCAATCCAATGGTCATGTCTACCTCGTCAATTCGACAGTGTGAGTACGGGTCAGATGCGTTCGATGATGGTGGCGGTAGAGAGAGCGCCACCGGCGCACATCGTGACCAGCGCCGTGGACTTGTTCGAGCGCTCGAGTTCGTGCAGCGCGGTCGTGATCAGACGAGCGCCGGTCGAACCGACGGGATGCCCGAGTGCGATCGCACCGCCGTTGACGTTGACCTTGGACAGATCTGCGTCGTGAACCTGCGCCCAGGAGAGCACTACCGAGGCGAACGCTTCGTTGATTTCGACGAGATCGATGTCGTTCAGAGTCATTCCGGCCTTGTCGAGCACCATCTGGGTGGATTCGATCGGTCCGTCCAGGTGATAGAAGGGATCGGATCCGACCATGCCGGACGCGACGATCCGCGCGCGGGGCTTCAATCCCAGTTCCTGTGCGCGCTCTTCGCTCATCAGCAGTACCGCAGCCGCGCCGTCACTGATCTGCGACGAGTTGCCGGCGGTGTGGATATGGCCTTCGATGACCGGCCTGAGTCCGGCCAGCGCCTCGGCTGTCGTCGCGCGCAGGCCACCGTCGCGGGTGACAGTGGCGATCTCACCGGTCGGCACACCTTCCTTGGTGACGACGGGAGCCTTGACGGGCACGATCTCACGGTCGAAGCGTCCTTCGGCCCAAGCCTGGGCTGCGCGGCGCTGCGATTCCAGGCCGAAGGCGTCGACGTCGGCGCGTGTGATGCCACGCTTCTCGGCGATACGCTGCGCAGAGGTGAACTGGTCACCCATGTCGATGGTCCAGTCGTCCGGGTACGGGTTTCCCGTACCGGGCGCGTTTGCCTGGCCCAGGAACACACGGCTCATCGCCTCGACGCCGCAGCCGATACCGGCTGAGATCTGACCCGAGGAAATCAGGCCGGAAATCAAATGCACTGCCTGCTGGGCAGATCCACAGGCGCAGTCGACGGTGGTTGCCGCTGTGCTGTACGGCAATCCGGCGTGCAGCCACGCTTGCCGCGTGACGTTGTTGGACTGCTCACCTGCCTGGGTGACACAGCCACCGATGATCTGCCCGATGTCTTCCGGTGCGACGCCTGCCCGTTCGAGAACGCCGAGTTGCGCTGCTCCCAGAATCTCGGCGGGGTGCAGCCCCGCCAGGGCGCCGCGACGACGGCCGATCGGTGTCCGAGCGGCCTCGACGATGACTGCATGACCCATGATGTGCGCTCCTTCGTGGAGTTTTCGGTCGGTGAGCTGACTCACCGTCAACTTTTCTGTAATGTATTCTATTGTTGATGTCAGGGCAATGCCGGAATGAACGTCATCTTTGAACCAAGTCTGACTCAAATAATAGAATTGATTTCAATTTTGAAGACACGACGAACCCACCCCGAGAAGGGGCGAGGTCACGTCAGTGTCGTGAGAGATTCACCAGAAGCAGGTCGCACCCCTTGCGGATGTCGTACTCCGCATCCGGGATGGAAATTCGACCGTTGAGGCACGATTGGATGACCCCGAACCACAGCTGCATCAGCAGACGCAACCCGGTGTTGTCTTCCTCGGTCGGGTTCTCGATCCCGGCCGCATCGAGGATGATCTGCCGGAAGCCGCGATCGATCTTGCCCACGTCCGGCACCGTCGCGACGTTGGCGGTACTGGACGACTGCAGCATCGCAGTCGAAAGGGCCGGCCGACGCAGTAACCCGCGAGTCGCGCGCACCAGGACCTCGTACACGGCGTCCTGCGGATTGGCCGACTGCACCTGATGCTTGGCAAAACTGTCGCCGATCTGATCGATCTGCTCGACCATCACAGCGACGAAGAGGTGCGTCTTCGAAGGGAAATAACGGTAGAGAGTGCCGATGGCCACGCCTGCCCGCTTGGCGACTTCGTGCATCTGAACCCGCGAGAGTTCTTTCTCGGTCCCCAATTCGGCGGCCGCTTCCAGCATCCGCACATGGCGCGCCCGCTGCTCGTCCGAACTGGGCTCAGCAGCGTCCCTGACCTCGGCAATTCTCGGCAACGTCGCCCCCATCATCGATTATGTGTCCCGGCCGCGAACGACCGCGCTAATTCTCTCACCTGGACCACCCATCTCGGCATATTGCCCGCTCAGTGGGACCTGGCATGGCCTTCCAGTGCCGTGCGGTATTCCGTGGACACCCCACCCTCTTGGAGTAAGGACGCAATGATGCAGGACTGGACCAGCGAGTGCGACGTGTTGGTAGTCGGCTCCGGCGGCGGAGCGCTGACCGGCGCATATACCGCCGCTGCTCAGGGATTGACGACGATCGTCCTCGAGAAAACCGATCGTTTCGGCGGGACCTCCGCCTACTCGGGCGCCTCGATCTGGCTCCCAGGTACCCAGGTGCAGGAACGCGCCGGACTTCCCGACTCGACCGAGAATGCCCGCACCTATCTGCGCGCGTTGCTCGGTGACGCCGAGTCCGAGCGCCAGGACGCCTACGTCGAGACCGCTCCCGCTGTCGTCGCTCTACTCGAGCAGAACCCGAACATCGAATTCGAGTTCCGTGCGTTCCCCGACTACTACAAAGCCGAAGGCCGGATGGACACGGGACGCTCCATCAACCCTCTCGATCTCGATCCCGCCGACATCGGTGACCTCGCCGGCAAGGTGCGTCCGGAACTGGACCAAGACCGCACCGGTCAGGATCATGCTCCCGGCCCGATGATCGGTGGGCGCGCACTGATCGGCCGTCTGCTGGCCGCAGTTCAGAGCACCGGCAAGGCAGAACTTCGCACCGAATCCGTCCTCACCTCCCTGATCGTGGAAGACGGCCGGGTTGTCGGCGCCGAGGTCGAATCCGGCGGCGAAACCCAGCGAATCAAGGCGAACCGCGGTGTCCTGATGGCAGCAGGCGGCATCGAAGGCAACGCCGAGGTGCGTGAGCAGGCAGGCACCCCCGGCAAGGCGATCTGGAGTATGGGTCCCTTCGGCGCCAACACCGGCGACGCGATCTCCGCCGGAATTGCTGTCGGCGGCGCAACAGCCTTGCTCGATCAGGCGTGGTTCTGCCCCGGCGTCGAGCAGCCCGACGGCAGCGCCGCCTTCATGGTCGGCGTTCGCGGTGGGCTCGTCGTCGACAGCGCCGGTGAGCGCTACCTCAACGAGTCGCTTCCGTACGACCAGTTCGGACGAGCCATGGATGCTCACGACGACAACGGTTCTGCCGTGCCGTCGTTCATGATCTTCGACTCGCGCGAGGGTGGCGGACTGCCCGCCATCTGCATCCCGAACACGGCGCCCGCCAAGCACCTCGAAGCCGGAACCTGGGTCGGTGCCGACACTCTCGAAGAACTCGCTGCCAAGACCGGACTACCGGCCGACGCATTGCGCAGCACTGTCGAAAAGTTCAACGATGCCGCAAAACTGGGCGTCGACGAAGAGTTCCATCGCGGCGAAGACCCGTACGACGCGTTCTTCTGCCCACCCAACGGTGGTGCGAATGCGGCACTGACGGCCATCGAGAACGGTCCGTTCTACGCGGCCCGCATCGTCCTCAGTGACCTCGGCACCAAAGGCGGATTGGTCACCGACGTCAACGGCCGAGTCCTGCGTGCTGACGGCAGCGCCATCGACGGCCTGTACGCCGCCGGCAACACGAGCGCGTCACTGAGCGGCCGCTTCTACCCCGGCCCCGGAGTTCCACTCGGCACGGCCATGGTCTTCTCGTACCGAGCAGCTCAGGACATGGCGAAGTAACCAGCACAACGAGGACGTGGGGCAGGCAATGTCAGAATCACCTGCCCCACACTCTTTCGCACGGCGACCCGATTTTGTATCACTCCAGGTCGAGACCGGGCAACCCGTCCACACTCTTCGCGTTCTTCTCGGCGCGATAGGCGATGAGCCGCTCCGGACCCCTCTTCTCCGCTACGCGGTCGAGCACGTCACGATCGGATTGGTAGTCCATCAGCGGTACTGCGTATCCGCACGAATCCGAAATGCGCGTCAGATCGACCACGACGATCGACCGCAGTCCCGGGTGCTCGGGGAACCTACCGACAAGCTCGTTGAACGGTTCCGACCCTGCGGGCAGAACTTGTCCGTGACCGTGCAGTCGAACGATCTTCGGTGGTCCGTCAAATGCCATGAACATCAGGGTTATTCGCGAGTTCTCGCGCACGTGCGCGATGGTTTCCACACCGCTGCCAGTGAGATCGAGGTACGCCACGCGGGTGGATGTCAGCACCACGAACGATCCGACTCCCCCTTTGGGTGAGCAATTGATCAACCCGTCAGGAGACAACGGTGCGGTAGCAACGACGAACAGCGGTTGGGCCTGCAACCACGTGGTGAGCTTTTCATCGATGCCTTCGTAGACGCGCCCCATGTCGAGAGTGTAGTTCGCGCCGACTGGACGTCACGAGGCAGACGCTGCGGCGGCTCGAATCTCCTCACACATCGCTGCGAAGGCGCGGTCGTCGGCGGGATCCGTCGGCACTGCCAGTGCAATGCCGTCGCAGAGACTCGCGTATTTCGAACTCAGCACCCCGGGGAGTTCGGCGTAGGTGCATTGCGTGACCAAGATGTCGAGAACATCGTCCGTGAGCACAGCTGGTAGTCGAGCCCAATCACCCGTTCGTGCCATCGCAGTCAGCTTCTCGCCGATCCCCGCCAAGCCGAGAACCTCGAGCGCGGTTCGATATGCCGGTGTGGAGTAGAGAAAGGCAAGTTCACTGCGTACCGCTTCTCGTCGAGCAAGTATCGCGGCACGATCTTTGCCGGTGATCGTAGTCGGAACGGCAATCAGCCGCGGCTTCCTTCCTCCTGCCGTCAATGATGGAATGATCCTCTCCGCGAGCACCTTCGGATGGGAGCTGGTGGGGTGAGCAACAAAGCCGTCGGCGACGGCTCCTGCCAGTGAGCACATGCGGGAGTTCACTCCCCCGGTCCAGATCTCGGGAGCTGGAACGTCGAGCGGCCCCGGATTGAAGTAGGGCTGCAGTCGGTTGAAGGTGTAGTGCGAGCCGGCATAGTCGAGTTCGCCGCCCGTCTGGAACGCTTGAAATATCTCCCTTACAGCACTGACGTAATCGCGCAGTTGTGCAACAGGATTGGTCCACGGCATCGAGTACCGCCCGACGATGTTCCCGCGCACCTGCGTTGCGAGCCCCAGTTGAAATCGCCCACCCGAGAAACCTGCAAGATCCCAGGCAGCCAAAGCCGTCACCATGGGACTGCGCGCAAACGCGACAACCATCGACGTCCGGACAGTGAGAGTACTGCTGTGCTCGACGGCCAGTGCCGCCACGGCAAAGGGGTCGCGAATGGTCTCGGAGATGTGCACCGTGTCGAAACCGAGGTTCTCGATGCGTTCGACGTGCTGAGCCACCTGCCGCAGCGGAGTGTCGGCAGGTAGCGAGGTCACCAATTCCATGTCAGCCCAAAGGCTCCAGACGAATCGACAGCAGCTTTCCTTCTGTTGCCACCTTGCGAGCGTGTTCGTTGAAGTCCGGGGCGGCACAGACGAACAGCGTACGACCGTCGGAACCGCCGAGCCCGCAAGCGAAGACGCCGCTGTCGAAGGCAATTTCATCGATTATCTTGCCAGACGGGTCGACGTGGAGAATTCGACTTCCGAGTGCGTCGGCCACCCACATCGAATCGTCTCCGTCGATGCAACATCCGTCGGGCGCAACGACGATCTCAGCGAGGGTGGTCTCCATCTCGGGTCCACCAGGTACCGGCCCGAACGACGCCCAATCACGGCGTTCGCCCAGAGAGCCGTCGGGCCGGACGGCAAACGCACTGATTCGATTTCCCAGCGTTTCGTCCACGAGCAGATCTCCGGTCGACGTCAGAGCCATCCCGTTGGGGAAGTGGAGATCTCGCGCCACGACGTGCACCGATCCGTCCGGGTCGACGCGGAGGAGATCTGCCGTCTCGACGGGGGCCAGGTTCATCAGGTCGAACCCGAAGTTGCCCACGTACGCTCGTCCCTGCGCGTCGACCAGCATGTCGTTGACGTTGGCACTCACGTACCCGGACAAGTCTGCGTGCACCACCAAATCGCCATCGAATTCTCGCCGCAGAATCTTCTGGTCCCGCATGGAGACAACCAGTAATCTGCCGTCCGGAAGCCACCCCAACCCGGACGGCTGCCCTGGAATCTCCGCCTCGACGCGTACGTCGGTCCCGTCCTCACGGGCCGAAATCACCTGGTAGGTATAGAAGTCCGACACCCAGATTCGGTCCTCGTGCCAGCGCGGGCATTCGAAGTAGGTATATCCCTCGAGAACTACCGCAACCTCTGGTGCCATCAGGCTCTCCCACGTCGGTGATTGAATGGTGTGTTCACTCCATTCAATCACCGGTGCCCCGGTGGCGGTGTCCGATTCCCGACTACTCGCCGCGGTATACCTTGTCCAGCACGTCGAACGCGGATTCCCACCCGTCGTAGACGTTGCCGTCGCCCTTGAAACCCGGGATCCCGACCAGATGGAATGTCATCTCGGTCTTGTCTCCCCGATCTGCGAGCGTGACCGTGATTCGAGGCGCGGTGTCCACCGAATCTCCCGGATCCCCCCAGGTGAAGACTAGCTTCTTCGGCTCGTCGACCTCGAGATAGGTTCCACCGGTAGGAAACTCGGCACCATTCTCGTCGTTGATCATCAGGTAGCGGTACGTTCCGCCAACTCTGGGGTCGATCGTGACGTGCTCCCGAGGGCTGCTGACACCCTCGGGGTGCCACCACCGCGCCGCCTCGTCGGGATCGGTCCACGCTTGCCAGACAAGGTCACGCGGCGCATCGAAGATCCGGGTGATGGTGAATTCTGCGGTGGCATCGGCATTCTGGTCACTCATTGTCCTTCTCCTTCTTCGGTCGACGTTGCTTCAGCTCACGTAGACGCTCGTCGAGGAGGTCGAAGCGTTCGTTCCAACCGCGCCGGTGTTCGTCGACCCATGCGCTGGCGTCGTCGAGCCCCTCTGCTCGAAGGGTGCAGGTGCGCCATTGCGCGGTGGCGGTTCGTTCGATGAGACCGGCTCGCTCGAGCACCTTCAGATGCTGCGAGATGGCGGGCCGACTCATCTCGAACGGCTCGGCCAGCTCACCGACGGTCATCGAACCATCCGTCAGGCGAGAGAGCATTTCACGCCTCGTCGGGTCGGCCAGTGCGCTGAACACTGCATCGAGTCGACCACTTCGCTCGTCCATGTAAGCAACTCCTTAATTAAGGAATAACTTAAACATAGAACTCACGATCCTAAGCGTCAACCCCTTCAACTCCAGGTGTATCGAAGCCTCTCGACGGTTGTCGCCTCGTCCATCTGGGAGAACGTCTCCTGCTCAGCTCCCTTCACGGACACCATCGCTTCGATGATCGACTCCCCGAAGATTTCCCTCGCCACCGAGGAGGAGTTGAACTTCTGCACGATCTCGCCGAGATCGGTGGGGACTCGGGTCACCCCGCGCTCATCACGTTCCGCCTCTGTGAGAGTCGACGGGTTCACCACGATTTCAGGCGGCAATGGCGCGGCATTGTCGATACCGATCTGCGAAAGACCGAGTACCGCAGCGGTGGCCAGATACGGATTGGCCGATGGATCGATGATCTTGACTTCGGCGTTGGCGCCGTGTGGATTCGACAGTGACTCCGTGCAGAACCTCAGTGCCGCTTCCCGGTTCTCGAGCCCCCAACAGACGTAGGCCCCCGACCAATTGTCCGGACGCAGCCTGAGGCCGGAGAGCGGCGAGGAAGCAAAGACGGCCGTGAATTCCGTGAGGTGAGAAAGGATTCCACCCAAAGCTGATGATCCTTCGTCGGTCATCCCGTAGTCCTGACCACCACCGGAGAAGACGGGCCGCCCACCTGAGATCAACGAAAAGTGCTGGTGTGCACCGTTCCCGGCACCTCCGATCGTAGGTATCGGTGAAAACGATGCCGCCAATCCATGGGCTCTGGCAGTGCGGCTGATCAAGATCCGGGCAAGCACCACAAGATCGGCCGCTTGAACAGGAGCGCTCGGAGCGATGGAGATCTCGAATTGATCCGGTCCGTACTCCGCATGAACTTGCTCGATATGAAGTTGTGCGCGTACGGCATTGCGCAGAAGGTCCTTGAGGAAGTCCTCGCGGCGAAGGACTGCACCTAACCCGTACGCCGACCACGCTCCGTCGCACGCATCACCGAAAAGAGTGAATTCGATCTCGTGACCCACGCGAGCTTCCAGTCCGTAGGCAGCAAGCCGCGCCACGACGGCAGTGAGTGCGGACCGAGTGCACACGGCAGCCGTCGAACCGTCTTGCTCGTACAAAGTGGCCGGCGCCCACGACACGCCCCCGCCGAGATCGCGGAGGTCGGAGCGGTCGATACGCAACCGGAGATCACCCACGACGGAAAAGGAATCGGTGAAGGCAATCCGATCGTCGCTGCAGAAAACATTCCAACTCGGCGAGACCCCCGCACCGACTTCCTCGAAGACACCGCTTCGGCCTGCCGGCATCACTTTCGCCCGCGCGACACCCGCCATGTCCACGATCGAGCCGATAGTCAGCGCCGGAACTTCCCTCATCCAGAGGCAAATACCCCACTCGGCGGCGCGCCAACCGGTCAGATCAGGTTGTCCTCCACCGGCAGTCCGAACGCCGCCCGGCCGTACAGCGCCAACGCGCGCTCGGGTTCGTTGGCAACGTGAACGCTGCCCGCATGAACGTCTCGCCACGCACGCTCGATCGGGTTTCCGCGAGAGAGGGAGTTCCCGCCTGCTGTCTTGAACAGCATGTCGATCGCCTCCACCGAACGTTCCGTCGCGCGAACCTGATCACGACGCGCGCGCAGCCTCATCGAGAGCGGAAGCTCCTTGCCGGCGACAGCAAGTTCGTACATCTCCCGGATATTGCGATCCATCTGCAGAATCGCGGCATCGATCTCCGACGACGCACGCGCGACGGCAACCTGAGCGAACTGGTCCTCACTGAACCGTCCACCACCCAAGCTCAGACGGACCCGCTCACGCATCACGTCCAGGTATCCCTCGTAACAACCTGCGACGATGCCCACACACGGAGCCGCGACCGTCGAGGTGAAGATACTCCCGAACGGAAGCTTGTACAGCGGACCAGGATTGACTGCTTGGCCTGGGCCGCGAAGTTGTGCGGTCTCGTAGTTGCGCTTCAATCGGTGCTCGGGCACAAAGGCCTTGTCGACCACGATCTCGTTGCTCGCGGTGCCGCGCATCCCCACGACATCCCAGACATCTCGGATCTCGTAATCCGTACGCGGCACCAACACCGTCATGAAATCGACCGGCCGGCCGTCCATCCCGACCACCATCGCGCCCAGCAATGCCCAACTCGCGTGATCACAGCCGGAAGAGAAGCCCCACTGGCCCGACAGTTCGTAACCACCGTCCACCGCCGTCAGTCGACCGACCGGCGCGTACGCGGACGAGATGAGCGTCGTCTGATCCTCTCCCCACACGTCGGCCTGTGCCTGGTCGTCGAAAAGCGCCAGATGCCACGGGTGCACTCCCACCACCGACGCGACCCAACCGGTCGAACCACAGGCAGCGGAGATTGCCCTGACCACTTCGTAGAAGTGGACCGGGTCGCTCTCGGCGCCCCCATATCTCTTGGGCGCCAGCATGGAGAAGACGCCGGCTTCGGAAAGCTCCCGGATGGTCCGTTCGGAGATCTTGCGCGAATCGTCGACCTTCTGAGCGCGGGCCGCGATCTTCGGAAGCAGATCACGGACTGAGCTCAGAACCTTGTTGACCATGGAAGACACTCCTCGCACCGAACCGTGAGGGAGCGGATCGGCAGATAGACATAACGGCTGCCCCGTCACGATATGTCGGTCACGCGTTCCGATGATCGGAAGTCCCGGAGGCCGGGATCAGCCGCCGGATCCTCTCGCTCGCCGCTGGTCCCGGCCAGTGAGACGAGGCCCCAGCGGTAATTCACGCTCCCCTAGCGTCGGGCGTCGACACTGACCCTGGAAAGGACGGGACTCATCGTGACGATCAATCAGTCCGACAACGACGAAGTTCGCGAGATCCAAGCTGGAACCGCGCCTACTCGCTTTGCACGTGGATGGCACTGCATTGGGCTCACGGAGTCCTTCAAGGACGGCCAGCCGCACTCCATCGAGGCGTTCGGTACCAAGCTCGTCGTCTTCGCCGACAGTGAAGGCAACGTCAAGATCCTCGACGCGTACTGCCGTCACATGGGTGGCGACCTGAGCCAGGGCACCATCAAGGGCGACGCCATTGCCTGTCCGTTCCACGATTGGCGCTGGGGCGGCAACGGCAAGTGCCAGAAGATTCCGTACGCACGCCGCGTTCCCCCGCTGGCCAAGACGCGCGCATGGCAGACGCTCGACCAGGACGGCATGCTCTTTGTCTGGCACGACCCCGAGGGCAACCCGCCGACCGACGACGTAGCCATCCCCCGCATCGAAGGCGCGCTCAGCGACGAGTGGAGCGACTGGGTCTGGTACACCACGACCGTCGACACCAACTGTCGTGAAATCGTCGACAACATCGTCGACATGGCGCACTTCTTCTACGTGCACTACTCCTTCCCGACGTACTTCAAGAACGTCTTCGAAGGCCACGCCGCAACGCAGTACATGCGCGGCGTCGCTCGCTCCGATATGCGTCCCCACGCAGCAGGCACCCCGAAGATGGTCGGCAGCAACTCGGTTGCGACATACTTCGGCCCCTCCTTCATGGTCGACGACCTGACCTACGAGTACGAGGACTACAACGTCGACTCTGTGCTCATCAACTGCCACTACCCGGTCAGCGCTGACAAGTTCGTGCTCCAGTACGGCATCATCGTCAAGAAGTCGGATCGCTTCCAGGGTGAAGCCGCCGATGCGATGGCCGCGAACTTCGGCACGTTCATCGCCAAGGGCTTCGAGCAGGACGTCGAGATCTGGAAGAACAAGACTCGCATCGAGAACCCGCTCCTGTGCGAAGAGGATGGCCCGGTCTACCAGCTCCGCCGCTGGTACGAGCAGTTCTACGTCGACGTCGCGGACATCGCTCCCGAGATGACCGAACGCTTCGAATTCGAACTCGACACCGCGCGACCCGTCGCCGCCTGGCAGAAGGAAGTCGAAGACAACCTCGCTGCGAAGAAGGCAGACGAAGATGCAGCCTCTTCAGTGCGCTGAGTGCAAGGCGCAGGTCCTGGTCCAGAAGAACAGTTGGGAACACACCACCGTTCAGTGGAGTGACCAGGCCCGCGCCCAGTGCCTCGAAATCGCCGACGACCGTGAATTCGGGCAACGTGAGGGACGACCCGGTGCTCCCCGCAAGGAGTGCGGCGCCTTGATCGCGTCCATCGTGAACGCTGCAACAGCGGGCGAGCTCGAGATTCTCAACGACGAGCCGGTGCCTCAGCCGATCGTCGACGACAGCGAACCAGTACCCGCTCCGTTTCACTAGCCGAGCCAACATCTTTCGAAGAAGGTAGTAATGATCGATCCCCAGTACTACGGCCCGTGGGCAGTCATCGCCGGCGGTTCCGAAGGTGTCGGCGCAGGGTTCGCCGACGAGCTCAGCAAGATCGGCATCAACCTCGTTCTCATCGCCCGCAAGCCGGGGCCGCTCGAGGAGACTGCGGCCAAGGCACGCGCCAACGGCGTCGAAGTACGCACTCTCGCACTGGATCTATTGGTTCCCGACGCGCTCGACCAGATCAAGGCTGTCACCGACGACGTCGAGGTCGGCCTGCTCATCTTCAACGCCGGCGCCAACAGCTACGGCCACGAGTTCGTCACCGGTGATCTGAAGGGATTCGCCGGAGTCATCGAGCTGAACATCAACAAGCAACTCGAACTCTCGCACCACTTCGGCGGTTTGATGAAGGACCGCGGACGAGGCGGCATCATGCTGCTCGGTTCGCTGGCCGGATTCATGGGCTCCGAGCACCAGAGCATCTACGCGGCCTCGAAAGCTTTCGGTCGCATCTTCGCCGAAAGCCTGTGGCTCGAACTTCAGCCGTACGGCGTTCACGTCGTCGAGTTCATTCTCGGTGTCACTCGCACGCCGGCCATGATTCGCGCGGGATTGAACTTCGACATCCCGGGCATGAACGTCGCAGAGCCCGAGGACGTTGCACGCGAAGGCCTCGAACACCTTGCCGACGGCCCGATCTGGGTTGCTGCAGGAAACTACGAAGGCGCCAAGAAGCGCAGCGGCTTCCCCCGAGACAAGATGGTCAAGGGCGCTGCCGAAGCGATGCGCAAGCTGCTGAACCGCTGACTTCTGCTGTGCGCCTTTATTAACCCCCCGACGTTAAGAAAGGCGCACAGCATGGGCGTCGACATCACCACTCTTCTCGACGAACGCGAGATCACCCGCTCCATTTTCGAGTTCGCCCGAGCCATGGACGCGCGGGACTGGGATGAACTCCACCGGATCATGACTCCGGACGCTACGGCAGAACTGGGAACCGGAACTCTTCGTGGACCTGCCGAGGTAGTGGCTTCCATCCGCTCGTTCCTCGACGAGTGCGGTCCCACCCAACATCTGATCGGCAACGTGCTGGTCGAGGTGGTCGGTGATATTGCCACCAGCCGCTCCTATGTCAGCGACATGCATGTGGGCACCGGGAGCAAAGCTCACCTGAACTTCTTCACCCTCGGCGACTACCACGATTCTTGGACCCGAATCGACGGAAGGTGGCGAATGACGCACCGCACCAAGCATTCACACGCCAGTCAGGGATCCATCGAGGTTCTGGGCGCCGGCCCCAGCGGTTGGCGGAGCTGACTCAGCTCAACATCGACGAACGGCCGGTCGCGAGTGGACTCTTGCTGGTGAGTCCACCGTCGACCACCAAGGTCTGCCCCGTCATGTAGCGAGATTCGTCCGAGGCCAGGTAGAGCATGGCGTGTGCGATGTCTTCGGGCTCACCGAGGTAGGGCAGCGCGTTTGCCTGCTTCATGCCGTCGATGACATCAGCAGGGATGTTGTCCACGAGTGCGGGTGTCATGATCGCGCCCGGCGCTACGGCGTTGCACCGAACACCGTTTGCTCCGTACTGGACTGCGATGTACTGCGTCAGACGAATGACTGCCGCTTTGGCGGATCCGTAGGCAGACTGCAGGGAATCCCCGATCAATCCACCTACCGAGGCCGTGTTGACGATCGATCCTCCACCGGCACTGTTCATGTGCGGAATGGCAAGTCGTGAAGCGACGACAGTGCTGCGGACGTTGAGCGACATCACGCGATCCCACTCGTCCATGTCCATCCGGAGCAGGTCGAGATCCTTGCGCGGATTACTACCGCCCACGTGATTGCACAAGACGTTGATGCCACCGAATTCGGCGACCGCCCTTTCGATCATCGCTGCCAGAGACTCCTCGTTCATGACATCGACGCCGAAACCCAGCGCAGTGCCGCCGGTCTCGCGTATCGCCGCCGCTGCTTCCTCCGCTCGAGCTGGATCGAGGTCGGCGACCAGCACCTTGGCGCCTTCTGCCGCCATGAGTTGTGCTGCTGCACGCCCGATTCCGCTGGCGGCGCCGGTGATCACTACATTTTTGCCTTCGAGCCTGTTCATATTCATTCCCTTCGCGGGGAATCGCCGTACCCGGATCTCATGTGCCCGAAATTGACAGCTCGGCGATTACCCGATCACTACCAGTGAACGCAGGATCGACAGCCGCGTCCAACTTTCTTGAATGAACTCACAAGTACGTGACCACGGCCCGCGCACCTGCTACACCGCCGAAATCGAGTGGCGACGGAAGACTCCATTGTGCTGAAGTGGCACTATGCAGAATTCTGTTCGACCGCTGTCCATCGACGACCTCGACCGTGCCGCCGAGGTTCTCGGCGAGGCTTTTGCCGACTATCCCTGGACGAACTGGTGCGTCGCCGAAGACTCTCACATGGAACGGGTCGCCGCTCTACAACGGATCTACCTCGAACACCTGGCACTACCGTTCGGACGTTCATACATCGATGATTCAGGCAACGGCGTCATCGCAGTCCTGCCGCCCGACACCCCGGAGCCTGATGAAGCGACTGTCGAGAAGATCGTGGAACTGCACGGAGATCGGTTCGAGCGCGTTCTCCAGGCTGACGAACAACTGTCTGCGCTTCCCGCCCTCGAGCACGCGTGGTCGTTGGCAACGATCGGTACGACACCGCATTCGCAGGGCAGTGGATTGGGCTCTGCACTACTGAAACATGCTTTGGCGGAACTGGATCGAACCGAACAGGCTTGCTGGCTCGACACGTCGACCGAACGAAATCTACCGCTGTACCAACGGTTCGGTTTCACGATCGTCGGCCAGACCTCGCTCCCCGACGGACCGGACGTATGGCGGATGCATCGACTTCAGGGCTGATTGTTCGACTTCAGCACTCGCCGAATCATTTTCGACAACGACGCGTATTGGGTGATCGTGTTGACGGCGATCCACCTCGAGACCGGCCACGTCCGGGTCCACGAGAAAACCCCGACCGACAGCAGTTGATCGTCTTCGAGAGTTCCCACGTATCGACGCAGCGCTGCGACAGCCGCGCGCAAACGATCCCGAAGCTCTCGAACCGACGTTCCTGCACTCGCCTCGACCACCGACTGGTTCAGCGCGGGTGTTTGCGTCCACTTGTAACCCGCAGCCGGCGTCTGCGGTGTCTCGTCTCGCAGTCCGGCACCTATCCACTCTACGACGGCCTCTGCCCACCAGACACGCACAGCGAGTACGTCGTGCACCGTCCACGCATCGACGGCAACGGCGTCGAACGCATCGGCCTCGACGACGCCGTCGAGTAACGCGTCGAGTTTCGAATACGCCGAGTCCAGCGCACTCGCCAGTTCCTCACGTGACAAGGTCTGCGCCACAATGCCTCCGAACGATCAGTAGAGAAAGAAGAAGCGGGACCATCTCGACTCGATGGCCCCGCATTCAACATTAACGTCCTACGAGTTTCAGTTCAGCTCGCCCAGGAACCTTTCGAGGTTCTCGGCGATCTCCTTCGACTTGGTGTGGTGTAGGTAGTGGTCTCCGTCCAGCAAGACCAGTTCACCATGATCGACCGATGCTGCCTGTTCTTCGTGCAGCTCTGTCCAGCCCTGGACCTTGGAATTCTGTACAGCGAACAACAGAATCGGGAGATCGGCAGGGAACGTCTTGCCGATCGCCGCGGCGAAGTTGCTGGAAAGGTGATCCATTTCGTTGAGATACGTGTCGCTGAAGTTGTTCTTCGCGACCAGTCGGCTCATCTCTGCCTTCTCGGCTTCATCGAGGTAGGCATCGGTTTCCTCACTGCCACCGAGTTTCGCCAGAACGTCGGAGAAGCCCAATTTCTTTGCAACGCGGAAGACTTCGATCGGGAACTTGGTGTCCATGTTCGGCTGCCCCGGGACGCTGCTGTCGATGCCCACGAAAGCGGTGACCTCGTCGCCGTACTTCGCGGTGTAGTCCAAGGCATAAACACCTGTGATGGAGTGACCCATGAGGATGTATTCGTCAATCCCCAAGGCCTGCACAGCCTCGTGTATCTCTTCGACGATGTTCTCAGCCGTGCGGTCCTTGTCGGTTGCGTCGCTGTATCCGTAGCCGAAGGGCTCGATCGTGACAACGCGGTAGTCAGGTGCAAGCTCGTCGATGAGTGATTTGAAGTCGAGGATCGGTGCGGACGTTCCGAACCCGGGCAGCAGCACGATGGTCCGATCACCGCTGCCGCGAATCGAGTAGCTCATGTTCTTGCCGTCTACGGACACGAACTGGTTGCCCGTTTCCGCGGTCGGAACGTTCGCCTTGCTGGAGCCGACGTTGAATACGAGCGCTATCGATACCAGCACAACCAGAACTACGGACACCGAAGCAACCACCTTCAGTGCAACGGTACGAATCTTCTTCATTCTCATCCTCATCTTCTCGGGCGTCGATACGGCTAGGAAAGGCTCGATATCGAGGCCGCACTGGTCTCGTCGAGCACACGCAACACGTTGTTGCCCATCAGCTTTGCCAAGTCCTCCGCGGACCAACCTCGTTCTGCCAGACGGTCTATCAACACCGCGAAACCGGATACGTCCTGCATACCGTCCGGAAAGTCGTCGAACCCATCGTAGTCACTTCCCAAACCGATGTGGTCGATGCCCGCGACGTCTCGGGCATGCTCGACGTGATCGGCCAGATGGTCCACCGTCATCGCCGGCCGTGGGCCGACCCGCCCGCCTTTGAACCACTCGTTGTACTCGGAAGAAAGGAACATGGGCACAAAGGCGATCATGATGACCCCGCCGTTGTCCGCGAGCAGCCTCATGACGTCGTCGGGAACATTACGGGGGTGACCGCATAGCTGAGTGCAGGACGAATGGCTGAAGATCACCGGCGCCGACGACGTCTCGATGGCATCTCTCATCGTTTCCACCGAGACGTGCGACAGGTCGACGAGTACGCCGAGCCGGTTCATTTCGCGCACGATCTCGCGACCGAAGTCGGTCAGCCCGCCGTGTACGCGCGTGTCCGTCGCGGAGTCCGCCCACCCGGTGTTGTCGTTGTGCGTCAGAGTCATGTACCGAAGACCAAGGCGCGCCATCATTCTCAGAACGCCGAGCGAACTGCCGATGCTGTGACCGCCCTCCGCACCCAACAATGACGCGACCTTGCCCTCGCTCCAGATGCGACGCACGTCGTCACCGGTGCGCGCGAATTCGAAAGTATCCGGGTACCGCTCGATCATCCGGTACACATAGTCGATCTGCTCGAGTGTGTACTGAACAGCCTCGGCCTCCGTCCTGTCACACGGGGTGTAAACCGACCAGAACTGCGCACCGACGCCACCGCGACCGAGTTTGTCGATGTCGGTTTGGAATATGGAATCCTTCTCCAGATTTTCCACCGAGTATGCGGCAGTTTCGCGAGCCGTCCATGCCAGATCGTTGTGACCGTCGATGACCGGCGCAAGGCCGTAAGCATCCAGTGCCGCTGGGTGATTCACGTCCGGAAAAGGAGCGAGAGGTTTCAACATGAGTTTTCCTCGAGAAAGTAGTGCGGGCAGGTCGAGGGCCCTCATCGCCCTCGACCTGCCCGAGATTTCATTCAGCGGAGAGAATCATCTCGCCGCGGCTAGTCGGAAATCTTCTTGAAAAGCCGTGTCATGTACAGATATTCCTCGCCATCGATCGTGAGGTGAGCCATCTCGCCAGAAGCGCTCTCGTTACTGATCGAGAACCGGGAAGCAGACAGAGGCACGACCTTGGTGGGCGGGGCCGGCGGCTCGCCGTCGATCTCGACCTTGGCGAAGTTCTGAACCTGGAATCCGCCGTCGTCGCCACGCGTGAGTTCGATTCGAACGGTTGTCGATTCATAGGTCCCGAGAATGTGAGACAGATCGATGTCTGCTGCATCCGGTTCGGACTTCGGCTCCGGCAGAACGAGATCGAGCTCCTGAGCGATCTCCTTCTCGATGTCGTGAGCCAGGGCACCGCCACCACGCGAGTTGGTGACAACTGCCATGGCCAGGCCGAGCTCGGGGAAGGTGTGAAAACGAGTGATCTGGCCGATCGTCGCACCACCGTGCTGCGCGGACGTCACACCGCCCCAGTCGGACAGGATCCAGCCGAGACCCCAGGCCTGATCGACGCTCGAAACCGCAGTCAGGTCGAACTGTGGGGTGCGCATCAGACGCGCGGATTCTTCGGACAGAATGCGTTCACCCGTCAACGCGAGGCCGTCACGCATGTGTGCAGCGCCGAAGGTCAGAAGCGAGCTGACGGATCCGGTGATGATCCCGGCCGGACCGATACCGCGGGGAAGCAGCCACTGCTTGGTCGGAACCACCTTGTCCGGCGACGTCCGATCCGGGTTCGCCACATGACCGACGGCGGTGCGGAACAGCGGGGCATCCTTGGCCTTGGTGATGATGTGCGTCAATCCGAGTGGCTTCCAGAGGTATTCGACCAACGCCTCGTCCCACGTCATCTCACGAAGAACCTCGACGATACGGCCGGCAACGGCGAAACCTGCATTGCTGTAACTCAGATGCCCGCCGGGCTCGGTGACGCTGATCGCGGTCGCGAGTTCGTCGACGTACTTCTCGACGCAGTCGTCGCCGTCGCCGGTGTCGTTGAACAGGTCTCCGTCGATACCGCTTGTGTGCGTGAGCAACTGGCGGATCGTGATTTCCTTCGTGTTGGAAGGATCCGCGATCGTGAACTCCGGAAGCACCTCCACCACCAGGGTGTCCAGCGTCAGCTTGCCCTCGTCGACGAGCTGCATGATCAGAGTCGTCGTCCAGATCTTGCTCGCGGATCCGTACTGGAACAGGGTGTCGGCGTCGACGTCGACACGCGTGTTCAGGCTCGTCACTCCGGTGGTGATGACACGGATATCCGCTGCACCGTCTTCGCCCAGCGCGATCACACCGACCTGCGCGCCAGGTACCGAATGCTTGGCTGCCAGTTCGTCGAGGCGTTCCTGCCACTTCGGGGCGACAAGTAGGTCCTTGGGCAAGTCGGTCACAGGTCGAACTCCTTCGATCATGGAAGCCAGTGGCGTAGACAGCGTTGCTGCGATCCGCTCAGGTCTCACTCGTCGGGAAGTGAGGTTGCGGAAGCAATAACCGTCCACCCATGATCTCAGTGTGCTCGCAGTCACGTCCTGGTCGATTGCACCGAACTCGACCCCGAAAATGGTGCGATCGGACGAGCCTGCGTTCAGGACTCGCCACTCGAAACGATCAGCGCTCGAAGGTTCCTTCCAAGCGATTGCGTGAACCGGGGTGGATCAAGCGCGCCGCACTGACCAACCCATTGGCCGACCAGGTGCGGCGGCGAATCAACAGACACGGTTCCCCTCGATCGATGCGGAGCAGCTCGCATTCGTCCGGGCTCCCTAACACTGCTTCCACGACATGCTCGCCGCGAACCAGAGGCGCAACGTCACTCAAGTAGTTGTTGGGGGTGATCGCGGTGAAGTCCTGGCGCAGATAGTCGGGCGCCTCGTTCGGATTCACGAACCGGTCTTCCACCTGAATCGGGGTTTCGTCCTCGAAGTGCACCATCAGCGAATGGAACACCCGTTTGCCCACCGATTCACGAAGGAACGTCTGCCCGTGGTCGGTTTCTTCCTCACGAACGAACACGACCTCGGTTCGATGACGGTGGCCGCGGCGCTGAATCTCGTCGGCGATGTTCTTTACTTCGAACAGCGGGGACGCGGTCTTCGTGGCGGCGACAAAAGTACCGACCCCCATCATCCGCACGATCAGACCGTCGCTGGTGAGTTCACGAAGCGCTCGGTTGATCGTCATACGTGACAACCCAAGCGCACTGACCAGTTGATTTTCCGAAGGCAGCTGATCGCCTTCGGTCCACCGACCCGAATTGATCTGCGAGACCACGAGGTTCTTCACCCGTTCGTAGGCAGGGGCGGACTCGCCGCCTGCCTCGTTGAACAGCACGGCGAGTTCTGCGTCCACTTCAGCAATCGCCATCGCCACCACCCGTTCGTCGAAAACCACCGAGTCGGTTCTCCCGTTCGGCCTTCGAAGTCTATCCGTCTCGCGCACCTTTCCGATCAATCCGCGGGCGTCCGCGCCGGGCCTAGCCCACCATGCGCCGCAATTGGCTCGTCGCAACCGAAAGCGCAGCAAGATCGTGTTGCCCCGATGCCTCGATCTCGGCGAGCGCGAGAGTCGACCTCTCGATTCTCGACGCATTCCTTTCTTCCCACCTGGAGAGTTTTTCCGCTGTCGAGTCACCCGCTTCCGCGTCGGCCAAGACGTCGAGGGTCAAGGCCCGCACCGTCGAGTACAACTCGTCCCGCAGCGACAAATTCGCCAATGCGTTCCATTTTCCGTCCTTGCTCAATGCCGACACTCGATTGAGCATCGGGACGAGCCCAACAAGCTCGCCGAGCCGGAAGTAGAGTTCACCGGTCTCCGAGATTGTGCGATCGGCGAGGTCAGCGATCTCCACCACATCGAGCAGTCCGAACTGATCGAGCAAGATCTCCACTCGCCTGACCAGGTTCTCCGGCGCGCCCTTGTCCGTGATGAGGACCGTTCGCGCAGCCAGGTTCCGCTGATCTGCGCCTACCAGCCAGTCATCGAGCTCGGTCGACGCCTCCGCGATGCGATCACCGAATCTGCTGATCTCGGCCCCGACGGCCAGCGGTTGCGGCCGACGCGTCAGCATCCACCGTGACGCCCGGTCGAGCAGTCGCCTGGTGAGCAGGATCAACTCGTCGGATACGGCAGTCGAGATCGAGGCTTTGCTGATGTCGTGCCACAACTTCCACAGTCCGAACACCTCGGAAACCACGGTGAAGGCACGTACCGCGTCTTCCGGATCAGCGCCGACCTCTTCACCGAGCCGATACGCATAGGTGATGCCGCCCCGATCGATGACGTTGTTCGTCAGCACGGTCGCGACGATCTCGCGCCGCAATGGGTGCCGGTCGAGGGCGTCGCCCCCTGCATCTCGAACACCCTCCGGAAAGTAGTTCACCAGCGCCTTGCGGTAGATCTGGTTGTCGATCGAGCTTCCAGCCAACAGCGTGGATTTCAGATCGAGTTTGACGTGGGCCATCAGTGTGGCGAGTTCCGGCGACGTCAGCCCCGTTCCCGTCTTCTCGGCCGCGGCGAACTGCTTCTTGGTCGGAAACCCTTCGATGACGCGGTCGACGATTCCGCGAGATTCGAGGTTCGAAATCACTCTTCCGTGCACGCCGATCATTGCCCCCGCATCCGCACGCGTGGTGCCCATCAGTTCGTTCTGTGAACGGTTGTCTGCAAGAACGAGTTCGGCGACCTGGTCGGTCAACGATTCGAGCAGTGCGTCGCGATGTGAGTCCGCGACGACGCCTGAGCTGATCAGGGAGTCGAGAAGGATCTTGATGTTCACCTCGTGATCGGAGCAATCGACTCCCGCGGAATTGTCGAGGGCGTCTGTATTGATCCGTCCGCCGATACGCGCGTATTCGATTCGTCCTGCTTGGGTGAGGCCGAGGTTGCCTCCTTCCCCGATCACACGTGCACGCACTTCGTTGCCGTTCACCCGAACCGCGTCATTACTCTTGTCGCCGACTTCGAGGTCGGACTCACCGGAGGCCTTGACGTACGTTCCGATGCCGCCGTTCCACAAGAGATCTGTCGGGGACCGCAGAATCGCCCGAACCAGTTGCGGTGGAGTCAGTTCGGTGACGTCGGCGTCGAGACCCAGTGCCTGTCGCATCTCGTCACTGATCGGAACGCGCTTCGCCGAGCGTTCCCACACTCCGCCACCCGCACTGATCAAGGTCGGGTCGTAGTCGGCCCACGACGATCGTGGGAGCGAGAAGAGACGTGATCGCTCGTCGTACGAGCGCTCAGGTGACGGGTTCGGGTCGACGAACACGTGCCGATGATCGAACGCCGCGACGAGACGAATGTGCTTGCTGCACAACATACCGTTGCCGAAGACGTCACCACTCATGTCTCCGATCCCCACCGCGGTGAAGTCGTCGTGCTGGGTATCGACGCCGAATTCCCGGAAGTGCCGCTTGACACTCTCCCAGGCGCCCTTCGCCGTGATACCCATGGCTTTGTGGTCGTAGCCGACCGATCCGCCGGATGCGAAGGCGTCGCCGAGCCAGAATCCGTACTGCGCGGCAACGTCGTTCGCGATGTCGGAAAACTTTGCAGTGCCCTTGTCCGCGGCGACAACAAGATAAGTGTCGTCCCCGTCGTGGCGAACGACCCTTCGCGCCGCGACAACGGCGCCGCTCTGTTTGTCGACGTTGTCGGTCAGATCGAGTAGTCCGCGAATGAAGGATCGGTAGCACTCGATCCCGGCCGCCAACGTGGCTTCTCGGTCCGCGTCTACACCCTGTCCTGGAACCGGCGGGCGTTTGACGACAAATCCGCCCTTCGCACCGACAGGCACGATGACCGCGTTCTTGACTGCCTGCGCCTTCACCAATCCCAGGACCTCGGTGCGGAAGTCCTCTTTCCGATCCGACCAGCGCAAGCCGCCGCGGGCAACCGTACCGAAGCGAAGGTGCACACCTGCTACATCGGGTGAGTACACGAATATCTCGAACTTCGGTCGAGGGAAGGGCAATACGGACAGCTTCTCCGAATCGAACTTCAACGAGAGTGCGCCGAGCGATTCGGTGCCATAAACGAAGTAGTTGGTACGCAACGTGTTACGGACCAGCTCGGACAACGCGCGCAGGATCCGATCGGCGTCGAGTCCTTGCACTTGTGCCACGGCTGTTTCCACCTCCGCTGCTGCACGCGCACCTCGATCTCCGTCTACGACGTCGGGATCGAAACGGCTCTCGAACAATTCGCACAGACCGGCGGCGATCTCGGGATGATCGGCAAGTACCTCGGCGACGCGACTGGTGCTGTACGGAAATCCTGCTTGCTGCAAGAACTCCGCGTATGCCCGCAGCACCACTACTTGTTTCCAACCGAGTCCGGCGATCGCGACAAGTTCGTTGAACGAGTCCGGCTCGGCGGAGCCGTTTCGAACCGCGGCAAACGTCGCCGCGAACCGCGCGGCAAAGTTGTCGAAGCCTTCGACCGGCGCACTCGGATAGTCGAGCGTGAACTCGTAGATCCAGGACTGTTCCGAACCTGCCGAGACGAGCTCGTACGGACGCTCGTCGACCACGTCGACGCCCAGGCTCTGCAATACGGGCAGAACCTCGCCCAGCGAGAGCGGGTCACCTGATACGTACAGCCCGAGTCGGTGAGTACCGGGTCCGTCGACAGATCGGGCCAACCGTGGGCTCACCTCTCCGAGTTCGAGGCCGTCGAATACCGCCATGTCCTCGGCGGCGCGGACGGCGTCGAAATCCTGCTTGTATGCCACCGGAACTTGCTCGGCGAACTGAGCACGCCTGCGCTGCTCGTCGTAGTGCGAAGCATCCAGAACGAATCGCTCGTCCCACGTCAGGCACGCGTCGACGACGAGATCCCGAATCTCCCGCGCTTGTCGCGCCGATGCGAAGTTCGCGCCGCCGCCGACTGTGGCCGTGAAATGCACGACAGCCAAGGGAGATTCCGATACTCGACTGGAGAACTCGATGGTGCGGGCACCAAGCGCCTCGGCGAGTACCGACTCGGCCGTTGTTCTGATCGTCGTACTGAATTTCTCGCGCGGAACGAACAGCAAAGCCGACAGCTCCTGGTCTTGCCCCGTCGTCGGAGAGCATCCCACGGGTTGCAGGAACAGATGGAACGACGTGCGGCCGTCCACAGAAGTGAGTTCGTCCAGTGCGTCCGCAATTCGGGCCGGGTCGGCGGCAAAGAGGACTGTGATCGGAATCGACTGAATCACCGCCAGCATCGATTGTCCGACAAACGAATCCACGATGGATCCGGAGGCGTCGAAGATGTCTGCGACGCGCCCTCGCACGAGGGGGGTCCGCCTGACGTCTGCGACAAGTCCGGTCGAGGTGAAGGACCCGATGAATCGGTATTCACGGTCACCGACTGACACGTCGATCTCGGTGGCGTATGCGGATCCACCGAACCCTTGCCCGAGGTACACCACTCCGATCGCGAGGGGCACCGCCTTCGAATCCGAAGAGCCGGTTGGATCGGGGAGCACGCCGAGGGTGTACGGCTCGTGCCTGTCGATTGTTCGCGCACCGCCGACGACACTGAAGTTTCCGGCACTGCACCACTGGAGGAAGTCAGCTTCTTCGGCGTGACCGCCCGAGGTCAGTTGCCCGCGCGCCTCGTCGACGAGATCCCGCAGGGGCGAGGTATCGCGGAAGGCACGCGCGATACGGTCGAGGATTCCGGCGACGTCATCAGCGATCACCTGCGCCTGCGCGTCCGAACAATGTGCGGGTAGTCCTATGTGGATCCATGATTCGGCACGCTCCCCGACCCGGGTGTCTTCAGTGCTGTGCGCTGGTTGCACGACTGTGCGAAGCACTGGGTGCACCACGAATTCCGGCTCCATGCGCGCGCGGGCAAGTGTCGCCAGAACCGCTTCGACGAGCTGCGGCATGTCGTCGCCGACGTATTGAATTGCCGGCCCGTCCCCCAGCTCCCCGGCCGGCGCGAGTCTCGAGATCGACGAGTTGTGTCCCCGTCGGCGCGAAAGATCCATGTGCGCGGCGACCATCGCAAGCTTGCGGTCTTCGGCGAGCGCCGCGTATCGATCAGCCGACAAGCCCTCGAAATACCTACTGCACACCCTCCTCACATTCTCGGAGTCCGGTGTCGTGTCGACTGAAACGAGGCTCATGTCAGCACCTTCCGCCGAAAGCCACGCTGCTTCCGACTTGTAGTGGGTTCGATCCGCGATCAACTTGTCTATACAGGTTTAGACAAGTTGATCATTGCAGAACGTGAGCCGCGACACAACAGCTCCACCCCTGGACAAATTCGCCACCCTCAGCCATAGTCAGTCGTGCCAACTAGTGGCAATTAGATTCCATTAGATGAAATTCGTGAACTACCTCGCTTCGAAGGAGCCCCCGTGACCACCCAGACCGCGCACGACATCGACAGCGTTGATCTCGCTGAGTTCCGCAGCACCGTCCGAGCCTTCGCCAACGCCGAGATCCAACCCGGAGCAGCCGCACGCGACGAATCCAAAGAGTTCCCGGCGCAGCTGGTCAAGCGCCTCGGACAGCAGGACCTCATGGGCATTTCCGTGCCGGAGGAATTCGGCGGTCTGGGCCTGTCGACACGAACCCAACTGGTCGCCATCGAAGAAGTTGCACGCACCGACGCCGCACTGGCATCGATTTACACCGCGCACTACCTGGGCCTCGAGCCGATTCTCGTCGGCGGTTCCGAAGAGCAGAAGCACCGCTGGTTGCCCCAGCTCGCGTCGGGCGAACTGCTGGCCGGATTTGCACTCACCGAACCCGACGCCGGCTCCGACATCGCCTCGATGCGTACCGTCGCTCGACGCGAGGACGACGGCTGGCATCTCTCCGGATCCAAGACGTACATCTCCAACGCGAAGGAAGCCGACCTGGTCGTGCTCTTCGCCAAGACGGACCCGAGCGCAGGATTCCGCGGCATCACCGCCTTCGTCGTCCCCAAGGGCACTCCGGGAATCAGTTACTCGGAGCCGCAGGACAAGATGGGAATTCGTTCGGCTCCGACATACACCGTCTACCTCGACGACGTCGTGCTGCCGCTCGACTCGGTGATCGGCACCGAAGGTCGCGGCGGCAACATCGCCTTGACCGCACTGAACCGTGCGCGCATCGACGTGGCGGCAATGGCGAACGGCATCGCTTTGCGCGCTTGGGAACTGGGACGTGAGTACGCCACCGAGCGAAAGCAGTTCGGCACGCCGATCTTCGACTTCCAGGCAATTCAGCTACTCCTCGGTGGCTGCGACGCGCAACTGGTCGCGTCACGCGTCACCGCAGACTGGGCCGCCGACGTCAAGGACGCCGGTCAGGACATCCGCCGCGCCGCATCGATTTCGAAGTACGTCGCCACCGAGGCCTGCTTCTCGATCGTCGATCAAACCGTGCAGATCCACGGCGGCGCGGGATTCATGCGCGAATCGGAAATCGAACGCCTGTACCGCGATTGCCGCATTCTCCGCATCTTCGAGGGCACCTCGCAGATCCAATTGCTCACCATTGCCGGCAACGCTCCGTCGCCGCGTTCCACCGATTTCTGAAAGGCGCGGACATGTCTGCACTTCCCCCACTCGACGGCATCCGGGTCATCGACCTCTCGCGCGTCCTCGCCGGACCCTACTGCACCGCACTGCTTTCGGACGCCGGTGCGGACGTCGTCAAGATCGAATCCGAACACGGTGAAGACTCTCGGCACCTCGGCCCGTTCCGCGACGGCGAGAGCATCTACTTCAACGTGCTCAATCGTGGCAAGCGTTCGGTGGCACTCAACCTCAAGGACGACGAGGACCGTGAGGCGCTGCTGACGCTCATCGAGACCGCCGACGTCGTCGTGGAAAACTTTCGCCCGGGCGTCACCAAGCGCCTGGGAATCGACTACGAGGCTGCGCGGGCTCGCAATCCGCGGATCGTGTACGCGTCGATCTCCGGTTTCGGACAGGACGGTCCCATGTCCGGCGCCGCCGCCTACGACCTTGTAGTCCAGGCTCTTTCGGGAATCATGAGCATCACCGGTTCGGAGGAATCCGGGCCGACACGGTTGGGTGAGTCGTTCGGAGACCTGGTCGCCGGGCTGTTCGCCGCCTGGGGAATCAGTACCGCCCTGCTGAGTGCACGGGCGACCGGACTCGGGCAGCACCTTGACGTCGCGATGTTCGACAGCATGCTCGCCATGCTGCCGACAGCACACAGCCAACTGCAATCCACCGGGCTCACTCCCCCACGCGTCGGTAACCGTCATCCGGTGTCAACACCATTCGACACCTATCGGGCCGACGACGGACTCTTTGTCCTCGCGGTTGCGAGCCAATCCGGCTTCGAGAAATTGGCGCAGACGATGAATCGCATCGACCTGATCGCAGATCCTCGATTTGCCGACGACACCGCCCGGACCGAGAACGAGCCGGCACTGCGCAAGGAGATCGAAAACTGGGCTGCCGGAAAGACCGTCGCCGACGTGGTCGGCATTCTCGGCGACGCGGGCCTCGCCGGCTCGGAGATCTGGGACGTCCAGCAGGCACTCACCTCCGCACAGGCCGAGTATCGCGGAGTCGTCGAATCGTTCGAGCACCCGGTAGCAGGAAAGATCTCCTACGTACGACAACCCGTCGTGTTCGGTGAGAGCCAACGCCCCGATGTCCGCCGCAGTCCCCTGCTGGACGAGCACCACGGTGAGGTACTGCCGGGCTCGCGATAGATTCAGCGCAGACATCCCTCGGCACTTGGAGTAGGACATGGCCCCCGGCGACGTGACCCGCAGCGCGAATCGCACGTTCGAACTTCTCGGTGCGATCGTCGAGCACGGCGGATTGACGCTCGGCGACGCCGCCAAGGCAACCGATCTGGCAACCAGTACCGCCCTTCGCCTGATCAGAAGCCTCGAACAAACCGAGTTCGTCGTTCGCGGCGAGGACAACGTCTATCGCGTCGGCCCGCGGCTATTGCAGATCGGAGCTCGCGCTCTCGGTGACAATCAACTGTTGCAGAGAGCCCGGCCCGCGATGAAGGCCATCGCCGAAACCACGAGGGAATCGACCTACCTGTCGACGATGGGACCGAAAGACACTGCGCTGTATCTCGATCAGATCGAGGGCACGCACGCGATCCGCCACATGGGGTGGGTGGGACAGAGCGTTCCCCTGGACGGCACCGCCGTCGGCGCAGCGTTGAGCGGCAAGGTAGGTGAGAGCGGGTACGCCATTGCGCACGACACCATCGAGGATCACTCGACCGGAGTTGCCGCGCCGATCTACAACGCAGTCGGTCAGATAGCCGGAGCGCTCAGCGTCGTCGGCCCGACATTCCGTCTGACGGACGAGGTCTGCGCCAGCCACGGTCGCGTCTTGGTGGAGCACTGCGCCCGGTTGTCCGCGGAACTCGGCAGCCAGGCTCCCTGACCACCCCGAGCACTTGGCGATTCAGTCTCGTATCCGAGACAATGTGGTTCCCCGCTCCGGATTTCCTACCTACTCGTAAGGACACACCCCACATGACGACGAGTCGCGTGAAATCTGCTGAGCGCGTGCTCGACGTGCTCGATCTCCTGGCCCGCCGGGGTGTGCCGCTGGCGACGGCCGAAATCTCGAGCGCCCTCGAGCTGCCGAAGAGTACGACGCATCATCTCCTCAATGTCATGCGGGATCGACGGTTCGTCTCGTACTGGGCTGATCAGCGCGCCTGGACCCTGGGTGTCTCGGCGTTCGAAGTCGGTGCGTCGTACATGCGCTCAGGCCCACTTCACCGTGAGGGCCAACGATTCATGCTGGCACTCACTCAGTCGACGGATGAGACGTCTCATCTGGCGGTACTACAGGGCTCTGACGTCATCTACCTCGACAAACGTGAACCACTGAAGCCGGGCGTGCGATTGGTGACCGAAATCGGGACTCGCCTTCCAGCGCATCTCACCGCAGTCGGGCGCGCGATTCTGAGCCGTCTGGACGTGGAACAGATCAGCGCGCTCTACGCGGGATACACCTGGCCGACGCGGACCGGAACGGGACCGTCGACGCTCGCCGAACTGCGAGAACTGCTCGCCGCAGCACGTGAGAGCGGATATGCGGTCGAAGAGAATGCGACGACATCCGGAATCAATTGCATCGCCAGCCCCGTGATCACGCGGGACGGTCGTCCGGTCGCAGCTCTCGGCGTCACCTTCCTCTCCGGCTCCAAATCGGCCGAGGAGAGTGCCCTGATCGCCGACCGAGTGCGCGCCGTCAGCGCCGAGTTCTCCGCCGATCTCGGAGATCGAATGGTGGAGACCCCGACCGCAGACATGTAGCCAATTTCTCCGTTCCGTACTTTTCGGGCCTTGTTTTCGTCTCATATTCAAGACTAGAGTCTCGCATACAAGACTTGCTGGAACACCGCCGCATCATCATTGGAGTCCCATGAACGCCACCCCTGCCACCCATACAGCCACCCGAACCATTGAGGTCGGAATCGGCGCTGTCACCATCGCCGACGTCGTCGACGTCGCGCGCAACGGTTACGGCGTCGCATTGACCGCGGAATCACTGACCGCGATCGCCGAAAGTCGTGCACGCATCGAGGCCCTGGCCGCAGATCCCACGCCGGTCTACGGGGTTTCCACCGGATTCGGCGCACTTGCCACCCGGCACATTCCGGCGCATCTGCGGACGCAGTTGCAGCGCAGCCTGATCCGCTCACACGCGGCAGGTTCGGGACCGGAAGTCGAACGCGAAGTGATCCGGGCCTTGATGCTTCTGCGCCTGTCGACGCTCGCCACCGGAAGGACCGGAGTGCGCCCCGTGGTCGCACAGGCGTACGCCGACCTACTCACCGCAGGCATCACCCCGGTGGTGCACGAATACGGCAGCCTCGGATGCTCGGGAGATCTGGCACCACTGGCTCATGTGGCGATGGCAATCATCGGCGAAGGTTCCGTCCGCACCGCCGACGGTGAACTCACCGATGCGGCAACAGCATTGGCTGCCCATGGCCTCGAACCGGTGGTTCTGGCCGAGAAAGAAGGCCTCGCACTGATCAACGGTACCGACGGGATGCTCGGCCAACTGGCCCTTGCGATCACCGATCTCGATCATCTGCTCAAGTTGGCCGACATCGCTGCCTCCATGAGCGTCGAGGGCTTGCTCGGCACCGATCAGGTGTTCGCCGCGGACCTCCAAACGCTTCGCCCCCACCCCGGCCAGGGCGCGGCCGCGTCGAACATGGTGCGTCTGCTTGCCGATTCCCCGATCGTCGCCAGCCATGCGGGCCCTGACTGCACCAGGGTTCAAGACGCGTACTCACTGCGGTGCGCACCGCAGGTCGCCGGCGGCGCACGCGACACCGTCGATCACGCCCGCCTCGTCGCCGGGCGCGAATTGGCCAGTGCTGTCGACAATCCCGTTGTCACCCTCGACGGACGGGTTCGATCCAACGGAAACTTCCACGGAGCTCCCGTGGCCTACGTCTTGGACTTCCTCGCCATCGTGACCGCGGATGTCGCGGGGATCAGCGAACGCCGCACCGACCGCTTCCTCGACGTAGCACGCAACCACGGTCTGACTCCCTTCCTTGCCGACGACCCCGGAGTCGACAGCGGACTGATGATCGCGCAGTACACACAAGCTGCCGTCGTGTCCGAACTCAAGCGACTCGCAAGCCCCGCCAGCGTCGATTCGATTCCCTCCTCGGCCATGCAGGAAGATCACGTCTCCATGGGATGGTCGGGTGCACGTAAGCTCCGCCGGTCCATCGACGGTCTCACCCGAGTTCTCGCGATCGAGATACTCACTGCAGCACGAGGAATCGATTTGCGCTCCCCACTCGAACCCTCACCAGCCACCGGAGCCGTCCTTCGGGCCCTCCGCGAGAAGGTGCAGGGGCCGGGCACCGATCGCTTCCTGTCCCCCGAGATCGAGGCCGCGGTGGACTTGGCGGCATCGGGTGCACTCGTTGCAGCCGCGGAGAACGCGATCGGCGTCCTGGTATGAGCGCGCCCGGAGCGCTGCGGCCTCGCCCCCGACCCGAAATCGAAGCACTCCCTCGATACTCCAAAGCCGCCGGCCTCGAGCAGGTTCGGTGGCGTGCGTCGAGCAACGAGTCGACGGTTGCACCCTCCGCGGCAATTCTCGAGGCCGTCAATCTCGCGGCCTCACACTCGCACTTGTATCCGTCGCTGTTCGGCGACACGCTGATCGCCCGGTTGAGCGACCGCCTGGGCGTCGGCGACGACCAGGTACTGGTCGGCGCCGGGTCGTTGGCGCTGCTCCAGCAGGTATTGACCGCATACACGGGCCCGGGCACCGAAGTCGTCTACCCGTGGCGCAGCTACGAGGCGTACCCGATTCTGATCGGAATCGCCGGGGCGAGCGGTGTACCCGTCGCACTCGATTCCGAACATCGGCACGATCTGAGTGCAATGGCGGCAGCCGTGACTCCGCAGACCCGCGCGGTACTCGTCTGCAACCCCAACAATCCGACCGGAAGCGAGTTCTCGACCGCCGAGTTCGTCTCGTTCGCCCGCTCGATCCCGGGTGACGTCCTCATCCTTCTGGACGAGGCTTACCGGGAGTTCGCGACCAGCGATGTCGACGGCGTCGACCTGCTTCGAGCCTTTCCCAACATCGTCGTATTCCGAACCTTCTCCAAGGCTTACGGATTGGCCGGCCTTCGGGTCGGCTATGCCATCACCAATCCGGCGATCGCAGCGGATCTTTCCAGCGCGGCACCGCCCTTCGGGCTCAGCGCCGTTGCCGAGGCCGCGGCCTGCGCAGCGTTGACCGATCCGGCGCACACCGATTCGATAGTCGAAACGGTAACCGCGGGTCGCGCTCACCTACGTGAGCAATTGGCTCTGCGCGGCGTCGAGACGGTCCCGAGCGGCGCCAACTTCGTGTGGATCCCTCTCGGCGAGAGAGCTTCTGCACTAGAAGCGGCTTGCGTCACCCAGGGTGTCTCGGTCCGGATGTTCCCTGGCGAGGGGGTGCGGGTCACCGTCGGCGAGCGGGCCGCAGAAGACGCCGTGATCTCAGCTGTGGACGCTCTCGCACAAAACCTTTGACCGACTGGAGATAAGAATGTCCGTCCACGAACTCGCTCGGTCGATCGGTTCGAGTCGCCTGATCACCGACCCGGCGGTAATGGACTCGTACCGTCGCGACGAGGCCCATCTCGCCGAACCCGGCCATCCGGCAGCCGTCATGCTCGCTGAAACTGCGGCCGACATTTCCGAGGCTCTGAAATGGGCTACTGCTCACCGTGTCCCGGTGGTAACCCGCGGTGCGGGAACCGGTTTGGCGGGTGGCGGGGCAGCCGTCGAGGGCTGCCTGGTCATCTCGACCACTCGCATGCGCTCGATTCTCGAGGTCAATCCGGACGATCAGCTGGCTGTCGTGGAAGCCGGGGTGATCAACGCTGACATCAGCCGAGCAGCAGACGAGTACGGGCTGATGTACGCCCCCGATCCGAGCAGCTTCGAGATCTCCACGATCGGCGGAAACATCGCCACCAACGCCGGTGGACTTCGTTGCGTGAAGTACGGCGTCACCCGCGATTCAGTCCTGGGTCTCGAGGTTGTGCTCGCCGACGGTCGGATCGTGCGGACAGGCCGAAGGACCGTCAAAGGTGTTGCGGGATACGACTTGACCAGTCTTCTCGTCGGTTCGGAAGGAACACTCGGAGTCGTCACGAGTGCCACGCTCAAGTTGCAGCCCAAGCCCAAGAGAGCACCGGTCACCGTCGTCGGCAGTTTCGATTCTCTCCGCTCCGCAGCGGACGCGGTTGCCGCGGTCGTTCGCGACGGAATCGGGCCGAGCCTGCTGGAGCTGATCGATCGAGCAACCCTTCGCGCAGTCGACGACTGGAAACGAATCGGGTTGGAAGACAACACCGCCGCGATGCTGATCGCACAGGCCGATGGGGTCGACGCCGACGCAGCAGCCGCGGCGATGCAGAAACACTTCGAGAGGGCCGGCGCCGATTTTGTCGCCGTCTCACAGGACGCAGCAGAAGCCGCACAGCTACTCGAGATTCGCCGACTCGCCTATCCGGCATCCGAACGACTCGGGCAATGTCTGGTGGAAGACGTCGGGGTCCCGCGGTCGAAACTGCCCGACATGCTCGAAAGTATCGACCGGGCGGCCGCCGAGCACTCGGTCAAGATCATGACCGTCGCGCACGCGGGTGACGGCAACGTCCATCCGACCTTCGTCTTCGACCGCACTGCCGACGGCTCGGCCCCCGAAGCCGTGTGGACCGCCGCGGACGAGGTCTTCCGGCGTGCTCTCGAACTCGGCGGAACTCTGACCGGAGAGCACGGCGTCGGCGTTCTGAAGCGTCGCTGGCTCTCTCTCGAGCTCGGTGAGGACAGCATGCAACTGCACCGATCGATCAAGGCCGCGTTCGATCCACTCGGAATCCTCAACCCTGGTAAGGGTTTCTGATTCTCGAGCGGTGTTACACAGCATTTACGCGAAAACGGGTTTCAGGTATTGACGCCTGTATATACAGGCATATACATTTATCCGCAGTGACAGTGACCCAGCGCACAGAGCACCAGGCGCAAAGCACCAAGCACGAAGAAGGTGGGCAATACCCCGACGTCGATTCCGTCGCTCGACGGGCTCGCAGCAGAAAGACAGGCCTATGACTCACGATGGACCGGCCGAGGTCATCCTCACTCCGGAACGACGCACTATCGACGTCGTCCCGGATGCAGAACGACACGGCACCCCGCGCAGCCAGTTCACTCTCTGGTTCGGCGCCAACATGCAGATCACGGCAATCGTCGACGGTGCTCTCGCCGTCGTATTCGGCGCGGACGCCATCTGGGCAATCGTCGGACTTCTGATCGGCAACATCTTCGGTGGCGCTGTCATGGCGCTTCACTCCGCACAGGGCCCGCGCATGGGCCTCCCCCAGATGATCTCGAGTCGCGCCCAGTTCGGCGTCAAGGGAGCCGTCGTACCGCTAGTTCTCGTCATCCTGATGTACCTCGGCTTCGCTGCCACCGGCACCGTGTTGGCCGGCCAAGCCGTCAACAAGATCCTGCACATCGACAGCCCCACCGTCGGCATCGTCGTCTTCGGTCTCCTCACCGCATTCGTCGCGGTCACCGGCTACAAGCTGATCCACATCGTCGGCAGGATCGCCACCGTCGTGGGCATCGTCGGATTCTCCTACCTGGCCGTTCGACTGTTCCTCGAGTACGACGTCGCCTCGTACGTCGGTATCAAGGGCTTCGACATCGTCACCTTCCTGCTCGCGATCTCGCTGGGCGCCGGTTGGCAGCTCACGTTCGGCCCGTACGTCGCCGACTACTCGCGTTACCTGCCGCGCAGCACCTCCGAGAGCACTACCTTCTGGTCGACGTTCCTCGGTAGCGTCATCGGATCACAGTGGTCCATGACCTTCGGCGCCCTCGTCGCGGCCTGCGCCGGCGACGCGTTCCTGGGTAACCAGGTCGGCTTCATGGGAGATCTGGCCGGACCCGCTGCCATCGCCTTCCTGATCTACTTCGTCATCCTGGTCGGCAAGCTGACGGTGAACGTGCTCAACGCGTACGGCGGATTCATGTCGATCCTGACCACCGTCACAGCCTTCAACGGCCAGTCGCGAATCTCGAGCACCGCCCGTACCCTCTACATTCTCGGTTTCACCGCCGTCTCGGTGTTGATCGCGATCGCCGCCAGCGCCGACTTCCTGGACAACTTCAAGAACTTCGTCCTGGTGTTGCTGATGGTGTTCACGCCGTGGAGTGCGATCAATCTGATCGACTACTACCTGATCTCCAAGGAGCGCATCGACATTCCGGCGCTCTACGACGTCAACGGTCGATACGGAGCATGGAACTTCACCGCATTGGCTTGCTACGCCGCCGGCGTTCTCGCCCAGATCCCGTTCCTCGCCCAGAAGATGTACACCGGCCCCGTCACGGACATGCTCGGCGGCGCCGACATCTCCTGGATCGTCGGCATCGTGTTCACCGGCCTGATCTACTACCCGCTCGCCAAGCGCACCAGCAATCCGCCTACATCGATGATCTACCCCGATCACACCGCGATGACCGACTCTCGCGTCTGATCCCCCAACATCTTTCGAACTTCAGTTAAGCAAGGAGAACACCATGGAAATCAGCACCCCCGGCCACGAGCCGCGCCCCGTCCGTGCTCCCCGCGGCCCCGAGCTCACGACGCTCGGTTGGCAGCAGGAGGGCGCCCTGCGCATGCTCATGAACAACCTCGACCCCGATGTTGCCGAGCACCCGGACAGCCTCGTCGTCTACGGCGGAACCGGTCGCGCAGCACGTAGTTGGGCGGCATTCGACGCCATGGTCGCCACGCTGAAGACGCTGAAGAACGACGAGACCATGCTCGTGCAGTCCGGCAAGCCGGTCGGTGTCTTCCGCACCAACGAGTGGGCACCGCGAGTGCTGATCGCCAACTCCAACCTCGTCGGTGACTGGGCGAACTGGGAAGAGTTCCGCCGTCTCGAAGACCTCGGCCTGACCATGTACGGCCAGATGACCGCAGGCTCCTGGATTTACATCGGCACCCAGGGAATCCTGCAGGGCACCTACGAGACCTTCGGCGCCATTGCGAAGAAGCGCTACAACGGATCGCTCGCCGGAACGATCACGCTCACTGCAGGTCTCGGCGGAATGGGCGGCGCCCAGCCTCTCGCCGTCACCATGAACGACGGCGTCGCGATCTGCGTCGACTGCGACATCACCCGCATCGACCGTCGCATCGCCCACAAGTACCTCGACACCAAGGCCGACAGCATCGAGCACGCGCTCGAACTGGCGACAGCGGCACGTGACGCCAAGAAGCCGCTCTCCATCGGCCTCGAAGGCAATGCGGCAGAGATCTTCCCGGCTCTGCTGGAGATGAAGGCCCCCATCGACATCGTCACCGACCAGACCTCGGCGCACGATCCCCTCGCCTACCTGCCGATCGGGATCGACTTCCCCGACATGAAGATCATGTCGGAGAAGGATCCGCAGAAGTTCACCGAAGATTCCCGCAACGCGATGGCCGCGCACGTCAAGGCCATGGTCGGATTCATGGACGCCGGCGCCGAGGTGTTCGACTACGGCAACTCCATCCGTGACGAGGCCCGCAAGGCCGGCTACGACCGCGCTTTCGACTTCCCCGGATTCGTTCCCGCCTACATCCGCCCGCTCTTCGAAGAAGGTCTCGGCCCCTTCCGCTGGGCAGCTCTCTCCGGTGATCCCAAGGACATCGAGGCCACCGACAAGGCCATCCTCGAACTCTTCCCCGAGAACGAGCACCTGCGTCGCTGGATCACCATGGCAGGCGAAAAGGTTGCCTTCGAGGGCCTTCCGGCCCGCATCTGCTGGCTCGGATACGGTGAGCGCCACCTCGCGGGCCTCAAGTTCAACGAGATGGTTGCCTCGGGCGAACTGTCCGCGCCGATCGCCATCGGCCGCGATCACCTCGACTCGGGATCGGTCGCCTCGCCGTACCGCGAAACCGAATCGATGATCGACGGGTCCGACGCGATCGCCGACTGGCCGCTGCTCAACGCCCTGGTCAACACCGCGTCCGGCGCTTCGTGGGTTTCACTTCACCAAGGCGGCGGCGTCGGTATGGGACGCTCCATCCACGCGGGACAGGTGTGCATCGCCGACGGCACCGAACTCGCGGCCAAGAAGCTCGAAGCGGTTCTCACCAACGATCCCGGGATGGGCGTCATCCGGCATGCGGATGCAGGATACGACCACGCCATCGACACGGCGGCCACGCGCGGCGTCCGTATCCCGATGACCGAGAACTGAAACAGCTCCACCACCTCACACTGAGTTAGGAATTACATTGACCACGAATGGTTCTCGAACCACAGTTCTGACCAACATCGGAACCCTCGTCACCAATGACCCGACTCTGGGTGAGGGCAAGCTCGGCGTACGACACGACGCGGCAATCGTTTTCGACGACGGCGTTGTTGCTTGGGTCGGCGATTCCGCCGACGCCCCGGCTGCCGATATCGGTCAGGATATCGGCGGTCGGGCCCTGCTCCCCGGTTTCGTGGAGAGTCACTCGCACCTGGTGTTCGGTGGCGAGCGGGCCGAGGAATTCGCAGCTCGCATGGCGGGCGAGAAGTACGCCGCCGGCGGCATTCGCAACACCATCGAAGCGACGCGCTCGGCCACCGACGAACAATTGCAGGCCAATGTTCGGCGCCTACTCGACGAATCCCTGCGCTCGGGCAGCACAACCGTCGAATGCAAGACCGGGTACGGGCAGAACACCGAGAGCGAACTACGCAGCGCACTGATCGCCGGACAGTTCACCGACGAGGTCACACTGCTGGCCGCCCATGTTCCACCACCCGAATATGCCGGCCGCGCCGATGATTACGTCGCCATGGCGTGCGACGAGATGATCCCTGCCTGTGCGCCACACGCAAAGTGGATCGATGTCTTCTGCGAGCGAGGAGCATTCAACCGCGAACAGGCTCATGCAGTCCTGAGCGCAGGCGTAGCCGCCGGACTGATCCCCCGCGTCCACGGCAATCAGCTCGGCGAAGGGCCAGGAGTTCAGCTCGCCGTCGAGATGGGAGCAGCGTCCGTCGACCACGTCACGTACGTCACCGCCGAGGACATCGACGCCCTGGCTCAGAGTTCCACCGTCGCAACACTGTTGCCCGGCGCCGACTTCTCCACCCGCAACAAGTACCCCGACGCACGCGCACTGCTCGACGCCGGAGTCACCGTAGCTCTGGGCGCCGACTGCAATCCCGGTACCTGTTACACCACGAGCCTTCCGTTCTGCATCGCAATTGCGGTGCGAGACATGCACATGACGCCCGCTGAGGCAGTCTGGGCAGCCACTGCAGGTGGCGCTCGGGCGCTGCAGCGCACCGACGTCGGAACCCTTTCTCTCGGAACACGTGCCGACGCCATCGCGCTCGATGCACCGTCGTACCTCCACCTCGCCTACCGCCCGGGCGTCCCTCTGGTGCGCGAGGTCTGGAAAAACGGCGCACTCGCCACAAGCTACTGAAATACACTCACCGGGAGGCCGTCGTGGCACATCAGATCGCAGTCGACATCGAACCCAAGCCGTGGACCGGGCGCTCCGACGGCACCACTGCCGAGCATCTGCGGTGGCATCATGCCGTGCAACCGTATTCAGCCGAAACAGCTCCCGGCGACTGTGTTCTGATCGGATTCTCCAGCGACGAAGGAGTCCGCCGCAACAAGGGCCGCCGCGGCGCCGCGGATGGCCCGGACGCATTGCGAGCGGGGTTGGCCTCCATGGCGCTGGCCGAACCACTGCAGATTCAGGACGCGGGAACCGTTGCCGTGTCGGGTGAAGAACTCGAGGCCGGTCAGGCCGCACTCGGGAACGCCGTCAGTGCCGCGCTCGATTCGGGACACTTCCCCGTGGTTCTCGGGGGAGGACACGAAATCGCCTACGGTACATACCTCGGCGTCGCGGGCTCCGAGTTGCGAACCGCCGGAGCCAAACTCGGAATCCTCAACTTGGATGCGCACTTCGACCTTCGTGGCGACCCGATCCCCAGTTCCGGCACGCCCTTTCGTCAGATCGCCGAGGACGAAGCCGCGGCAGGCACCTCACATCAGTACAGCGTGATCGGAATCAGCCAACCGAGCAACACCACTGCTCTGTTCGACACGGCTCACCGCCTTGGCGTTCGCTATCTGCTCGACGAAGAATGCGGAGTGATCGCTCGAGGCGTCGTGGATCAGTTCCTCGCAGACTTCCTCGACGACGTCGATCTGGTCTACCTGACCATCGACCTCGACGTGCTTCCCGCCGCCGTGGCGCCGGGCGTCAGCGCACCCGCGGCCTACGGCGTCAGCCTGGAAACAATCCAATACGTATGTGATCGAGTCACATCCAGCGGAAAGCTCGCGGTTCTCGATGTCGCCGAACTGAACCCGAGCCTCGACATCGACAATCGCACTGCCCGGACCGCTGCTCGCCTGATCCACCGGATAGTCACCAAGCACGTGCCGGTTCGGCGCTAGCATCGGCGCGCCTCCAGCGCATCGAGGATGAGATCGAGACCGTAGGCGAACTCACTCGTGTGGTCGTAAGCCGGACTCAGACCGTGATCGACGATCATCTCGTGAAGGAAGGGCAACTCTTCAGCCGGAAGGTGCTCGAGGATGTCACTCGCAACTTCTTCGACGTCGACGGGCCCGCTGATCGGCAGATTCGCCTCCTGGAGAACATATCCGCCGATGTAGCTGTCGATCAGCGAGGCTCCGTGGGCGGCCATCGGCAGCGTGAACCCGGCCTTCCGGAGGACTCCGAGCACAGCGTCGAGATGACGCATGGTCGCCGAGCCAGGGTTGCGTCGCGAATCCAGCAAACCGAGAGCCCAACGGTGCTGCGACAGGACTGTGCGAGCGGAAAAGGCGCGTCCGCGGATTGCATCTCGCCAATCCGCGCACTCGCTGTCAGGCAGGTCGATCGCCTCGAAGACCGCATCGACGACGCCGTCGAGAATCGCATCTTTGTTGGGCACGTGGTGGTAGAGCGACATCGCCTCGATGCCCAACTCCTGGGCCACCCGTCGCATCGTGACGGCCTCGACACCACCCGCGTCGGCAACGCGGATCGCGCCCTCGATTACGCGAGTCCTGTTCAGCGACTGTCGCGGTTGCCGTGACACACAGACTCCCCTCCGAGGAACGAATACGTTGACAACCTTACATCCGTAAGTCACCCTTACAGGTGTAAGCCAGCCTTACGTTCGTAAGGCGCTCGCGAAGGGAGACCGCAATGCCGATGCCGAGATGGTGGGGACACGTCAACAAGCGAGTGTTCAATCCTCGCGCGATCTCGAGCGGGAAATGGCCGATACTGACACACGTCGGACGCACATCCGGCACGACCTACCGGACACCTCTCGACGCCTATCCGGTCGAGGGTGGCTATGTCTTCATTCTGGTGTACGGATCAGGCTCGGACTGGGTGCAGAACGTCTTGAAAGCGGGAAGCGCTCGACTGTCGGTCGACGAGACGGAGGTGGGCCTCGGCGCCCCGCGCCTCGTCACGAAAGACGAAGCATTTCAAGCACTTTCCTCAGACGTGTCCCAACCCCCGAGACTGCTCCGCATCACCGAGTACCTTCGGATGGATCTGATTACGGCCTGAGGCTGCCCGTCACGCGAGGACCTCACGCACGGCGGACCTGACTTCGTCCATGCTGCAACCGGATTCGATCAGTTCAGTACCCGTATGCACCAGCGAGTTGATCAACTTGGCGGTGAGCTTCGGGTCCGACACGCCACGGAGGCGAAGGGCCTCGACAAGCGGAAGCACAAGACTGTCGTGCATTTCCATGATCCGCGAATCTCGAAACGTTTGCGGGGTCAGCGTCGCCAGCGCTCCGACTATCGCATGCTCCCCGTCGGCAACCAGTTGGAGGTTTGCTTCGACGTACGCCCATACCGGATCGTCTGCGCCTGCCATCGCCTCGACGATCTTGTCGTTCCAGCGCGGGAACATATCTTCGACGACGGCACTGAGGAGATCTTCTCGGGACCGGAAGTAGTGGTAGGCACTCGACCTGGCGAGCCCGGCCTTCGCTGCCACCTCACCGAGCCCTGGCGGCCGGTCCGGGGTCTCGGACAGAAGAGCGTGTGCAGCGTCGAGGAGGGCACGGCGCTGAGCAGCACGATGCTCGACCACAGTGGGGGCATCGATCCTCGGCACCGAATCTCCTCCAGTCCCCTTGCGGGCTTACTCGCTCTGACGCAATCGACCGTCAACCATTTCGAGGATGCGGTCGCAGTGCCCGAGCACGTCGTGATCGTGGGTCACCATGATCGTAGCGACGCCGGCCTCGTGAGTTTCGCGCGAGAGCAGTTCAACCACCTCATGGCTACGCTTGCGGTCGAGAGCAGCCGTCGGCTCGTCGACGAGCAGTAGCGAGGGATTGATCATCAATGCCCGAGCGATACCGACGCGCTGTCGTTCGCCGCCGGAGAGTTGACCAGGTCGACGATCCGCACGGTGGCTCATACCGACCGAGTCGAGCAATTCCTCGGGATCGCGCCCCGGCCGCCCCGTGAGCTTGGGAATCAGCCGAAGCTGATCGCGCGCCGTCAGCGCTGGAATCAGATTGCCGGATTGAAAGACGAAGCCGACCTTGTCTCGTCGAAGTTTGGCCAATGCACGGGCCGGCATCGCCGACACGTCGACGCCGTCGATGACAATCGTTCCACTCGACGGCCGACCGAGTCCGCCGGCCACAGCGAGCAAGCTCGACTTTCCAGCCCCTGACGGCCCGACGATCGCGACGAGTTCGCCGCCCGCGACCTCGAGGTCCACGTTGTCGAGGGCGAGCACTGTGGAGTCACCGTCACCGAATCGAAGACTGACAGCGGTCAATACCAGTCCGGTAGTGGTTTTTTCGACTGTGGTCATCGGTTTTCCCCCAATGCGGTGAGCGGGTTGACACGCGTAACGCGGACGATGGAAACGGCTGCGCCGATCAGCCCGAGTACCGCCAAGAGCACTGCGCCGTTGACGACAGGGCCGGACTCCAGAGCGAACGGCATCCCACCGCCTTCGAGTCCCGAGCCGAGCCCCAAGCCCAGCAACACACCGATGCCGATGGAACCAAGCAGCACTACCAGTGCCTGTGCCATGCCGTCGCGAAGCAGAAAGCCGGTGGAGGCTCCCATCGCACGCAACACTGCGAGTTCGCGACCACGCTGAACTGTCCAGATACTGAAGAATGCGCCGACGACCAGTGCGGAGATCGCGTACAGAAACGCCTTGATCATCGACATTGTCATCATTTCCGCGGAGAAGCCCGGTGAGGAGTCGAAAGATTCCTCGAGCGTCTTTGCAGACGTTCCCGCCGCCGCATCTCCCGACACGAGGTCCGGCACTACATCGTCCAGGCCCCGAATCGCAACGACACTCGCTTCGGAATAGGCACTGGCGTTGGCGGTTTCGCCGATCTTGGCACCGGCGTGAACCTCCTGCCAGGTACGCAGGGGCAGGTAGGCGACGTCTACGTGCCCGAAAGTGCGCTTGTCTTCGGTGAATCCGACAACTGTCAGTTCCGTACCGAGTCGATCGAGTATCACCGTGTCACCGATCGCAACACCATCATCACGGAAGGTAGAGCTGACGATGATGTCCGTGTCGGCTTGCAGTCCCCTCCCGTCGGCGGTGACGGGCTCGAGGAAGGAGCCAGGTTCGATACCGAAGAGCGTGAGATCGACAGGCGTGCCACTGCGAGTTTTTGCATTGACGATCATGTTGCCGAAGAGCTCGGCGTCTTGGACATCGGGTTGCATGCGCCATGCCTGCGCCTGCTCTTCGGTGACGACCGAGCGCGAAAACGCCGAGTCGGCTTTGGTGTCCGGGGCGAAGGCAAACGACTGGATCGGCGTCCACTGCAAAGCGGAGACACCGTCGTTGACCAGGCCGGACGAGAGGCCGGACAGGATCACCATCAAGATCGAGATGAGGGCAACCACGGCGCCCATCAAGAGGAATCGGTTTCGCGCAAACCACAGTTCACGCAGGGCGAGGAACATTCGGGAAGCTCCAAAGTCGTCGGTGCGAGTCACGCCGACTTTTATCGACGCCTTGTCGAAATCATATCGACAAGGCGTCGAAAAACTATGTGAGGTGCGTTACTACTATTCGTAGTAGACATCGTGAGGCGCTGAGCGTCGTATCAGTCCCCGACGCCCACTGGCCGATCGCCGACAATCGAGATTCGATCCATCACACGACGAGCCGGGAAGTAGTCACTGGCCGCGTAATGCTGGCAGGTCCGATTGTCCCAGAAGGCAACAGTATTCGGCTCCCACTTCAGTCGGACCTGGAATTCCGGACGATTGACGTGGCGATACAGCATCGTGAGAAGTTCGTTCGATTCCTCTTCGGATACGCCCAAGATCCGTTGCGTGAAGGTCATGTTGACGAACAACACCCGCCTGCCGCTTTCCGGAATGACCCGAACCACCGGATGCTGCACCGCGGGGAACTTCGGACGCAACATCTCGACCGCATCCGCCGGCATCGACCTGCCGAACGAGTTGATCCAATCATGTTCTGCAACAAGCGGGTCGATACGCTTCTTGACGTCTTCCGGAAGCAGATCGTAGGCAGCAGCGGTGTCAGCCCACAACGTGTCACCACCCACCTCTGGCACCTCGACTGCACGAAGTACGGCGGCAAATGAAGGAAACTCGTGCCACGTCACGTCGTTGTGCCAGTTGTTCTCGACGCCGCCGACCATTGCATCCTTGGCCAGCGTCGTGACATCGACGTCCGTCTGCCCTGGCTGCGTGTACTTGAAGAACGGATGCTGTTCGAGATCGCCCCAACGCTCGGCAAAAGCTCGATGTTCTGCTCGGCCGAGGTCCTGATCCCGAAAGAAGAGGACTTTCCATTCGAGGAGAGCGCGGCGAAGTTCCGCAATCACGGCATCAGACAGGTCCCCACCGAGTCGAATGCCGGAGATTTCCGCTCCGATCGTCGGCGTGACCGCCTTGACCGCAAAGTGTTCGTACGGCGCCGGAACTACGGACTCGGGATTCCGGCGAGCGACAAGTGGACCATAGGCAGCAAGCGGATCGGTGGGGATCGGAAAGATCGTTGCCGCAGGCAAAAGGGTAGCCATCAAGGCACTTCCTCGGAATCGACGATGTCGTAACGGACAAAATCCAGATTAAGGCTATGTCCTTAACGTGTCAACGGTCACGTTCTCCGGCGCGCACCTTGACCCTGACGCCGCGTCAGGGTTGGAGAATGGTTTCCACAGACGAAATCCGAATCGACAAACGGGAGGGCGAGGCGATGATGACCATCGGCGAGCTGGCGAATCTGGCCGGCACCACCGTCAGATCCGTGCGCTACTACCACTCGAACGGGCTTCTCGAAGAACCACAACGCCAACCCAACGGCTACCGCATGTACCGGGCGGTGGACCTGGCACGACTGAGCCGCATCCGCCGCCTGCGCGATCTGGGGATTCCTGTTGCCAAGATCGCCGAACTTCTCGACGGCGACGCTCACGACACCCGGTCCGCACTCGACGCACTCGACAAGGAACTGGCAGCCAAGGCCGAACAGATCGCGGTTCAACGTGCTCACATCGAGTCGCTACGCCGCAACGCCGATCCCGAACTACCCGACGCGTTTTCGGAAGTGCTCGCACAGTATGTCGTTGCCGGTGCACCGACAGCGTGGATCGACAACGAGCGCGAACTCCTGATCCTCGCGCTCACCGTCTCCGGGGGTGATCCCGAAGTCTGCGATTCACTCCTGAGCGCACACCGCCGGGCGTTGGCGAAGCCGAACCGCAAGCAGGCAATCGAATTGATTACTCGCATGTACGCCCTCACCGACGCTCCGGCGGACGCCGACACGATTGCGGCCCTTGCCATTCAGTTCTGCGATTTCACCGAGAGAGTGCTTCCTGAACAGGCCGCACCGGAACGCCCTTCACCCACCCGGTTGGTAGCGGTGCTGCGCGAGCACCAAGCAGATCGAAGAACCCCGACCCAGGAAAGATTCGCGAAGGCTGTAGCGGCCGAGTTCGCTGCCCGCCAGTCTCGACCCTGAAACTCCGCCACTGAATCCCCACATCGGAAGTGGGGTGATCAACGCTGCCCGAAAATGGGCTCGAAACAAGGACACGACACGACAATGACTGGATCCATCATGCCCAGATCACGCACGCCTCGACCACGAAAGTGGCTGGCTACCACAATCGCCGCCGCCGCACTCGCAGTACCTGCACTGGCGGCGTGCTCGGATCCTGCTGCTCCGCAGGAAGATCCACAATCGAATCTCAGCGCGTTCTACGACCAGGATGTCGAATGGGGGCCATGCGCCACAGACACCGGAACATCGACGGCAAGTGACTGCGCCATGGTCACAGTACCTTTGGACTATTCCGCCCCTGACGGCAAGACGATCGAAGTGGCGATCTCGCGGGTCGCGTCCACCGACCCTGCACAGCGACGCGGGATCTTGCTCACCAACCCTGGTGGCCCGGGCGGCCGAGGACTGGGATTGCCCGAGATTCTGAATGCCGGGATGACACCGGAAGTCGCAGCGGCATACGACGTCATCGGCATGGACACCCGAGGGCTCGGCAAGAGCACGCCGATCGACTGCGGCGTCGAGCAGATGACATGGATGCGTTCACCGGGTACCACAGAGGAAGGGTGGAACGAAAGTGTTGCGCTCGCACGCGAGGCCGCTGACACATGCTGGGACAAGTACCCGGACTATCTGCCGCACATCAATACTCAGAACATCGCCCGCGACCTCGACGTGATTCGTGGCGCCCTCGACCAGGAGAAGGCGTCGTACTTCGGGTGGTCGTACGGCACATACCTTGGTGCGACCTATGCTCAAATGTTCCCAGACAGGATCGACCGTGTGGTTCTCGACAGCGCACCGGACCCGAAGAAATACGGATACGAGATGTTCCAGGACATGGGCCCGGCCAACGAGAAAGCGATCGACGGATTCTCACAGTGGGCAGCAAAACACAACTCCACCTATGCACTCGGATCGACGCCCGCCGAAGTTCGCGCCCTCATCGAGAAGCTGATCTCGGACGCGGCCACCACTCCGATTCAGATCGGTGACTACGCCGTCGACGATCACGTCCTTCCATTCCTGATGTACGTCAACGGAACCGGGGACACCGAAAAGGAAAGCGAGGCATTCGCGCAGGTATTGGTTCAGTTGCGCGAACTCGCCGCCGGCAGGACCGTCGAGAACATCCATCCCCAGCTGACGGGACTGATGCAGGCATGGTTCCAGACCGAATTGGGGACCGGCCCTGACTATGCCGGAACGATCGCCATTGTCTGCGGAGACGTGTCGATGCCGAGCGATCCCGCGTGGTATCGCAACAAGTTGGAGGAGCACCGTGGTGATCAGCCGATCTTCGCCGGCACGCACAACACGATCATGCCCTGCGCGTTCTGGCGCAGTGAGGCCCCGAAGCGGATCGACATCGACAACAATGTTCCGGCATTGCAGATCCAGGCAACCGGTGACACCCGCACGACGTACGACGAAGGCCTCGGCATGCATGAAGCGATGAAAGGCTCACGGCTCGTGACAGTTCCAGGCCGCACTCATGCGGTGTTCCCGGGCTACGCGAATACTTGCGCAAACGCCGCCGTCAACTCGTACCTGCTCGACGGCTCACTGCCCGCCGAAGACGTGGTGTGCGAGTCGTGACGATATCCGGCGATCCCATCACCGGAAGACCTGCGTGATCTGATGCGCGATTGCCCCTCGACAATCGCGCATCAGGCAGACAGAATAGTTCGGTGAGTCCCATTCATCGGGCCGATGGCGAGGTTTCCGCAATTGGTCGTTCCACCGAGATCCTGAAGACTTTTCGTGACAGCTCAGGCGTTCTCAGCGCAGCAGCGCTTGTTCGACGGACAGGCATGGCCAAAACAACGGTGTATCGAATGGTCGACGATCTCGTCCGAGTCGGGTTGCTCGAACGGCAAGGAACCAACTACCGCTTGGGTCTCCTCCTGTTCGAGATCGGCGAATCTGTTCCACGGCAGCGAAACCTCCGCGAAGCAGCGCGGCGCCACCTTTCGGCCTTGCGTGAAGCAACGGGGCACAACGTGGGACTCGCTGTATTGGACGGTTTCGACGTGGTTTACCTTGATGTCTTCCGTGGCGACGACGGACCACGCCTTCCGCAGCAAATCGGTGGTCGGTGGCCTGCACACGCAAGTTGTTCCGGCAAAGCAGTATTGGCGTTCACCAACTCTCGGGATTTCACGATGCCCACTGTCCTCGAAGCACACACCGAGAACACCATCACCGACCCCGAACTCTTCCACCGAGAACTGGATCGTGTTCGCAAGCGTGGTGTCGCCTTCGACCGCCAGGAAGCATTTCCCCGGATCGTCGGCGCCGCAGCACCAATATTCGGCCCGGACGAAGACGTCCTCGGCGCCATCTCCATTTCCGGTATGGCAGGCCGAATAAATCTGACCCGTATCGACGCGGCGGTGCGGACGACGGCAATCGCCATCTCACGTGATCTCTCGAGTGCCCAGTCCGTCGTCCGCCCTGTCCTACAACGACGCTGACGCCGTCAACCGCGCCCGACGTACGGCATCCGGTTTGCCATGATCGTCAGAGTCGGGACATTCACGTCGAGTGGTAGATCTATCAGTTGCACAACGGTGTTCGCGACATGACGAGGATCGAATGTCGGCTCGGGCCTGGTGGTGCCGTCAGCTTGTCGTGCCGAGTGGCCGATTCCGGCTGTCATGTCAGTTGCCGCATTGCCGATGTCGATTTGACTGCAACAGATGTCGAATTCTCGGCCGTCGAGAGAGATCGACTTCGTCAAACCTGACACACCGTGTTTGGTCGCGGTGTAGGCGGCACTGTCAGGCCGGGGCGTGTGAGCGGAGAGCGACCCGTTGTTGATGATCCGGCCTCCTCTCGGATCCTGTGTTTTCATGATACGAATCGCTTCACGCGCACAAAGGAATACGCCGGTGAGATTGGCTGCGACTGTCGCGTTCCACGCTTCAGGATCGATCTCGTCCACACTCCCCGACGGACCGAATGTCCCTGCGTTGTTGACAAGCACATCGAGTCTGCCGAAACGCTCAGTCACGGATGTGAACAACCGGTGAACCGATTCGGGCGAGGACACATCAGCGGGAATTACCACTGCACGCTCGTGACCCCCACCTGTCGCTTCCAAGCTCACGCTGTTTCGACCAGCCAATACAACGTGGTGTCCTGCATCGAGTAGACCTCTGGCCATTGCGCGGCCGAGTCCCGACCCTGCACCGGTCACGACCACGACTCGGCCGACACGCTCAGTGATTGTCACCGTGTACCTCCGTTCCACGCCTGCCCACCAGGAAATCGAAATCGACTCCGCGGTCGGCCTGCATCACATGATCCACGAACAGTCGTTGATACCCACTCGTACTCTTTTGTACGCGTGGCGGCAACGCCTCGAGACGCCTGGCCAGCTCGTCGTCGTCGACGAGTACACGCAAGACTCCACGAGCAACATCCAACTCGATCAAATCACCATCCCTGACCGCGCCGAGAGGCCCACCGGCTCCCGCTTCAGGCGCAACGTGCAAAACGACTGTGCCGAAGGCTGTTCCGCTCATTCGCGCATCCGAGATCCTGACCATGTCTCGCACACCCTGCTCGAGCAGCCTTCGAGGGAGTGGCAGATTACCTACCTCTGGCATACCCGGAAACCCCTTCGGTCCAGCACCGGTGAGGACGATGACGTCGTCGGCTTCGATGTCGAGATCCGGCGAGTCGACGCGCGCCGAGAAGTCGTCCATTCCGTGAAACACGACCGCACGACCCACGTGGCTGAGCAACTCGGGCGACGCCGCAGACGGCTTGATCACTGCACCGTTCGGCGCGAGATTGCCGGTCAATACCGCTATGCCGGCTTGCTCCAGCAACGGTGCCGCCGTGCTACGAATTACGTCGTCATCCCAAATCGTTTCGCCGGAGTTGTTCTCACCGAGAGTCATTCCGGTAACCGTGGCGGCATCCAGATGGAGGATGTCTCCGAGCTCGGCGATCACCGCGGGCAGTCCGCCTGCGTAGAAGAAATCTTCCATCAAATAGGTACCCGAAGGCATGAGGTTGACCAGCAGGGGAACGTCACGACTCTGCTCCCCGAAATCGCTGAGTTCGAGGGGAATTTCCAGCCTCCCGGCGATGGCAAGCAAGTGCACCACAGCGTTGGTGGACCCACCGATAGCCGTGTTCACCTTGATCGCATTCTCGAATGAATTTCGGTCGACGACCGAAGACATCGTCAGGTTCTCGACGACCATCTCCACGATTCTCACGCCGCTGTCGCGTGCAAGTACACGTCGCCGTGAATCCACTGCCGGGATCGCAGCATTACCGGGCAGCGTGAGGCCCAAAGTCTCGACAATCGAAGCCATCGTCGACGCGGTGCCCATAGTGTTGCAGTGACCAGGCGATCGAGACATCGCCGATTCCGCTGCTCTGAACTCACATTCGCTCATGCACCCCGCTCGCACTGCTTCACTCATCTCGAACACCGAGGTTCCAGATCCGACAGTTTTACCTTGATGGCGGCCGTTCAACATGGGCCCACCGGATACGACAATGGTGGGAAGGTCACAACTGGCTGCGCCCATTACCAGCGCCGGGGTGGTTTTGTCGCAGCCGCAGAGCAGTACGACGCCGTCGATCGGATTGGCTCGAATCGACTCCTCCACGTCCATGCTGACGAGGTTCCGATAGAGCATCGTGGTGGGGCGGATGATCGTCTCACCCAATGACATCACCGGAAACTCAACTGGAAATCCGCCCGCTTCGATGACACCCAGTCGCACCTGCTCGGCCAGATCTCTGAAGTGAGCGTTGCACGGCGTGAGCTCGGAATACGTGTTGCAGATACCGATAACCGGTCGGCCGTCGAACATCCGATCAGGGATACCCTGGTTCTTCATCCACGAGCGGTGGATGAATGCATTGAGATCATTGCCTCCGAACCAATCCTGCGAGCGAAGTGTTCTACTCGTCGGTGTTCTACTCATCCGAACCCTCCAAACCAAGGATTGCCCTTGCCTCCCCAGGTGTTGCAGGCTGCATTCCGAGTCGCTGGACGATGTCGACGATGTTCTCCACCAAACGAACGTTCTCGGCCGGCTCCCCATTCGCGAGAAACGGATAGTCTTCGATTCCCACACGCACGTGCCCACCGAGCACGAGTGCATGAGTCAGACCACGCAGTTGATCTGGCCCGCTGATGCTCACGGAGAAGACCGATTTCTCCGGTAGGTGTTCCACCATCTGCTGCAAGATCTGCGGGGAGTACGGCATCGCATTCTGAAAAGTTCGATCAAGTCCCAGTACAAGATTGACGAGGTGCGGGCCAGGCTGCTCTTCGGTCAACGTACGTATCTCCTGGAGCAGATGTGACGGGCTGAAGGCCTCCCATTCAGGTTTGATTCCTAGTTCGCGCATTGACGCTGCCAGTTCGGCGGCACGACTGGGCGGCGTGTCCATCAGTACCTCACCGACCGGTGATGTCACATAGGCCGTGATGGCATCGAGCGTGCATGTGTCTGCTCCGCCATGCAGGCCCTGCAGCCTCGCGTCCCAGTCCACGACGCGCGTTCCGTCACTGCGAACACTCACCATGTCACCGTTGACTCCGCCGCCGGTCGAGTTGTTGATCACGATGTCGCAGCTTTGGCGGACAAGCGTATTCATCCGCCGATAGATTGCGGCATCACAGGTCGCTTGATCGTCCGGTCGTCGAGCATGAAGTGCTGCCACGCTGGCTCCAGCGCTGTGGCAGCGTGCCACATCCGCCGCAATCTGCTCAGGCTGAGTCGGAATGAACGGATTGTCGGCAACAGTGAGGAAGCCACCCGTCGGGGCAACTGTGACGATGACCTTGTCTCGCAGATCGCTCATGCCGGAACGCTCTTGTAGCTGGATGCGGCGAAGAACATGGCAATCGCCGATGCCCCAGGGTCCTCGACGCCCCTGGCGTGTTCTCCCACGTAGGTCGCGCGTCCGCGGCGGGCGAGCATCGCGCGAGTCGATTCGGCGCCGAGCCTCGCAGCCGTGGCCGCAGAGCTCAAGGCAGCAGACAAGGTTGCCCCGCTGACTGCCGCCTCGGTCAATGCGCTGGTTGCGGGGACCATGGCGTCGACCATGGTCTTGTGACCCACCTGGGCATTGCCGAGACGCTGCACCGCAGCTGTCGCCGTACCTAGGGCAGAAGCCAAGTCTGTTGCGGTCACTTCAACTCCAGAGACTGCTCCGATCCGGCCGAACCACAGACCGAGAAGTGGTCCGCTTGTCCCACCGATGCCGAGAAACGCATCCGACGTACGGGCGAACACTTCACCAGGACTGGTCGGCGGGTCGGAACGAAGTCGTTGCACCGCACTTCGCAGGCCCGTCCGCAGATTCATTCCGAAATCGCCGTCTCCGACAAGCCGGTCCAAATCTGTGAGGGAATCGAATTGATCTTCGGCGGCGTCGGCAAATCGATCGATCCACGCCCGAGTGTCCCCAACGCTCAACGTTGTCATCATGAAACTCTTTTCAGTAGTGCATATTCGAGTTACCAAGCGAGAGCGGGAGTGCGTACCGTTGCATCCCAGAGATCCACAAACTCCTCGGTCGAACGGAGAAGGGTGATAGAGAGCCCGTGCATATCCAATGCAGTGACGAAAGAACCTGCAATCACCCGATCCAAACCGATACCGGCATCCCCGAGGAAAGACTTCAATTCTGCAGTGGCAATCGATAATTCGAGTCCATGTGTTGCCCCTAGCCCATTCACTATCGCTATCACACCATCCCCGCGCTCCACCCCGACAGCATCGAGGATCGGCTCCGACAACTGCGCCACGAGTTCGGCGGCAGGAACCGTCGGACGCGTCTCACGTCCACGCTCGCCATGGATTCCGATGCCGAACTCCATCTCCCCCGGCGCCAGTTCGAAGGACGGACGATCCTGTCCGGGAGCCGTGCACGAGCGGAAAGCTGCACCCAACGTCGCCGACGCCGCCACCACCCGGCGCCCCAGGTCAGCGATCTCGGAAAGCGCCCAGTGCCGTTCCGCGGCCGCCCCACAAATCTTCTCCACGGCGATTACCGCAGCGGTACCACGACGTCCAGGTCCACCCTCGTCTGCAGTCGTCGTCGCGAGGTCGTCGTCGACCATCACGATCTCCACTTGCCGCTCAGTTCCGAGTAACTCGGCCGCGATCGAGAAATTCAGTTTGTCTCCGGTGTAGTTCTTCACGATGAGAAGTGCACCCCGTCCGGTCTCGACAGCATTGACCGCAGCACGGATCTGAAAGGCTGTGGGACTGGCGAAGACCGACCCAGGAACTGCGGCGTCCAACATGCCGGATCCGACGAACTCCGCGTGTAACGGCTCATGCCCGGCCCCGCCACCTGAGACCAACACAACTTTGTCTCGGGCGACAACCGCGCGAGTCACAAACAACGGATCTCGGTGGTAGGAGAGCATTTCCGGGTGCAGGATCTGAAGTCCTTCGAGCGCTTCGCGGACTACATCCTCGGGCCGGTTGACCACATGGCCGATCATGACGAACTCTCGGACGCCGACATTGGGCCGACAGGGAAGCGAACCGCAAACGCACTCACACACGTGCGAACGTTGTCACCGACCCGTATCCCAGCCGCCGCTGCGGGCTCGTTGACATACGAAACAGTTCCGTTGTGCCACATATCCATTCCATTGCTGATCTCGGCAGAGTCGTGACTGACCGCTACGCCGGCAAGTCCCGAATCTCCCATGCGGACGATTCCGATGATCCCCGCGTTGTCCTTGCCGATTCCGGCATCGTTCAGCACAGCCAACGCACAGCCCGTCGCAATCGCCATCCGCCCTGACTCTTGACCTCCGTTGGATGCCGCAACGACGATGCGGTCGCGGTCCGACCGTTCGATCTGCGACATACTGTCCATGACGACAATCTGTCTACCGTTCTCCACACCGACAATGTTCCGAAACATCAGTCGACGCTCCTCTCTATCAGTGCCAGCACTTCTTCGGAAACGCGGCTGCCCACACGCACACCCGCTGCGACTGCAGTCGGATTGGCATACGTCACGATGCCGCACTCCCACACGTCCTTGCCATCTCCGATACGCGAACTCTCGTGTCCGACTGCAATGCCGACGATCTTCTGGGCGTCGATCGCAGCCAAACCTGCGATTCCTGCCTTGTTCTTCCCTATGCCGGCGTCATTGCACACCACAACACGAACCCCGAACCCGACGGCGTACTCTCCAGCACTCGTCCCTCCGTGTGATCCGGTCACGATCACATCACCGGCCTGAGCCGAGGAAGCAAACGCAATCGAATCCATGATCCACACTCTCTTTCCGTTAGAGGAATGAACCAAAGTAGGTTCGGCACCTTCGGTTTCAACTACTCGCATGGACATCCACCCCTAGAATTCGACGTGCCTGATCAGGACTTGCGGGTTCACGCCCGTACCGCCGAGCGATCGAAACAACTTCGGCGACCAGATCAGGTGTGGAGGGGTATCCCAGTTCTTCGTAGTGGTAGTCACCGGCACCGATTGCTACATGGCCCCCGCGCTTGATCGACTCCTCCGCTGCTGCAAGAACATTGCCTCGGTAGGCCGAGACGATCCACTCCACTGGAAGATCAGTCGGCAGGAGGTCCAGTTGCGCACGTAGCCCTGCTGCTGTCGCCGGATGTGCAGCCGGAAACTCGTCACCACCGAGAATGAAAGCGATCACCAATGGTGACGACGGATTCCGCACCCTTGCGTGGGCGAAGATCGCGCGCGTCCAACTCACGTTGAATGACGTCTGATACGGCACCAGACCCAATTCACCAGCGCGCGAAAGTAACTCGATCTGTGTTCGAGTGTCGTTGACGAAGACCCTGGAATCGGTTGCGAACAAGCCTGTCGTCGCATCGATCAAGTCCATCGCCGCACAGCCCATATCGACGACCAAGAAGTCGGAACGTCGTTTCGGATCACTTTGGTTCGGGGCAAGATTCGACAGCCGCTCATCTATCGTGTAGCCGGGAACATTGGCCATCGACGGCGCAAGCAGCAGATTCGATACCGCCCGAACCCGCTCGACGATCTCTCCGTAGGTCGCCGCCGAGTGATCCACGCCGCCGTCCACGGCTCGACCGTGAAAATGCATCAACGACGCCCCCGCATCCTCACAAGCGCGAGCAGTGTCGGCTATTTCGCTGGGCGTCCACGGAATGTGGGGATTGGGTGCGCGCATGGTGTTCTCGTTGACGTGCACTCCGATGATTACCGGTTTCTCCGTTGTATCGGACGTTGCGTCAAGAGTCATGTCGCTCCTTCGCAAGATTCCAACCGGCTGTCATCGACTGACCTCCGTCGACCGTCCACGTCTGACCCGTCACGAAACCGGCGCCGGGACCAGCGACAAAGGTCACGACTTCGGCAATCTCAGCCGGCTCCGCGTAACGGCTCAACGGGATCGACTGCAAGATGGCGCTCTGCATTTCAGGGCTCTGGGCCCGACTTGCAAGCGGTGTCCGCGTCGAACCCGGTGCAACACAATTGACTCGGATCCCCTCGCCGGCGAGCTCGATCGCGAGTTGTGTGGTCAACGCGACCACGCCACCTTTCGAGGCGGAATACGCGGCACGGTCTACGCTGCCGCGTAGGCCGGAAACCGAGGCAATTGTCACCACCGATCCGCCGCCATCTCCGGCGAGCAGATCCACGAACTCCCTGACCACCGCAAACGTGGAAACGAGGTTCAGCTCGAGGGTTCGCCTGAATCGATCGGGTGTGGTGTGCCGGATCGGCGCGTTGTCCGCGGTTCCCGCCGAGGTCACAACCGTGTCGACACGACCGAACAGCTTTTCGGCGACGTCGCGAAGCCGTCGGATATCCCCCTCATCGGTGACATCCACTCGAACGCCGACTGTCCGTGTATCTGGTTCTGGCGCAGTGTCTCCGGATGTATGCGACAGGTCGGCAGAGATGACATTCCAACCCAAGTCGGCGAATCGTTTGCACGTTGCCAGGCCGATCCCCGATGCGCCACCAGTGACGATCGCTACCTTCCTACTCACGACTACAGCACCTTCCTCATGTCGCGAATGGGATTCGACCCGTCCCACTCCTTCGATGCAGCCTCGACTGCGCGAAACAGATCACCCTTCCTTCCGCTGACCTCCGAGATTTCGATGACTGTTCCCGGATACGGGCCGTCCTCGTAGTACACGAATCGCTCGTCCGGAGCGCCACTACCGGACCTACCACTCTGCAATTCGACGAGCCCTCGGTTCTTGGATTCCTCCATATATCGATCGAAATCCGTTGTCCAGTAGGCAACATGTTGAAGTCCTTCGAGCCCGCGATCGGCGAACTCGCGAAATGCCGACGGCTCATCGTTGTGTTGTTGAATCAGCTCGATCTGCGCGCTTCCGCTGTGCGCGAGCGCCACACTGAATCGAGGCGCACTCGACTTGCCACGGAAGACGAAGTCGTTCAACGGTTGGTCCTCCACGAAGAAGAAGGGGCCAACGCCGACAACGTCGATCCAATGCTTCAGCGCACTGTCGATGTCGTTGACCACAAAACCCAATTGGCGCAAAGGCCCGAAGTATCTACTCACGAAGTCCTCGTTTGTTCGTTGCCGACGAAACCACGGTCGACGACTGTGATCCTGATAAGTGATGATGTCCTGCGCATGCTCGCCTGAAGAATGAAGAATTCCCGTTGATCGGGAATCTTCCGGGCCGAGACTCGGCTCAAACCTGCTCAGGTGCAACCAAGGTTCCGGCGTCGCGCTCCGCCCGGTAATCCAGAGTCAGTTGGGCGTTGGCCTTGTCGGCCTTTCTGGTGATCACCTTGAGCAGCAGCACGATCAATGCTGCCGTCGCCAGCACCGCGGAGTACACCCCGATTGCCGGTGTGAAACTGTTGGTCGCGTCCTTGATCCAGCCGGTGACCTGTGGACCGAAATAGCCTCCGAGGTTACCCATTCCGTTGATGACACCGAAACCTGCCGCCAAGGCAGCGCCGGTAAGGAAGCTCGAAGGCATGGTGATGAAGATGCTCATCGAACTGTAGAGACCGATCCCGGCGATGCAGAATCCGAAGATGGCGACAACCGGTGTGGTGAAGAACAGCGCAGCAATAGCAAAACCGAGTGCTGCGACCGATGCGGCGATGGCGAAGTGCACGGGGCGCTCTCCGGCGCGGTCCGAATGGCGCGTCCACCAGATCATCGGTCCGATCGCAATCAGTGCAGGTAGTGCGGCAACCCATCCGATCTGATTGGTGCTCATCCCGAATTGCGCGTAAATCTGCGGCATCCAAATCTGGAAACCGTTGAGGCTGAAGGTGAAACAGATGAACACGGCGATCAACACCAGTACTCGTGGGTGCACGAGTCCCTGGAGGAAGCTGTGCTTACCGACGACCGCTTCGCGCTCTTGCGCCTCCGACTCGAGCGTATCGGTGAGCCAACCGCGTTCTTCCTCGGAGAGGAACTCCGCCTCGGAAGGCTTGTCCCGCAGAACCTTGTAGATCACAAACGCCATGACCACGGCGGGGACGCCGGTGAGAATGAATACCCATCGCCATCCGGAAAGCCCGAGAAAGCCGTCGATAGCCATCAGGTGTGTGGTGATCGGAGTACCCAGGCCGGAGATACAGATGAAGGTCACGATCCACGCCATTGCTTTGCCTCGATCCCGATTCGGGAACCACTTCGAGACGAAGAACAGCATGCCGGGCGAAAAGCCGGCTTCGGCAATACCCAACAGGAATCGTGCTGCCACCAATCCGCTGGCACCCTGAACGAACGCGGTTCCGATGGTGACCACGCCCCACGTGATCATGATTCGTGTGATCCAGCGCCGCGCACCGACCTTTGTGAGGATGTAGTTGCTCGGGGGTTCGCAGATCGTGTAACTCCAGAAATAGATTCCGGCCGCAAACCCGAACATCGAGGCCGATATTCCGAGTTCTTTGTTCATCGTCAATGCTGCAACGCCGATGTTCAATCGGTCGAGATACAGGACGATGTATGCCAATCCGATGACCGGCATGAAGCGGAGCATGACCTTCCGGACGGTCCTGGCCGGAAGGGGAAGTTGCTCGGTGACTGTTCTTTCGTGACGCATGATTCACCTCGTACTCATTCGAACACATCATTGTGATGGCTGACACAGAGACGATGCGGGTCGCGATTCGAACTTCACAGACACGATTCCCGATGATCGGTACTCGATTCGTGAGCAATCGACCGGCCGCGGTGACAAGAAGGCGGAGTGCCTGTCGGTTTCGACAGGCACTCCGCGCGGTGAAACATAGGCGTTCCGGGGGTATTCAGCCAGTCAGCTCGCTTTTGATCTCGTTCTTGAGAACTTTGCCGACCTTGGAGCGAGGTAGATCGTCCCAGACGATGACTTGCTTCGGAGTCTTCACACTTCCGATGCGAGACTTCACGAAAGCCATCACCTCGGCGCCGTCGATGTCGGCGCCGAGGTGCGGTTGCACCACTGCCACAACGCGTTCGCCCCACTTGTCGTCCGGCAACCCGATCACTCCGCAGTCCTGAATCCCCGGATACGCCATGAGTGCCTGCTCCACCTCGACCGAATAGACGTTGAAACCGCCGGTGATGATCATGTCCTTCGCACGATCGACGATGAACAGAAAATTGTCCTCGTCCAGGTACCCGATATCGCCGGTGTGATGCCAGCCGTGGGCCGACGCTTCCGCGGTTGCGTCGGGGTTCTTGTAATAACCCGCCATCACCAACGAACTGCGAATCACCACCTCACCACGCTCGCCACGTCCGAGCAGCGCGCCTTTGTCGTCCATGATCCCCACCGTCACCAGCGGCGAAGGTCGACCCGCCGACGAGAGTCGCGACGTTGCGACAGTGCCGTCCGGGCCGAAGTGCTCCTTCGGTGACATCGTCGAGATCATCATGGGGGCTTCGCTCTGCCCGAACAGCTGAGCCATGACCGGTCCGATCTTGTCGATCGCCTCCTCTAGCCTGGTCGGGGAGATCGGTGCCGCGCCGTACCAGAAACACTGCAGCGAGCTACGATCCGTTACCGCGAGGTCCTCGTGCTCGAGCAACATGTAGATGAGCGTCGGCGGCAGGAAGGTGTGAGTCACCTTGTGCTTCTGAATGTTCGCGAGGAAGCACCCGAGATCGGGCTTCGGCATGATCACCACTTCGCCGCCGAGGGCCATGATCGGGAAGCACAAAACACCGGCGGCGTGAGTCAACGGCGCCAACGCCAGATACACCGGGCGCCCCTCGAATGGATAACTCATCAAAGTGATTGCGGTCATTGTCTCGATGTTGTGCCCGGTCAACATCACGCCCTTGGGGCGGCCCGTCGTACCACCGGTACCGACCAGCATGGTGACGTCGTCGGGCGCCGCGGCGTCGAGTTCTTCCTCCCCGAGCCAGCTTTCGAGGGACTGTGCCGAATCCCATTCGCCGTCGATACAGACGAGCGTCACCAACTGTGGAAGCGCGTCCTTGATCTGGTCGACGAGCGGCGCATAGGACTTCTGGAAGAACAGAGCGCGACAATCGAACAGATCCAACAGGTCTCGGTTCTCCGCAGCTTCGTTGCGAGGGTTGATCGGGCACCAGACCGCGCCAGCCCTACTGATACCGAATACGCAGGAGAACGAGATCGGGTCATTGCCGGACAAAATCGCGACCTTCTCGCCCGCCGCGATGCCCGAAGCCGCGAGCGAAGCTGCGAAACGTCGGCTGAACTGTTGCACCTCGCCGTAGGAGAGAGTGCGCTCCCCCATCGTCAAACACGGTGCGGTGGAACCAAGAGAGGCTCCCTTGTCGAGATAGTCGGTCAAACGCATGGGGAGCCTCCAGGGCGGGGCTCCCGGCGCGACGCACGCCGGGAGCCGTGAACATGATGACGGGGGCGACGAGCTAGGCGTTGATGGTTACTTCCGGCTCCAGAGCCAGCCCGAAACTACGTAGCGCGCCAAGCAGTTCGCGATGGCCGAACGCCTGGCAAGCCGAGGCAAGCCCGGTCCTCTTGGGCGCCTGCTGAAGCAACGAATGCGCTGCATAGGCGTGCAGGAGGCCCGTCTGCTTGTAGTTGCAGTTTCCGTGGATCACGACGTGCGAGCGACCCAGCGGTCCCGACGCGTAGACGGAGTCGAGTGAGGTGTTGATGCGCGGATTTTCACGAGGGGGCATACCCGCCTGAACCGAACCGGCGATCTCGGCCAAGGCGGCTTCCTGCTCGTCGGCGGGCAGGGTCTTGATCTGCTCCTCCACGATCTTCTGTGTCGCGACAACACCTTCCATCACGGTGCGGTCGAACACCCCACCCGCAGCCTTGACGTTGGAAACTCGCGGATCGTTCTTGAACCACACCGGGTGGCAAGTTCCGCCCCACGGCAATGCAAGCGCAGTTTCGTGCTGGCCGGGAACGACGACGTCGAAAGTCTGGCCGGGCGCCCACTGCACGTACTTGTTCTGTTCGAGGTAGTACCAGTTCGCCTTGAGGATGGTGAAGATCGTCTGAGTGGAGGCGTAGGTGGGAAATCCCTTCCACAGCACGAGAATGTCGAGCGTATCGAGACCCGGCGTTTCCAGTGCGATGTTGGCCGCGATCTCACCGGTGGTGTACATCTGCGCGATACCGGGCGAGAGAAGCAGGCCCTTCTCCTGGTACTTGTCGCCGAACTTCTCCTGGACGTCGAGTACCCAGTCCTGCTCACCGGTGGTGTCCATGTAGTGGCAACCGGCATTCAACGCGGCCTCGACGACGGTGCCGCCAAGCTTGATGAACGGCCCGACCATGTTGCTGACAACCTGTGCGCCGGTGAACAGTTCAGTGAGCGCCTCGACGGTGTGCTCGACCTCGACGACCTCGTGATCGACGGTGTCCAAACCGGGGATCTTGTCGAGGACCTCTTGGATGCGAGCGGCATCGCGGCCGGCTGCGATGAACGGGATGTTGAACTCGCGCAGGTATTCACACACCAGACGGCCGGTGTACCCGGAGACGCCGTAGACGATGACTGGCTTCTTTTCGGACATGTTCGTGGAACCTTTCGAAGACGTGAGAAGGGTGTACGTACGAATGGGGAGGGCAGTTACATGCCCATGCCACCGTCGACCGGTAGGCCGATTCCGGTGATGAATCGCGCGGCGTCGGAGGACAAGAACACCACGGCGTCGGCCATGTCGTTCACTTCACCGAGGCGGCCGAGCGGGGTGAGACCGATGACGTCGCCGACTGCCGCTTCGGCACTGGGCCACAGGCCGAGCTTCTCCATGTCCGCCGCGAGTCCGAGACCCATCTCCGTGGCGACGAGGCCCGGGTAGATGCAGTTGACGCGGACCCCGTAGCCGAGCTTGCCCGACTCGGCGGCGGCAACTCTGGTGAAGCGATCGACCGCGGACTTGGTCGCGGAGTATCCACTGATCCCGGGAAACGGAATGGTTGCGGCCACTGAAGAGATGTTGATGATGGAGCCGCCGGTTCCGGCTACGCCACCCGGACGCATGCTGCGGAGTCCGTGTTTGGTTCCGAGCGCTGTTCCGAGGATGTTGACCTCACACATACGGCGGATGTCGCCCGGATCGAGGTCAACCACCAGCGAGGAAATCTCGATGCCTGCGTTGTTGACGAGGATGTCGAAGCCGCCGAGAGTCTCCGCGGTGGCCGCGACTGCCTCTTCCCAGTTGGCGTCGTCGGTGACGTCCAGCTTTACGAACCCGGTTTTGACTCCGCCCGAACCAACGGCCTCTGCGGTGGCACGACCTTCGTCTTCGAGAACATCGCCGATCATCACCGACGCCCCCGCCTTCGCCAACGCCTCAGCCATTCCGGCTCCGAGCCCCTTGGCACCACCTGTGACCAGTGCTTTTCGTCCCTCGAGATCAAACACGCTCATTTTCGACTGCCTCCATGACTGAAACGACTCTCGCGATGCCACCGTTCACAGCGACGCTGCCAAGTGGTGTGAGTCACAGAGTATTCAACTTTGGACGAGTGTCAAGAGAAATCTTGACGACTGTCAAGATTTTGTTACACGCTCGTCAAAGACCAGGGGTTACACTGATTCGGACGCGGCGATCGTGCCGCTGTGGAAACCGCAGGGAACAGGACGTGCCATCGTGACCACGACAGTCGAGAAGCCAAGTGGGGCAGGGAAAAAGGCTGCACCTAGTTCCCTGGACAAGCAGTCGAACGCAGACAAGGTGTCACGTCGTCAGGTCGACAAATTTTCCGAGCGACGTGATCAACTGGCCGAGGCCGCACTGCAAACGCTGGCCGAACTAGGCTACGCACGCACGAGCCTGCGCGAAATCGCCCAGAATTCGGAGTTCTCCCACGGCGTCCTGCACTACTACTTCAGCGACAAGGTCGATCTCATCACCCACTGCGTGCGCCACTACAAGGCACGCTGCGTCACCCGCTACGACGGCATCGTCGCCACCGCTCAGACGCCGGAGGAACTGAAAACGGGTTTCGGCGCGCTGCTCGCCGAGACCATGATCGACGAGCCGACGATGCACCGCCTCTGGTACGACCTGCGCGCGCAGTCGATGTTCGAGGAGTCGTTCCGAACCGACGTGGCCGCGATCGACGAGAGTCTCGAAAACATGATCTGGCGCATCGTCTCTCGCTATGCCGAGCTTCTCGACGTGGAGCCCTCGGTCACCTCGCCGGCGATGTACGCGATCTTCGACGGCCTGTTCCAGCAGAGTCTGCTTCGCCACCTGTCCGGTGATCAGACTGCCGCGAACTATCTTTCGGAGAGCGTCCAGCAGATGCTGCCCCTGGTAGTGCCCACACCCTGAGCCGGCACCACGTCCTGAGTCGACTCAGCGAGCAGCGATGCCTTCCGCGACGTACCTGGCACCGCGATCGAATTCGCCGACCACGTCGTAATCGGCGTCTTGCCGCCAGAAGCGAACCAACGCTCCGTACGTACCGCCGATGATCTGCGCGAGAAACAGCGGCGGGTAGTCCGATCTCACTTCGCCGGCTTCGATACCGGCAGTGACGATCCGCAGAAGTTCCACATGGAACCGATGATCGTGTGCCGCCCCCGCTCCGGAGGAGGCGAAGTCGCGCTCGAGTTCTGCAGTCACCATGCGCAGATAGCGCGGATGCATGATCGCTTGTTGCGCAAAGTCCTGAAAAATCCGGGAGATCCGATCAGAGGTCGGCATCGGAGATTCCATGAGCTGATCCACCAGTGCCGCAAGCTGATCGAGATGATCACTGTGCAGCGCCTCGAGAACCGAGTCCTTGCCCTGGAAGTAATTGAAGAAGGTGGCTCGCGACACCTCGGCTCGCTCGGCGATGTCGTCGACGGTCGTGCTGGCGAAACCCTTTGCCGAGAACAGAATTCGAGCAGCTAAGAGCAACCTGTCGTTGGTATCGCGCTTGTTCTGTTCTCGTTTGGAAATCACGTCGACCTGCCTTTCTCCGCCTCAGAACACAGTCTTCGCCACAGTCCGGAATGTGTCCAATGTCGGTCTCGCCAGTTGACGCACCACCCCTTCGATAGATGGACTACAGTCCAATTATGTCGACTGTTTCCACAGAACGCCACGACCGCGTTCTCATCGTCAGGATCGAACGCGAAGAACGTCGTAATGCGATCAATCGTGAAACTGCCGAGGGAATCGAAGCCGCACTGAACCTTCTCGACGACGACCCTTCTCTGTGGGTCGGCATCATCACCGGAACCCCCAACATCTTTTGCGCCGGAACCGATATCCGAGAGCGAGCCGACCTTCGCATGCCTCGCGGCGGTGAGTACGGCGTCATTCGGCGTCAGCGAAACAAGCCTCTGATCGCCGCAGTGGAGGGATACGCGCTGGGCGGCGGCTTCGAAATCGCATTGGCCTGCGATCTGATCGTCGCTTCCGCCACAGCACAATTCGGTCTACCCGAAACCAAACGCGGTCTGGTTGCGACGTCCGGTGCGCTCTTTCGGGCGCCACGTGCCCTTCCGATCAATGTCGCTCGCGAACTCCTGATCACCGGGCGCACTCTCGATCCCGATCGAGCGAAAGATCTCGGCGTCGTCAATGCAGTGACTGCCCCGGGTAAGGCGCTCGACGAGGCTCTGGTGATGGCGGCCGAGATCTGCGAGTCCTCTCCGACCTCGGTAAGCCTGAGCCTGAAGGCAATCGACGCTCTCTACGCCGAGGCCGATACTGCCGGATGGACCATCACCGACGACGCCAAGGACGCGGTGCTCCGATCGCCGGACATCGCCGAAGGACTCGACGCTTTTGCGAGCCGTCGGACGCCGCAGTGGAGCGGACTGCCGCCCACATGAGCGACCACGATCCGAGACGGATTTCCTATAGGGCTGGTCGGAAAGGGTGTGAACCGGTTACAGTCTCTTCCGTGACTGGAATTGGCGCATACGAGACGGGCACGCTGCTGACGCGGCGACGCCATGTCGATTTTGCGCACGTCTGTACATCCGGGTGTCCGATCTACTGATCGGACCTACGACGTGAGCGCCGCTCACGTCGATACTCGTATGTACACCCAGATCAGGGGACATTTCTGTCATGACCACCGCTTCGATCTCGCACCTGAGTTCCGTCGTAGCAGCCAATGCCGACGCCATCGACAAGGACGCAAGCAAAGCGCACGTCGTCTTCAAGGCATCCGCTCAGGCGCACGACGCCGTTGCCAGCACCATTTCTCTCGGTAAGTACACCGTCGAGGTCGACGAGCCGCCGGCCCTCGGCGGCGAGAACACCGCAGCCAATCCCGTCGAGTACTACCTCGCATCCCTGCTCTCCTGCCAGGTGGTCACCTACCGTGTGTGGGCGGACAAGCTCGGTATCGCGCTCGACGACATCTCGGCCAGGGCAGAAGGCGACCTCGACGTTCGTGGATTCTTCGGATTCGACGATGCCGTCCGCCCGGGATTCTCCGAGGTTCGCGTCGTGGTGACCCTGACCGGTCCGGAAACTCGCGAGCGATACCTCGAGTTGCAGGAGACGGTCGACGCCCACTGCCCCGTACTCGATCTCACCCGAAATCCCGTCCCAGTGCATACAGTCGTCGAAACCGCCTGACCCGCACCAACCCACCTTCACCACGGAGTATGAATTCATGAGCGAGAACACCCCCGTCGACACCGATCCGACCGCAGATTGGTCGTTCGAAACCAAGCAGGTCCACGCCGGACAGGGCCCGGACAGCGCTACCAACGCTCGAGCGCTTCCGATCTACCAGACCACCAGCTACGTCTTCGACAACACCGACCATGCGGCGGCGCTCTTCGGCCTCGCCGAGCCGGGCAACATCTACACCCGCATCATGAATCCGACGCAGGACGCCGTCGAGCAGCGCATCGCCGCTCTCGAAGGCGGAGTCGCGGCTCTGCTGGTTGCGTCCGGTCAGGCCGCCGAGTCCTTCGCGATCCTCAACCTCGCCGAGGCCGGGGACCACATCGTCTCCAGCCCTCGCCTGTACGGCGGCACGTACAACCTCTTCCACTACACGCTGCCCAAGCTCGGCATCACCGTCGACTTCGTCGAGGACCCGGACAACCTCGATCACTGGCGTGAGGCAATCCGTCCGAACACCAAGGCGTTCTACGGCGAAACCATCTCCAACCCCAAGAACGACGTGTTCGACATCCCCGGCATCAGCGCAGTCGCTCATGAGCACGGCATCCCGCTGATCGTGGACAACACGGTTGCAACTCCGTACCTCATTCAGCCGCTGAAGCACGGCGCCGACATCGTCGTCCACTCCGCCACCAAATACCTTGGTGGACACGGCACCGCGATCGCCGGCGTCATCGTCGACGGCGGCACGTTCGACTGGACCCAGGGACGCCACACCAACTTCACGACCCCCGACCCCAGCTACCACGGCGTCACCTTCGCCGATCTCGGTGCACCCGCCTACGCCCTCAAGGCACGCGTTCAGCTTCTGCGCGACCTCGGCTCGGCCATCGCACCGTTCAACGCCTTCCTCATCTCGCAGGGCATCGAGACACTGAGCCTGCGCATCGAGCGCCACGTGTCCAACGCCCAGAAGGTCGCGAAATTCCTCGAGGGCCGCGCTGAAGTCACGTCGGTCGCGTACGCCGGACTGGAATCCTCACCCTGGCACGAGCGTGGAAAGCAGCTGGCTCCCAAGGGAACCGGCGCCATCGTCGCGTTCGAGCTCGCCGGTGGAGTCGATGCAGGCAAGAAGTTCGTCAACGCACTGACGCTGCACAGCCATGTCGCCAACATCGGTGACGTTCGCTCACTCGTCATCCACCCCGCGTCGACGACGCACTCGCAGCTCACCCCCGAGGAGCAGCTCGCTTCGGGTGTCACCCCGGGGCTCGTCCGCCTCGCGGTCGGTATCGAAGGAATCGACGACATCCTCGCCGACCTCGAAACCGGTTTGGCAGCAGCAGCTTCCTGATCGAGCACACGAAAAAGCTCGGTCCCGACAGGCGTCGGGACCGAGCTTTTTTGTTGCGTCAGAACTAGCTCTTGGGAGTGAACGCGGCCAGCGGTTCACTGTCGGACCAGTCATGGCCCCAGTAGCTGTCCGCCGTGATTTCCTCAGCGGTGTAGAAGGTTTCGTCGACAAGCGTGCCTTCACAACCGAACTCGAGATCCCAGCCACCGGGTGCGCGCACGTAGAACGAGACCATCTTGTCGTTCGTGTGGCGACCCAACGTCGAGGAGATCGAGAAGCCGAGCTTGGCAACACGATCGAGAGCCTGACCGACGGCGTCGAGAGTCTCGGCTTCCATCATCAGATGCACGAGACCGGGTTCGTCAACCGGCGGCGCCGGGCACAGCGCCAGGCTGTGGTGGCGCTGGTTGACACCCATGAAGCGAACGCGGCGAGCCGGCGGCGGCGCATCGATTCCGCCGAGACGGATGGAACCGCGCGGGAGGAATCCGAGCACCTCGGTGTAGAAGGTGTACGCCTCGTCGAAACGCGTAACCGGAAGCACCACATGGCCGAGTCCCTGATCACCGGTGACAAAGCGGCCGCCGTGCGGGGTGACCAACGGGCTGTGGTCGAGTACCGGTCCGAAGAAAACCTCGACGCGGTTGCCATTGGGATCGTCGAATGCGATGACCTGCTCGGCATCGCGGTAGCTGGCGTCGACCTCGGAAAGAACCTCGACCTCGACTCCGGCCTTCTCGACCTCTTCACGAACACGCTGGAGCGCGAACTGATCTCGCACTTCCCAGCCCACTGCGAGAGCCTTGTCCGTCTCACCGGGCAGGACGATCAGTCGCGCACGACGCTCGTCCAGGCGCAAGTAGAGGCCGTCGGCTTCCGGGCCACTACCGACCGCGAGGCCGAGTCCGTCGACCACGAGCTCGCGCCAGCGAGCCACGTCCTGCGTTTGGATCCTGAGATACCCCAGGCCCCGAATTTCAGTCATGCCTAACCGTCCTTGCTTCGAGAGTGATTGTGGGACTAGATCATCGAGCGGTGGATGCCCTGCGGTTCGCCACCGAGCTGCGAGAGCGTCGACGCGTGGAAGATGGAACCGGGTACGTGGATCGCGTGCGCGAGACCGGCATGCGCGTCACGCCAGAACCGCTGCATCGGCGTGTTCAACTGCAACGCGCCACCACCGGAACGAGCAAAGATCTCGTCCACCGC